>JAEZFD010000036.1 GCA_023417655.1 Planctomycetota bacterium | reverse complement strand
GCTCCCCCAAGCTTTTCGCAGCCTTCCACGCCCTTCATCGCCTACCGACGCCAAGACATCCCCCATGTGCCCTTAATAGCTTGACCACCATGATTTCAGCCACGCAATCAAATCAATTGCTCGATTCAACAGCGAAACTTCTTCACGGCTCAAACCACTTCGGCTCGATATCACATCGAGCCGTTAAACGATTTCTGCTTCAGCTTTCACTGAAACGCCGCACGCCAGGCGTGCAATCATTCCTCAAGAGATCGGCATTGCTTATCCAATTCACTCCCAGCACCAACTCCACAAGCCCCCAACCCCGAAAGGTCAGAAACCCATTTCGTCAACACTGGCAGCGTAAAATTGCAAAGCCAGATGCCACGCATCTATCCACCAAATTATCAAAGATCGTCATCTCCCGAAGGAGACTCCTGCACGCTACTAGACGTGCCTCGCACTCAAACTTGCGTTCTCAGTGTGCGAGAGAAAACCACCCAGAATTCCTTCCAGATGAACTTCTCTCGAACACCTTCATTCCCAGGCGAACCTTTCAGTCCTCCGCGGGGTTCGGGATCTTATCGTCCCCGTTTCTCCTGTCAACCGACTCGGCAAGAAAGTTTTCAAGGCCGTTTCGGGCTACCCTCTTACCAATCCCAGCCTTTGAGCACCGGCGAAACCCGCCGCATCACTCAGCCGGGTCGAACAGGATAAACAACCCGTCCGACGGGAGTCAACCATCCGGCTGAAATTTCTTTCAACACTCGACTTGGTCGACTGACCGCAAAAATGGAGACGATCGGGATCGAACCGACAACCCCCGGCTTGCAAAGCCGGTGCTCTCCCAATTGAGCTACGTCCCCGGGAGATTAGCCAGGGGATCGAAGTGAACCGGTGCAAAATCGACCGGACCGCTTCGATCCCCTGACCAGATCAAATGGGGGTACCAAGATTCGAACTTGGGACCTCAGCTTTATCAGAGCTGCGCTCTAACCAACTGAGCTATACCCCCGTTTGCTGCGGAAGACGGTTTCCCGATTTCCGACTTTTCTCCTGACTTCTATTCGATGTCGAGGAGCCTCGCGTCGTTCGCATCAGCAGTTGGTCTGAAGCGTGTTCCGCGAGAGGGAGGATGTTAGTGAGGGCCGCGGTGTCTGGCAAGCATCCTCTTCCGGAATTCGTTCTTTCACCTGAGACCGCGGCATTACAGGGGTCCAGTTTGCCGAGTTGTATCGATCGCAACTCTAGGCGTGTCTAGCTCTCCGGTGATTCCCCCAAAACGGGGAGTTTTTGGCTGGCGAGTATAAAAAACGATTGCCACGGCCGGGCTTATCGATAATTTTAGATGGAACTTCGCTCCTGATGTGCGGATCAGAAGTGCTGCCTGAGCCGTACTCCAGCGCCTGCGATGTCTACTTCTCCCGCAGGAATCACCTGAATGTCCGCGCGCCAATCGAACAGCCATCGCATTCGCTGCGTTCTAGAACAACGGATACTGGATGGAACTTTGCCGCCAGGGACCCGACTGCGGGAACTCGAGATTGCCAAGGAGTTCCAGACGAGTCAGACGCCTGTTCGCGAGGCTCTGGAAGCCCTTCACACGATGAGACTTGTGGAGTCCGAGCGTTATCGGGGCACGTATGTGCGGGGAATTACGGATCGTGAGATGGAGGAGGCCTACACAGTTCGGGGAGCACTTGAGCAGCTCGCCGCTGAACTGGCAGCGCCTCATTTAGAAGGCAATGTGCAAGACCTGCGGGAAATCCTCGCCACGCTGAGAGAGGCCGCACTCTCAGGGGACAAACAGCGGTATGCGAAGTTCAACGATCAATTCCACCGTTCAATTGTGGCTCACTCCCGAAATTCTTTGTTAATGGAATCGTGGTCCTCGCTCGGATTTGAAACACGCGTCCGGGTGCATCTCGCGCAGCGAAGTCAGCCGAACCTGGCCGCTCGGGCGGATGAACATACTCCTATTGTGGATGCACTTGAAGCAGGCGACGGAGTCCTCGCAGGATTGCATTTGAGGGAACACGCCCGAGCCTGCTTGCTGAGATGGAAACAACGACACCTTCCGGGACAGGAACCGGAGAATCCGTTTGATTTGGGGGAGCAGCTGCCCGCGACTGTTCTTTCCTGAGTTCCGTTTGCTGACGTCCCCCCCACCCCACTGCTACTCTCCCATTTTCCGCCTGTTTTTCCCCTCCCTGATTTAGCCCTCGCCGAACCGAACTGACTTCGCCCATGTGGATTGTCCGCCTTGCTTTACAACGTCCGTACACCTTCGTGGTGATGGCGTTGCTGATCGCCATTCTCGGCACCGTGACCGCGATCCGGATGCCGACAGATATTTTCCCGGAAATTGACATCCCGGTGGTGGCCGTGGTGTGGGTGTATACCGGAATTTCGCCGGACGACATGGAGACTCGCGTCGTCGGGAACTTTGAACGGGTGCTGGTCTCGACAGTCAGCGGAATCTCGCACATCGAAAGCCAGTCCCTGAACGGGATCGCCGTCGTCAAACTTTTTTTACAGCCGGGGGCGGACATCAACGAGGCCGTCGCACAGACTGTCTCGACCGGCCAGACCGTGATGCGAAATATGCCGCCGGGGATGCCACCGCCGAACATCATGCGGTACAGCGCATCTAATGTCCCGATCGTGCAGCTTTCACTCGGGGGCGATGGGCTGAACGAACAACAGCTCTTTGACCTGGCGACGACGCAGCTCCGCCCGGGGATGGCGAGTGTTCCCGGGGCGAAGGTCCCCTATCCTTACGGGGGAACGATGCGACAAGTCATGGTCGATATCGATCCAGTGAAACTCTATGCATGGAAGCTGTCTGCGAATGATGTGGCCGAGGCCATCAATTCGCAGAATCTGATTCTGCCTGCCGGAACGGCGAAAATCGGCATGCAGGAGTACAACGTCAGGGTCGTGAGCAGTCCTGACAAACTGCAGGAGATCGCTGACCTCCCTGTCAAAACTGTCGAAGGCCGCACGATCTATGTGCGGGATGTGGCTATCGTCCGGGACGGTTCTCCCCCGCAGACCAACATCGTGAAAGTCGACGGCCAGCGAGGCGTGCTGCAGCCCATCTACAAAGCCGGAGCATCGACACTCGAGATCGTCAAAGGAGTGCAGAATCGGCTCCCCTACTTGATTTCAACGATGCCGAAGGAACTGCAGATCACCCTGCTTTCCGACCAGTCCATTTTCGTTCGGGCAGCGCTGGAAAGCGTTGTTGTTGAAGCAGCAATTGCCTCGCTGCTCACCGGGATGATGATCCTGCTGTTTCTGGGATCATGGCGCAGCACGCTGGTGGTGATCATCTCGATTCCTCTGTCGATTCTGGTCTCCATTATTCTGCTGAACTTCCTGGGGTACTCGCTGAACGTGATGACCTTGGGAGGAATGGCACTGGCGGTCGGAATTCTGGTCGACGACGCCACGGTGGAGATCGAGAACATTCACCGGAATCTGCACATGAAGAAGACGCTCGTGCATGCGATTCTCGACGGGGCCCAGCAGATTGCCGTGCCAGCATTCGTGGCAACTTTGTCGATCTGTATCGTCTTCGTTCCAGTTGCATTCATCACGGGTGCCGCGAAATCACTGTTCATCCCACTCGCGCTGGCCGTGGTCTTCGCGATGATGACCAGTTATTTCCTCAGCCGGACACTCGTTCCGACGATGACCCAGTATCTGCTGAACTCGGAAGTTGAGTTGTATGGCGGTGTCTCGGAAGGCTCACCTCGCGCGGTCAAAAAAGACATCGCCTGGCGCATTCATGAAAAGTTCAATGTTCTGTTCAATGCCCTGAAACACGTCTACGGTTATTGCCTGGCCTGGGTGCTGGGACATCGCCTTCTGGTGACGGTTTGTTTCGCCTGCTTCGTCGCATTCTCTGGCAGCCTGTACTTCCTGATCGGTCAGGACTTCTTTCCGACGGTGGACTCCGGTCAGATGCGGTTGCATGTGCGGGCTCCGGCCGGGACTCGAATTGAAGAAACCGAGCGATATTTCAGTCGGGTGGCTGCACGCATTCGCACACTCATCCCGCAGGACGAGTTGGTCACGATTGTCGAGAACATGGGGATTCCGAACAGTGGGATCAATCTCGCGATGAGCGATGGCTCGCTGATGTCGGCAGCTGATGGAGAGATTCTGATCCGGCTCAGTGAACACCATTCGCCAACAGCGGGATACATCGAAAAGTTGCGGTCAGTCCTGAATCAGGAATTCCCTGAACTGACCTTCTTCTTTCAGCCCCCTGACATCACAACACAGATCCTCAACTTCGGACTCCCGGCCCCTATTGATGTTCAGTTAGTAGGGCCGCGCCGCAACATGATGGCGAACTATGAAATCGCCAAGCAACTGAAGAAGGAGATTCAGAAGATCCCCGGGGCGGTGGACGTCTATGTGCATCAGGTGCCGATGACGCCTCGACTGGAGATCGTCAGTGATCGGACCATGATGAGCCAGCTCGGTCTGTCCCAGAGGCAAGTCGCCAGTGACCTGCTGGTTTCACTTGCATCAACTGCAACTGCAGCCCCGAGTTACTGGCTCGACCCACGCAATGGCGTTCAATACGTCGTTGCCGTGCAGACTCCGCAGGTGAAAATTGATTCTGTGGAATCGTTATCGAACACGCCGGTGACTCCGCCTGAGGCCACCAGTCCGCAGCTGCTGGGAAATCTGGTCCAAGTCAAACGAGGCATCGGCCCGACCAACGTTACTCACCATAACATTGCTGTCAGCTTCGATGTACTGGCGAATGTTCACGGGACCGACCTGAAGCGGGTGTCCGACCAGATTCTGAAACTGGTGGAAGAGATGCGGCCCAACCTTCCACGGGGAACAAACATCACGGTCCGTGGACAGGTGGAAAGCATGAACAGCTCCTTCCAGGGCCTTGCATTCGGGCTGGTGTTCGCGGTGGTGCTAGTCTATCTGCTCATGGTCGTCAACTTCCAGTCATGGACAGACCCGTTCATTATTCTGATGGCATTGCCCGGCGCTGTGAGCGGCATTCTATGGATGCTGTTTCTCACCAGCACGACGATTAATGTCCCCTCGCTGATGGGGGCCATCATGTGCATCGGGGTGGCAACCGCGAACTCAATCCTGCTGGTCACATTTGCAAATGATCAGAGAAAACTGGGCAAGTCGGCCCATGACGCGGCCTGGGCAGCGGGAGTAACACGACTCCGGCCTGTTCTGATGACCGCTCTTGCCATGATTATCGGAATGCTGCCGATGGCGATCGGTATCGGAGAAGGGGGAGAACAGAACGCTCCTCTCGGTCGAGCGGTGATCGGGGGTCTCTGCCTCGCGACGCTCACTACTCTGTTTTTTGTGCCGGTTGTCTACACAATCCTTCGCAAAACCCCGCCAGTTCCTCCTGCCAATCTTGAGGTCTCCGCATCATGACCACTTCGACGACCTCGTCTCCAAACAAAACTTCAGCAGCAACGACCGAGTTCTCGGTCACAGCCGTTGAGATCATTCAGCCTTCTCCGGTGCAGCCGCCCATGGACCATGACGATCCCGATTTCGTAGGGGATCCCCCGCCGACTCCGAAGCTGTCATTCTTCAAAACAACACTGTTGCTGGCTCTGCTGGCATCAGCAGTGGGAGGTGCTTTCTGGATCGGATGGGTTCCTTATCAAACGCACCTGGAAAAGATTCATGCCCAGACAGAGTCACTGCGGACTGCACTGCCCCGCGTGCAGATCGTGAAGGCAATCCAGGCTCCTCCGCAGGCGATCACGATTCTTCCCGGTGATGTTCAGGCGAGCGAAGAGACGACGGTCTACGCCCGAACAACGGGATATCTGAAAAGCTGGAACGTCGACATTGGGGACGAAGTGGCCGCAGGCCAGTTGCTGGCGGAAATTGACACTCCGGAAGTTGATCAGCAGTTGCGGCAGGCTCAGGCGGAGTTGGGGCAGCTGCAGGCAAAACTTCGCACTGCTCAGGCGGCCGCGAGATTCGCGGAGTCGACATTTGACCGTTACGCCAATCTGATCAAAACTCAAGCGATTACCCCGCAGGAGTACGATGAGCGGTTGCAGAATCGGGATACAACCGCAGCAGCCGTTCTTGCTGCGGCAGCCGATGTCGCGTCAGGCGAGGCGAATGTCCAGCGCCTGACCGAGCTGCAGTCCTTTTCCAAGGTCTATGCTCCATTCGCCGGGACCATCACTCAGCGTTCGATTCAGCTCGGGCAACTGGTGACGACGGGAACAAACAATGCTCAGCCATTGTTCCGCATCGCGAAGACCGATCCTGTCCGAGTCTTCATTCATGTTCCGCAGATGTACGCTCCCGGAGTCGAAGTGGGGCTTGAAACCGAGCTGATCGTGCGTGAAAGACCGAATGAGAAATTCATTGGCACAATCACCCGGACCAGTCGAGCGATCGACCCAGCCACCCGTACATTGCTGACGGAGATTCAGGTTCCCAACCCAAATGACCGACTGCTAACCGGTTCTTACGTGCAGGTCAAACTCGCGATCAACCGCCAGTCACCACCGATCATTGTTCCGGCAAGTGCGCTGATTGTGAATGCAGACGGCACCCATGTCGCGACGCTGGATGAAGATCACATCGTCCATCTGCAGCAAGTGGAAATCGAAGGAAGCATCGGCAGTGATGTCGGACTGCATTCTGGATTGGCTCCGGAGACCATCGTCATCAGCAATCCGGGGGACCGGCTTTATGAAGGCCAGAAAGTCGAGATTGAAATGAACAAGGACAAGGACGGTGAAGCTGCCCATGTCCAGGCCGCACCCGTGAAATCCGCTGCTGATCAGACTCAGGCCGCACAATTGCCGACGCGATAGAGCGTCTGCCCTCTCTGGAACTCCCCTGCTCCGCGCCGCTCCGGACTCGCATCGCAAAAGTGAAACGCCTGATGGCCTGCGAGACGGATCAACCGAATTGAGATGCCGGGTGTCTTGACCCTGTGACTCCTCACATGGACACTTTGAGAAAGCTGACTCGACGTCCTCTGATCGAGCCGTCAGAGGATCCACGGCAGGATTGCGGCCAGAATTGGCTGACAGCTTCTTGACTGCTTACCTTGATCCAATCCTTCACTTCAGGAATTCCGAACATGTTGCGCTGCACAGTTACGTTGTTCTCGATGCTGGCGATTTCCAGCCTGGCTTTGGCTGATGCTCCGCGTGAAGCACCGCCAGAACCAGCCGGAATGAAATCCATCTTCAATGGAAAAGACCTGAGTGGCTGGGATGGAGATCCAACCAAGTGGAGCGTGCGAGACGGCGTGATCCACGGTGAAACGACTCCAGATAATGCAGCGAACGGAAACACGTTCATCATCTGGAAGGATGGCAAGACCAAGGATTTCGAACTGCGGCTCTCCTTCCGCTGCAACGCAACCAACAACTCCGGAATTCAGTACCGGTCAAAGCATATCACCGAGGGGAATCCCAAGAACCCCTGGGTGGTCCGAGGCTACCAGCACGAGATCCGAAACGAGAACAAGCTTCCAAACGTCAGTGGGTTCATCTATGACGAAGGGGGCAAGCGCGGACGGATTGTGAATGTCGGTGAAGAAGTGGTCTGGGACGCTGATGGACGCAAGGTCATCAAAGACGACCTGATCAATCAGGAAGAGTTCGAAAAGCTGATGAAAATTGACGACTGGAATGACGTTGTCATTATCGCCAAGGGAAACAATATCCGTCATTACCTGAACGGCCGCCTGCTCATCGACCTGACCGACAAAGAACCTAAACTCCATCTGCTCGAAGGAGTTCTCGCTTTGCAGTTGCACGCTGGCAAGCCAATGTGGGCGGAGTACAAGAACATCCGCATTAAAGAACTCGAGTAATCACCTCCTCGCTTGAGGATGCGATTCAAAATCCCGAAGCCCTGTCTTCCCTACGGAAGGCAGGGCTTTTTTTAGGCATCCTGTTTGGGCATCGATCAAGGAGCTTCAGGATCTCTAAAGGATCCAGAGTCGGACGTACCAGTTGAGCCACTCGCCAAAGAGGGGAAATGCCATTCCTAACCTTCGTAGCGGTTCATAGAAGGCCGCGATCCACAGGTTCTGCGTGACTTCGCGAGCACCAACCCATTCCCAATACATCGGTCCAATCGAGAGTGTGTAAACCGAGAAGAGAAGGAACATCCGCTCGACATAGCCGCTGAACGCCGAGAGACGCGACTGACGAGGCGCAGTGTCCCCCTGGTCAGAGGTCTGAGAAACGTCCTGAGTGGCTGCCGTGATCTTCATCATGAACCGAACAACGGAGTAAGAGTTCTCGAACCATCTGCCCCCAAGGGCTCATCGGCCGCCAAAAATCAGACTCCGCAATTGTACCTGCGGTCAGGACCACAAAAGAATGGCAATTCGCCCCGGGGAAAATTTCTGTGTCACACAACTTCTGGCATCTCTGCGAATAAGCGACTGAGGCCACGTTGCTTTTTGATCTGGCCCCGTCCTCGCCGCGCAGGAGACAGTGCTTTTGCTTCCGAAAGCCACACTGCGCACGGGCACTCGGGAGAGCAAACTGCTCGAGAAGTCGAGCTTTCAGAAGGTGACTCCCGCTCGAATCATGCCGGTCGACGAAGGTTTGAAGCTGCTGCCGGGCGACTCATATTCGAGTTCCCGACCAAAAACATAGGCCCCTTCGACGAGCCACCGTAGTGACTGCTTGCCTGACTGCTCAACACCCGTGACGAGACGGAAGTCACGGTAACTCAGCAGATCCTCAGCTCCGTTCGTCCGCTCGACGGCCCACGTACCGCCTCCGAGTTCGCCGGCGAGATAGGCCCAGTGCTCGCGATCTTCCCGCCATGTCAGGCGATAAGAGATCTTGGGACGGGGGAAGAAAATATCGAACTTCCATCGATCATTGGGCTGGTACATCACGCCTGCACCTGGCAGCAGCGGGATGTCCTGTCGATCGAGATAGACCACTCCGACCGCGAGCGTCGTTGTGTCACTCCATTTATAGAACCCCATTGCCATGGCAGTGATTCGCAACGCTTTGGAAGTGAGATTCTGTCCGTCAGTAAACAGACTGGGTCCTACCGTTGTCATCAGTCTCCACTTGGATGACAGTGGCAGCATCAATGAGAAATCCGCCCCGACATCGAACAGATGAGATGGAGCATAGAAATTCTGCGGCCCGGAAAGCTGATGCCAGCCGAACCGGGGCCCCACTCGGAAGAGTGGCATCTGACCGAAGAAGAGCGACGTTTTGGCATTAAATGTCGAAATGCCAAATCCATCGTCACCAACGTCCGGCAGAACCGTGGCCAGAACGGTGGTGTCTCCGAATTTCAGCCCTTTCTGATCCTGCGGAAGACATGCCAGCTGGTGCTTCAGAAAAGCAATTGTCCCGGATGGCGGCAGGAGTTCAGGCTCTTCAGGAATGATCTCATCCGCCGCGGAAAACTCGAAGGGATACTGGACCAGTTCGAGCGTGGTGGACTCCTCAAAATGGTCCCCCAACCGGAAAATGGTCAATTCGTCGTCCGGCATCTCAAGCAGGAAGCCTTCCTGCGAATCAGAGAATGGAGACTCCGCGAAACCCCCAGCCTCTTCCTCGATTGAGCTGGAAGAGGAGAAATCAGGCATGCGACGCGGCGGTTGAGACTGAGCGCAGGCGAGCCCGCAATTCAGCAAAAGGCTGAAGGCCCAGAACAGAACAAGCCACACACGGGTGAACATGCGGCGGAAATCCTGATCGCCGCCGTGAGACAGCAGACCTGTCGTGCAGCGGATCAGTAAAGTGGAGGACTTGCGTCCGGGATGGTTGAAGAACTGGTGACGTGATTCTCACGAGAAGCTGGAAAGAGATCGACACAATCTTCCGTATAACCGACACAAATCGGACAGATTTTCGCGCAAATAGAAATGCACCGGCAGAATCTGCCGATCCGAAGTCGCCTCCTGTATCACATTTGGGCCCGCCAGCCAGCGCTCCACCTGTCCAGGCAGTTTCGTTCTTGGTCTGCCCGTTATTGCTAAGCCGAATTCAGTCGTTCTGCCATCGAAACTCGCACCGCGCCGAGACGAGGGAAAGCAAATTTGCTCTACCGGGCGGAAGGAGCTTTCACGGTTTCCCGGCTAGGACCGGCGTATTTCAGTACCAGCATTCCCAGCGGTGGCAGGGTGAGATCCAGACTCTGGAGCTGACCATGCATCGGATCGGATGTCGTCGTCGCACCGCCGCCGCTGCCGACGTCGGTTCCCCCGTACATCCACGCGTCGCTGTTCAGGATCTCCCGGTATTCCCCTGACTTAGGGACACCGACCCGATACCCGGATCGCGGAACTGGTGTCATGTTCAGAACGACGAGGATGATTTCCTTCAGCTCTTTTGAGAATCGACAGAAGGCATAGACACTGTTTGTCGCGTCATCCGCCTGAATCCAGCAGAAGCCGTCATGATTGCAGTCCCGCTCATGCAGAGCCGGCTGATTCATGACAAGGTGATTCAGGTCTTTGACATATCGCTTGATCCCAGCGTGGGTATCAATCTTTTCGAGCGGCCAGTCCAGTTCCGCGTCGTGATTCCACTCTGTCCACTGAGCCAATTCGGCTCCCATAAAGACGAGTGATTTACCGGGCAGTGTCGCCTGATACCCCAGCAGGAGCCGCAGGTTCGCGAACATTTGCCAGTGATCACCCGGCATCTGTGAGAGCAGTGATTTCTTCCCATGCACCACTTCGTCATGCGAAAGGGGCAGCACGAAGTTTTCAGTGAAGCAGTACATCGACCGGAAGGAAAGTTCATTCTGGTGATGACGGCGGTGAATCGGATTGCGGCGAAGATAACGCAGCGTATCGTTCATCCAGCCCATATCCCATTTCATCGAGAACCCAAGTCCTCCGTCGTAGACCGGGCGGGAGACACCCGGCCAGGCAGTCGACTCTTCAGCAATCGTCAGGATGCCAGGGAACTCTCCATGCAGCATCGTGTTCATGTCTTTGAGGAACTGAATCGATTCCAGATTCTCTCGACCGCCGAACCGATTCGGAATCCACTGCCCTGCACTGCGTGAGTAGT
Source organism: Planctomycetota bacterium (assembly GCA_023417655.1). GTDB lineage: Bacteria > Planctomycetota > Planctomycetia > Planctomycetales > Planctomycetaceae > Planctomicrobium. Next base: position 40,970 of record JAEZFD010000036.1, on the reverse strand, counting down.
CGAGATAAAGCATGCTGGCGACAGCATCCACGCGGATCCCGTCAACGTGATACTTCTCGCACCAGAACCGCGCACTCGACAGCAGGAAGTTCCGGACTTCAAATCGACCGTAGTTGAAGATGTTGGTATTCCAGTCCGGATGGAACCCCTGTCGCGGGTCGGCATGTTCGTACAGTGCCGTGCCGTCGAAGTTCGCCAGCCCGTGCGCATCCGTCGGGAAGTGACCGGGAACCCAGTCAATCAACACGGCCAGCCCGGCGAGATGGCACTTGTTGACAAATGTCATGAAGTCCTGCGGGGTCCCGTGCCGCGATGTCGGCGCGAAGTATCCGGTGGACTGATATCCCCATGATCCGTCGAATGGGTACTCGGTAATCGGCATCAGCTGCAGATGTGTGAACCCGAGATCGAGGCAATATTCGATCAACTGGTCGGCGAGTTCGAGATAGCTGAAATACTTTCGTCCGTCTTTGGGACGCCGCCATGAGCCGAGATGCACTTCGTAGATCTGAACCGGCTTCTCGTACCAGTTCGTCTTTGCCCGACGATCGAGCCATTCCTGATCATGCCAGTGGAACTGACTCAGGTCGGTCACGATTGAGGCAGTCTGTGGGGGGACCTCTGCCGCAAATCCATATGGGTCGCATTTTTCCAGAATGGCCCCTGTCTGAGAGCGGATGCTGAACTTATAAGTCTCGCCGGGACGCATCTCAGGGATGGTTCCGGTCCAGACCCCTTCAGGGCTCGAGTTCAGATAAAAGCGGCCATGCGTCCACTGATTCCGGTCACAGATGACGCAAACTTCACGGGCGTTTGGGGCCCAGACGGCGAAGCGTGTCCCTCGGATTCCCCCTGTATTCACAGGATGAGCACCCAGCCAGTCATATGCGTTGCAGTTCATTCCGGTCCTCATCGACACGCGTTGCTTTGCGAGGGAAGCCTCGGTGAGAGCGCTTGCGGTCACTGGTTTGATCTGCTCTCGAACACTCATTTTTGATGATCCCGTATTCCGGCTCAAGGAGTGAAATCCACAGCAGGAAGAATCCCTGATCCACGAGCATTTCCACGTCAGGCCAACTCACCGCAAACACTGATAGAAGCGACAGCTTCGTCTCACTTCTGCTCGCGTGTGTCACCCGCCCAACGAGAGAGCGCTCCGTCAAGGCAACGGAAAGGCGTCCGCAGGACTGTATGACATGGACGCCGCCTCCGAAAGGCCGCTTTCATAAGCATTTGGGGGATCCCCCGGTGGCAGCGGCAGTTGTCTGCATCGCACAGGAAGTCTACGATCGCCGCACATCTCTGCTCCTGGAGCAGAATTTTCCGCCGACCGCCTGACTGACAAGTTTCCAGCGATGCCAGACTCCTCCTATCAGCTTCCATTCAATCGTCAACAAATTGAGAAACTGATTCCGCATCGGGATCCATTCCTGTGGCTCGACGAGGTGACAGAACTTTCCGAAACCCGTATCGTCGCCCGAAAGCTGATTGCTGAGGATCTCGACCTCTTCAAAGGGCACTACCCGGCGTTTCCTGTCCTCCCCGGTGTGATCCAGCTGGAAGCGGCGTTTCAGGCCGGAGCCGTGCTGATCGCGACCCAGTTTCCTCCAGCGGAAGGTCAGGTACCGGTCGTCACCCGAGTGAACAACGTCCAGTTTCGCAAAATGGTCACGCCCGGCAAGACGCTCGAGTTTGAGGTTGAACTGACCGAGAAACTGACGAACGCCTACTTCCTGAAAGGGAAAGTTTCCGTTGATGGGAAGGTTTGCGTCCGCCTGGAATTCGCCTGCGCCCTCGCGGATCCGCAAGCTGCTTAAGCAGACACTACTAACCCGGTGGCCAGGTTAATGAACGCTTCCCGAGAACGTGGAAGTGCAGATGGGAGACGGTCTGCCCCCCGTCAGGCCCGGCATTGATGACGACTCGATAACCGTTGTCGAGACCCTCTTTCGCGGCGAGTTCATGGCAGGTGAACAGCAGATGCCCCAGCAGCGGCTTGTCCTCTTCCTGAACTTCAATCAGTGACGGGATTTCCTTTCGGGGAATCACCAGCACATGCACCGGGGCCTGCGGGCTGATATCGCGGAAAGCCACGCACTGCTCATCTTCATGAATGAGCTCGACCGGAATCTCCTTGTCGAGAATGCGTTTGAAGATCGTTTTTTCCGCCATTCGCAGGTTCTCCTCGAGGTCAACACTCGCGGCGGCTGCCGGGAAACAGAATTTCTGCCGCCGCGCTCATTCCAGCGTGATCTTCCTGCCGAAACAACAGCTCGTCAACCGGCTCTTTGTGCGGAAGTTGCCGTGAGCGTCCTTTGCGAAGCGGAATGACATTTGACTCCCTTTGAACACTTTGTTCAAATTCGTTCATGTTCGGTCATACCCGCCAGAGCCAGATTCTCGACTACCTGAGGAAACACCCCAGCAGTAGCGTCACGCAGTTGCAGATCAAGCTGGGCGTGTCGCGTTCAACCCTGCGCCGCGATCTTGTGGAGCTGGAAGAACAGGGAGCGATCGTTCGGGTTCACGGCGGTGTCGTCCACCGAGACTCCCTTCGAGGAGAACCGACATACGATCGTCGGGGACGCGAAGCAACACAGGCCAAACGACGCATCGCAGCAGCCGCTGCCGCTCTCGTTCCGGAAGGTTGCGTCGTCTACCTCGATGCCGGGACGACGTGTGCTGAACTCGGTCGGTTATTGGCTGTTCGCAAAGACATCCGCATTTTTACTCACTCAGTCCGGCTGCTGATTGAAGTTGGGGAATCAGCAGCCAGCCTCACCTGCCTCGGCGGGGAATACCGTCCGGTCAGTCAGGCCGTCGTCGGTGGACTGGCCCTCGACTGGCTTTCCCATCTGCACTTCGATTTCGGCTTTATCGGCGCAAGCGGCCTCGATGCCGAGACCGGTGCCAGTACGACCGAGCTGTCAGAAGCCGCTCTTAAGCAGGCGATCGTCGAACGAAGTGATCGGGTCATTCTCGCGGCCGACGCCCGAAAATGGGAGAAGCCCGCCGCGGTGAACTTCGCCGGCTGGCAATCGATTCACACTCTGGTCACAGACGAAGCTCCTGCCCGCAGCCATCGCCGCTCGCTGGCCGATCGGGATACGGAAGTCGTCGTCGCCGCAATTGAATCCTGAATCAATCGCAAGTCGCCGCTCTCCCGACTCCCACGAATCAACAAGATTTTTTCACGACTGTTAAAACTGAAAGTGATTGAAATGAAGTCTGCAAGAATGAAGCGTCTGTTCAATGCCAAGTCAAACCGCTGTTTTGACGTGGCAATCGATCACGGCTTCTTCAATGAGCTCGCATTCCTGTCCGGTCTCGAAAGCATCAAAGCTGCCGTCAATACACTGGTCGAAGCTGCTCCGGACGCGATTCAGCTGACCGTCGGACAGGCTCCTTACCTGCAGTCGATCGCTGGCCGTGAAAAGCCATCGCTGGTGCTGCGAACCGACGTCGCCAACGTCTACGGGAAGAAGCTCCCTCGCACCCTGTTCAGCCGCATGATTGAACAGCCAGTTCTGCAGGCTTTGCGTCTGGATGCCTCCTGCGTGGTGGTCAACCTGTTCCAGATTCCAAACGAGCCGGAAGTCGCGGACCAGTGCATCCAGAACATCCTCAAGATCAAGCCAGAGTGCGATCACTACGGGATGCCGCTGATGGTCGAGCCACTGGTCTTCCAGCCAAACGAAAAGGCCGGCGGATACATGGTCAACGGGGACGTCAACGAAATCGTCCCTCTGGTTCGACAGGCTTGTGAACTGGGCGCCGACATCATCAAGGCAGACCCAACCGACAACGCTCAGGATTACCACAAAGTGGTCGAGATCGCCGGAGATATCCCAGTGCTGGTCCGTGGCGGTGGAAAAGTGGGCGATCAGGAACTGCTCGCCCGAACCGTCGAAGTGATCAAGCAGGGAGCCGCCGGGATCGTCTATGGCCGGAACGTAATTCAGCACTCGAACCCAGCTGGCATCACCCGGGCGCTGATGGCTGTCGTTCACGACGGAGCCACTGTCGAAGAAGCCTCCAAGTTCCTGGCGAAGTAACCGGCACCGCCTCCGGGGATTTCATTGCAGGGAGGGTGGAGGCTCCAGCCACGCCCTCCCAATCGGTTTTCGCAAGTTTTTTTAAGCGTGCTTCTACTTCGTTCCGCCTCTTCGGAACCATTGAGGACTTTATGAGTAATCGTCGTCCGATTCGATTCGGCGTCATCGGCTGCGGCCTGATGGGCCGGGAATTTGCTTCTGCGATTGGCCGCTGGTGCCACTTCGCCCAGACAGATGTGGCTCCAGTCATTACGACGGTCTGCGACCCCAACGAACAGGCAACAGCCTGGTTCACCGATCGGGTTCCGGGCGTCACCCGCGCAACAACTGACTACAAGTCACTGCTCACCGACGACAATGTCGACGCCATTTATTGTGCCGTGCCACACAATCTGCATGCGCAGATCTACTGCGACATCATTGCCTCAGGCAAGCACCTCCTGGGTGAGAAGCCGTTCGGGATTGATCAGGCCGCGAACGCCAAGATCAATGCCGCGATTGCTGAGAACCCGAAGACGCTGGTCCGGTGTTCTTCCGAAATCCCGTTCTATCCGGGGGCATTCCAGCTGATTAAGTGGATACAGGAAGGCCGCTTCGGAAAGATCATCGAAGTCGAAGCCGGTTTCTGGCACTCCAGCGATCTGGATCCGAAGAAGCCGATCAACTGGAAACGGATGATCGACGTTAACGGCGAATACGGCTGCATGGGTGACCTCGGCATGCACGCCATGCACGTCCCGCTGCGAGCCGGCTGGCGTCCCAAGAACGTTCGGGCACTGCTCTCAAACATTGTAACGCAGCGTCCCAATGCCAGCGGACAACTCGTCCCCTGCGAGACCTGGGACAACGCGACACTCGCCTGTGAAGTCGAGACCGCTGACCAGCAATTCCCGATGGTGATCTCCACGAAGCGCATCGCCCCAGGCCATGCGAATACGTGGTTCCTCAACATCTATGGAACCGACTTCAGCGCAAAGTACAGCACCCAGAATCCAAAGCAGCTCTCGTACATGAGCTATGCCAGCGGTTCACCGCAGGTCTGGCAGGTGCAGGACGCTCCGCACGTGTCGGCCTATCCGGTGATCACCGGCGGTATCTTTGAATTCGGTTTCAGCGATTCCATCCTGCAGATGTGGGCCGCATTCTGCGATGAAGTGGCTCATGGACGGGACGGCATGAAGCAGCCGTTCTATTGTGCGACCCCTGAGGAAGCTGCTGAAACGCATGCCCTGTTCACTGCAGCACTCGTATCGCAGAAAGAACAGTCGACGGTCGCCCTTCGATGCGTACCGTCAATCAGGGAAGTAACGACATCAGCAATTGGGGCCGACGACCATCTTGACCACTGCGATCCTGATCACAGTCGGCCCCGATTCTGAATCTAGCCAATAGCGGTCACATTTACTGGAGCGCTCGATGTCAGCAGGACAGCGTCAAGTCGTCGTCGCAGGGCACGTTTGTCTGGATGTGATTCCCACCTTCAAGCATCCCCAGAGTGGTGGTGAAGAACCGGATCTGCGTCCCGGCCGTCTTGTGCATGTCGGTCCCGCTGTTCGCTCGACGGGCGGTGCCGTTTCCAATACCGGACTCGCACTTCATCGACTGGGAACCCCGGTCCGGCTCATCGGAAAAATCGGGCAGGATCTGTTCGGAGAAGAGATCGTTCGCTTGCTGCAGGCACAGTCTCCGGAACTGGCCGACGGCATGGTCCGGCTCCCGAATGAGATCACAAGTTATTCCATCGTGATCAACCCGCCGGGGATCGACCGAACCTTCCTGCACTGCCCCGGCGCGAATGACACGTTCGGAGCGGCGGACGTTCAGGACTCATCTCTGCAGGGAGCCTGCCTGTTCCACTTCGGCTATCCGCCGTTGATGCAGCGAATCCGCGAGAATAACGGCGCGGAACTGGTTTCACTGCTCCGCCGCGTGCGGTCACAGGGACTCACTGTTTCGCTCGACCTCTGCATGGTTGATCCCCAGTCCGACTCGGGTCGCGCCGACTGGAACACAATTCTGAAAGGGGTACTCCCGAGCGTCGACTTCTTCTGCCCGAGCATCGACGAACTGATGTTCATGCTCGAACGCGAGACGTATGAGCAGCTCGATGCCGATGGCGGCTTCACCCCCAGTCGGCATATCACGCTGCCTCTGTTGCGACGACTCGCGGTCCGTTGCCACGAATACGGGGCCGGTGTCGTCGCGATCAAGCTGGGAGATCAGGGACTCTATGTCCATGGTTCTTCTGACGCGGAACGCATGAAGTCACTGGGAGCCGCCGTTGCAGACAACGCTGCCGCGTGGCTCGGAATCGAGCTGTACTCGCCCTGCTTCCAGGCCAACGTCGTCGGAACAACCGGCTCTGGCGACTGCACGATTGCCGGGCTTCTCTCCGCACTGGTGCGAGGAGAAACTCCGCAGCAGATCATGCAGGCCGCCGTCGCCACCGGCGCCGCCAGTGTTGAAGCCGCAGACGCAGTGAGCGGAGTTCCCTCGTGGTCCACGCTGGAGAAACGCATCGCCTCCGGCTGGGCTCAACAGCCGACACTGTTCACACTTTAGCCCCGAACCGTTCGGGTTTTCACACGATCCGTCCTCTGTTTCGAATCCGCCTCCTGACACTCGTAATCATGCCCCCACCCATTCGGCCCGGCAATGCGGCCGCCGTAAATTGGGCCGATCTGATCAAACTGGGATTGTGGCTCGTCATGCTGATTAATCGCTAAAACACTCGTGTTGACACGTGTCAACAGTCGATCTAGAGTAGACAGATGTCACGGCCAAGGCATCCTGACAAACACATCGAAGGCGCCGTCAGGCATGCCGAGCAACTCGGTTGGAGAGTTGTCGTTTCGGGACAGCACGCGTGGGGTCGGCTTCTTTGTCCGCACGCAACCGTAGAGGGATGCATCATTTCAGTTTGGTCCACGCCGCGAGTTCCTGAAAATCACGCTCGACAAATTCGTAGAAAAGTGGACCAGTGTCCTCATCCCCCGAAAAGTTGAGACCAGAACGCTGTGAAAGGAGAGATGAAATGTCCAGCATGCCCAGTCATGAATACGAATTCACTCTCATTCTGGGAGGCGTTCGTGAACTGACTACCGAAGTCGAAAATGCGTTATTTGAGGCTGGCTGTGACGATGCAACGATCAGTATCCAACACGGTGCCTTCAGTCTCGAATTCTGCCGCGAGTCGACGAGCTTTCTGGACGCCGTCCTCTCAGCGATCCATGACGTGAGTACCGCCAATATCGGAGCCATCGTCGAGCAAGTTGACGAGTGTAATCTTGTCACCCAGGCGGAAATCGCACGCCGCTGTGGGCGAACCAGGCAATTGATTTCTCTCTACATTTCGGGAAGTCGCGGCCCGGGAGGCTTCCCACCGCCAGCTTGTCACCTGAGCGAGAATATGCCTCTCTGGAGATGGTGCGAAGTGAGTTATTGGCTCGCCGCAAATGACATGATCAAGCAGAGTGTTGTACAAGAGGCCGAAGTCATTTCGGCGGTGAACAACGCACTGGAACGCCAACTTCACGAATGCCGGAACCGCGCACTCGTGCGGAAAATCGAATCTTCTCTCGAACAGATCGCGGCATGTGAATAGCGTGATTCTCCACGTTCCACATAATCATTATTCAGCGGTCTTTAAACCGATCTAGACCGCAGGTTGGGTGTCCAGCCAGTTGTCTCCGAACTTTGCGTCTACGACGATCGGCACGTTCAGCTCAAGAGCGGTCGACATCTCCTCACGGGCGAGAGCAACGAGTGACATCACCTCTTCCGCCGGAGCTTCAAACACCAGTTCGTCGTGAATCTGCAGCAGCATTCGGGCGGGGTGATTCTCTCGACGCAGCCGATCGAAGACGTTGATCATCGCCTGTTTAATCAGGTCGGCCGCTGATCCCTGAATCACCGCATTCACGGCGGTTCGTTCCGGCAAGTTCAGATTGCCGAAGATACGTGGACGAATGCCATCGATACTGCGGCGGCGGCCAAGGATCGTTCTGGCGTAGCCTGTTCGACGGACCTCATCCAGTGTCGTCTCGATGAACTTCTGAACCGTCGCATAGCGTTCGAAGTAGTCATCAATGAACTTCGCGGCCTCTTCCTTAGAGATGCCGAGAGTCGCCGCGAGACCGAATGCCGTCTGCCCATAGATCACGCCGAAGTTCACAGCCTTGGCGACACGTCGCTGTGCCGATGTGACCTCGACGACAGGGACCCCATAGACCTGCGCGGCCACGGCCGCGTGAATGTCTTCGCCCTTCCGGAAGGACTCCTGCATCGCGGCGTCCTGGCAGAAGTGTGCCAACATCCGCAGTTCGATCTGGGAATAGTCGAGGCAGACCAGCTTCCAGCCTGGGCGCGACGGGATGAATGCCCGACGGATCTGACTTCCTTCAGGCGTTCGGATCGGAATGTTCTGCAGGTTCGGGTCGTTGGAACTGAGACGCCCCGTCGCCGCAGCCGTCTGACTGAACGAGGTATGCAGATTTCCGGTGTTGCGATTGACCATACTCGGCAGCGGATCGAGATAGGTTCCCTTCAGCTTCGACAACATCCGGTGTTCCATCAGCAGTCGAGGCAACGGGTGCATTGGAGCCAGTTTCTCGAGCACTTCCTGATCGGTGCTGAATCCGGTCTTCGTCCGCTTCTGAACAGGCAGCTTCAGATCTTCAAACAGAATCTGAGCCAGCTGCTTTGGGGAATCGATGTTGAATGATCTTCCCGCGGCCGCGTGAATCTCGGTCATCAACTCTTCGAGTCGCTGCGAAGCGGAATGGCTTTGCCGTTTCAGTTCATCCGCATTGATCCGAATGCCGTTCCATTCCATCTCAACAAGAACCGGAATGAGCTTCCGTTCGAGATTCCAGTACAGATCCCAGAGATTGGTCTCCTTCAACTTGACCTCAATCAGATCAGCCAGCTGCAATGCATAGTCAGCATCTTCCGAGGCATACTCGCCGACGACATGCACGTCGACATCTGACATCTTCTTCTGATTCTTCCCTTTGCCGATGAGATCCGTGATCGGAATCATTCGCCGGTTCAGGTAGCGAACCGCGAGTTCATTCTGCCCATGGCTTCGGGCGCCGGCCTCGAGAAGATGATCGCCAATCATCGGATCCACTCCGTGCTGGGCGATGTTGATTCCAGCGGCCCGCAATGCTAGCCAGTCAAATTTGATGTTCTGATTGACGATGATGCGATTGGGATCTTCCAGAATCGGCTTCAAGCCGTTAATGACGGTCTGTGCCGGCAGCACCATTGATCCCAGCGGCCCTTTAACGGGAATGTAATACCCTTCCCCATGTTTGAAGGAGATCGCCCAACCGACGATCGGGTCCTCCATCGGGCTCAGGCCATCTGTTTCAAGATCGACGCACAGCTTGGGTGCGGCATTCAGCTTTAACAGCAGTGCCTCGAACTCCGGCTGGGTATCGATGACGGCCCAGTGACGTGGAACCTCACCGGGATCCATGACCGGCAGAACCTCAGGCTCGTCGGCCGTTGATTTTGCACTCTCAGATGCCCGGGGTCTCGACGGAAGATCCTCGTCATTCCCAAACAGCGACTGCTGCATCCCTGTTCGTGCAGGCGGCAGTTGAGCGGTCTGCATCTCCTCGGCGTACCGACGAAATCCGTAATCTGTGAACAGTTCCAGCAGTCGGGGGCGGTCAGGTTCCTGCACCCGATAATTGTCCCATTCGACGTCGCATTTGAGATCCGTCCGCAACCGCACCAGCTCCCGACTCATCAGCGCCTGATCACGGAACTCTTTCAGATTTTGAACAAGCTTCTTCCCCGGCGCCTGATCGGCGTTGTCGAGAACGGCTTCCAGTGTGTCGAACCGTTCCAGCAATGTGCGTGCGGTCTTGGGACCGACTCCCGGCACACCCGGCACGTTATCAACCGCATCTCCGACCAAGGACTGATAATCAATCACCTGATCCGGGCGAATTCCCCAGTCCTGCAGCAGATGCTGCTCATCCATGAACTGCTTCTTGCGAATGTGATAGAGCTGCACCCGTGGACTGATCAGCTGCCGCAGATCTTTGTCATTGCTGACAATTCGCACGTCGATCCCGGCCGCAGCCGCCTGCACCGCCATCGTGGCAATGACATCATCCGCCTCCCAGCCTGGGCAGGTCACCACGGGAATCCGGTACCCTGCCAGCACATCCATGATCATCGGAATCTGCGGGCGGAGATCGTCCGGCATCTCCGAACGGTTGGCCTTGTACTCGGTGTAAATCGTCTTGCGTTCGCCGGGCTCCGCGGACTCCATCGCAAAGACCAGATGCGTCGGTCGCTTGTCTCTCAGCAAATGCTGAATGTCGCCGACGATTCCATAAACGGCGTTCGTTGGCTGTCCTCGGGTTCCGGTCATCGGCTGGCGAATCGCGTGATAGACCTGAAACACCAGAGAAAACGTGTCAACAATGTACAGAGTGGATGCCATAACGCCGTCAGTTCCGACCAGACAAAGAGAGCGACCGCGCCGCGGCCATCGACTTCTCAATGATAGCTGACAGCCCCCCGGAACGGCAGACGGAAGAAATCAGCATTCACACCATCCGGCTCAGTTCCGAAATCTCCCCAATTTCCTTTGAACGAAACGCGATTGGCGTGCGACTCTTAAGGGAGTCAGGCTTGCAGGAAGCAGACCGGCTTCCGAACCGTGTCTGAGGAATTCGACATCAGGGTCTCCTTCTGAGAAGGCGTCATCACTGTGGACAGAGTGCGCGAGCGATTTCTGGTTCTACAGTTCCAGCAGGGGAACTCAGACGCCTTCCTGAAACTGGTGCAGGCGTTTGAGAGACGTCTGCTGTACTTCCTGAGTCGATTCGAGCGAGACCCCGAGCGCGCCCTCGACACACTCCAGGAAGTCTGGCTGCACGCATGGAAAACGCGATCATCCCTGCGGTCACCTGACAACTTTCGGGCGTGGGTTTACCGAATCGCCCACGGAAAAGTTGTCACAGCGATACGGAAGGAAGCTCGCCAGCGGCAGGTCGCGGAGCAACGGCAATCTCCCCCGCCCGTCGGAAGCAACGCCAGTGACGCAATGGAATCCGCTGAAATGGTTCACTTCGCCCTGTCGCGAATGTCACCTGTGCATCGGGAGGTGCTGACCTTGCGGTTTCTCGAGGGCCTGTCGATCCCCGAAATCTCTTTCGCCACCGGTTGTCCGATCGGGACCGCGAAGTCGCGGCTTCATCATGCAAGTCAGGAAATCACAGCCATTCTTCAGGAGCAGATCCATGCCGGCAAACCAGAGTGATACGACGCAGAGCTTGATCCGACGCCTGATCGCCTGCGATGAGCAGCCCAGCGGCGAAGCGCTGAAGGAACTCCGTCAGCGCCTGGGTGAAAAAATGACTCGAATGAAACGACGCGGACGATCTGCCCTCTTCGTCAGTCTCGCAGGAGCACTGCTGATGCTCCTCGGGTACATCACCGTTCTCATCGCCGCCAGCAATCCGCAGGAGATCCGCTGGCTGACGACCTCAGGCTTCACACTCCTCCTCGCCGGCGCAGGCGTGACCGTCCTGGGATGCGTTGGGCTCCTGTCCTATCGCGGCTTCGGATATGTCTGGGCCCGACATGAATTCCAGGAAACCGCCCTCACAGAACTCGCCGCTCAGATCCGTCAACTCACGGATCGCGTCGAGGAATTGTCTGCGAGGAAATGAGAGAACAGACCAGTGCAGCACCGTGGATCTCAGAAGAGGAACGTCAATCGCTCTTCATTTCCACGGTTCCGAGGCAATGCCCTCAGTGGCAGCAGCCAGTTTCGAAGCGACAAGACGGATGAGTTCCCAGTCGATGGGGCGAATCTTCCCGCTTTCTCCGCTCGCTCTGCGTAGGCGGAGCGAAAGGGGCGGTGGAAATGCGGGACCTTGCCAATATTATTGATCCAAATGCTGACAATTTTCGTTGCTGAAATCAGGCGGCGGCCCCTCGCTGCTCACCCCTGACTCACTTACTCAACGGCCCGCAGGACAGGCCGAGCTTGTCCACAATCGGCTTCAATTGTCGCAATTGTCCCGAGTCTCCCCTGCCCGATCAGAGTCCGCTGATGACTCCAGGATCCGCCAGAACACTCACTGCCTCATGATGAGAAAGTCTGACTGATGCTGAAACCGCCCGTCGACGTTCGACACGACCACATCATTGGCCCACCTGACGCAGAGATGGTGCTGGTGCAGTACGGAAGTTACGCCTGCGCCCGCTCCTACGCGGTTCACGAGGTGGTAGAACGATTGAGAAGTCGTTTCGGCGACCGGATGTCTTACGTCTTCCGCCACCTCCCTCGAACTGAGATCCCGAAATCCCGACAGGCGGCCGACTTCGCGGAATTCGCAGGAAAAGCGACGGGCAAATTCTGGGAGATCCATGAAGCCATCATGGAGTGCGGACCCGGCCTCTCCCAGAATCAGCTGAATGAAATTGCGCAGCGATTCGGGGTTCCATCGCCCAACGACATCCCGCAGGCTGAACTCAAGGAGGCGCGCGAGCAAGTCTCCAACGACATTGAAGAGGCGACACAGAGCGGTGTCACGACGACACCTTCCTTCTTCATCAACGGCCGCCGGTACGACGGAGCGTGGGACGAGAGTTCGCTCGCTGACGCCATGCTCGGGACTTTGGGACACCGCATCCAGTCAGCGGCGTTCAGATTCGTGAGTTGGGGGCCCTCCTCTGGTCTTCTGCTGGGACTCGCGACGCTGATCGCGCTGCTCCTCAGCAATTCCTTCCTGGGGCCAGCTTATGCCGCCTGGTGGGAAACTCCGTTCGGCATTCGCTGGGGAACGACCGAATTCACACATTCGCTCATTCACTGGGTGAACCACGGCCTGCTGACCGTCTTCTTCTTCGTGGTCGGCCTGGAGATCAAACGGGAGTTCACGGTGGGCCACCTTTCCAGCTTCAGAGCTGGGGCACTGCCAGTCGTCTCTGCGTTAGGGGGAATTCTGCTTCCTGCCGCGATCTTTGCTGCCATTGCGCCGCCAGAGTTGCGTCATGGCTGGGGAATTCCGATTGGAACCGACACGGCCTTCGCGGTGGCGATGATCGTGCTACTCCGCGACCGGGTCCCCATCGAACTCCGAGTCTTCCTCACTGCGGCGGTCATCATCGATGACATCGTGGCGATTCTCGTGATTGCCCTGTTCTACACAGGCGAGCTTCACACCAGTTATCTCATTGCAAGCGGAGTTCTGACTGGATTTATCTTCCTGCTCAACCGGGCTGGCGTGTACCGGACGTTGCCGTACATGGTCTGCGGCATCGCACTCTGGTTCCTTCTTCATGAGGCTGGTCTCCATGCGACACTCGCTGGAGTGCTTCTTGCGATATTGATCCCTGCCCTCCCGCCTGCCAAGCTGCCAGCTCTCTTGGCTCAGGCCGCGACGTTGATTCATCGTGAAGACGAACACATTGGCGAAGCCATGCGTTCAGGGCCGTCCGAAGACGTTCTAGTAACGCTCGATGCAATCTATTCGCGAATCGAGTCGCCGACTGACAAGCTCCTCCGGGCCGTCGAACCATGGTCGAGCTACGTGGTACTTCCCATCTTCGCCTTGGCGAATGCCGGTGTGGCCTGGTCCATGGGAGCATTCGAAGGCAACGGACGCCTGATGGCGGCGATCATCTTCGGGCTGGTTATCGGAAAACCATTAGGCCTCGTCGTCGCCGCATGGCTGGCGGTCAAATCCGGAGTCGCGGTGAAGCCCAATGCCTATACATGGCGTCAGGTATGTGGTGCCGGGGCCTTAGGCGGCATCGGGTTCACGATGTCGCTCTTTATCTCTGACTTGGCATTCACAGATGATGGACATCAGGCGGCCTCGAAGATCGCGATCTTCATGGCCTCAATCACAGCCGGAGTTGTTGGTGCGCTGATCCTGTGGAAAAAGCCTGCACCAGCCCCCATAATTCAAGCCACTAACGATACAGCACCTTTAAGCTAATCTGACGCATCTGAGTCCGATCTGCTGATTGGTGTAATGGAAAGTTGAATTCATCCCGACTCGAAATCCGGGAGTGTGCCACTCGACCGCACGCTCCCGGATTCAACATTTAGCATACATCCGTCCGCCTGTTCTCTCCGAAGAGAGGTATGGCGGACGCATACATGCACCGCTGCATTGAAACTGGAGCGCCGGCAGAAGCCTGCCCTTTGAAAATGAGCGAAAGGGCTCTGATGACAAACAGCAATTACCAGATCCGCCAGTTGACCGAAGTGCTCCCACTGCCGGAGTCCGGCAAGAAGAGCGTCGTGCTATCAGATGACGAGAAGACCAAGGTCCTTCTGTTCGTCTTCGCCGCCGGAAGCGGACTGGCCGAACACGTCGCTCCCTTCCCCGCGATCGTTCAAATCATCGAGGGTGAAGCGACAATAACGGTGGGGCAAGAAACGGTGAAGAGTGGACCGGGAACCTGGATCCAGATGGCAGCGAAGACACCCCACAGTATTCAGGCCGACACCCCTGTTACCATGCTGCTGACGCTGCTTAAGTAACCAAGGTCTTCACGAGAGGCCCCGACGGCGTGGGCGGTTATTCAACAATACCTGGTCCCATGCCCGCATCGTTCCGCCTTGTCGAACGTGACATCGTCGTCTCTCAGCCTTCCGAATGATCACTCAAGAGCTGGGTGACGCTTTCGCCATGCTAGCCTACGCGACTGCATTTCTGCCAAGTCATTCCGCGCCATGAATAGCGCGTATCCCGCTTCCGGCCGGGCGCGATCACTGCATCACACCGACCTGGATGACCGTGACTCCTACTGCAATGCGGGATCAGGGAGACCTATGCGGCAAAGAAAGTTCGCAAACCTTAGACTCAGATCCTCCCGGTAGATTTCAGCAATCTTGCAGATAAAGTGATCTACCTTCGTCTCCGCCAGGTAATCCAAGCTCACTGAGAAGTAGTGTTTAAAATCAACGACAGAATCCACAACAGGAACATTCTGCGGGAACTCGAGATAGTGATACCGGGGAGACTGATTTGACTTCACGTAACGTCCCCTCTCGCTGTTTAGTTTCTGAGATCTCCTACCCAGATCCGAGAGATGATCTCCCTGCTTCACATGGTCAAAATTATAAAGAGGTGCGACCAAGGCCGAGACCAAAATCTTGTCGTGATCCGAGGAGGATCCAATATTATGAAATTGCCTAGTTCGATAGTCTTGCTCTAAGTCGCAATCTTGAGAGAGAACCACTACCAAAGGGAATGTGACCGTAGAAATCTCTACAAATTCGACAGTCCGAGTCACTTTTTCAATGTGTTGAACGTTGGCGATAACGTCGCCCTGACGGACTCTGTCGCCGCGATCCCTAAATGCTTTGATCATCTCAGAAAGGCCCGAATAATTTCTCTTTGTGGTTTTGACACCCCATACTGGACGGCTTCCACCTCGAGTTGATCCTCGAGTTGCTCTAACGCAGCCTCTTGCTCCAACCCACTCTTTTTTGGGCCGGAAAGTTCCGACCCAGTGGGTTCATCAGACTCCCCGCTGGTGCCCGAATCCGTCGAGTATTCACTAGAAAACATCCCATCATCCATCTGCTCCTCCCATTTTCGCGCGAAGGCCATCAGTAATAACTTGCTCGAACGATCGCTTAATCTTTGCGTGATAATCCCCCAAACAGTTCATTATCCTGTCGATCGCTACTTCACCTTGACTGTACGCGTCGTAATCAAGAATAAACAGCTTCTTTTTGATCGGCGAAGGAAAATCCGGATTGGGCATGCCATATTGGAACTTCATTTTCATGTCGCCGTAGTTAAACTCCAAAACATGAAATGCCCGAGAGATGGTGCTCTTGTCGTCCGCCAGAGAGAAGCTGCTCAATAGCTCCGGTATTAAATACTCGCCCCAATCCGTTGGGTCTGCCTCATCAAATTCCAGTTGATCGATATAACGGAGTCCGACTCGCGTAAAACTCAACTCGGGTTTTTCGTTGCGTAGCGCGATAAATGCCGTCTCAAAATCGCTCTTTAGAACGGAAAACGACTTATACTTGGAATATGTAATTGCTAGATGTTGTGCCCCGAAATGGAGTTTTGCGGTCCTGTCTTGTGACAACAAATTCCACTCGGACTTCTCATGAACCTCCCGCTCCATTCCCTTCGGGCTGAACTTTAATGTTTGCTCTCGTTTTTTGACCTGCTGTAAACTCGGGAACTTTTTCTTGAGAGAGCGAACAAATCGATCAGGAGGACCATTCTCAGCGATATCGATTGCGGTTTCGTAGTCCAACCGCACAACCACACTCTTCAGATAGTTGTTTTTGTATTGAGTCACGGAATTTGACGCGGTACGCATGATTCCCTTGCGATTCAAATAAGATCAAGGAGATTAAGGTTAATTCTACAGCGGAAAAGTAAGTCGATCCAGCCATCAATCTTGACAAGTGGGCCGGTTACCTGTTGGAAGTCAAGTTGCGCAATTCATCTCGGATTAATCGTTGCATGCGGATTCATAAATTCAGGGCCTGCCGGGGACCGGGGTTAACCAAACCTTGCGTGCCACTGCGCTGCGAGCGTTAACGGTCCGCGGGTGGGACTGAGAATGCTGCAGCAGGGTGATACGCTCTTCAGGGCGCGCAGTTTCGCAGGAGTTCGGGTTGAGATTCTGACTTTCGCGTGCCACCACTCTATGCAGCCGAGCGGCTGATGGTGGGAGCGGTGATGGAGAAGGAGACTGAGACTTCCGCTGGTTCGTCGCAGTTTCCGTGGCGGCGGACGGTCAGGCGTCCCCCGTAGGTTTGCAGGATGTCGAACTCGGCATAGAAGATCTGGTCCGGCT
Source organism: Planctomycetota bacterium (assembly GCA_023417655.1). Taxonomy (GTDB): domain Bacteria; phylum Planctomycetota; class Planctomycetia; order Planctomycetales; family Planctomycetaceae; genus Planctomicrobium. The sequence continues at coordinate 24,096 of JAEZFD010000036.1, read as the reverse complement.
CGCACATGCAGAATGCCTGAGGGCGGCTGACGAAACCCGGCAGGAAGGGGACGTGAATGTACACCTGCTTCTGGCTCGCATGAAACTCAGCGACGACGGAGCCTTCCAGACGTTCTTCCTCAGCGTGCCGTCGTCGGGTCCAGGCCTGAAGCACCCGCTCTCCGGCTTCTTCGAATTCCTCTTCCTCGCAGTCTTCTTCGCATTCGAGGTCTTCAAACTCTTCCTCAGACTCGAACTGTACCAGTGAGAACGGAATCGGCTCACTGCTAACAGCAGGAACCTCTGCCCGTTCGGCGATCGCTTCGACGGAAGGATTCACAGGAAGGATGACCGGGACTGTTTCCATCTCGCATGACTCCTTCACAACGACAGAGGAAGAGAGCTGAAGCACTCGAATTGCGAACAGAATCGCAATCGCCAGCACAGACCAGGCGAGCCCACTCCCCAGTGCAGCGGGAATCGCGGCAGTGACGAGAACGAGTCCCATGGATGCCGCGAGCGCAAACCACGGCCACGGAGATCTGGAAGAGAAACCGGCCCGACAGAAGCCAAAAACCAGAGCTCCGGCGGACAGAGCTAAAAAGACATGCGACCCGGTCGTCGCAAACGCTAACGACACGAACGCAGCGACCATGCCACAAAGCAGCAAGGCCGGAGCAATCCATTGCTCAAGACAATTTCGGGGCAACACAACTCGACCTCATCCATGAATGTCGGAGAGTTGGGGAGCTTATGTGAAATTGGCAAATTCAGGCAATTCCAATTTCTAGAGAGCAATTTGCTCAGACAGAAGCCGATTGATAGCTCAGGCGAGCGGCGAGAATCTGTTCCAGAATGCAGACAACCGCCAGCAGAACGAGCAGCAGCCAGCGGATTTCCGAGCCGGGGGACTCATTGCGAATCCATTCAAAGGTACCGGCTTTCTGGATCTGCACCTGTGTGTCGTTGCCCAACTCCCGTAAGAGCGAGGCATCGTCCGCGATCTGGAGTGAGCCTTCCCGTGGGTCGACGTTCATGGCATACAGGCGCTGCGTCGGCTTCTGGTCCTGGCCCATCAGAGTCACGCCATAGACACCAGGCTGATCGGTTTCACGAAAGACCGTCTTGAAATCCTGCTGACTGGAATCCGCTTCATCCCGAACCGCCTGCAGTCGCGTGACGTGATCATCAGGTGTGAGGATATTCACCTCTGGCTGGTACAGTGAAGGATTCAACGAAAGCTCAATCGGGGTGCCTGTCGGAAGCTCCGGAAACGAGCGATCCTTCCGAATGAATCGCTTCGCCAGATCGAGCTGCAACACGACGAAGCTGAAGCTCGCAGGACCATTCGCCCAGTTCGACCAACTCACCCCTTCAGGGTTCATCAGTGGCCCCGCCGAGGTGAGACAGGTGAAGATCCTGCCGGCTCCTCGTTGATGTTCGAGCATTAACGGCTCTTTCCCAAGTCTGGCGAGCACTTTGACATCAGGGGCCATCACCGGAGACTGCGGAGTTTCCACCGCTACCGGGTACAGAATGTTGATGAACACCTGATCGAGAATCGGGACCTCCTGCTGTGCGAACATGGCAAACAGCGGGTCCCGGCCCACTTCGATCAGCTCGCGTGGCTGTCCGGCAGTCGTTGGATCAACCCGTTCTGGTGCCGAACCAAGTCGAACAGGAAAGAGACCGACATCAGGAGCGAATAGCTTCTCATTATAGAAACTGGGGCGAACGGCATCGCCGAGATACCAGATCAGTCCGCCGCCGCCTTCGACATACTTCTCAAGAGCGGCAATGGAATCAGGCGCGAGTTCCGGCACATTGATCAGATAGACGAGGTGGTAGTCATCGAGTGACGCCCGACGGAATTCTTCGACTGTGCGAATGTCCGGAGCGAAGCCGGTAATGCTGCGATCGGCTGCCAGTGCATCGGCAATATAGGTCGCCTGCTCTGCCCCGGGTGAACCATCGACAATCAAAACCGGATTCGACGCGGGAACGTCAATTGCCAGATACCGCTCGTTATCGACTTCGAGTGCATCATCCGGCAGCGTCACCTTAACTGTATACGGCTGCGCCTTATCGAAGATGACATCGAAACGCTGAGTGGAAGACTGCCCCGGGGGAATCGTCTGGAAATCAATCGTCCGTGGAAGGCGGTTGCCGTTCACGAAGACCGCTCCGGAGACGTTTGTCGCAGCTCGGGTCCCCCAGTTACGGACTGTCGCCGAAAGTGTGACAGGGACGCCAGCCGCGGCAACTTCGACTTCCCCACCGAGATCCTCGACCCCGAGATTTTCATGAGAGTCACCGACGCAGCGGACGAGATTCACGCTGATCTTCGCCGCTTCGAGTGCCTGAATGGCCGAGATCGCGGTCTTATTGTCGATCCAGTTGATTCGGCGGAAGTCCGACAGCACATGGACCGTTCTCATTGTGGTCCGTTCCTCCGAGAGTCGACGTTGAGCCGATTCAAGCGAGACCGCCGGATCGACTCCCTGATGACTGCAAACCATTGTCGACAGCCGTTCGGAAAGGTCAGTGAGCAACGTCTGATCCACTGGCCGTTCGCTGAAGCCAGTGAGAACCTTGTCTGCTTCGCTCATCAGCATGAGTGTGAGGAGCTGAGTTCCTGGCCGACGGGCACCTTCGGCGGCGATTCGTCGAACGGTTTCCTGAGCGACGTTGAACACGGTTCCATCATCCAGACGATCGCGCATCGAGGCGGAATCATCGATGATCACGATGTGGTGTGATCGGGCTCCCTGAAACAGTGATAGCTGCTCGGGATTGAAGATCAGTCGAGCAACGAGCAGCACGAGGAGTAAGACCATCGTGACTCGCAGCAACAGCAGCAGCAGTTGCTCAAGAAAAATCCGACGGCGGCTGCGTTTCTGACTCGCAAGCAGAAACTCCATCGCCGCAAATCGCACTCGCCGATACCTGAGCCGATTGATCAGGTGAATGATGATCGGCGCGGCCAGCAACATCATCCCGGGCCAGAACAACCCAGGGTTCAAAAAATGCTGAAGAATCCACGACGACATAGGCGGTGCATCTGGAAAAGGAATTCCGGGGACTCAGAAAGTGTAGTCAACCCGATTCCCCCCGTCTGCCGCGTCTTCGGGAATTTTCAGTCCCCGCAGTGAAATCGATGGGCGTCAGTGAATCACGGAAACAGGGATGAATACCTGCCGTTATGTCGTAGACGCCGCCGGGACGCCGACAACAGTTTTTTCCGGCTCCCGCTGTCGCTTGGGGTTCACGAGGAGCCAGCAGATCGCCCCGCAGACATAGACCGTCGCGAAGATCACCAGCACCAGGTTCCAGTTATTGGTGTAGTTGAACAGCATTCCGATCAGCACCGGGCAAGCCGCGGCAGCAAGATTGCCGGACATGTTTACCAGCGCAAAGACCTGTGGAGTGCGGGTTCCACCGATTTCAATGACCGCAGAGAAAAGACACGGTGCCGCAAAGGCCGCGAACATTGACCCCAGTGCCAGCAGGATGATCGCGAGGACGGCATTCTCGATGAACCAGGCTCCGAGAATCAGCATTCCGCAGACTCCCATGGCAAACGCACCGATCCCACAACGGCTCAGCCAGAGACTGCCAGTTCGTTTCCAGACCCAGTCCGAGAGATACCCTCCCAGCAGACTTCCGGTGAGAGTTCCGGCAAGTACGAAGCACTGCATGTAACCCGATGTCGCGACGGAGACACCCCGTGTTTGCTGCAGAAAGGTCGGAAACCAGCTGGCAAAGAACATGTAGCCTGATGATCGGCACAGCTGCTGACCAATCAACCACCAGACCGGCGCACTGCTGAGGATCGCCATCCAGATGGTCGATGAACTTTCTCGGGGAGAGTCGGCATTCTCTTCCTGTTGTGAAGCTGGTCGCCCTGAGCGAATCAACTCCAACTCCGCTGGATTCAACCGGGCAACTTGTTCCGGGCGATCGCGGAAGCGAAGGTAGAACGCGATCGACCAGATGATCCCCGGGATGGAATAGATCGCGAAAACGACTCGCCAGTCCATCTTCGTCAGCAGGATCCCAGTCAGGCTCGCGGCCAGGATCGCTCCGACCTGCATCCCGCCTGCCAGAAACCCATTCGACAATGACCTCTGCGAAATCGGAAGCCAGTTGCCGATGCTGTTACAAGCGGCTGAGAAGATGCCTGACTGGGCGACTCCCATCAGAAGCTGAGCAACAACGAGGGTCACCAGCCCCGGAGCGAGACCGATTCCGAGCATTGAAATCGACCAGGCAAACGCAAAGATAGCCAATGAAATCCGCGTTCCATATCGGAAGGCGACCCAGCCGGTCGGAATCTGCATCAAAGCATACGACCAATAGAACGCCGCCATGAACCAGCCGGACTGCTCGAGAGTCAGCCCCAGATGCTGACGAATCGTGCTTTCCGCGACTCCGACCGAGTTCCGGCAGAGGTAGGAGAGCGCCGCCGCGATCGTCAACCAGGCGACAATTCGGTAGCGAAAGGTTGTCGGGCGTTCAGACATGAGATGGGGGATCCACTGTGAACCGGATCGCAGGATCGTCCTGGGGAGGCCCCGACCAGACGAATGGTGAGTGAGCAGGCATTGCCATGTTGCCGCCGGACGCTTGTCCAAGTCAAGCGGCAATCAGGAATTCGGAGGGGCCAGATGCCGTCAGTTGTCAACAGGTCGCGTATTTTTCCCCCTGAATTGCAAAGAGCCTCTGCAATAAAATCCAGCCACTCCCTGATTCTAGATTGACAAGGGATTGGTAATTGATGAGGTTGCTCCAATCACTCCTTGCCAACGATTGCTGGCTCAGCCCCGGCAGATTCATTCAAGCGGAAAACCCTCAGACATGGGCACAGCATTAGTCACCGGCGGCGCCGGCTTTCTCGGAAGTCATTTGTGTGAACGACTCCTTTCCGAGGGAGAAGAAGTCATTTGTGTGGACAACTTCTTCTCAGGTCGTAAGCAGAACATCCAGCACCTGATCGGTCACCCCCGATTTGAGGTGATCCGGCACGACATTGTCCATCCGCTGATGGTCGAAGCGGACACCATCTATAATCTCGCCTGCCCTGCCAGTCCGGTCGCCTACCAGTACAACCCGATCAAGACGATCAAGACGTCCACCGTCGGGATGGTCAATATGCTCGGTCTCGCGAAACGCTGTAAAGCGAGAATCCTCCACACCTCCACGTCCGAAGTTTATGGTGATCCTGAAGTTCACCCACAACGGGAAGACTATTGGGGACACGTCAACCCATTGGGTCCCCGCAGCTGCTATGACGAGGGAAAACGTGTCGCAGAATCCCTGTGCGTGAACTACCACCTCGCCCATGGAGTGGACGTCCGCATTGTCCGGATCTTCAACACGTATGGCCCGCGGATGCACCCGAACGACGGACGGGTGGTCTCCAACTTTCTCATGCAGGCCCTCCGAGGCGAAGACCTGACAATCTATGGCGATGGTTCGCAGACCCGCTCCTTCTGCTATGTCAGTGACCTGATCGAAGGGTTCATCCGCATGATGAATCAGAATGACATCGGCCCGGTGAACCTCGGAAATCCGCAGGAGAACACCATGCTGGAACTCGCCGAAGCCGTTCTGGAAGTGACGGGATCCAAGTCAAAGCTGGCGCGAATGCCGCTGCCACAGGATGACCCGAAGCAGCGTTGCCCGGACATCACGAAGGCGAAGAATCTGCTGGATTGGGAACCGACCGTCCCATTGCGTGACGGACTGCTGCGGACCGCCGAGTACTATCGCCAGACAGAACTCTCGTAAGTTGATCTGAACTGCAATTCTGCCCGTCGGCTTTCAATCCGTCGGGCAGAACTGCTTCACCGGCCTGACCAGAAGCAGATCGCCGCCAGAACCAGCAAAGCGAGTGCGAGGCCGTCGCCCCGCGAGAACTCGCCGCTTTTCCCATGCCGTCGCAGGTATCCCAGCACCGCTCCCGTGGGGCATCCATACTGGCAATACCCCATCGGCAGGAACAGTGAAGCGACGATCCCAACGACAGCCACGCTGATCGTTGCGATGCCGGCCGCACGCCAGGCATATGCATCGAAAGGTTCCAGATCTACGAGACTGACTCTTAAATGAAGCAGCGGAACCATGACGATTAGGGCGAGCAGAACAGGCCGAATCCACGTCAACAGTGCAATGAGCCAACGGGGCCGCTTCTTGAGCTTCCAGCGGCGCGGCAGCAGTTGTTGAACGGCCCCATGGGGGCAGAGATGGTCGCAATAAAGGTTCTGTTTTGCAGCGAGCGGGAGCAGCAGGGCCGCAATTGTCAGGCAGACCAGCCCCAGTGCGTTCTGCCAGGGAATCCCACTCTGGGCCCAGCCGACGAACATAGCCATCGATAACAGGTCGGCATTAATCAGGCCCAGCACGCCAATCAAGAGGATTTGGTAGGACTTCCGGAACAGGCTCCAGCCCCGCAGCTGCGTCGTCCCCATCAGCAGCCCGACCGCGAGCAAAGTGAGCGTCGCCATCAGCTTCCAGCGGTTTCCTTCGGACCTCTCCACTTCCTGTTCTTTTTGCGAACGCAGCTCCACGATCTTCTTCGCCGCCAGCAGCAGCCCTTCCGCGGCCGCCTGACTGGTCATGGTCGCTCCTGAGACCCCTTCAATCCTTGACTCTTCAATGGTCGTCTTCGCCAGTTCTTCGACCGTCTTCTTGTTGAGGCTCTGAGAAAACCACTCGTCTCCGCGGGCGTATCCGACATAGGGCTCATTATCAAAGCTCCTGCCAATCACGAGCCCCCCGATCTTTCCATCAAGTTGCATGCCGAGGTAGGCGAGAGTCGGTCCCTGATAACCGACGATCTCATCGCCGACTGGAGAGTTCGATAGGAGATACCCGATCGGCTCTGACTTCTCATTGGAAACGAGCCAGAGCTCAGGGGCCAGGCTATCCCGTTTCACATCGGCGGCTTCAGGAAAGAGGCGACGTGCGTCCTCGACGGTGTACTCTTCAGGAAATTTCAGTGAGCCCGGCTGAGCCCCCAGTCGGGCCTGTACCCCCTGCAGAATCGCAAGGCTCGTCAGTGTCGCTCCGGTAACGGCTTCAACTCGGGCAGACGCTGCCTCGCTGGCAGTCTTGCCATTCAGTGCCGAAAAGAAGCGGGGATCCTGCCGAATCAGGTCAATATGATCCCGGGTGTCCAAACTTGACAGAATCGCCATCCCCAGGACATTCCCAGCCGGGTCGAACGCAACCAGCGTATTGGTCGGCCCGGAGAATCCCAGATATTTTCGCGACTGCGGGAAGGTCTGCAGCACCGATCCCAACTTCGTCTCGTCTGCCATGACGAAACGGCCACCCAACGGGTCAGGATCACCAAGTCCGGTGGCCTCCGGGAAGAAGGCCTGAATCTGTTCCAGCGGGACAGATTCCAGTCCACTCGCGAGCTGAGAGGAAACCGTACGCTGATGCTGCCAGTGCATCAGCAACAGAATCAGACCCAGTACGCTGACGCGGGCGATCTGCATCAGCGCGCTCAGCAGAATGCGATGAAAGCCGGGCGTCCTTGCCATCGAGAGACCATTTTCATGATTCCGCTGCACCGCCACGAAGGCCGGCAGCACGTGAGCAGGTCACGAAGCACAATTGCTTGACAAGAATGTTCGACATGAATGAAGGAGGCGGGACCGATCACTGCCCCGCCTCCGTTCAATTCGACTTACTCTTTCAGAATTTGGATGGCATCAGCATGAGCGACTCCCTTGGAGTCTTCCGTGCTGATCACGACGGTGACACGTTCGTTCTTGTTCACGGGGAACTTGCCCAGTGAAATGAACGCATCATCAATCGGAGGCTTCACCGACATGTCGATTCGCTTCTCGGTGGCTTTCCCGGCGATGGTCACTTTCACCGGAACGGCTTTTCCCCGATTCGGATGATTTAGATAAGCAAGCCGGATTTCGATCGTTCCTGGTTCGGCATTCTGCCATTCAAATGTGGCCGTCGCCCCGGAGTTCGGCGAAGCATAAAGGTACTCGTACCCCACATACGGCTTCAGGCCTTCACCAGAGTTCCATTGCCCGACCAGCTTCGCGGCGCGATTATCGATGACAACACCCTTGAGCGATTTCGGATCCAGTCCTGTCGGAGCACCTTCCGGGCTCGCCAGCGGCAGTGAATCCTTCGGAATCACAAATGGTGAGTTGACGGTCTCGCGATAGGCCTTGCCGGGGAGCTGCAGCAGCTGGTCCATCTCCGGCCAGTAACGCTCATACACGTCACGCGGTTCGCAGTTATAGATTTTGCAGAGCGAAGTCGCTTTGCCGACCACTTCCCCCATCATGCCGCAGGTCTTCATCACACGAGTCGTCCCCAGTGCTTCATGCGTCACACTGATATTACGGCCGGCCATGAACAGGTTGGGAATGTTGCGTGAATAGAAACAGCGGTAAGGAATCGGATATCCATAGGTCCGGTCGACCCGGCGGTCATGCACCGCATAAGAAATGAACGGGTTGTCCGGGAACTTCTGGGCGAACTGCTCCTTCGGATAGTGCAGATCGATCGACCAGGTACTCGGGACGCAGCCGTCCTTGAATTCGCGCTTCGTGACGATGTCATCTTCTGTCAGAATCACGTCGCCCATCAGACGACGCGATTCACGCGGCCCCCCGATATAGGCCAACCAGGTGAGCGATGCGGTCTTGTGTTTGGCAGCTCCATCACGATTCTTCATCGCATTGAACGCACCATACACCGCACGGAAATTCCAGTCCCGAATTCCCTCTGCATCGCCCAGTGGGTCTTTGTCGAAACCGCTTTCCCAGAACCACTGGCCATGGTGATCGACCGGATATGGGAAATCCTTCATCTCGAGATCCAGAGCCCACGGAGTTTCCGGGAAGGAGACTTCTTTCTCCCCTTCATCCCAGGCCCACATATTGCTCATCCCCATGCGTCCTTTGTCGGTCATATCCGAGTCGGCATCCGCGAGCGCGCCAATCGTTCCATGTCCGGTGGCGTCGCAATAAAGACGCCCATTAAACCGGGTCGTTGCTCCCGATTTGGTGTCGAAAGCCCAGACGGCAGCAATGCGATCGCCATCTTTGTCGATGCGATAAGCATGGTGATTCAGAAACAGATCGATATTTTTCTCAGCACGAACCAGCCGTTCTTTCTTTTCATCTTCGAACTCTTCGGCGGTCCCCGGTGATTTCTTCGCCTTGTCCGCGAACTCCTCAACAATCTCCCCGATGCGAGGATATTTGCCGCGGCGAATGAGGCCTTGGGCCCAGACTCGGACCTCGCTGGAACCATTCCCCCCCAGCACCGGACGATCCTGAATCAAAGCGACCCGACAGCCCATCCGTGCCGCCGACAGAGCTGCTCCCATGCCGGAGTAGCCGCCGCCGACAATCACCAAGTCATAGTTTGATTTTTCAACAGGCTCACTCGGCAGTCTGAGAGCCTTCCGTCTCCAGGTCGCGAGTTCCGCTGAGTCATTCGGAGGAGGCGTCGATTCGGTCGTCAGAACAATGGCGTCGCAGCGTCCTTCAAAGCCGGTCAGGTCATGCAGTTTCAGACGCACCTGACCTGGGATCAGCTTAACTGTTCCCCCCGGCTGCCAGTGCCAGTCGGCTCCCACTGTGCCGAAAGTCTCCGGCAGCGGCTTCCCGTCAATGAACACCTGAAATTTGCCGGGGGTGCCGGGAGCTTTCCAGCGTGCGACCCAGTCTTTCGTTCGTACGAAAACATTGTAAGTCCCTGCCTGGGAGATCATGACTTCCGTCTCGGCATCAGCGACCGGCTTCCCTAGTCCATGCGCCAGCAAGTAGGGAGAGCCCATGCTGCTGATGAACTGGGTATCAAGACTCCAACCGCCGTGTCGATCAAAGCTCTCGGCTTCGACGAGGATTGTCTCCGCATGCGACACCGACAAAGGAATGCAGCACACGGCAAGGGCGTAGAGCAGAGAGCGAAAAATTCCTGACATGAGCATCTTCACTGTTCGAGGCACGAAGGGAGAAGAGTCTGACGCCAACCCTTCAAGCAGGCCGCAACCTAAGTCTTATCAGATTACTCTGATCGATGAAGAACTCCCAGCCTGTTGACTCGAAAACCGGAAGGTCCCTCCGACTACGGAGTCATCTGAATTCCGCAATTGCCAGAACCGCTCGCAGCAGCGAATCCCCCGACCAGTAGAACCAGTGGCGTATTGAAGCAGGAACATCTTCTCACCCCTGCTGCGCATTCCCCCACCGAGCGGATTCTGTCATGATTTGAGTTCAGTCGCCTCCCGCTGACCCCGGGAGAGTTGATGACGTGATGATGAACTTCCGACCAGGTTTTCCATGAACATTCTGCAACTTCTGAAGGCCCGATTTCTCACTGCACTTGAAGGGACGACCGATCAGGCCGCGAACTTTGCGGAGATGGTCCGTCCGGTTCAGGATCCCCGCTTCGGTGACTATCAGGCCAACTTCGCAATGGCCTTGGGGAAACAACAGGGAATCCAGCCTCGCGCCGCTGCGGAAGCCGTGGTCTCGCGTCTGGAAGTTTCAGATCTGTGCAAGGCCCCGGAAATCGCTGGCCCCGGCTTCATCAATCTGACACTGCTTGATACGTGGCTAGAAGAGCAGATCAACAGGGCCGTTCAAGACGAGCGACTCGGCGTCCCCGTCGTCGCCGATCCCAAGACGGTCATCGTCGATTTCTCGTCTCCGAACGTCGCGAAGCCGATGCACGTTGGCCATCTCCGGAGCACCGTGATCGGCGATGCGATTACCCGCATTCAACGGTTTCTGGGGAATAAGGTCATCGCCGACAACCACATCGGGGACTGGGGTACCCAGTTCGGGATGATCATCTATGGCTACAAGCACTTCGTCGATCAATCCGCTTACGCGGCGAATCCCGTGGGGGAACTCGCACGACTCTATCGACTCGTGAACCGGCTCTCTGAATACCATGACGCGAAGGCCGCGCTGGAGCCAGCCCGGCTGGAACTGGAGCAGGCGCAAGCCGCTCTGCAGTCACAGGAACAGCAAGCAAAGCCGGACGACAAAGCCGCTCAGAAATCATTAAAGAAAGGGCGTTCGGAGATCGCGAGCAAACAGGCGGCGCTGAAGTCACTGCAGCAGAAGATCGACTCAGTAGACGCCGAACCATCTCTGAAATCACTGGCCGACGCCCATCCGCAGATCAGCCGCCTCGCTCGGGAAGAGACGGCCAAGCTCCATCACGGCGATGAAGAGAACCGCAAACTCTGGAACGAATTCCTTCCTTCCTGTCTGCAAGCCCTGCAGCGGATGTACGACCGACTCGGGATCAAGTTCGATCTCGCTCTCGGCGAAAGCTATTACGATCCATTTCTCCCTGCTGTTGTGGAAAAACTCCGCGAAGAGAAACTGGCTGAGGTCAGCGATGGAGCGGTCTGCGTTTTTCTTCCCGATCATGCAGCTCCCTTCATCGTGCAGAAAGCCGACGGAGCCTTTACCTATGCCACGACCGATCTCGCGACCATTCAGTACCGTGTCAATGAGCTGAAGGCCGACACAGTGCTCTATGTCGTCGACGCACGACAGGGCGAGCACTTTGAGATGCTGTTCAAGACGGCCCGAAAATGGGGTTATGAGAACATCGAGCTGCGGCATGTCTCCTTCGGAACCGTGATGGGGAAGGACGGGAAGCCTTACAAAACCCGGTCCGGCGACACAGTGGGCCTGGAAAGTCTGCTCGACGAAGCGGTCTCCAAGGCATTGGAGATCGTCTCTGCGAACGATGAGAACAAACGCGACGCCGCCGGAGAACCGCGTTCAGAACTGACTCCGGAGCAGCGGCAGGAAATCGCTGAAATGGTGGGTATCGGCGGCGTAAAATATGCCGACCTGATGCACAACCGTGAAAGCGACTATGTCTTTGACGCCGACAAAATGCTGGCGATGACCGGCAACACGGCCACCTATCTGCAGTACGCTTATGCCCGCGTCCAAGGGATCTTCCGGAAGGGACAGGTTGACCCAGATCAGCTCGCTCAATCCGGAGCCCGAATCCAGATTCGAACCCCGGCAGAACGAACACTCGCACTTCAGATCAGCCGCTACGCCGAAACACTCGAAGCGGTCGCCTCCGATTCGCGTCCCAATGGATTGACGCAATACCTGTACGATCTGGCCGGGAATCTGACCTCGTTCTACGATCAGTGCCCGGTTCTGAAAGCCGAGTCAGAAGAAGTCCGGCTGAGCCGACTTCAGCTGTGTCATCTCTCAGGCCGGATTCTGCAACATGGGCTCTCACTGCTCGGAATTTCGACTCCCGCGCAGATGTAATTCATTTTGACGCAATGCGTTCCAGTCGGATCACAAAATCCGACTGGTACGTTTCCCACTCTGTTATCATGATTAAAACTTGGTTTGATCGGAGAAGCACTGGATCAGTTTGCCGCAAGGTGAGAGTCTCCCCCGGGCAGATTGGTCTCCTTTGTGGACTCAGCCGATTCTTCAGGAGACGCAACTGGATGGCGACAGGCGTGAGCAGAAACGGTCGGACATCCTGGGCGCTGCTGTGCATGGCGGTCCTGCTCTTCATTTCGAGCTCGCCTGCTCACGCTGCACCTCCCGAGGGATCCCTCAATGCTGCCGAGGCTTCGGCCTTGGTGAAGCAACTTTCAGCTGACAAGTTCGCAGAACGAGTCGCGGCACAACGACAGCTGCGAGACTATGTCACTCGCCACCCCGACGAGGTTCCCGGGCTCATCACAGAATGCGATCCGGAAGCACAGCTTCGCCTCACCCGTCTGTTAGAGGAAACCTTCCTCGCTAATGATAACCCCGTCGGAGACGAAGCGGAGAAGGCTCTCGAAGCTGTCAGGCATGCCAATGAGTTCGCCTCGACAGACTCTGGCGCAATTCTGACAGGCAACACGCGTTTGCGAGAGGGTCGAGCGCGCACTGCCATCGAGCGACTCGGAGGACGTCTGGCCTACTCCTACCCAAATGAAAGGCGATCGCCCCCGACGGCCCCTCAGATCGGCGTCGGCTTCGGAGAAGCCATTGCGCTGTATTCAATCCTGCTCTCTGAAGAATGGTCAGGAACGGCCGAAGACCTGTGGCATCTGCGACGGCTTTCACATCATGCCAACGTGCAGATGTACACGATCCGCGGCAACCACCAGAACCTCGCCGATCTCATGGAACTGGCAAACGACATTTCCGGGTTGATGATTGTCGAACGAGGGGCTTCTCTCGGGGTCCGCCAGAGCTCGACAGCAACGGCCATGGTGGTGTCTGAAGTTGTTGCGAACAGCGCTGCAGAAAGTGCTGGCATCCTGCCGGGCGACACCATCGTGAAAGTCGATACGCACGACATTCCCGACTTCTTAAGTCTCGTCGAAACCTTGAAAGACTACTCGCCCGGGCAGGCAATCAAACTTCAGGTGAACCGATCAGGGCAGATCATCACACTCCCCGTGAAGCTGACGTCCTGGCGATCAATGCCGTTGACTGACCCCATGCCTGAGTTATTTCCTGCGAAGTTCGCCGGTCCTCTCGGCATCGGACGACCTGCCCCTCCAGCGCTCCCGGAACCATTGCCGAAGAATCCGCCCCCAGCTTTTGAATTGCGGTAGCAATTTTTCAGGAACGGAACTGCAAGACATTCTTATCGCGAGACTCGAGCATCCCGACGAACTTGCGTCCCGTCACAGGCATCGGGCGACCGCGCAGCTCTTCCAGCGTCACCCATTCCAATCTTGAAGACTCATCTGAAGACTTAGCCGTACTCACGGACGTTGACAGAGTCGTGTGACAGCAGAGCAGCCGGATCCGGTATCGCGTCACGGTATGACGCTGTTCGGCAACGACATCCACCTGATCAATGCTGATTCCGCTCTGCTCTCGAGCCCCATCCCGGATCTCTTTCAGCATGGCAGCAGTGAGCGTCCGCACCGCAGACGCGTCACTGGTCAGCGACTGCATTTCGAACCGCGGAAAATCCCACATCCCTGCCCAGCGTTCCCCTCCCGGGCGCTGACGGATCAGATACCGGTCCTGCTGCTGGATGGCGATCGTGGCTTCGACGACCGGGGTCATTTCCGTCCGTGCCTTCGGAGCAGGGATCTCATGCTGACGGTTCTCAGCAAACGCTGCGCAATATCGCTGCACAGGGCACTCTTCACAGGCTGGAGAAACTGGTGTACAAACCTGCGACCCGAGCTCCATCAAGGCCTGATTCAACAGCCCCGCTCGATCACGCGGCTGCACAAGCTCTGCGAATTTCCACAGCAATGCTTGCCCCGCCTTGCCGCGAGGATCACCGTCATATCCCAGCAGCCGGCAGTACAGTCGCAGCGTATTCGCCTCCACGATGGGAGCCGGCTTGTCGAAAGCGAACGAGCGAATCGCTCCAGCGGTATATCGACCAATCCCCGGGAGTGTAAGAATTTCTTCGATGGTTTCCGGAAACCGCCCTCCGAATTGATCTCGGATCCTCTGTGCGGCCAGACGGAGATTCCTCCCCCGGCTGTAGTACCCGAGCCCTTCCCAATAGGACAGGACTTCTGCCTCGGATGTCGACGCGAGATCCTGAATCGTCGGGAACCGGCCCAAAAAACGTTCGTAGTACGGGATGACCGCTTTGACGGTTGTCTGCTGGCACATGATCTCGCTGATCCAGATACGGTAAGGATCATGCGTTTCCCGCCACGGCAACGGGCGGAAATGGTTTTCGTACCATTTGAGCAGTCGATCGCGAAATGACCTCAGAGTGCGGGAGTCAAATCGCTCCAGCAACGCCCCCTCGCCGGAATTCGAATCCTGCGCGGAGGGATCGGCATCAGCTCGACTTGTTCTGCGTCGCGCCATTCTCGACTTCAGTCCAGCAGTCTCAGAAAGCAATGGGCACAAAAAAAGGTGGCTCACCCGAAAGTGAGTCACCTTGTGTCTTCAAACCACGACCACTGAAGGCCAAGCGAGCAGATTGTCGCGAACTGGTCGGAACCAGCCAGCGAGGTTCGGCGTCGAGGGACAACCGAACCGGCTCGCGAATTCGATTAGCGGGAGAGGAATGCCACGACGGCACCGACTTCCACTGGCAGGCTGACATCGTCAACCGTTGGCAGTGAAGTGACGATGGCCTTCAGCTCTTCCTTATCGTAGTTAATCCAGCTGGCGCTCTGATCAACCCCGGCACCGAGTTCTGCGTAGAACTTCTTGAGGTTCGGGCGGTTCTTGACGGTGATCACGTCACCGGCATTCACCTGATAAGAAGGACGGTCGACGCGGCGACCATTCACCAGGAAGTGACCGTGAACGATCCCCTGGCGAGCCTGTGGGCGAGTGGTCGCGAAACCAGCGCGACGAACCACGTTGTCCAAGCGGCGTTCGCAGAGAATCATCAGGCTTTCCCCGGTGTTCCCTTTGATTCGCTTGGCTTTATCGAAATACTTCCGCAGGTGTTTTTCCCGCAGACCGTAATAGAACTTGATCTTCTGCTTCTCGAGCAGTGCCTGTCCATAAATGCTGGACTTACGGCGACGCTGAGCCATCCCCGGCGGGTATTCTTTCTTCTCAAAGGCGCGAACTGCTCCCGCATTTTCGAAGACTTGAAATCCAAGGCGGCGATTCACTCGCGCTTTTGGTCCGGTGTAACGACCCATCGACTCTGTATCCTGGTGACGCCAAAACTCGACTGCTAAGCACACAATCTTCCCGCCGAAACGGGGAACGGAGGATCATGACGTCAGGGCGGCAGCCCGTCAAGGCTCAGAGAACCGAGTCGAATGTGGTTTTTCAATTCCGTCGACGCTGAATCCGGCTGAATTTGCCGAACCCCTGATGGGGCTTGCAAAATTGACCGAGGCCCTCCTCCGCTCCGCACAAGCCCTTCTGCAGAAGCAACTTAAGAGTTTCTGACCGATTCCCAAAAGATTCGCTCAAGTCCATTCTCGCGCACTTCGCGGAGTGAAACTTGAGGGAAAGATCTAGGAGGTGCCGGAAATTCGGAATAGAAGCTCGCCTCCACCCAAGGCCGCACTCGCCGGCCTCAACAGATTCATCCCCCACTCAGTTCGCCACACAACCTGAGTATTCAGGTCTGTTCCTATGCCTTCAATTATGTGTCTCCCTCGATTCAGGAGTGTCTCGATGTCTCAGGGCATTCGAAAACTGGTTCTCACATTGTCTCTGGTGGGACTAACCGGTTGCTGCGGCGGTGGCCTTGGAGGTCGCGTCGTTGGTCCCTGGGCCAAACTGAGAGCAACCCAGCTCAGTGCGATCCAGGCATACAGCCAAAGTCAGATGCTTGCCTGCGAGCTGGGACAGTCCCAGCAGATGGCCGCCCAACTCGCCAGCGAAAAGATGATGGTCGAGGGTCGCGCCGCGGAACTCGAACACAATCTGACAATCGCGAACCAGCGGCTGCAGAATCTGGCGGACGAACGTTCTCGCCTGCATGATGAGTACAAGAATCTGCTGACGAGCCTCCCCTCCCCGGACAGTCATCGTCCCAATGCACAATTCGAAGAACTCTGCCGGCGGTTCCCGCAGTTCGAATTCGATCCGATCACCGGGATCAGCCGCTTTAAAGTCGACCTGCACTTCGAAAGCGGTAGTGCAGCCCTTTCCGCTGAGTCACTGCGATCCCTGCAGGAATTCGCGCAGATCATTAATACCGCCGACGCCCGTCAGCTGAACATTCTGGTGGTTGGACACACTGACGATGAAGCCGTCGTCCGTCCAGAGACTCGTGCCCGACATGAAACCAACTGGGAACTTTCGGCTCACCGGGCGACCGCGGTTGTCCGACAGCTGGCAAAGATTGGCGTGGCCGAAGCCCGAATGGGAGTCGCCGGGTACAACAAGTATCAGCCAGTTGCCCCGAACAATAATGACAGCGCGAAGTCGAAAAATCGTCGCGTCGAACTGTTCGTGCTCGCCCCGGATGCCTCGATCGCTGGTCGCGAACAGAACATCTCGATGAAGTAAGCGGCTTCCGCGACCCTCATAGTGGAAACGCCCGATGGACGACGACGAACTGGAAGGCGACTTCCTGAACGAGAACTTCTGGTTCAAACCGGCCGTCTATCGGATGTGCTGGGAGGAATTCCGGAAACTCCCTCGGCACCCGGCGTACCGTTATGAATATCGTCGAGGCGAACTGACCATCAGCGGTCGGCCCCGTCAGCTGAACTGCCGACTGCCCCTCGAGACCTTCCCCGTTGCACCGACTCAGCAAACGAACCGTTCCGACAACTTTCAGCAGACTCCACTTAAAACGTCATCAGAATCCCGGCTGGTCGAATTATTTGAACAGTCGTTCTCACAGACGTTTCCTTACCGGCACTTGGAAGCACGGGAACGCCGACGCGCGGCGGAATCCCAGATCGGCAAGGCCTTCCACGGATCCAGCTGGCCGGTGAACGATGATGCCAGTCAAATCCTGATCAACAACGAAAATCAGCAAGCCGTCGCAGCCGCCATCATCACTCAGGTTCCTGATGGAAACTGGTCCGATTTCTCCGACCCCGCCTGGCAATGCCGCCCCGCGAAAGATGCCGCCGGTCAGAAATGGGGCGTTCCGCATCTGACCTGGATCATGGTCGACGCTCGCTTCCAACGGCGCGGACTCGCCGCTCTTCTGCTTCGCCATGCGAGTGAAACGGTCCGACAGCAAGGTCACACCCACCTCTTTAGCACCTTCCACATCGGAAACCACGCCAGCATGCTCTGGCACTGGAAGCAAGGATTCCAACTGATTTCCGCCGATCGCCCTCCTCTTATATAGCGATCCTCTCGCGGTCCCGACGAACCTGCAACGCATCACTGGACACCGACTGATCAAGTCTCGACACTGCGAACTGGCAGCGGTCTTGCTGCCCGGCAGTCTTTATCGTCCTTCAGTCAGATGGTGTGGAAAAATGGCCAAGCCCATTCGTGTCGCGATTACAGGAGCCGCAGGAAATATTGGATACGCACTGGCATTCCGCATCGCCAGTGGTGAGGTTTTCGGGCCAGATCAGCCGGTGCACCTGAACCTGATCGAAGTCCCACCCGTCATGAAGCCGCTGGTCGGCGTCGAAATGGAAATGGACGACTGTGCCTTCCCGACTCTGGTTGGCGTCAGCCGTCACGACAGCGATCACCTCGAAGAAGGTTTCGCCGACTGCAACTGGATTCTCTGTGTCGGTAGCGTTCCCCGAAAAGCCGGAATGGAACGCAGTGACCTGATCCGGATCAACGGCCCGATCTTTACGAACACCGGAAAAGCCATTCAGGCTGCCGCCGCCAAGGACGTTCGCGTCGTCGTCGTCGGAAACCCTTGTAACACCAACTGCCTCATCGCGATGAGCCATGCTCCCGAAGTGTCTCGCGATCGCTGGTACGCCATGACCATGCTCGACGAAAACCGGGCGAAGTCACAGCTCGCCAAGAAGGCCGGAGCCCTCGTGAAAGACGTCAAGAACGTCGCCATCTGGGGAAATCACTCGGCCACGCAATACCCTGACTTCTACCACGCAACAATTAACGGCAAGCCAGCTCAGGAAGCCGTGAACGATCACGCCTGGCTGCACAACGAGTTTGTCCCCATCGTTCAAAAGCGCGGCGCCGCCGTCATCGAAGCTCGCGGAGCCAGCAGCGCCGCCAGTGCAGCGAATGCGGTTCTCGACACCGTAAAGGGCATCATCCGCCCGACCGAAGCCGGTGACTGTTTCAGCGCTGCTGTCTGCAGCGACGGAAGTTACGGCATCGACGAAGGCCTGATCTTCGGCTTCCCGCTCACCAGCGACGGAAACAAGGTCAGCATCATCCAGGGCCAGCAGCACAATGAGTTCGCTCAGGAAAAAATTCAGGTCACTCTGAACGAACTCCGTTCAGAACGCGACACCGTGAAGGACCTCCTTCCGTAATCCGGACGACGATTGGCCGGAATCTGAGGCTGGCCAGAATCAAAACTGCGGTGGGCACGGAATTTTCCGTGCCCACTTGCTTTTAGGGAATGCAGCCAGGGACGGCAGAGTCGCCGCGACGAAAAGCCCGGCCTGACCCCGGCTGACTCCCGCGGAACACCGAATTTAGGACCGATCACCTGAGACACATTTGCCCGTGGACTGATCGAGTTGTAAAGTGTTTTCCGCAGGGAGGGTGTGTCGGACTCCGAAAGTGGTCCGGCCGCGAAAGATCGGTGCCTGCAAATGTCCCCGCCCGGGGCAGGCATGGTTTGTGACTGCTGACCGAGAGAGTAAAGAGGCCCGCATGGCAGGATTGAGCCTTTTGGCACAAGTCCAGGATGACGTCGTCCGGCTTCCCTATACCGCACTGATGATCGGCTATGCCATCTTCGTGCCAGTGTTGCTGTTGCTGAATTATCTGACGCAGTCAGGCGTCATCGCCCGGGCAACAACGAAAGAAGCTGTTCGGCAGCCCGTGTTTCTGTTGATGCTGGCCATCGGGTTGACAGTCATCACGATCAACGTCTGGGTCCCCTTCTTCTCACTTGGGGACGACACGAAGATGTACATCGACTGCGGATTGGCCACCGTGCTGATCTGTGCTCTGCTTCAGTGCATCTGGACCGCCAGTCTGAGTGTGGCGGACGAAATCGAAGGGAAGACCGCCATGACACTGCTGTCCAAGCCGATCAATCGGCGGCAGTTCGTGTTCGGTAAGTACATCGGGATCTTCCAGTCCGCGCTGATCATGATCGCCATCCTGGGCGTCGTCTTCTTCTTCCTGACGTACTACAAATTCCATTACGATCAGAAAGAAGCCTCGCAGGAACAGACCCCGCTGATCTACATGCGTTCCGTGAGCGGGTTGCCGTTCCAGGTCCCGTTCATGAACCGTGTCTATCTGGAAGTCGCCCGAACCATTCTTCCAGGTCTGACTCTCATCGCGATGGAAGTGGCCGTGATGACAGCTGTCAGCGTGGCCATCTCGACTCGGGTGCCAATGCTGATGAACCTGCTGACGTGCTTCGCGATCTTCGTTATCGGACACCTGACTCCGGTGCTGGCCGCGTCGAACGTCAAGAACGTCTTCGTGAAGTTCTTCGCCGGGTTCTTTGCGACGATTCTGCCCGGTCTTGAGAACTTCAACATGTCCGCCGCCGTGTCGACGGGGAAGAATATCCCGCCTGAATACATCGGCATGGCAGGGCTTTATTGCCTCGCGTATGTTGCAATGATGATCATGATGGGCTTCCTGCTCTTTGAAGATCGCGACCTCGCGTAAGTCTTCAGGTCACTCAAAAGAAATCGTCAAACTGCCCGGGTAGTTCACCCGGGCAGTTTCATTTCTGCGTCCCAGTCCAAGCCCTGTCAGGTTCCGGCGAAGCCTCACTCTTTTCCCGAACCCTCTCCGGAATACTCGGTCTCTCTCAAGTATCGAAGCCGACAGGTGGTCAGGGCTGTCGATCAGGAATCCTGCGCGGGGGACTCGACCGGAAATGCTGTCTCTGGACCGTTTTTCGCAAAAAAGTGACTTGGCAACACACAACCAAAAGAGTCTGATGAGAAGGCAGCGTTTGATATCGTTCAAGGTTGGAATTTCAGTATTCACCTACTGGATTCGCACCTCGAAAACGAGCGCGACAAGCAGATTCCCGGGTTGAAAACCCGGCCAGGAAACGCGATTCGCATTGAGGCAATCCAGACCCCTTCTCCGTCAAGCAGATCCACATGTCGGTGTTGCTCACTTCAATGCGTCGGCTGGTCACCCGTCGGTCCTGGGTGGATTCAAACGGTCTTCAGCTGCTCGCCTGGATGACCTTGGCTACTCTCAGCGTTCTGATCCTGCTCACGCTGGTCACCCTGCTTTCCGATCTCCTGATTTCCCGCGACAGTGTGGATCTGGCCGCCGATCACCGCCGCGAACAGTTGACTGAATTTCAATCCGGTCTGCAGCCGCAGGTCGAACGATTCGGTGATCGCCCCCTGTGGCGTTGGCTCGGCCCTGTCAGTGCTTCCATTCCGCTGCTCCAAACGACCACTGGAGCTCTCACGGCTCTCCTCTTGCTGACGCTCCTGGCGTTCGTGATCTTTTTCTACTCCCGAAATCAGGCACGAGTCGCTTCATCGCGAAGTGCCCGGGAAGTGGCAACCTGGCTCCGGAGTATGATTCATCGTCAGACCCTCCGCCTCGGCCCGAGTGACCTGAGTGGACATCGCTTTCAAACCGCCCTCTCCCATTTCGTGGATGATGCTGAGTCCATTCGCGCTGCGATCGCTGAGTGGCGCTGGAGATTCGTGCGAAGCTGCTTCCTTCTGCCGACACTCGTCATCTGCGTACTGGTGATTGACTGGCGCTTGGGTCTGGAATGTCTTGTCCCTGCCGCGGCCTGCTGGTTCGTTTATCGATACGAAAAACTGCAGGGGGCACAGAAACGGCAAATCGCAGAAGCTCATGCTGAGACAGAAGTGCGGTTTCTCTCGGAATCCCTGAAGCAGACCCGGCTCGTCCGCGGTTACAACATGGAGGAATTCGAGAATGCCCTCTTCTCCAAGCACCTGGAACGGATGACCGATCAGTCCCGGTCCGCTCGTCGGCAGGAACGTGTCGCTCTGACAACCGCCCGGCTGGTGACATGGATGGGGGTCATGCTGATCCTGCTGCTGATCGCACTGCGTGTGACCTCCATGACAAATCCGCTCCCCCTTTCCAGCGGGGTGGCCATGATCGTTGCCCTGGTCATGTTCGCTGTGGAACTGAACTCATTCGACCGGCTGGTGCAATTGCGAACAGAACTGGAAGTGACCGGGGAACGTATTTACCGCTATCTCGATGAGATCCCGGAAGTCGGTCAGGCCGTCGGCGCAAAATTTATCGAACCGGTTTCAAAATCCATCATCCTCGAAGCAGTCCACTATCAGCAGATGGGACATCAGCTGCTGCGGGGAATTGATCTGAGAATTGAAGCAAAGACAGAGGTCGCGATCGTTTCACTCGATCCGATGAGCCCCCGTGCGGTTGCATATCTGCTGCCCCGGTTCATTGAACCGACGCGAGGACGCGTACTGTTCGATGGCGAAGACATTGCCTGGGGAACCTTGGAGTCGATTCGAACAGAAACCCTGTTCGTCGCGGCTGACGATCCTGTCCTCTCCGGAACGATTCTCGACAATATCCTGTGTGGCGACAATCGTTATACCGAACAGCACGCCATCGAGGCCGCAAAACTGGTCCACGCCCACGCATTCATCACCCGATTGTCTCAAGGGTATCAGACCATGCTGGGTGAACATGGTGAGCAACTGGACGAAGGCTCTCTGTTCCGACTGGGACTCGCTCGCGCGGCACTCCGTGACCCGGCCGTGATGATCATTGAAGAACCGAAAACGATCCTTGATGACGACACGAAGTCACTGATCGATGACGCGTACCAGCGTCTGGCCGCGACACGGACGATGATTTACCTGCCAGGCCGACTCAGTACCTCACGCCGTTGCGATCAGGTGGTGCTGCTGCATGAAGGTCGTGTTGAAGCAATCGGAACTCACCAGGAACTGACAAAGTCCTCTGAGGTCTTCCGTCATTGGGACTATCTGACCTTCAACTCATTCAGCCGACGAACTCGCCGCCTTCAGCAGGCCTGATTGAACAGGGAACTTCAAGAGGTCTCGGCGATCAGGCAAGAAGGACTGCCGGCGCTGGAGTCATCACAAAAAAACACCTTTGAGTCACGACGTCCTGTCGGCAACTCAAAGGTGTTTTGAAGGAAGAGACCTTCCGAGACCTGATAGCCTCAACTGTGGCGACTGGATCGCTGCAGTCAAAGGCCGTGCTGAATTATCCTCGCAGGCAAGCGAGTGCAGTCCGTGCCGCTTCTTTCACTTCGCTTGATTCACTTGCAGCCGCCTCTTCAAGATCCGAGATGGCAATGCTGGCGTGCTGGCCGAGGCCACCGAGACTCAGGCAGGCTGCCGCCCGAACTTGTGGCTCGGAATCTTTCAGAGCTTTACGAAGGGCCGTTGCCGCGTCCTGCTCGCACTCTTCTACTGTTCCCAGTGAGACAGCTGCGAACCAGCGGACACTCCCGTCGCCATTCGCCAGAGCCTGATGCAGCTTTTCAAACGATTCGCGATCCGCTGGAGCAATGTGCGTCAGGGCTTCAGCCGCATGGAGGCTAGACAGGACGTCTGTCCCGTCGCGAACCTCGACCAGATTGGGGAGAGCCTCCATCGCTTCCGGTCCCATCTGCCCCAGCAAATAGGCGGACAGACGGACAATCTGCTGATCTTCGTGTTTCAGGTACTGCGACAGAGTCTGAACCGAACTCCATGCGTCATTGGCGATGTCGCGGAGAGTGGCAGCAGCATATACCGAAACAACCGCTTCAGGATCTTCCAGCAGAGAATGAACGGCCACAGTCGCCCCACGAGCCGCTTCGCCGTGTTCGGCAAGCCCCTGCAAAGCTTCGACTCTCAACAACGGATCGTCGCTTTCAAGCTGTTCCACCAATGGGATCAGTTCTTCCGGCAGTCCATCGCACAGCGTCACCAGTCGCGTCTTCTCCCAGGCAATTCCATTCATCACCGGAGGAGTCGGTACTACTTTGGCCGGGGCTGGCTTTGTTTCCCGGGTAAAGTCGGTCGTCCGCCACTCTTCTGTCACCGTCGAATCGGCTGAAGCGACAGTTTCAGTCTTAATCGTTTCGGTCGCCGCAGATTCCGACTTTGATTCTACAGAGAAAGCCGCCAGCAGGTCAGGTTTCTCTTCTGCGGCTTTTGATTTACCTGATTTATCGGCCGGGACCCAGGCGTCTTCTTTGGAAACGACTTTCCAATCAGACTCTACACTTTGGGTACTGGAAACGGTTTCCGTCTTGCGGGAGCTGAAGGTCGAGTTGCTGACCCAGTCCGTTTCGGTTGACGACTTCGTCCTGCTGGCCAGTTCCATATTGGAAGAGGCGGCCTGCTCGACAGTCTTCTTGGCAGCAACTTCCACCGGCGTAGCGGTAGCGGAAGTTGCTGTTGTGGAAGCAGGAGCTGCAGCTGGAGTCGAGGCCTTGGCCAGAGCGTTTGGCTGGGCAGAATCGGCGACCGGCTGAGTCACCGGGCGACGACTCGCCATCAGCACATCGGCCGTTTTCGGAGCCAGCTGATTCCGGATGTCGCTCTTGTTCAGAGGACGTCGGCAGGGGGGGCAG
>JAEZFD010000006.1 GCA_023417655.1 Planctomycetota bacterium | reverse complement strand
TGAGCCGCGTTGGGGGGCGGCTCTCGGCGTCATTCTTTTTCAGGCAATCGAGCGAGTGCAACTCAGGTCGGCAGGCCGCGAATCGCGAGGGAAATTGCTCCCAGAACTCCGGCGCGACTTCCCAGCTGTGTCGTCTCAATCGAGATATCATCGACGGGAAAGAGTCTTCCGACGCGTGCCCGAACATCTTCCTTGATTCGGTCGAGCAAGAGGTCTCCCAGATTCGCGACACCTCCACCGATCACAATCAGCTCGGGATGAATCGCGACCACCAGATTCGAGATGCCAATCGCCAGATAGAATCCGGCGTATTGAATCGCCTGGCGGACAGGTTCATCTTCTTCTGCAACCGATCCCATGAGCTCGACAGTCACCTTGCCGGGGTCCCCTCCCGCGGCCTGATGTAATGCCGGGGCCATCCCCATTAGCATCAGCCGAATTCCTTCAGCCGCGAGGGCCGTTCCGCTGGCCATGGTTTCCAGGCAACCGTGATTCCCGCATCCACAGAGCGGTCCGGTCGGGTCGACTGTCTGGTGGCCGATCTCGCCGGCGGCTCCAAGAGGTCCGAGACGCAGCTTGCCGTCAATGACAAGTCCGCCCCCGATGCCCGTGCCGATGGCGATGAAAACCATGGTTTGGGCCGCTTTACCTAGCCCGTAGCACAGTTCCCCATAAGTCGCCATGCGGACATCGTTCAGCAGGCGAACCTTACAGCCCAGCTGAGGCTCAAGAATGTTCGCGACGGGAACGTTCTTCCAGTGCGACATCATGTTCGGCAGATAACGGGCGATCCCTAGTCGGCTGTCTACCAGCCCGGGCAACCCCATGCCTAACGCGACAATGCGCCCCCCGCCCAGCCCTTCTGTGAGGGACTGGGCATAGTGCGCAATGCGAGCCAGAACAGCTTCCGGGCCGAGATGCGATTCCGTCGGGATGGACCCCTCTTTAAGAACTTGCCCTTCGGCTCCGGCCACTGCAAATTTGATCGAGGTTCCACCGACGTCAACGCCAACATAGAGATCAGGCATTTTGCTTGCTCAGTTCGTCACGGACTCGTTCCAGCAAGGCCTTCGTTTTACGAATTCCGTCGAATTCGCTGAGCGTCTTGCCTTCATATTCAATGCCGACGAATCCGTGGTAGTGATGCTTCAGAACGATTTCCATCACTTTGCGGTAGTCAGTGTTGATCTCGTTTCCGTTTTCATCAAAGTCGTGGGACTTAGCGCTGACCGCCTTTGCGAACGGCATCAGTTCGTCGATTCCCTGATAACGATCATAGAATTCGCCGTCCTTGATGCGGAAGTTTCCGAAGTCAGGCAAAGTGCCGCAATGAGGATGGTCGACCCGCTGCATGACCTCGGCGAGCCATTTTGCATTGGACGACAGTCCGCCGTGGTTTTCGACCAGAACAGCCAGGTTGTGGGTTTCTGCGAACAGAGTCAGCTGCAAAAGACCATCGGCGGCAAACTGCACCTGATCTTCCCACGATCCCTCGCTCGCGGCGTTCACTCGAATCGAGTGGCATCCCAGAAACGCAGCGGCCTCGACCCATTTTTTGTGGTTCTCGACGGTCTGCTTCCGCTTGGCTTCGTCGCGGTCACCGATCTTGCCTTCTCCGTCGACCATGATCAACAGGCTGCGGACTCCGTTGTCGGCGGCCCGTTTCTTCATCTCTGTCAGATATACGGTATCCTTCGCCTTGTCCTTGAAGAACTGATTCACATATTCGACGGCATCGATTCCGAACTCGTTCTTGGCGGTTGCGGCGAAATCAAGGTGATCCAGCTTCTGATCCGACCGTCCAAACAGTGCCCGGTGCAGCGACCACTCTGCCAGCGAGATTTTATAAAGCGGGTCTTTCGGTGCGGCGAGCGACTGCCGACCGAGTAACCCGGCAGCGGCGAGGCCGGCGAGTGAAGTTCCCAGAAACTGCCGACGTGTCAGTGAGTGCTGCGTCATCATGAAATTTCTCTGGCAGATGGAAAGAAGCGTCTGTCGGGGCCGGAGTTGCGATTCTTCAATGCTGAATTAGGCAAAACGGTCCACGGATCACGATCCCCCATTACGAGCGAAATGTCAATTCCCTGAGATCCCGCCACCGCATCAGGTTTCTATTTGCGGACGGATCCTTCAGATTCGCCATCCTGATTTTGACTCTCCGTGGAATTTTCCCTGAATTCTTTCACGGAATCAGGCGGAATGAGCGGGACGACCGGGTCCCCCGACTCGGGAAGGGGAGTTCGAGTTGTTTCGGGACCGATGCTGCCCTATATTGCCATCGGAAATCAATGTATTGCAGGAATATCGTGTCGGCACCGTCGCCCGTTGACCACACGGATCTTCTGATGTTTTCTTCCTGGCCGCCTGTGAAATCCTTGCGATGGATCGGGAAAACCGGGGGTTCAGAGTTCCTGGGGCGACGGGCTGTGTCGTTTTTCAGAACATATTGTGGGTTGCCGGGGTTGAGGAATGCGTTTCTCCCTGATCGATCAAATTACCGACCTGAAGCCTGGCGAATCGATTCAGACTGTGAAGTCTCTGTCGATCGCGGAGGAGTATCTTCAGGATCACTTCCCCGGTTTTCCTATCATGCCTGGGGTCCTCATGGTGGAGTCCATGGTGCAGACCTGCGCCTGGCTGATGAGAGCCAGTGAGGACTTCCGCTACAGCACCGTCGTGCTCAAAGAGGCCCGCGCGGTGAAATTCAACAACTTCGTCTCGCCGGGGAAAACGCTCACCCTGACCGCCAGCGTTCAGAAGAACGAAGGCCGGTTCTGGACCCTGAAAGCCAGCGGACACGTGGGTGATGTCAATACGGTCAGTGCCCGCTTGATCATGGAACAATATAATCTGGCCGACACTGAACCCCGTCGGGCAGCTGCTGATGAAACTCAGGTGAAACACCTGAAGGAACTGTTCGCCGTTCTCGATCGGACCGCGTCTCCCGTGAAATAGGCTGAGTGCCACCATCGATGGCGTCATGGAAGACCTGATTCGGAATCACGCAATCCAAATGGAGCTTTGAAGATGAGTTTGACTGGACGGATCGCCCTTGTGACGGGTGGCAGCCGAGGAATCGGAAAAGCGGTTGTGGAAACCCTGGCTGCTCGCGGTGCCAAAGTCGCGTTTGTCTATCGCTCCAGCAAAGAATCCGCTGATAAGCTCGTTGAAGAGATGTCTGCGAAGGGCTTTGAAACCTGCGGGTTTCAGGGCGATGTCGCCAGCAAAGCCGACGCAGATCGGATTATCTCCGAGGTCATCGCCAAGTGGGGACGTCTCGACATCCTCGTCAATAACGCCGGTATCATCAAAGACGGTCTGCTCGCCGTCATGGATGAGGACGCTTGGACTTCCGTCATTAATACAAACCTCGGCAGCGTTTACAACTTCTGCCAGGGAGCCATGCGGCAGATGATGTCTCAGCGGTACGGCCGCATCATCAATATGTCCAGCGTCGCAGCTGAGTTCGGAAATCAGGGTCAGGTTAACTACGCCGCCAGTAAAGGGGGCATTCAGGGGCTGACCCGGTGCCTCGCGACCGAAATCGGACGCCGCAATATCACCGTGAATGCCATTGCTCCGGGCTTCATCGAAACAGATATGACCGAAGCAGTGCGGAACGCTGCTGGTGGCGATATCAAAAAGCAGATTCCGTTGAAGAGGCTCGGCAAGCCCGAAGACATTGCCAATGCAGTCGCGTTTCTCGCAAGTGAAGACGCCTCCTACATCACTGGCCATGTTCTGGTCGTCGATGGTGGACTAACTCTCGGCGGTTTCTAGTGTTGGGGGATTCCCGCCCTCGGGGTGTGGAGTCTCGATTTTAGGAAAAGTTCCTATATTCTGGCGGGGAATCCAGTCGGAGACTGGGAAGTTCTACGCGAAAACACCAATTTACCCGGGCAACCTGTCGCGGAAGTCTGCGGTTTTTTTCGCTCCCCGGAAAACGGAAATGTTTCCGCAGCACTATTGAACCGATATGATCAGCGATGATCGGTTGCCTGTTGTTCTTCGAGACCTGCTACCCCGGAATTGGCACGAGCGCTCATTCTTGGGAATGTTAAACAACCTTCGAAGGCAGACCGACAGCCGCGACTCGAAAACTGTGGGAGGCTTCATCCGCCGGGGAACCGGGAGGAATCAGCTCCACACGGCTCGCGAGATCGAAATCCAGGGTTGAGCCGGGAATGGGGTATTCCCGATTTGCGAGTGGAACGCATTCAACCCTGAGATTCAGAAAGAATTGCGATCGTCGTCTTCCGACGGTTGTGGTTCGCACCGGTTGGGGTAATCGGTGATATCTTCAGGCGGTTGGCGCCTGAACATTAACCATTGGAGTTAAAGCGAAAATGCCCAGTCAAGAAGAAATCTTTGACAGCGTCCGCGAAGTGCTGGTCGATGCCCTGGGTGTCGATGATGATGAAGTGACGCCCGAAGCAACATTGATCGGTGATCTGGGAGCCGAGTCGATCGATTTCCTCGACATCGTCTTCCGCCTCGAGAAGACTTTCGACATCAAGATTCCCCGCGGCGAACTCTTCCCAGAGAACCTTGCTTCGGCTGAAGCCGGTTTCATCAAGGACGGCAAAGTCACCGAAGCCGGGATCACGGAACTCCGCACCCGGATGCCACACGCTGACGTCGACAAGCTCGCAGCGAATCCAAAGGTCGAAAATATTCCGGATCTGTTCACGGTCGAGATGATCTGCAAGTTCATCGGATCCAAGATCTAGTTGAACGTCCCGGTTGTCGCTGAACCTTCTGTTTCCTTGGGGAGACACAAGGTGTCGGCACCGGAGATGTTGCCATTGCTGAGACAGACAGTGTCTCTGGAATCCGGTTCGCGCCGGCGGTCAATCGTACCGTCGCAGACCTGGTTTCAGAGGCGGCCGAAAAGCAGTGCAATGACGAGCGACAGCAGCCGTACTGGGTGACCGTGCGGCTCCGTCTGTTTCAAGGGAAATTGATAGAGACGCGCAGCTCGCCTGCGCTGATCACTGGTTCCGGTCGACGTGAAATCCTTTGGGATCTCACGGGATCGGACCAGGAACAGATTATGCAAGCGAATTGCGACCAAAGAGTTGACGGTCGGACCGGTTTGTTACTGATGGAGCCTCCATCAGGATCGTGTCGACAGTACCTGGAACCCGTTTGATTTACTGAACCGCAGTTGACGGAAGCAGTTGATTTAGCAGAGGAATTCGGGAGAGAGATATGCGTTGGTTCTGGATCGATCGCTTCCTCGAATTCAAAAGCGGAGAGTCTGCGAAATCCGTCAAAAATGTGTCGTTGTCTGAAGAACACCTGCACGACCACTTCCCCGGCAACCCGATGATGCCGGCCTCCCTGATCATGGAAGGGATGGCCCAGACCGGCGGAATTCTGCTGGGGGAATCGCAGCAGTTCAAATATCTGGTGTTCCTCGCCAAAGTGCCGAAATTCGTTTCGCACCGCCCCGCCCGTCCTGGTGACCAGCTGATCTACTCTGCGAAGCTGCTCGAGTCCCGGGAAGAAGGGGGAATGGCCCACGTGACCGCTCATTGCGGTGACGAGCTGGTTGCTGAAGGAGAAATCGTCTTCGCCAACCTGCGAGAGGCCGACGCCGGAGTCTCAGTTCGAGTCAATCAGAAGAATGTGGTCGAAGACGGTTTTGCTGCCCTGCTCGCCGAAGCCCGGATGCAGCAATAAGCTGCTGGCCGAAGCTCAGACGCGGTCGCTTCTCCAACGTCCTCGATCCCGAAGATCGGTAAGAAGTTTATGGATTCATCCCGCTCCGACGACCTGGTTTTCCAGATGGGAGAATACCGGGCTCGCATTCCGCGGGATCGGATGTATGCCCGAAATCACCATTGGGTTCAACCGGGCCCGGGGGGATTTCGGGTCGGCTTGACGGCCTTCTCTGTTCGCTTGCTGCAGGACGTTTATTTTCTCGACTGGTCGGTTGATCCGCAGACGCCCGTCAAGCTGAAGCAGGAGATCGGACAGGTCGAGAGTTCCAAGGCGGTCTCCAGTCTGTTCCCGCCGTCTGACGGACGGATTCTTGAGTTTAACTCGCTTTTGCTTGATGACCCCAGCACCATTAATACCGATGGTTATGGGCTCGGCTGGCTCTATCACTTCGACACCGACGCGGCCTTCATGTCGCCAGAGGAATACGTCACGTTCCTCGGAACAAAATGGGATGAAACTCAGCGGATGATCAAAGGTCAGATCAATGAAGGTTGACCGCCCGCTGCTGGAGAGTCGAGAATCAGAGATCTCGCTCATCCTCGTTCAACTTAAGAGCTGAAACGCGTCGTCCGACTTCTCGTTCCGCATTGCTCACATGGCCAGAAACACGTTCACCGTTGTGATTTCGCAAGGCCAGAGCAAGAACCCTGCTCAGCGGCGTCTGGAAGAACAGCTCGCTCTGTCCCTCGCCGAAATTGACGGCGTGCAGGTCTCACTGGTCCCGCATCTCTACGACTTGACGGGTGACCATTCCGGCCTTCAGTTTCTGAAGGCCATTCCCGGTGATCTGGCCGTCTTGGCTTGGCTCTATCCCCGCGCTTCGCGATGGGTGCTCGATCGTCAGGGGATTCGTGGTCAAGAAGGCGAGAGTCTGCTGGTCGAAGAGGCCGACGACGATGCCGAGGCTGAGGACAAAGAATACCCCGACGCAATCGGATCGATCGAAGTCCCTGATCGGAAGATCTACTGCATTGATCTCCGTGTCTCGGCGGAGCCCGATGCCTATGTCGAAGAAATCAAACGCATCATTCAAAGCAGTGCTCGGATTGAGGAACTGACTTCGTGGATTCAGGGGCATCCACAAAAAGAACAACTGGAGCGCTACCTCGCTCCTCGGCCGGGTGACGCAGACTTTGCAGTCCCCTCTCCACAGGATGAAGCACCTCCCCGGCGTCGCTGGTATCCGGTCATTGATTACAGTCGCTGCACGAATTGCATGGAGTGCATCGATTTCTGCCTGTTTGGCGTCTACGGCTTGGACCATCAGGAACGTATTCTGGTCGAGTCGCAGGATCAGTGCAAAAAGGGATGCCCCGCCTGCAGTCGTGTCTGTCCAGAGAATGCGATTATCTTCCCGCAGCATAAAACGCCTGCCATCGCCGGCGCTGAGGGCGAGATCGCGGGGCTTAAGATCGATTTGTCGGTTCTCTTCGGAGGCGGTTCGGGGAAGAACGCTCTTGAACTCGCGGTGGCCGAGCGGGATATCGAGTTACTTCGCGATGGTCGTGACGCCGTGGGAATGTCGGTCGGGATCCCTCGTCGACAGACAAATCGGGAGAACGGGCCGCGCGATGATCTTGATCGTCTGATGGATCAGTTTGACGCACTGGACTTCTAGCAAATTGCTTGCTGCGGCGAACTCCGAAACAGATCCGGTTACGACAGGGAGATCTCATTGTTCACGCTGTCACTTTCGACACGCGATCTCGCTGATCAAATTCGGACGGCTTGTCTGATGGAGTGTGCCGCAAGAAAGCCTGGGAATGTTCACCCCGGGGCGTCATTCGTCGATACGACTTTTGAAGACTTTGTTCGCTCTGCAGAAGTGGCGGCTCCGGTTCTTGCCACTGCTGAGAAACTGGGTATTGGCAACACGATTCTCGAATCGGTAAGAGCAACTCGCGAGCGGGTTCGCACCAACACCAACCTGGGCATGATCCTGCTGCTCGCTCCGTTGGCCGCGATTCCAGCAGGCACTGCATTACCGTTGGGAATTCGAGAGGTCCTGAACTCTCTCGACATGACGGATGCATTTGCCGTTTACGAAGCAATCCGTCTCGCCAGCCCCGGCGGACTTGGACGCGTAGATGAACAGGACGTCTCGTCACCGCCAGAATTGTCGCTCATCGAAGCAATGCGACTTGGTGCCCATCGGGATCTGATCGCGAAACAGTACGTGACGAATTTCGAAATCGTGCTCGGGTTCGGGCGTCAGATTTTTATGGAAGCGGTCCAAACGGTGCCGTCGTGGAATGAGGCGATCATCTGGACGCAATTGTCGCTGATGGCGGAATTCCCGGACTCGCTGATCGCCCGTAAATGCGGCGAGGCGGTTGCTCTCGAGTCACAGCGACGCGCCCAAGAACTTTTGGAGGGGGAGAAGCCAGACTTCCCTGACGGACTTGTGGAGTTCGATCGCTGGCTGCGGGCCGATGGCCATCGGCGGAATCCGGGGACGACTGCCGACCTGATCGCGGCGATCCTGTTCGCCGTAATCCGCGACGGAATGTGGCAGCCACCAGCGGAAATCGACGTCGGGCATTGAACTAGAAACTGGAACCAACTTTTCGAGAAAAGAAACAGGATGCACACGCGGACATTCAAGGTCGAGGTCCTGAAGGATCATCTCGTTTTTTCGGCCGGGCATTTCATCACGATTGGTGATTTCTGCGAGCGACTGCACGGCCACAACTTCCGACTGGCGGCCGAAGTTGAAGGCGAACTCGATGAGAATGGGTTCGTCTTCGATTTCATTGCGCTCCGTGATGAATTGCAGCACGTCTGTGAGTCGCTCGATCACCGTATGCTGCTGCCGCTGCTGCATCCAGAAATTCATGTCGATGTTCAGGAGCGGGAAGCCGAAGTGAAGTATGCGGATCGACGCTGGGTCTTTCCGGTGGACGAATGTGTGCTGCTGCCGATCAAGCAAACGACCGTCGAATTGATCGGAGACTGGATCGGAACGGTCGTTCTCTCCCGCCTGGAAACGAAAAACCTGAAGGCCCTGACCATTCGGGTCGAAGAAAACTTCGGGCAGTGGGCCCATTGCCGGATTCAGCTGCGCGACTAAAGGCATGCTCATATGGTGGAGCGTGCGGCGTCCGGTTTCATTGAGTTCATCAGGGAAACGATTGTTGCCACCAGACCGATTCACTATCACATAGATTCCAGAACCGGACGCCGAGCAGCTCACCGTCGCGTCCAGAACCTCGAAAAAATTCACCAGAGAACACGCGGCGGTCGAAGCCTTTTGCGCAATGATTGACCGTCCCGTTGTTCCTGTCTTACAGATATTTCCTGCAAATTGAAGAGTCATATGACCGGGAACGGAACCCCGACTACGGAGTCGAACGGAGATCAACTCCAGTTCGTCTCGATCTCGGATGAAACACGCCGCCGTTATCTGAACTATGCAATGTCTGTGATCATGTCACGGGCGTTGCCGGATGTCCGTGACGGTCTCAAGCCGGTGCAGCGTCGCATTCTGTACACGATGTACGAAGACCTGCGGCTGACCGCAGATGCGAAGTACCGAAAAAGCGCCAAAATCGTCGGGGATACGACCGGGAACTATCACCCTCACGGGACAGTCGCGGTCTATGAAGCGATGGTGCGACTCGCCCAGGACTTCACCATGCGAATGCCGCTGGTGGACGGTCAGGGGAACTTCGGGAACCTGATGGGGCTCGTTGCCGCTGCAGAGCGATACACGGAAGCCCGCGTGACGAAAATCGCCGAACGTCTGATGGGCGAACTTCGCTATCAGACGGTCGACATGCGTCCCACGTATGACGGCGTCCGTGAAGAACCGATCGTGCTGCCGGCACAGTTCCCCAACCTGCTAGTGAACGGAACACAGGGGATCGCGGTCGGGATGGCGACGAGCATCCCTCCCCATCATCTCGGCGAAGTTATTCAGGCTTGCAGCCATCTCATCGATACGCCGGATGCCGACGTCAAACAGTTGATGAAGTTCATCAAAGGTCCTGACTTCCCGTTAGGTGGCCGCGTCGTCACGGACAAAAAGGAACTGCGCGAGATCTACGAGACCGGCAAGGGCTCAATCAAGACCCGCAGTGAATGGCGGCTCGACAAGGAAGGTCGCAAGGAAATCCCGAACCGGATCGTCATTTATTCGATTCCCTATGGCGTCGAGACGGGTCCGCTGGTGAACTCGCTGGGAGACATCCGTGATTCCCGAAAGCTGCCGCAGCTGATTGATGTCGCTGATGAGTCGAGTGGCGAACTCGGGCTGCGGATTGTTCTGCATCTGAAGCCAGGCAGTGATCCTGAGTCGGTCATGGCCTTTCTCTACAAGCACAGCCGACTGGAAGACAACTTCGCATTCAACGCGACCTGTCTGGTGCCAGATGAGCACGGCGTACTGGTGCCACAGCGGTGTAATCTCGTTGAGATCCTCCGGCACTTCCTCAACTTCCGGTTCGCAACAGTCCGCCGTCGGTTCGAGTATCTGCTCGCTCAGCTTGAGAAGCGGATTCACATCCTCCGCGGATTCGTCATTA
Organism: Planctomycetota bacterium; assembly: GCA_023417655.1. GTDB lineage: Bacteria > Planctomycetota > Planctomycetia > Planctomycetales > Planctomycetaceae > Planctomicrobium. The sequence continues at coordinate 108,028 of JAEZFD010000006.1, read as the reverse complement.
TCTTCGATGGTCTGGAGAAGGCCTTGAAGATCATCCGTCAGAGTTCCGGGAAGCAGGATGCCTGCGAGAAGCTGATGAAGGCCTTCCCGCTGGACGAAATTCAGGCGAATGCCATTCTCGAACTGCAGCTTTACCGGATCTCTTCGCTCGAAATTGGCCGGATCCGTGAAGAGCTGGAAGAGAAAGAAACCGAAGCTGAACGCATTCGCAAGATTCTGGCTTCTGACAAGCGGCTCTGGGGAGAAGTGAAGAAGGAACTCGACGCCCTGGGGCAGGAGTTCTCCGAGAAACGACGCACAGCACTCGGTTCTTCCGAAGAAATCACGGAGTTCGACCCAACCGCGTACATCGTGAAAGAGAACACGAACGTGGTGCTCTCTTCCGAAGCCTGGGTGCGACGACTCGGCAAGATCTCGTCCGTTGATAAGCTGCGTGTACGCGAAGGAGAATCAGTCCTCAGCGTTCTCCCGGCATCGACGCTGGATCATCTCATCTTCTTCTCCAGTGATGGAGTCGCGTTTACGCTGCCGGTCGAGCAGATCCCCCCTTCGACGGGTTATGGGGAACCGCTTTCCAAGCACATCAAGATGTCGGATGGTTCCACCATTGTTTCGGCGCTGACCACCGATCCCCGGTTTACTCCCGAGGACGTGGAATACGAAGATTTTCCTCCCGGTCCTTACCTGTTCGTCGTGACCGCACTGGGGAACGTCGCCCGAGTTCCGCTGAGTCCCTTCCGTCAGGCATCAACCAAGGCAGGGCGTCGATATTGTCGACTCGTTGACGGGGATCGTGTTGTCCATGTCGAACTGATGAACGATGAAGAGACCGTGTTCCTGATCTCTCAGCAAGCGCGCTTGATTCACTTTTCGGTCTCAGACGTTCCCATTCTGTCTGGTGCCGGGAAGGGAGTCCGTGGAATCAAATTACCGGAAGGCGATTTCGTCCTCGGAGCAAAACGGCTGTCGCGGCCGGGGGATGTGCTGCGCGTGATCAACGAGCACGACAAAACCTTGAGCTTCGGTCAGATGAAATACTCCGTGACCTCGCGCGGAGGCAAAGGTGTGAAAGTCAGTCAGCGGACCAATATCAAACAGATCATTCTGGATGAGATTGTCCCGGTCGACTGGTCTGCGATTGAGTCAGAAACTCCCGCGAAATCCTGACCCTGACGTGTTGGGGACCCTGTCGATCGATCTGAATGCAGAGGAGCGCAGCCGAAGGATGAAGACGAGTCGACGAGTTGCTGTCATCACGGGCGGAGCCCGAGGCATTGGACTGGGGATTGCCCGGGAACTGGCAGCCGCAGGCTGGAATCTGATGTTGAACGGAGTCCGTCCCGCGGACCAGGTGCAGGAGGTTCTCAGCGAGTTATCTCAGCATCAGGTCACAGTCGCCTATTGTCAGGGGGACATCGGAAACTCAGACGACCGCCAACGGCTTGTTCAGGCGACACTGGCAGAGTTCGGGGAGGTCACCGCCCTCATCAATAATGCCGGGATCACGTCCCCGGGGCGGAAGGATCTGCTTGAAGCCGACGAAGACTCGTTCGACCGCGTGATTGATGTGAATCTGAAAGGCCCGTATTTCCTCACGCAGCTCTTTGCGAGGGAGATGGTCCGTCAATACGAGGCCGACAATTCATTTCGCGGGTCGGTCGTCTTCGTCTCGTCGATCTCTGGTGAATTCGTCTCCACCAATCGCGGAGACTATTGTCTCACGAAAGCTGCATTGGGGATGGCGACGAAACTTTGGGCAGCGCGGCTTGCGGATTACGGGATCGATGTCTTCGAAGTTCGACCCGGTGTGATCCGCAGCGATATGACAGCCGGCGTGGAAGACAAATACAATCGACTGATCTCTGAAGGGCTGACGCTCCAGCGCCGCTGGGGAGAAACGCAGGATGTCGGGAAAGCGGTCCGAACGCTGGTCTCCGGCGAGATTCCGTATGCGACCGGTCAGGTTCTGAAGATCGACGGCGGCATGACCATTCGGACAATGTGAGCGTTCCGGTCAAAGTCCTTGGTACGGCCCCTTGGTATGGCGATCTTGTCGGGACAGACCAGCCGGGAATCACATCCGGTCGAGTTCCTTCTTCAGTTCTTTCAGATCGACCTTGGGGCGTTCGGGTTCCGGTGCCTGGCGAGGAGAAGTTCTCGGCAGATGAAAGTCAGAGCCGCCGAAGATCGACATGGTTCCAGTATCGCGGGAGTGCAGTACAGGCGCCGAATGGGATGGGTCTCCTTGCGGCAATGACCAGCCAATGGAAACGATGACCAGCAGACAGGCTGAGATGATCGTGGCGACCGGCGCCCAGTTGCGGACAGTCAGCGAGGAGAGTACGGACGGTTGGGGCTCATCCAGTCGCATCTTCAATGCTGGCCACAGGCTGCCGGCATCCACGTACGTTTCTTGCCCGTGAGCATTCTCCAGCAGAGTCTGCGATTCTTTCAGTCGACGACCCTTCGCACGACACTCAGGGCATTCCTTCAGGTGGTGACGCACTTCATCCATGGCGTCCCGCTCACAAGCATCCTTTCCCAGGTGCAAAGCGAGTTCACGGATGACAGTACGGCAATTCATGGTTGTTCATTCTCCAGATTGATTTTATCACCAACGATCAGATGGGAAGTTTCACAGCTCTCGTTGTACTGACACGACTTCTGTTGTCTGTTTGGTGTGGTTACGAAACATGGTGCCGTTCCCAAAGTTCCTGAAATCGAATTCGGGCTTCGGCCAGTCTCCACCGGATGGTCGCTTCCTTCCGGTTCAGGATGGCGGCGATCTCTGAGGAGGAAAAGTTCTCCATATCCCTGAGGACAATCACTGTCCGGTATCGTTCAGGCAGCATGTCGATGATCCGACGGACCTCGCGCTGCAGATCCTGCTGACCGGACTTGTCGGCCGCTGAGGGTTCCTGCCAGCGGTCAGGATTCTGATCGGAAAACAGAATTGTCCAGACCCGGCGTCGGCGGCGACGGAAATGGTCCATCGCCAGATTGACGCCGATGCGGAACAGCCAAGGCGAGAACCGCCGCGACGGATCGAATTGTTCAATCCGCTTGTAGACCTTGAGGAAAGCGTCCTGAGCGAGATCCTCAGCCAGGTCGAGGTCACTCACAAAACGCAGAATCACTCGGACCAGCCGGTGTTCATAACGCTCGACGAGCTTCCCGAACGCGTCCCGATTCCCTTGCCTGATTTCCTCAATCAGACGTGCATCGCTCGCCTCAATCCCTTGTTCCGGGACTTCGGTCGGTCGATGGTGGGTGCGGGAATCGATCCTCATCTCTCCTCCCAGGTCAGCGATGAACACCCTGCTTACGGCTTCTCGCTGTCGGGTGTTTGAACTTTTTCTGAAGGATTTTCAGAGAGGCTCACACTCAGGCAGACAACCCGACCCTCCGCGTTCCGTGCGAAAAACATGTTGTCGCCGTAAGCCATTGGGGTCCAGCATTTTCCTTCGAGAACCTGGCTCCGGTAAAGCGGTGAGAAAGTGTCGGCTTTTTCAGGCAGGACGAGGAACTCCCCTGCCTCGGTCAGAACCGCCGGCTGATTCCCAACTGCGATCACACTCCCGGAAGCGACTTCATTGGCGAACCATTTGATCCGTCCGGTTTCCGCTTCGGCGCACACCAGTCGGGGTGAACGGCCTGCGTCTCCGTCGATGGCATAAACCAGATCACCGATCAACACCCCGGGGCTCATCTGCGAACGGATCTCCCGAGTCTTCCAGATCTCTTTGGCCGACTCATGGTCAAACTCCAGCAGGACGGCGCCCTTCTGGTAACCCGACGTCAGCAGCAGGCGGCGATCGCTGATAAGAATGGGATCAGCTGCGTTGATGCCATATCGGGTGACCCAGCGATGCTCCCAATGAACTTCCCCTGTCTCCGGATTGACGGCCTTCAAGGCCTTTTCCGTCTCGAGGAGCAGAAGCATCCGTTCGCCTTGTGTCACCGGCAACGGGGATGTGTACCCCGGCAGTTCATTGGCAGGGGATTCCCAAATCGTCTCGCCCGTCTGGGCGTTGACGCAAAGGCCGTTGCTGCCGACGTTGTAGTAAACCCGATCATTGAGAACGAGTGCTGAGCCGGCGTATCCCCAGGTAGGGATGTTTCCCTTCTGCTCATCGCTGACCGTGCGTTCCCAGATCACTTCGCCATTCTGCGCGGAAAGGCAGAACAAGTTCCCTTTCCGGCTGATGACATAGACCCGATCGCCCACGACGGTCGGAGTCGCTGTTGGGCCTCCTTCGAAGAGGTTCGGATCAAGCGGAGCAGGATAGGAATGCTTCCAGACGACGCTGCCGTCTTCGGCCTTCAGGCACCAGATGCTGTCCTGATCGTCCTGATTTCCGGCTGTATAGACGTGTCCCTTAGCGTAGGCGAACGACGAGAACCCGGTCCCGACTGCGGCCTCCCATTTCTGGGTGACCGCCATCGAGGGGCTCAGGACCATCGCTGACTCAGCGTGGCCGTTGCGGGCGGGGCCACGCCATTGCTGCCACTCCGATGCCAGAATTGCGGAACAGGGAACGCCGACGAAGGCGACCGTGAAAAGGAAGGTCTTCCAATCAGACATGTCAGTTTGCTCTGCTCCGGGCGTCCAAGAGCATTACTGTCCTTTGTCCTGCCAGACCCAGGTCAGGACTTCAGGGAGGATGGATTTACCGTGTTGGCTTGAATGGAAGCCCTCTCCGATGATGAAGATGTGTTCGTAGCCCGCATAGGAGAGTGCGGCGTCCATTCGTTCGTTGTTGAGGAACCAGTTCCCCAGTGTGTTATCGAGATCGTTCTTTCCGTCCTGAAGCACGACTCTGATTTCTTTTCTCGGCTCAGTTTTCCGAATCAGCCCTGGATAGTCATGTGCTGTCTTCCATTGTCCGAATTGATTGCTTTCCAGCAAAAATCCTTCTTCCCGGTAGATCGGGTAACTTCCTACCGGTCGAAAGTCGCAATAGCTCCCGATAAAGCTGATGACCCGACGGAAGAGATCATTGCGATGCCAGGCCGCTGTAAATGCACAGCTGGCGCCGGATGAGGAACCGCAGATGGCGTGTTCCCACGGATCATCCGATAGTTTGTACTTTTCCCGGACGATGCTCAGGATCTCTTCATCCAGAAAGGTCGCATATCGGGGAGTGCAGGTGTCGTACTCATCACTGCGATTTGACCGGGGCTGGGCACCGGGTTTTGTTGCCGGGAATGTACCTGGGTTAACGAAGACCGCAATCGTGACGGGTAATTGCTTTTTGTGGATCAGATTGTCGAGCACCGTGCAGGCATTGCCGGCTCCCTTGCAGAACCCGCCTCCGTCATTGAACACGATCAGACTGGCCGGTTTGTCGGGGGCCTGTTTGTACTGTACCGGAACATAAATCCACCACTGTCGTTCTGCCCCCGGGAAGTGCTTCTTCGAGACATGTGTTCCCATGTCGATGAGTTCAGCTTTGGGAACATCGGCCTGTTCGTGGCTGTCAGGATGCGTGAGTGGAAATGATTCGAAGCCGAATCGCTTTCCCGCAATTCGCTTGCCTCCGTCAATTTCATAGCGGAAATGGCATGAGCTGAAGTTGGGGAATTCCGCCGAGGCAACCCAGAGGTCACTCCCTTCGAGCTTCTGCATCGGCCACTGTCGTTCACGCTCGGCGCGAATGGTGACGGTCTTGGCCTGCGGGTGGCGAAACGCCCAGACGACGGTTCCTCCGCCCTGGTCATTTTTCTCGATCCAGACGTTCTGCTCACCTTTCGAGAGATCGTCCTTCGCGTACTTCTTCTCAATGGCCTCCCGCAGAGCCTGACTCTTCGCGGCGTTCAGCGGGACTCCCTCCTGAAGCAACTGGTGAATCTGCTTCGGCGACTTGAAAGATTGGCCCCAGCTGATTGTCGCGGTGCCGCATACAATCAGTGCAATCATCGTTGCAGTCCACAGTCGCTGCATGTTCATTCCTTCCGGCGTTGGAGTTTGCTTTCCCACCATTGGCGAGTCTAATACAAGATGCGGTCGATTGTGCAGTGATCGACCCTGAGAGACTGCGAGCCCCCCACCGGAGAACAGGATGACAACGCAACCCGGATTCCGACCCACGCTGGCAATTACGATGGGGGATGTGGCCGGGATCGGTCCGGAAGTGATTGCATGCAGCCTGTCAAAGGCCGACTATCGGTCCCGATTTCACCCGGTCGTTGTCGGTGACGCAGATGTCCTTGAACGTGCCGCCCAGCTTCTGAAACTGGATCTGCCGATCGAAGAAATCGATTCACTCTCCGAACTCGAGAGCGCCAAGCAGGACTCCAATGTCGTCCTTTGCTGGAATCCTTCCAATGTCGCTGCTGCTGATGTCCCGCCGGGGCGGATTGACGGTCGGGCGGGAAAGGCGGCCTATGACTGGCTGGTCGCCGCAACGAAGGCTGCACTCGATGGGAGCATTGATGGCATCGTCACGGCACCCTTGAGCAAGGCAGCGCTCCACGCCGGCGGAGTCTTTTACCCCGGTCACACTGAAATTCTGGCAGAGCAATGCGGAGTAAAAGACTTCGCAATGATGCTCTATCTGCCGAAGTGTTCTGTCGTGAAGGGGCCCTATGGACTGGGGGTCGCCCACGTCACGCTGCACACCAGTATTGCCAGCGTCCCGGGGCTGCTGTCGACTCAGGCGATTGAGGAAAAGATTCTTCTCATGCAGCGGTTCATGCGGCAAATTGGCTGCCCGGAGCCTCGAATTGGCGTCTGTGCTCTCAATCCTCATGCCGGAGAAGAAGGTCTCTTCGGTGATGAGGAAGCCCGAATCATCGCTCCTGCGGTGCAATCGGCACGACGGCAGGAAGTCGCTGCCGAAGGCCCCTACCCTGCTGATACGCTGCTGCAGCGGGCTGTGCATGGAGCCTTTGACGGCATTGTGGCGATGTATCACGATCAGGGACATATTGCTCTCAAGCTCATTGCCTTCCAGAAGGCGGTGAACGTCACACTGGGGTTGCCGATCATCCGCACCAGTCCCAGCCACGGCACAGGCTTCGATATCTCCTGGCGGGGAATGGCCGATGATGGTGGCCTCCGCGAAGCAACCCGCGTGGCAATCGAACTGTGTCAGCGACGTGAACTGGCCGCACGCTGATCGGATTGTCCAATTCGAAGAAATGAAATCGGGTCCCTGACGACGTTCAGGGACCACCTGACAGGAATGATTATGAGTGCGGCGGGACAGCCCGATCGACAAGAGATTCTTCTGGCAATTGAGTCGTCCTGTGATGAAACAGCGGCGGCGATTGTCGACCGGGCAGGAAATGTCCTGAGCAGCGTCGTGGCCTCGCAGGATGAACTGCATGCCCGATTCGGGGGAGTCGTCCCTGAAATCGCGTCCCGTGCGCATCTGGAACGCATTCTTCCGGTGATCGATGAATCATTGCGTCGGGCGAATGTGACACTGACAGACCTGGCGGCCGTTGCCGTGATGACCGAGCCGGGGCTGGTCGGCTCGCTGCTGGTCGGTGTGACGGCGGCCAAGACGCTGGCAATGGTTCTCGACATTCCATTAATTGCCGTCAACCACGTACACGCGCATCTGTATGCCTGTCGCATGGCCGCCCAGCAGGGGATCTTTCCGGCCATCGGACTCGTCGTCAGCGGCGGTCACACCAATCTCTATGACTGTCGCAGCACAACGTCGTATGAGCTGCTGGGCTCAACAATCGATGATGCGGCCGGGGAAGCGTTTGATAAGGCGGCGGCATTGCTAGGACTTCCCTATCCCGGCGGACCATGGATTGCCAAAGTTGCCGAGAAGGGAAACCCGAAGGCGTACGACTTCCCCCGTTCGTTTCTCAGAGATGAGCGACTCGCCTTCAGCTTCAGCGGCCTGAAGACGGCAGTTCGCTATGCGGCCATCGGGCAACCGAACACACCGAATCCGCCTCCCCCGCTTGATGAGCAACGCATCGCCGACCTGGCCGCCAGCTTTCAGGAGGCCGTTGTCGATATCCTCATCGCGAAGAGTGAGCAGGCTCTCAAGAAGTATGGACGACGATCCCTCTGCCTGGGCGGAGGCGTTGCTGCGAACAAGCGGCTGCGGGAGCGACTCGAAGTCTGGTCGAAGAAGCGAGGCTTCACCGTGACCGTCGCTCCGATGTCACTCTGTACTGACAACGCAGCGATGGGAGCGATTGCCTGGGAACTCCTCGCAGAGGGGAAAACGGCTTCGCTAGATGTCGATGTCACACCTGGACTGGTTCGACACGGAGCGAAATCGAAGACTGCAGGCTGAATCACCCCAAAGGGATGTCGCTCTCAGAATTCCAGTTCCACGTCACAGATCTCGTGGCCGCTCACCTCAATCTGCACGGCCTCGTTCTCCGTGATTTTGAGAATCTGAATGACGTTCCCCTGGAAATCGACCTGTCGGGCAACTTTAGGAGTTCTGAAGCAATTCAACTCCACGACCCGGCGACGTCCCTCTGTTTCCAGAAGACGAACTTTGAGCGCTCCTGGTTGAGAGCCCGGCTGAATTCTCTGCATCTGGACGTTGGCCGCGGAAAGTGAAAAGAACCAGCCTTCACGCTTGCCGTTGGCAGGCTTTGTTGAAGTCTTGACGACCACTGGTGCCGAAAACTGGTCGAGATGCGCCTGCATTGGATAGACGGCATCAACCGCAATCGCGAACTGGAAGTGTCGCGTCGCTTCGCCTTCGACGACCAGCAAAGTGTCGAGCATCCTCTCCCCGGTCTTGCGATGAAATGGTAGACCCGGCGTGAGGATGGTCGTTCGAAACTGTTCGTCGGCGATTTCGAGAAACTGCGGGGATTCGATCCTCTCCTTCCCGGTGAGATGGGCTCCCTGCTGATAAGAACCAGAGAGCGCGACATCTTCGTGCTTCCACGCGAAGCGGCACCCTGCATAACTGGTCCATGGATTTCCTGACAGCTCTTGAGCGAGTGAAATTTCCAGGTCCACCTCCACAACTCCACGGCCGTGTGTCAGCCGCGTCCACTGCCGGTAGGTTCCCAGCACCTGTTCTGTCTGTTCGTCAACGAGATCTCCCATCGTTCCGATTTCGCCAACCAGCGGGCCTGCACTGAGCACGCGAGACTCCCGCCTTCTCATTGCCGTGTAGTAGGTGGAATAAGATTCCTGCTTATCCCCTTCTCCGACGGTGAAGGTTTTTTCATGCGGAAACCGAATGGCGACCTGCTGACTCAGTCGATTGGGACTGCGGCGGTAAGTCATAATCTGGGCGATGCCCCCGGTCGTTTCGCTCATGCGAACTTCGAGTAAGTCATTGCGGACGACCAGTTCCTCGGCCATTGGAATCTTGCCGGGCGCAGTGGGAGTCCGTACTGCCTCCCCGGCTGCGAGCCAGACAAATCCACAAGGAGGCAACGAGACCAGAACACGGGTGCGGTCGGCATCGACCTGAATCCCGAGAACAGGAGGATCCGTCGGTGGCGATTCTTTCAACGGCCAGTCGATAACGGCCTTTCTAGGAAACGAATGAGTGTTGATGATCAGCACGCCATTTCCCGGAACCCCGCCGGCTGTGACGATGTTCTGGAAGTTTTCAACTGTCGCGTGAATGAACTCGCTGATACCGGCGTCGAATTCATTGAGCTGGCCGCTTTCACTTCCCGTCCCTTCACTTCGCAGTTTCTCTTCCAGTTGCTCAAGTGTCTGGAGGTCATTAGTGGAGACAGGCTTTCCGGAAATCGAACTCGTGACGGTCGAAATCCATTCCGCCCTCGTGAACTGTCGTTCCCGCTTCCAGTAGTCGAGATGCCGGGAAATTGGCTGCTTTTCAGAAGCCGCGACGGCCTGAATGAGTGACGGGGAGAAGTAACTGCTCGCTTTGAATTCTCCCCGACGGCCGGGTGAGGAGACTTGTGAGAAGTAATCCGAGAAGCGGACGAACTGCCCCAGCACTGGTGCATACTTCTGCATCCGCCGCAGGTCTTCGAAGAACGGCGTCTTCAGCTGCGGCCAGCGAGCGAAGACGACTGCCGCCGAGTGGTCATAGTCCATGGACTCCGCCAGACGCTCCGAGAATCGAAGCATGTTCCGGGCACCGTCGCCTGGAAGCGGGATGCGACTGAACGAATCAATCGCCGATCCGTCCGATCCCTCCCAGCTCATGTGAGATTGTTCGTCCTCGGGAGCGATCCCGTCATCGAGCAGAGTATGCATTGCTCCGAGATATCCCAGCCGCTTAAGTACCTGCGGGATCTGGGAGTGCAACCCAAATCGGCGTCGCGCCCACACTTGGGCTCTCGATCCGAACTGGTCTTTTAACCACTGATTCCCTTTTTGGAGGTGCCAGACGGTGTCGTCGAGCGATCGCAACGACGAGATCAATTCCACATCATCGCCGCCGATGAATTCAAACTGCTGGCGATCGACCGCCTCTTTCAATGTGTTCTGCAGTGAGGGATGGCGTTCGAGAAGCCGCTTCCAGTCCGCAGCCGAAGCCAGCGCATTGATCGGACCGCCGCCGTTGAGCAGGCTCGTCGCGTCATCGGGCCAGGTCTCGGGAGTCACTAGGCACAGGTCCATGAGAAAGCATTCGACGGGATAGAATCTTTCCCGCGACTCGAGCAGCATCTCAAAGCAGGTGCGGAGATGCTTTCTCGCTCCTTCCGGATCGTCGTCCATCGCAGCTTTGGCAGCGGCGACAGAAACCTGTTGCAGGCGATGCTCATCGAAGTTGGAATAGTTCCGCATTCGGCGGGTCAGCAGTTCCAACTGCAGATACACTGAACCAAAGGCGAGGAAATCTGCACTCAAATCCTCATCAGGTGTGAATTCGAGCTTTAGCGGAGCGAGTGCCTGAGCGAGCATTTCCTTTCGATCAAAAACCCCGCTAATGACCGTGGCACCGGCTTGCCGCGCCAGGGTGACCCAGCCGTTGGGAATATGGTCGTCACAGGCCGTTGGCAGAATGATCAGGCTGCCCGTCGTTGCCTCCGGGGGATCATCCGCCCGACGCCAGCGCGGAAGTGCCCCCTGCCCTGCCAGCAGAGCAGGATGCCAGATCACAGCGAAGGCGTTCAGCAGACTGGCCGCCGGCTTCTCCGAAAGCTCAGTGGGGAAGTCTTCGAGTCCATGACTGGGGATCAGGACAGTCAATTCGTGATATGACATGACGGTAGATTTCAGTTCCATCCGCAGGTTCGGATCGATGACGAGGCGTCGAGCAGCCCATTTTTCAGGTTAGATACGTTAGTAACAACCGTAGCTGGGGGAGTTTCAGCCCGATCTCATGGTTCCGGCGGCACCGATTCCAAAAGAGGCGGGCAAACAGTCGCTCACGATCTGTTTTTGCTGTTTGAACTTAAACTCCCTTTCTGATTTCGCTTGTGTCCTGCCGAGAAAGAAACCTCTCTTCCCGCTTTGGCACAAAAACGCGAAAATCCCTACAATTTCCAATTCCGAATTGACGTCTCCAACCGAATAAAATATACACACTCAATGTGTCGTGTATCTTCTGGGCTTGATTATGAAGCTTTCGCGAAAATCGGATTATGCCCTGAGAGCACTCTTTGATCTCGTCGGGAATGAAGGCCGGGGACCTCTCTCCATCCGGGAGATGGCCCAGCGGAACGACATTCCCAAACGTTTCCTCGAGCAGATCATGATTGATCTGCGCGAAAAGGGCTGGGTGCGAAGCATCCCAGGACGTGACGGGGGATTCGTTCTCGCGAAGCCACCGGAGGGAATCACGATGGGGGAAGTTGTCCGTCACTTCGACGGCATTCTCTCTCCGATTTCCTGTGTTTCCACAACACATTATGAGCCGTGTTCTCAGGAATACAGCTGTCGCTTTCGGCGGGTCCTGCTGGAAATTCGAAACTACGTCGTCAAAAAAATGGATAACGCCACGCTCGCAAAGGTCTTTGCAGGCGATGTCGTGCGACGGGAAGAGGTTTTCAGCCCTTCATTTACATACGGAGAAGGGATTTAGTCCCTCCTCGTTCGATTCTTTCGGCTTCTAGGTGCTGGCTGGTTTCTGCCTGAATCAATTGCCATTCAGGCTTTCATCGCATTGAATCAGAATTGGTTTCTTGTCTCTGAAAAACTACCTATTAAGTCGTGAAAATATTCGTAGGCGTCTGATTGACGAGTCTTCCAGTGAGCCGCTCCTTCCTCCATCACCGATCTCCCCTGCCTGCCTTCGGTCCGGTGGCTCACGCGTTTACAGGATCGCAAGGACCTGTCATGTCAACTCCTCCTCAGCGAGGCCACCGTACGCAGCGGCTGAACTCAGGTTCTGCGCCGCTGCCGGTGCGTCTTCCCGATCCTGCGACAGTCAACGCACCCGCTGCTGCCGAGACATCGCATGAATCGGCCGTCGCTGACGCAGCCCTAAGGCAAACAGTTCTGGATCAACTCGGCGAACTCGGGCAGCAGATGCGACTGACGGTGAATGTGGCGGTCAGGCAGGGAATCGTCTCTCTCAAAGGGACGGTCGATACTCCTTACAACCGACTTGTCGTGCTGACCACAATCGCCCGTTTCTGCGGGGCAGACCGGATTCACCACGAGCTCACAATTGCCACCCCCCGCGACGGCCGTAGTGCACAGTCTGAATCTGCGAAAGCCCTTTCTCCCCACCTTCGGCGGATCGCTCTTGCAGCCGGGGCAGTGACTCTCGTGTTAGCCCTGATCTGGGGAGGACGTTTCATTTACGAGCAGTCACAACCCCGCCCAGAGCCGTTTCCGTTGGAAGTTCACTTTCGCGGGAAGCCAGCAGCAGGGGCTCAGCTCACCCTGCACCCTGTAGGGGGCGATGCGTTGGCGAAGCCCTGTTCCGGACAGGTGCGCCCCGATGGCTCCGTTCTCTGGACGACGCGTGAGCCAGGAGACGGCGTGTTTGTCGGAACCTACATCATGACCGCCCGATTGCATCCATTGATCAAGACGCCGGAATCCGTGCATGTCGGGGAGAACATTCTCCCGACCGCCCTGCTCTCTCCGGAATCCTCACCATTCAGATTCACTGTTTCCGGTTCTTCAGCAACTCAGCGAATTGAACTGAAACGGTGAGTTCAGGTCTATGTTCCCTGCCATTTTTTGAATCTGGAAATTGAGAGGAGCCACGCGATGCGGTGCCAGTGCTGTTGTTGACCTTGCTTTTCCCGGAACGCTTCCGGTGCTGTCGTCCGAGTACGACACAGCAGTCAGATATTTCAGTTGAATGCCCGGTCACCACTTTCCACCAATGAAGTCGATCTCTCGGGCCCCGACTGACTGAGAAGCTTCACTGAATTCTTCGGTATCTCTGAGTACATCTGTTTGAAAGGCCACTGAAATGCAGATTCGTCGTCCCACCTCCGTGAACCAGTCGGCGGTACGGCAGGGATTCACCCTGATTGAGTTGCTGGTTGTCATTGCAATCATCGCTGTCCTCGTCGCCATTCTGCTGCCTGCTGTGCAGTCCGCTCGTGAAGCAGCCCGACGTTCACAGTGCCAGAACAATTTGAAGCAGATCGGCATCGCGATTCACAACTTCCATGATTCCAAGGGTCGCCTGCCCAGCAGCGTGCGTCCAACCGCAGCCCTGACGATTCGTGCCGGCCTGTTCGTGGTGCTGCTCCCATACCTGGATCAGAAACCACTCTGGGATGCCTATGACACCAGCGAAACATGGAGCACAGTCAACAACAAAAAGGTCACCAGCCTGCGTCTGAAGACTTACGAATGCCCATCGTCCCCGAAGCACAACAACCTTCTGGATCACGCCCCTGATTATGATGCCAACGGCACCGCCCGGACCTTCACCGGTGGTTCAGCTGGAGCCAGCCCATGGGATGGCATCGTCGCTGTCGGCGATTATGCCGGATCTCTGGGAACGAGCCCAACTCTCGTGAACTTCGTGAGCACACTCTCACCACCACGAACCGACATCATCGGCAGCACCCAGGCGACTACTGCCAACTCGGTTACAACAAACGGGATGCTGCCAAAGAACTCGACTTTGACCTTTGGTGACATCACCGACGGTTTGTCGAACACAATCGCTGTCTGGGAATCAGGCGGGCGTCCACTGGTTTATCGCCGCGGAACACCTGTCAGCAACAACCCTGTCGTGGCACATACCAACGCCGGCGGCTGGTCGCGTCCTGCCAGTGACATCCTGTTCGAAGGTTCAAGCAAGGACGGGGCGACTCTGCCTGGTGTCTATCTGAATCGCACCAACGGGTTCGATCACGGAAGCGCGACCTATGGGTCGTCCGGTTTCCCGACCTACGGCACTGAAGGGAGTAGCCAGCCGTACTCGTTCCACACGTCAGGTCTGAACACCCTGTTTGGCGACGGCTCTGTCCGCTTCCTGGATGAAGACATCGACATCGGTGTTGCTGCTGCTCTCGTCAGCCGCAACGGCGGAACTCAGGAAACCAAGGTTTCCCAGTCGTTCTAATTTTGTCCAAGATCGATAGCGGAAATTCACTGTTAGCAGTGAGGAGATCGAGCAACTAGATCCCGGCCATTCAGAATGGTTCACACGGCCGGGATCTGGTCCGACTTTCAGAATCAATCGGGCGAATCCATTTGGTTCTGAATGACAATGTGAACCTCACGGACGTTGCTGTGTCTTTCCGCTGCGACTCGCTCACCGTCATTTTGTCAGTCAGTTTTCCCCTTCACTGTGTGCTGTCATCTTGTCAGGCAGCCGCACGTCGAAACGATCTTCTGAAGGTCATCGAAATTTTCGACGTTCTCCACACAACCTTCATTTCACTCGTCAAGAATCTTCTGGTCACAGGACCCACTTGTTTCGAAAGCGACTTCCATGATTTCCGTCTCTCCCTATCGCTCATCGTTCGGCTCTGGTCCGTCGATTCACCAGCCACGGCTGGATTGGACGGAAGTCACGCTGCGCTGCTGTGAGGACATTCCCGTCGCGATTTCGGAGGTGATGTCATCGATGGAGGAACAGCCCTTCTCGGTCACCGATGGCTTCGCCGTGCAGATGGGAGTGACAGAGATTCTGGAAGACGTTTTTCGCCGGCTGGGAGAGAACACCGAAGCGACCGTTCGGCTTCATTTTCAGGTGACCCCGGACACGGTGCGAGTGGATCTGCAGGTCTCACAGGACGTGGAGGCTCCCCGACTGAACACCGTGTCTCTGGCAAAGTCATTTCTGACGAGCGTTGAATTTCAGGATGCCGGTCGACGGGTTCTGTTAACCCGTGGGCGGGGACAGGGCTCGGCCGTCAAAGGTCCTCCGCTCGGATACGATTTCCAGATTTGAACACAGGTTTGAACAGACCGTCTGATTGGCGCTGTTTGTTTTCAATGGTCCCCCGTGCTCACCGTTGTTGATTCCACTGGCGCTGTCCAGTTGGTCGACAACGGTGATTTTTTTATGGACGATGTGCTGATCACTGTCGGTCACAGTTTGTTTTCCACGACGAATCGACTGAGCTCATGCCCATTACAGAACTTCAGGTCACCGGATACCGCTCGCTGCGGAACATTCAACTCCCGCTCAAGCAGTTGAATGTGATCACCGGGCCGAACGGTTCCGGGAAATCGAATCTCTATCGGGCACTCTGGCTGATCGCTCAGATTTCTGAAGGTGAGTTTGCGAAGTCAATCGCTGCAGAAGGAGGACTGCTCTCGGCCATCTGGGCCGGCGGCAAGAAATTCAAACAGGAGAAACTCCGCATGGAACTCGGGTTCCGTACGGAAGAGTTCGGGTTTGAACTCTCCTGCGGCTTTCCGTCCAACCCAGGAGATACGAAATTCGAATTTGATCCTCAAATCAAAGAAGAGTCCATCTGGGTCGGGAAGCACAAGAAGCCATCGACAACCTTAGTCAGTCGGAAGGCCGGGCTCGTCGAAGCGCGTGACGATGAAGGTCGCCGCGTCGAGTATCCGCTGATTCTCTCTGAGAACGAATCGGTTCTGTCACAGCTGCGCGAACCTCAACGCTTCCCGGAACTGTATCGGATTCGGGATGAAGTTCGTCGCTGGCGGTTCTATCACACGTTCCGAACAGACGATGCGGCACCGATGCGATCGCCGCAGGTGAGCGTCCGAACTCACGTTCTCAGTCACGATGGCAGAGACCTTGCAGCTGCGCTCGAAACCATCCGTGAACATGATGAGAGGCGTCTTTCACGCTCGATCGAGTCGGCACTGCCCGGCCGGGAACTTTGTATTCTCTCGAACAACAATGATCCGAGCGATATCAATTTGCAGTCGATGGAACTTGTTGTTGGATTGATGACGCAAGGACTCTCACGAGTTCTTCTGGCGAGAGAACTCTCAGATGGAACACTGAAGTACCTGTGCCTCGTGGCTGCGTTGCTGACCCAGCGACCGCCGGCGTTGATTGCATTGAACGAGCCCGAAGCCAGCCTGCATCCGGATCTGCTCCCGGCACTTGCCGAACTGATTGTCGAAGCGTCGGAACGATCGCAGGTGTGGGTCAGTTCCCATTCGCAGCTGCTGGTCGATGCCATCGTCGAACGGTCTGGGATCACGCCCATTCGGCTCGAACTGCGGGATGGAGAGACGGTGCTTGCGGACGCCTGGTCATAGGCCGGCAGCAGCCTGACGCAGGTGACGACGCAGTAGATCCAACGCCGTTTTGTAAGCCCTATTGCGAGTAATTGCCGGGTTGCCGGTCCACTTCAGTGTCTGGGAGTGGACGGCCTGATCGCCGGAATAGAGTGCCAGCGGGATCTCGGAGAGCATCGGCAGGCCTTCACTGGCGGTCAGCGTTTCCGGTCCGACGACGACGATGAAATCAGCCTGCGATTCCTCTGTCATGCGTGCGACGACGGTGTTGAACTCAGCCCCCATGCGTGGCAGGATGACTCCCCCTTTGTAGCATTGGTCAGCGCCGGGGACGTGAGCGATTCGTTCTGCCAGCAGTCCACTGGTTGCACACTCCAGCGTGGCGAAGGACTTCCCCTGTGCGGTGAGGTCACGAACGACGACGTCTTCAAGTTCCTCGTCTTCTACTCCATAGACATAGTCACCAAGCAGTCCGCGAATCTCGGACGTCGCCTGTTCAATCTTCTGCAGGCACTCCGCTTCGGACTGACCCTCTGCGATGATCCGCAACGTGATCGTCGCGTCATGAGCCGTGATGCCAATCTCCGGGTCGTGTCCCCGGGCGGTGAGATTGCCGAGCATCTCTTCGACCATCGATTCGCCGAGCCCGAAGCTATTCACGCGATAACGACGAATGACGAGTCCGTCCCCTTGCAGACGCGGACGGACCTGCTCGAAGAACATCTTCTTCATTTCACTGGGAACGCCGGGCATCGCGGCAATCACGACTGGCGCCTTGCCGGGGCGCGGCAGCTCCATCCAGACGCCGGGGGCCGTGCCGATCGGATTCACAAGCGGAACCGACCCGGCCGGGAACTGGGCCTGGATGCGATTCCGAGACGGCATCTCACGGCCACGCGAACGGAAGAAGCCTTCGATCTGTTTAAGTGACTCTTCATCTGTCACTAACTCGACGCCGGCCATGGCGGCCATGGCTTCTCGCGTCAGATCGTCGAGCGTTGGGCCGAGTCCCCCGGTGATCATCACCACGTCGGCACGAGCGGCGGCGATCTTGAGCACGTCGACGTTCGCATGAAACTGATCGGCGACGGTCGTGTGGTACGCGGTCGCGATGCCAAGTTCCGACAGTTGCAGACTCAGCCATTGGCTGTTGGTGTCGAGCTTGCTTCCAGAGGTGATCTCGGTGCCGATGGCAATGATTTCCGCGAACATGGTCAGGCCAGCGCTAAAGACAAACCCGTTGTCGAATAACAGGCGATGTGGGAACGAAAGAAGTCGCCAGGCATGCCCGGCGACTTCTTTGAGTCAAATCAAGTTGTATGAGGCAGATGCCAAACCCGGCAAGCGGGTCCTTCGAAGGTACCGCGATGAAGGTTTGACATTCCGCAGGCGATAAAATGGACTTTCATGCAGCGAAAGCCCACACTCGCCTGCACCCGATAGACCGAACCGGTCTTAGCCGACGCTGCCTTCCATTTGGAGTTCGATGAGGCGGTTGAGTTCGACGGCGTATTCCATCGGCAGTTCCTTGACCAGTGGTTCGATGAACCCGGTCACGATCATGGCGCTGGCTTCGGCTTCGGTCAGTCCCCGACTCATCAAATATAGCAGCTGTTCTTCGGCGATCTTGGAGACCGAGGCTTCGTGCTCCATGGCCACGTTCTCTTCTTCGACCTCGATGTACGGGTAGGTATCGCTCCGGCTTTCAGGGTCGAGGATCAGCGCGTCGCAGACAACGTTGCTCTTGCAGTTGTCGGCCCCCTTTTCGACCTTCACAAGTCCGCGATAGCTGGCCCGGCCACCGTTCTTGCTGATCGACTTGGAGACGATGCGGCTCGATGTGTTGGGAGCGCAGTGAACCATCTTGGCTCCCGCGTCCTGATGCTGATTCACACCGGCGAAGGCGATGGACAGGGTCTCCCCGCGGGCACCTGGCTCCATCAGCCAGACGGCCGGATACTTCATGGTCAGCTTGGAACCGAGGTTGCCGTCGATCCACTCCATCAGGGCGTCGCCGTAGGCCATGGCTCGTTTGGTAACGAGGTTGTAGACATTGTTGGACCAGTTCTGGATGGTTGTGTAACGGCAGCGGCCTTTTCGCTTCACCAGAATTTCGACGACGGCCGAGTGCAGGGAGTCGCTGCTGTAGGTCGGGGCCGTACAGCCTTCGACGTAGTGTACGCTGGCGCCTTCGTCGACGATGATCAGCGTCCGCTCGAACTGACCCATGTTCTGGGTGTTGATACGGAAGTAGGCCTGCAGCGGGAACTCGATGTTCACGCCGGGCGGAACGTAGATGAACGATCCCCCTGACCAGACTGCCGAGTTCAAGGCGGCGAACTTATTGTCTTCCGGCGGAATGACCGTCGCGAAGTGTTCGCGGAACAGGTCCGGGTACAGCTTCAGCGCCGAGTCCGTATCGGTGAACAGCACGCCCTGCTTTTCGAGATCTTCCTGCAGTGAGCCGTAGACCACTTCAGATTCGTACTGGGCTTTCACACCGGCGAGATACTTGCGTTCGGCCTCAGGAATCCCGAGCCGTTCGTAAGTGTTGCGGATGTCATCAGGAACGTCTTCCCATGACTTTTCCTGCTTTTCACTCGCCTTGACGTAGTAATAGATGTCCTGGAAGTTGATTCCGGACATATCACCACCCCAGGTCGGCATCGGGCGGGATTCAAAGATTTCATAGGACTTCAGGCGGAAGTCGGTCATCCAGCCTGGCTCACCCTTCATCTCGGAAATCTGGGCGACGATCTGTGCGTCGAGCCCTTTCCGCGACATGAAAGCGTACTTATCAACCGGATCGTGAAATCCGTACTGATAATCACCAATGGGGACGTGAGCTTTTTCAGTAATTGTGTCGGTCGGTGCCATTATCGTAACGCCTTCTCCGATGGAAAGTCGGATCGCGAAGGAAAGGTGTTCTCAATTCATCAAGCGTGACCTGGCAGTCAGCAGTTGCCATTCGGTAACAATCACACCCGGACGGTCACGACGATCCGGATGTATTTCGCGAAAAGATGATTCAGGGGAACCATCTTTCCTTTCCTGATGCTCAGGAGACAGCCGCTTCTTTTTCTTCTGCCGCTTCAGATGGGTGACGCTGTCGGACTCCGGCATACCCGTTCTCATGAAGTTCATGAGCAAGTGAGGCATCGCCTGATTCGACGATTCGTCCGGCGAGCATCACGTGCGTGTACTGCGGCACGTTGAACTCAAGGAGACGTTCGTGGTGGGTAATGATCAACACACCCATGTGCGGACCTGACAGCTTCTGCAGGCTCTCGCTCACGACGCGTACGGCATCGCTGTCGAGCCCGGAGTCGGTTTCGTCGAGAATCGCGAACTTCGGCTTCAGCATCGCGAGCTGCAGAATTTCCATCCGCTTTTTCTCACCGCCAGAGAAGCCTTCGTTCAGGTAACGGCGAGCGAACTCGGCGTCGATGTTCAGTTCCTGCATCGTCTTGCGAAGTTCCCCACGGAACTCACGCATCGACATCAGTTCTTCGCCTTCTTTTCGCTCTGGATTGCGGACGTTGGTGACCGCATGGCGAAGGAAGTCGGCAACTTTCACGCCGGGGATCGTCACTGGATACTGGAATGCCAGGAACATCCCGAGTCGGGCCCGTTCACTGGGGTCGAGTTCAGTGACATCCTGACCGTCGATCGAGATGGAGCCTGAGGTGATTTCGTACTTGGGATGCCCAACCAGCGTATAAGCGAGTGTGCTTTTGCCGGAACCATTTGGCCCCATCAGAGCGTGAATTTCACCCTGACGAATCTCCAGATTGACCCCCTTGAGGATCTCTGTTTCGCCAACATTGACATGCAGATTTTCAATCTTCAGCAGGCTGTTCATCTCGTCTTCTTCTTGAATCCGTCTCTCTCACGGAGCATGAGTTCCGTGATTCTGTGTCGCGCGTGTCGCGGATCTTCGTGACAGGAAAACCCGCAGGGCAAAATACAGCTCAGACTGGCCATCCGAACGATGAGAACTGGTTCACAGTCTGCAAGGTTCAGGGCCGGTCCGGGGTGGTCAGCCCATCACTGTTTCAGGCAGTTTGACGTAACCTGAGTGATGGGGAACCGGCAGGACATCTTCAGTCCCTTTGCCGAGCTTCCTTGCCCGAATCTTGTCCTGGAGCCGCATCAATCCTTCCAGCAGCGCTTCCGGACGTGGTGGACACCCGGGGACATAGACGTCGACTGGCACAACCAGATCGACCCCTTTGACCACGTGATACCCATATTTGAAGTAAGGGCCGCCGCCAATCGTGCAGGCGCCCATTGCGATGACATACTTCGGATCCGGCATCTGTTCCCACAGACGTCGAATACGACTCGCCATTTTGTAAGTAACCGTTCCGGCAACGATCATCAGGTCTGCCTGTCGGGGAGTCGCTCGAAAGGCACCTGACCCTAAACGATCCACGTCATACCGACTGGCACCAACGGCCATCATCTCCATCGCACAACAGGCCAGGCCGAATGTCATCGGCCAGACGCTTGCCTGCTGTCCCCAGTTCAATGCCTGTTCGAGCGTCGTCGTAATGACGCTCTCTTCGAATCGACCTTCGATCCATGTCATTTTTTCACCGTCATGTTCTCACTTCGCTTGAGGGGACACCGACCTGAAATTCACAGTGCCCTCCCCCATGCTGCCGACACGCGGAAAGTTCCAAAGGAGCGCCTATTAATTCTGAAAAGACAGATTGCTCGAACTCGCAGAAGTCCGGGTCTTCTTCCGCGACTTCGTAATACGGGCAATTTCGTTCTTTCAGGATCGGCAGTTCCCGCCCCGGTGCCGGTGGGGCGACTTCCACGTCAAATCCGTATTCCGTCAGACGTGAACAGACTTCCCCCAGCCGGTCAGACAGCGTTCCATTCTCAGTCTGCGGCAAATGGAATCGGCTGATCAGTGCCTGTTTTACCCCTGCCAGAACCTGCTCGCGGATCTCTTCCTGCGGGATTTTCTTGATCTCTCGCCACAGAATCGCAGCCAGCTCGGCATGGTCATCTCCGAGGGATCGCACTCCAGTCGGAGTCACCTCGTAAGTGTGGAACGGTCGTCCACGGCTTCCCCGGGAGACCCCGCGGCTCACAAGGTCTGCCGCCTGCAGACGCAACAGCCGTTGCCGGATGGCGGTCGCTGTCACTCCGGTGGCGTCACACAATGCCTGTACCGTCACCGGTTGGAGCCGGTGAATGGTATTCAGGAAAGCGTGGTCTGACTGTTCGCGCATGATCTCTTCACGTTTGTTTCTTCTCTTGTGAGTATAGCTATGAGGATTGTTTTGACAATAAGTGGTGCGAAAAATAGGTTTTGTCGCAACGCTCGAGGCGAACAGATCTTGCGGCATTTTTATCAGGATTCGTCAACATTGAGACACGTTCTCAACTTCAGACGGGCAGTCAGTTGGTCGGACACTGCGTTTTTGAAGGATCAGGCAAAACGGAGAGGCAACAACCCGAACCCGTGCTGAAATCCCCCGAGGACTCTGCCGATTCGACATAGGGAGGCACGTGACAGTCGTCCGTCACGGTTTGCACACGACGAAGGAAAAATCCAAAGGGCAGTGCAGCTTTGAGTGTGAAAACAGTAGAATAGCCCGTTTCTCGCAGGTTCCGGCTCATCGGCCTCAGAACTGTGTGAGGAAATTGATTCAGTGCTGGGGTGGAACGGCACGCGTGAAGCCGCCCGTCCGCTCGTGATCTTCCGAAGAACTGCCTGCATCGCCGGCGCAGTCTCGGGTTCATGCTCCGGTCCCGGCCGGTCGTCCGAAATTCGCTTGAACTCTTGAAGTTGTGTGCTGTTATGCCGATCCCTCAGGTTGCCATTGTGGGCCGTCCCAATGTCGGCAAAAGCTCAATCATGAATTGGCAGGCGGGGAAGCTCGTCTCCGTTGTCGATCCGACCGCCGGGGTCACCCGAGATCGCGTCGAGTATCTGATGCACCATAAAGGACGCTACTTCGATCTCGTCGACACAGGCGGTATCGGGGTCGTCGACTCAGATGACCTGTCTGAAGACATCGAAAACCAGATCGAATATGCCCTCGACCTGGCGGACATGATCCTGTTTGTTGTTGATGGAAACTCCGGTCTGACACCGCTCGACAAACTTGTGGCCGAGCGATTGAGAAAGATCGACGTTCCGAAGTTGATCGTCGTCAATAAATGTGACTCCACGAAGACCGACATGGAGATGTTCCAGTTCGCAGGACTGGCCGACGCTCCGCTGCTGCAGACGAGCGTGAAGGGAAACCGTCATCGCAACGAACTGCTTGAGATAATTGTCGAACTCCTTCCCCCGGCCGACGAAGACGAGCATGAACTCGGCGAGCATCGTGGACAAGAACCGGAACTGAAGCTCGCTGTCGTCGGGCGTCGAAATGTGGGCAAGAGTACGTTCATTAACGCACTCGCTCAGACCGACCGGATGATTGTCAGCGAAATCGCCGGGACGACTCGCGACAGCGTGGACATTCGCTTCACGCTGGATGACAAGTCCTTCGTCGCGATCGATACGCCAGGGGTTCGCAAGCGGAAGAGTCTGGCGAACGACATCGAATACTACGGACTTGTCCGGGCTCAGAAGAGTATTCGCCGGGCCGACGTGGTTCTGATGTTCTTCGACGCGAAGGAGAGAATTTCCAAGGTCGACAAGAAACTGGTCGACGAGATTCTCGAGCGGAACAAAGCCTGTATTTTCGTCGTGAACAAATGGGATCTTGGTCTCGAAGATGGAATGACCGCCGAGAAGTGGTCGGAGTACCTGCTCAAGACGTTCGGAAGTTTGCGGCACGTTCCTGTAGCGTTCATCACGGCCAAAGACAGCCGCAACATCAAGCAACTGATTAACCTGACTCAGTCGGTTTATAAGCAGTCGCGTGAACGAGTCACGACAGGTCAGCTGAACCGGATCGTTGAAGAGGCAATGACCCACAACGCTCCGCGATTCAAAAGCAATCGTCGTGGCAAGATCTTCTATGCGACTCAGGTGGCGACCGAACCACCGACAATCGTGCTGAAGTGCAACGATCCAGAATTGTTCGACAAAAACTGGAAGCGTTACCTCATCGGGCGGATGCGTGAAGAACTTCCTTATAAGGAAGTCCCCATCAAGATCTACTTTCGAGGGAAGGGATCCGACGAGGACAACGAGTCCGGTCCAGCCCGCGTTGTTCCGAAGAAGAAACGAATCTCAAAGGCAGCCGAGCGAGCCGCTGCAAAGGGTCCCCGCAAGGCTCGTCGAGGTGCAAAGAAACGTCGCCGGTAACTCAGGCGTCCGGCTGAAAATCGAGGTTCAGTTCCGTCTCTGAACAGAACCCACCAGTCAAAAGAAAAGTCCGCCAGTGGAAGTAACTCCACTGGCGGACTTTTTCGTTTGTCAGAAGAAACTCGCAATTGATTACGGGAGCTTCGTAGAACCCATCAGGTAACGATCGCACTCGCGAGCGGCTCCACGGCCTTCATTGATCGCCCAGACGATCAATGACTGACCGCGACGGCAGTCGCCAGCGGCGAACACACCTGGCACGTTCGTTGAATACTTTTCGAACTCAGCCTGATAGTTGGAACGCTTGTCGGTCGTGACTCCCAACTGCTCGGCGATCGTCTGCTCGGGGCCTCGGAAACCGAGAGCGAGGAAGCAAAGATCGGCAGGCCATTCCTGTTCGCTGCCTGGGATCGGTGAGAACGGAGCACCGGTCTCGGATGGCTTTGACCAGTCCAGTTTGACGGTCTTGAGAGCCCGAAGGTTTCCGTTGTCGTCACCCAGGAATTCGACAGTCTGAATCGCGTACTCGCGTGGGTCGTTCTTGAGAGTCTTTCGATCGTCCTTGGAATAGTCGAAGACGCTCGCGGCTTCAGCGTGACCGTAGTCGACGCGGTGAATACGCGGCCACTGCGGCCAAGGGTTACTTGGTGTCCGCTGGTTTGGCGACTGTGGAACCACTTCAAAGTTGACCAGACTCTGGCAACCGTGACGCAGGCTGGTCCCGAGGCAGTCGTTTCCGGTGTCCCCCCCGCCGATCACAACAACGTGCTTCCCCTTAGCGGAGATGTACTTGCCGTCTTCGTGCTTGGAGTCCAGCAGGCTCTTGGTGTTGGCGTGCAGGAACTCCATCGCGAAGTGGATTCCCTTCAGGTGGCGACCTGGGGTCTTCGCGAAGAAGTCGTTCGGAACCGTTGATCCGGTGCAGAGCAGAACGGCGTCGAACTTTTCGGTCAGGTCTTTCGCCGGGATGTCTTTACCGATCGTCGTGTTAGTCTTGAAGGTGACCCCTTCTTCCTCGAGCAGCTTGATCCGGCGTTCAACAATCCACTTCTCCAGCTTCATGTTGCGAATGCCGTACATCAGCAGTCCGCCGATCCGGTCTGACCGCTCATAGACGGTGACCAGATGGCCGGCGCTGTTCAACTGAGCGGCCGCAGCCAGTCCAGAAGGACCGGAACCGACGATGGCGACCTTCTTCCCCGACCGCTTCTGCGGCGGATTGGGAACAATCCAGCCTTCGGCCCAGCCGCGATCGACGATGTTCTTTTCAATCGTCTTGATCGCAACAGGTGGCTCATGAATCCCGAGCGTGCAGGACCCTTCGCAAGGAGCGGGGCAGACACGGCCGGTGAACTCAGGGAAGTTGTTCGTCTTGTGCAGACGATCGAGAGCTTCCCGCCAGTCGTTGTGATAGACGAGGTCGTTCCACTCAGGAATCAGGTTATGCACCGGGCAACCTGCGGCCATTCCAGCCAGCAGATCTCCGGTATGGCAGAACGGAATCCCGCAGTCCATGCAGCGGGCGCCCTGAGTCTGCAGAACCTTCAGCTCGAGCTTCTCTGCGAACTCGTTCCAGTTCTTGATGCGATCGAGGGGAGGACGCTCGGCAGCCGTCTGCCGGGCATATTCCATAAATCCAGTTGGCTTACCCATGAGATTGCGTTTCGTTGCGACTCGTCACACACGGGGCGTGTGGCCGGACAGGAAAAAACGTTGTAAGACACAGAGTTCAGTGAACACAGTTCAATGAAGAGCGAGCTTCAATCAATGATTGACCTCGATCAGACTGGAACCGATTCACCGGCCAGCTCAGCAGCGGCAGCTGCTTTGAGATCTTTCATGGCCCGCTTGTAATCGCGTGGCATGACCTTCACGAACTGAGACAGAGATTCTTCCCAGTTGCTCAGGATCTTCTCTGCGATTGGCGAGCCGGTGTAGACCTGATGCTTCTCGATCATTTCTTTCAGTTCGGCGATATCTTCCAGATCTTCAACTGGATCGAAATCGACCAGCTCAAGATTGGTGTTCAGCCGCAGTTCGTCCTGATCCGGTGCATAGGCATAGGCGATCCCTCCGGACATCCCGGCTGCGAAGTTGCGTCCGGTTGGTCCGAGGACCACGACGCGGCCCCCGGTCATGTATTCCAGACCGTGATCACCGACACCTTCGACAACGGCCTTGGCTCCTGAGTTCCGGACGCAGAATCGCTCTGCCGCGATGCCTCGGAAGTAGGCCTCTCCGCCGGTGGCTCCGTAAAGAGCCACGTTGCCGACGATGATGTTCTTGCCGGCGTCGAACGAGCTGTCGTCAGGTGGATAGACAATGATCTTCCCGCCGGAGAGTCCCTTGCCGACATAGTCGTTGGCATCGCCGATCACTTCGATCGTCACGCCCTTGACGGACCAGGCTCCGAGAGACTGGCCGGCCGAGCCGCGGCATCGCAGACGGATGGTGTCTTCCGGCAGACCTTCCGGTCCCCAGACTTTCGAGACTTCGTGACTCAAGGTCGTGCCGAATGCCCGATCGATGTTCTGAATGTTGACGTCCAGAACAATCCGTTCGGCATTCTTGATAGCGTCCTGACAGGACGGTAGCAGCAGCTTCTGGTCGAGCGTTTCTTCCAGACCGTGGTTCTGCTTCTGAGTGCAATACTGTCCAGCGTTCGGATAAGCACTGGTCGCCTTCGTCAGGATCTGAGACAGGTCGAGGTGCTTTGCCTTCCAGTGATCGATGTCGGAGTTCCATTCGATCATGTCTGCCCGACCGACCATTTCGTCGATCGTGCGGAAGCCGAGGCTGGCCATGATCTCACGAGCGTCTTCAGCCACCATGAACAGGTAGTTGACAACGTGTTCTGGCTGTCCGTTGAACTTCGCCCGTAGCTCTGGATCCTGTGTCGCGATCCCGACAGGGCAGGTGTTCAGGTGACACTTTCGCATCATGATGCAACCGATGGTAATCAGCGGCGCGGTGGCGAAGCCGAATTCTTCAGCTCCGAGCATACAGGCCATGACCACATCGCGACCGGTTCGCAGCTGCCCGTCTGTTTCCAAGCGAACGCGGCTGCGGAGATCGTTCATGACCAGAGTCTGGTGAGCTTCCGAAATCCCGAGTTCCCATGGGAGACCGGCATGCTTGATACTGGTCAATGGGCTCGCACCCGTTCCGCCTCCGTCACCGGAGATCAGGATCTTGTCGGCGTGTCCCTTGGAAACCCCGGCAGCGATCGTACCGACGCCCACTTCCGACACTAGCTTCACGCTGACGCGGGCACTGGGGTTCGTATTCTTCAGGTCAAAGATCAGCTGCGCCAAGTCTTCGATCGAGTAGATGTCGTGGTGCGGCGGAGGACTGATCAGACCGACGCCCGGCGTTGACATACGGGTCGCAGCGATCGTCTTGTCGACTTTGTGACCAGGAAGCTCTCCCCCTTCACCGGGCTTGGCTCCCTGAGCAATCTTGATCTGCAGTTCGTCGGCGTTTGTCAGGTACCACGAGGTCACACCGAACCGGCCGGAAGCAACTTGCTTGATCGCGGATCGCTTGCTGTCGCCGTTGGCAAGTGGCTGGAAGCGGTCATAGTTTTCGCCCCCTTCCCCGGTGTTGCTCTTTCCGCCGAGACGGTTCATCGCAATGGCGATGGTCTCGTGAGCGTCAGCGGAGATCGAGCCATAGCTCATCGCCCCGGTGCAGAAGCGTTTGACGATGTCTTTGGCCGATTCCACTTCTTCAATAGGGATGGAAACGCCCTTACGGAATCGCATCAGGCCACGGAGGGTTCCCTGTCGGTGGTTGCTCTCGTTAACGAGGGCAGCGAACCGTTTGTAGGCATCCTTGTCGCCGGCGCGAGCTGCCTGCTGGAGCTCCGAAATGGTGAACGGATTCCAGCCGTGCTTTTCGCCGGAGTGACGCCAGTGAACGAGGCCCATGTTCGGCAGAACGGGGAGCCGCTTAGACTCTTCCCGGCTCGGGTAGCCTTGTTCGTGACGACGAATATGTTCTTCGGCGAGGATCTCGAAGTTGATTCCGCGGATTCGGCTTGGTGTGCCGGCGAATGACATCTGAATGACTTCAGGCGACAGCCCGAGAGCCTCGAAGATCTGGGCTCCCTTATAGGAGGCCAGTGTCGAGATCCCCATCTTCCCCATGACCTTGAGCATCCCTTTGCTCACGGCTTCACGGTAGGTGTGGATGATCTTTTCTTCTGTGTAGTCGTCCTTCAGGTGACCGTGATCCTTGGCATCACGAATCGCTTCGAAGGCGAGATACGGGTTGATGGCGTCGGCACCATAGCCTGTCAGCAGACAGAAATGGTGAACTTCGCGTGCTTCGGCGGATTCGATGACCAGACCGATCCGTGTGCGGAGTTCTTTCCGCACCAGGTGATGGTGAACAGCACCGCAGGCCAGCAGTGAGCTGATGCCCACCCGATCGACTCCGGTCGCACGATCAGACAGGACGACGAACGCATATCCGTCGGCGATGGCCTGCTCAGCTTCCTGGCAGATTCGCTCGAGAGCAGGCTTGAGACCAGCGGTTCCTTCGGACTTCGCCCAGGTGGCGTCAATCGTCCGAGTCTTCCAGCCATGTTCGCCGTGCAGGGCCTTGATGGCGGTGGTTTCTTCATCAGTCAGAATCGGGTGAGGCACCCGCAGACGATGGCACTGCTGCTCGGTAGTGTCGAGCAGGTTGCCTTCAGGACCGATGTAGCATTCCAGCGACATAATGACTTCTTCGCGGATCGAGTCGATCGGCGGATTCGTCACCTGTGCGAACAGCTGCTTGAAGTAATCGTAGAGCAACCGTGGCTGGTCAGAGAGGCATGCCAGGCTGGCATCATCACCCATCGAATAGATGGGGTCTTTCTTCTGGTTCAGCATCGGGAGCAGCATGAACTGCATGGTTTCGGTAGTGTAACCGAAAGCCTGCATCTGCTTCAGTAGTTCTTCGCCCTGAATCCGGTCGAAGTGGCCGTTCCCCTGATGCCAGTCATTGACGACATCCTGCAGTTCGACACGTTGCCGACGCAGCCATTCCCCGTAAGGACGGGCGCTGGCGACGGACTGCTTCAGTTCTTCGTCGGGAATCAGGCGTCCCTGTTCGAAGTCGACCAGGAACATCTTGCCAGGCTGCAGACGACCTTTGAGCTTCACATTGCTCGGTTCGATATCGAGCACGCCGACTTCGCTCGCCATGATGACCTTGTCATCATGAGTCACGTAGTAGCGGCTCGGACGAAGGCCGTTTCGGTCGAGACAGGCGCCGATGAACTTACCGTCAGTGAATGACACACTGGCGGGGCCGTCCCATGGTTCCTGCAGAGCAGAGAAGTATTCGTAGAAGGCACGCTTGTCTTCCGACATGGCGTGATGATTCTGCCAGGCTTCAGGAATCATCATCATGGCCACATCCTGCAGCTTTCGCCCGGAGTGGTACAGGAATTCCATGACGTTGTCGAAGTTGCCTGAGTCGCTGTTGTCTCGTTCAACGATTGGGAACAGCTTCTGCAGGTCATCGCCGTACAGATCGGACTGCAGTGCTCCCTGGCGAGCAAAAGTCCAGTTACTGTTCCCCTTCACTGTGTTAATTTCGCCGTTGTGAGCGATACAACGCAGCGGCTGAGCACGGTCCCATGATGGGAACGTGTTGGTGCTGAACCGGCTGTGAACCATTGCGAGGTGAGTTTCGTAGTCCTCATCCTGCAGGTCAGGGTAATACTTATACACCTGCTCTGGTGTCAGCATCCCTTTATAAACGATGATCGAGTTCGACAGGGTGCAGATATAGAAGCCGAGAGCGGCCGGGTGCTTTCCTTCCCGGATCTCATGGCTGGCACGTTTCTTAATGACATACAGCTGCCGTTCGAAACCCTGAAGATCGATGCCCTCTTTGGCACCGATGAGCAGCATTTCAATTTTCGGTTCGACGGAAAGTGCTGAGGGGCCGACGTTTGCTTCGACAGGAGCCTGCGGCACGTCCCGCCATCCAAGGAGCGTCTGTCCCTGCTCTTCGATGATCCGGTTTACGATCTGCTTAAACTCGGCGCGAGAGGCATCGTCCTTAGGCAGGAAGACGATACCGGCGCCATAGCGTCCCTTGGCAGGGAGTTCGATTCCGAGTTCTGCTTTAGCGACCTTACGCAGGAACTTATCAGGCAATGCCGTGAGCATCCCTGCACCGTCACCGGTGTTCTCTTCACAGCCGCATGCACCGCGGTGCGTCATGTGACGGTTAATACGTTCCGCGTCCAGGATGATTTGATGAGACGGAATCCCTTTGATGTGCGCGACAAAGCCGACTCCGCACGAATCATGTTCGAATGCCGAGGAATACAGACCCTGATCTTCGGGGAAAGCCGTCAACTTCGTGATCATTGGCAAACTCTTCGCAGTCAAACGGAAACAACAACGAGACTTCAGTGGCGGGGTCCGAAGGCAACCTGAGCCCCGTTCCCCTCAACAATTCTGGTCCATCGTGGACGCGGACCGGTAAGACACTTCCGCAGGATGTTGACCTGACCTGTCAACCCGGCTGACGTTTCACAAGCTCCGCACAGCGGGGCCCTCGACGTCACTCATCTTTGAATCACAGACAGGCGTGAGCGGACACACACCCGCGACGGCCATTAAAAACGACGATGCCAGCGGGAGAACCCGGTTCTCACGTCAAAAGAGGAGCTGAATTTCCTGACAGTGGCTCAACGATTCAGATCTGAAGAACTGATCCGTCGGGAACTGCAACCCCTTCCAATGCTTCAACTTGCTCTCGAATTGCCTGTACGGTTTCGACCTGATCGGTGTCGACCTGCAGGACTTCCACAAACTTCTCGGCGGCGCGCGAGAGATGTTTATGACGTTTGTGGACGACGCCCAGAGGACGTACGAAGTGGACATCGCTCAGCGATGCCGCGTGCAACGTGCCAAACTCCAGTTCACGACGCAGGGTCGGCAGTGGGAGGATGGCGACGCCCAGATTGATTTCAACTGCTCTTTTAATCGTTTCTACGTTATCGAACTGATGTGTCACAGTCACCGAAACGTCGGAATTTTTAAGAAGCTTTTCAGTCTTTCTGCGGATTGTCAGGTCTGCGGTAAACGCCACGAAATCCAATCCGTGAAGCTCTTTAATGGAGACTTCATTGCGCCCGGCTAAGGAATGCCCTGGTGCCGTGACGAGCACCATTTCCTGATTCTGCCAGGGAATGGAGCCGATTTCGCCGCCGTCCCGTGGAAACGAGACAATACCCAAGTCAACTTCATCCCGGAGGATTCGACTATAAATGGCATCGGGGTGGGCATAGTCCAATGCCAGGGAAATCCCCGGGAACTCTTCTTTGAGTCGATTTACATAGGAGGACATCTGAAGGAGTCCTACTGAGTAAATCGACGCAACTCTCACCTTACCGACGACGCGACCACTGAACTGGTGGACAGCGTCCTCAATCTCACGGTAGTCGAGCAGCCATTTTTGACACCGCTCGAAGTAAATGGTTCCCGCCGCCGTCAATTCGATCGGTCGTTTTGATCGGTCAACGAGGGTGACCCCCAAGTCGTCCTCCAACTGCTGCAGCGCCTGGCTGACAGCAGGTTGGGAAATCTGTCGAGCCACCGCCGCTTTCGAAAAGCTGCGGTACGTCGCAATGTCACAGAAGATCTCAGTGTTGCGAAGGTTCACGGCTCGATAAGTGATTTCAAATAGAGCAACCAAGGTTGGATAAGTGTTCCAGTTTAATTGTCGGTTGACAGACCGTCAAGTCGCCGCTCTTTTTCAAAAGTGTGTCAAAAATTCGGCGAGATGCTCTCCGGTCGCAGTCTCGGGGCCGTGGGTTGGCGAAAGACGACTCATCGACGTAACCTGCATCGCACACCCCCGAGATCTGGACGAACGGGTAAGTTCAGCCGGATTTACGGAGGTGAATTTGCGTCGGGCTGCCCCCTCTCGATTTGGATTTGTCCCCTCAGGTTCGTGAAATGAGCGATCAGGCAATGAGTTTCCAGACAGTAATTGGCCTCGAAGTTCACGTTCAGCTGCAGACGAAGACCAAGATCTTCTGCGGTTGCCCGAACCGCTTTAACCCTGATGCTCCGAATACTCAGACCTGTCCCGTCTGTCTGGGGCTGCCCGGCTCGCTGCCAGTGATGAACGGCGAAGCGTTCCAGCTGGCAATGAAGACGGCTCTCGCTCTGAACTGCCAGATTGCTCCGTTCACGAAGTGGGACCGGAAACAGTACTACTACCCTGATCTTCCCAAGGGATATCAGATTAGCCAGTACGATCTTCCGTTCAGCCATGATGGCTGGTTGGAGGTCTCTAGCGAGGGTGACACCCGTCGCAGCATTCGAATTCTCCGGGCTCATCTCGAAGAGGACGCCGGAAAGAACATTCATGATGAGTCAGGTCGAGGAGCGGACAGTCAGGTCGACCTCAATCGGGCGGGCACTCCGTTACTCGAGATCGTCACTCACCCGGACCTGCGTTCCGCCGCCGAAGCAAAGTCGTTCCTTGAAGAGATGCACCTGTTGCTCACGTTCCTGGGAGTTTCTGACTGCAACATGCAGGAAGGGAGTCTGCGGTGTGATGCGAACGTCAACCTGCACATTGAGAAGGATGGCCAGAAGATCGCGACGCCGATTGTCGAGATCAAAAACCTGAACACCTTCCGCGGGGTCGAAGCAGCCATTGAGTTTGAGGTCGAGCGTCAGTTCAAAGAGTTTCAGCAGACCGGCAAGAAACTCGGCGATCCGGGCGCAGAGAAGGTTACTCGCGGTTGGGATGCCAACCGTGGCGTGACGTACGCTCAGCGTGGCAAAGAAGACGCTGCCGACTACCGCTACTTCCCGGATCCGGATCTGCTTCCGGTAACCGTTACGGCTGAGCAGATCGAGGCAATGAAGGCCTCCCTTCCGGAGCCACCTGCCGCGCGAAGGAACCGATTCCAGAAGGACTTTGAACTCTCTGCCTATGACGCGGATGTGATCGTCCGTCAGGGAGGAGGGGTCGCCGGTTACTTTGAGAGCGTCGCGCAGCGATGCGGGGATGCCAAGCAGGCAGCTAACTGGGTGACTCAGGACGTCCTCCGCGAACTCAAAGAGCGGAACCTCGAGATCACTGATTTCCCAATTCAGGCTGACCTGTTGGGATCACTGTTGAAGCTGATCGTAGACAAGGTCATCACGATTAAGAGTGCACGTGAACTCTTCACGATCCTGCTTGAAGAATCGGAAGACGATCAGACGCCTACCCTTGATCGGGTCAATGCTCTCATCGAGGAAAAGGGCTTGCGGATTGTGAACGACACCGGGGCACTCGACGCCGCGATCACGACTGCCCTGGCCGACAGTGCCAAAGCCATCGAAGACTTCAAGGCGGGGAAACAACAAGCCCTCGGGGCTGTCATCGGCAAGGTGATGAAACAGGTGAAGGGAGCAGACGCGAAGGTCGTCCGCGAGATGGTCATCGCTCGTCTCCAGGCCGAGTAATCAACAACAGAGCTTGTCGCCTCTTCTTGGCTTGCAACGTTCCGTCAACAAAAAACGCCTCCCGTTTGTGGGAGGCGTTTTCGTTTTCAGCCGGCGACTTATCTGGCCGTCAGCTCTTTCCAGACTTTGTAATTCTCGTCCATCGCTGCCGGGATATTGACGGGCATCCGGTTCTCTTCGAGAAGAGTCCACCCTTGGAAGTTGATCCCTTTCAGGAGAGCAAACAGTTCCTGCCAGGGGTAGGAGTTCGTGGTCAGGTCATGAATGTGCACCGTCGCAATGCGTGACTGCAGTGCCGCAAAGTTTGCCGCCAGACCATCCCCCTTCAGGTCCTGTGGATTGCAGTTCCAGCACACACGGGCGAGAGGATGAGTGGCGACCTTCATGATCTCGACCATCACGGGAATCTCGGCCGTTTCCTTGCCGTGAACTTCCAATCGAATTTCCTGCCCGAGGCCAGCAGCAAACTCGGAGACTTCATTCAGCGATTTGCCGATCTGCTCGATAGTCTTCTCGTGCGGGACATCCTTAACGAAGCCGTTAGGGCGAACTTTCACGCCGGTGCCGCCGAGATCGTGTGAAAGCTGCAGATATGCTTTTGTCTCTTCAATATTCTTGCGGAGGACTTTCGGATCTGCGGAGTGGTATTCGCAGGCACTTCCGATCCCGACGACTTCGACAGGGGAATCTGCGAACTGTTTGCGGACTTCGGCTCGCTGCTCTTTGGTCAGCGGGAGATCAACGCCGTGTGCGTGGGTCGTCCGTAACTCAACACCGGAGAAGTTCGCTGCGGCGCAGTTCTTGATGATCGTCGGAATGTCCCAGTCCTTCCCCCACTGATAGGTGACCAGGCCTAATTTCATCCCGGTGGCAGCCGGATTCTCTGCCGCTCGAAGTCCATGGGCTCCGAGAGTGAGAAGAGCAGCGGCAGTGGAAGTCTGCAGGAATTGCCGTCGTGTCGTCAGCATCATTAGAACTCCAGTGGTGAAAGTAATCAGTTCCACTTCATAAGCATCGCCTTTGTCAGTAGCAAGATTGTGCCGAGCGATCCCTGCAATCGTCAAATGTCGTTCGCGAGTTGACCGAAGTGACAGAAACTGGACGAATCAGATTTGGCATCTTGTCAAAATGATTTTTCTGGACATCGGTCTTATCCCCTTAAAATCATTGCAATTTGATCGCCTTGCCTGTCTGTACCGGATCGCCGTTTCGAACTGCCTGCACGATTCTCCGACGAGAGGCCAGAAAAAACTTCCGTGTGAAAAGCTTCTTCCAGCATCGTCAAAAACCAGTGCTAGAGTTGCAAATCACCTTGAAGTGTTTGTCAGAGACGAGCACACGCCTGCGGGGTTTCTCTATGTGATGAGAAACACGCGATCGAACTAATCGACCGCAAACCGTCTGAATGCGGATCGAGATCGGAGCAAGACATGGGTTTCATTAAAGGCCGCAGCCGGAACACGTATTCAGACGGAGTTCCAGCCAGGGAATCCAGCAGCTTCAAAGGGATTTCTGAACAGCAGTTGGAGGAGCACCTGAATATCGCGCGGTACGGCAGCTTCGTGCTGACCGATGCCGTGCGGCCTTCATTCGATTTAACAGTTGTTCCGAGTGCAGGGTGGCGACGCGATACTTATCGTGACAAGGAAACCGGGATCGACGTTCCTGTGATCATGGCGTCGCAAACCCGTGAAAAGCTGTTTGACCTCTTTATCGACCTGCTCGCTCCTTTGGGAGACGAAGTGGACGTTGTCCTTGAAACGAGTCATGCCCGGATGGAAAGCGGTCACGAAGACCTCTACCGGGAACAGATCGACATGCCGATCCTCAAAAGTATGCTCTATGACTTTGAGGACAGCATCTTGAATGACGGTTGTATGGGAATTGCCATCCTGAACCCGCGCGTGCCGATGGAAGTTCAGTTCGATGAGCACAAGCTGCTGATCATGTACGGCCATGACCTCGAACCGTTCGAGGCCATTCTCGAAGAACATGGCCTCTATCAGAGCGAAACCTTACGGTTTATTACCGAAGCTGAGCATATTCACTCTTCGACAGACGAGATGGACTCGCATTTCGAGGAACTTCGCTATCGAATTGGCGTCGAAGATAATTAAAGAGAAAATAACAGTTTCTCGTTGAAGCTCCCGTCATGGCCGCATTTCGAGCGAAGCTCGATTTGACAGTGCCGGATCGGGAGCTTTTTCGTTTGAAGTAGGTCCGACGGCCTGCGAGGGTGAAAATTCGCGGCCGCGTTGGGATTTGCAGAACCGAATTATCCGGCGGGATTTGCCAGAGTTTTTGACGAGACGGGGGCATCCACTGATGACATGCTCGATTCTTCACCGAAGATAGTCGATATCGGCGGACCTCTTCGCAGGCACCGTCGTTGGAACTGGTGGAAGTGCCAGGGAGTCGGGAACTCCGATTCGGCATTGACCGCCCTTCACGTCGATCAGGTATGCTGCATTGCAGGGATACTGAGATCGGTCATTGATCGATCCTTGCGTCTGGTGGTCATCGACGATTCCAAGCGATGAACCAACTTGAACCTCACTCCGAACTGCACTGATATCAGCGATGCTTTTACGATACGGCATCTGCCTGTTGCTGATGATCGGGCTGGTAAGCCTGAGGTCGCCTGCTGCGCTGGCACAGGCTCCCGCTTCGCCTGCGAACGCGTCGGTCTGGATCGGTGGAGAGCGAAGTTCAGGCGGGCGTCCAATTGAAGTCGCACGCTTTGGAAAAGGTCCTCAGTATGTGCTGATCATGGGGAGTATCGCCGGGAATGATCCCGACAGCGTCGCCTTGATGGACTCGATCTGTCAGCTCTCGCGACAGTTTCCCCCGCCTCAGCCGATCACCTTGCTTCTGCTGCGGACGCCGAATCCGGATGGCTTCGCTGAGCATGTTCACACCAACGCTCATGGGGTGGAACTGAATCGAAACTTCCCCTCACGGAATTTCACTTCGGCTCCCAATCGGCTGACAGGACCCTATCCTGCCAGCGAGGCCGAGACGAAGTACCTGCTGCGAATTCTCCGCGAGTTTCAGCCGGTCCGGGTTCTGCACATCAAAACCGGGACTGGTGAGACTCCGTTGGTTATGCTGAATGAACATTGGCAGAACAGCAGCGGTCCTGCAGTTTTGCCGGCCGATGTGAATCAATCTCCGTATTACGTCGGCTTCAAAGCCGGGTCGTTAGAGGAGTACGCGACTCACGAGATGAAGACCTCGCTGGCAACCGTCACGCTCGCTCAGAATCGTCGCAAACTGGAAGCCGCTGAGATTCTCCGGCTCGCAGTGGGCAAGTTGACCCAGTCCCCGACATCGACGGGAGAGATGGTTAAAACTCCTGCAGCTGAGACGACGGGATCGATTCCCGTTGAGAATTCGCCGGGAAAACGGGACGCAACTTCTTCACCGAACGGAAGCGAGTCAGCGAACCTGCCGGCCGGAACGCGTCGTGGTGAAGTGGAACTGCTGCCTCCCCCACCTGTCTTCGCTCCAACATCACGCTCGAGCAGTCAACCTCAGCAGACCGATCAGCGGTTCTTCGAACTTCCGCCCCCTCCGCGCGGGAAGTAGTCGCCCAAACTGCGACATACTGGTTGAGCTGGCCGCCATCGACGCACAAGCAGAGGACACTTTCTCTGCCTCTCTTTGGCCTCGGGCGCACAGTCTTTCCCCTGCCCCGATGCCGCAATTCTAAGGGCGCACGGAGGGCCGACCGCTCTTAGACCGTTTTGCTTTTTGATCTGCCCGTTCTTGCCACGCGGACTTGAGTCTTTCATCAATCGAAATGCGAGCTGCGGGGAGACGGGAGAGCAAACTGCTCTAATGCAGGTCGACGGTAATGGGGCTCTTGTCGCCGAATTTAAGCATGTCACGGAGCCAGACCAGCTCGACGGTTCCGATCGGACCGTGGCGGTTCTTGGCAACAATCAGGTCAGCTTCCCCGGGACGATCTTCAGGATCGTAAGCTTCCGGACGATGCAAAAACATCACGATGTCAGCGTCCTGCTCAATTGCCCCTGACTCTCGCAAGTCGGAAAGCTTGGGGCGTTTGTCTTCCCGCTGTTCGAGTCCCCGATTCAACTGCGCCAGTGCGATCACCGGGATGTGAAGTTCTTTTGCGAGGAACTTCAATCGACGGGTGATCGATGAGATCTGCTGTTCACGCGGCATCTTCGGGTCTTCAGACTCAATCAGCTGCAAGTAGTCGATGATCACGATATCGAGCTGACCACGGCGTTTCAGACGTCGCGCGATCGCCGAGATCTGCGACATCGTTCGACCCGGCGAATCATCGATGAAGATGTGCCAGCCCCGTAAGTCATTCGCGGCCTCCATCAGGGTGTTCTGTTCGAACTCGTCCAGTTCCCCTTTGCGGAGTTTGTGACCGCTGACCTTCGCATGGATGCAGAGAAGACGCTCTGCAAGTTCGTGCTTCGACTGTTCCAGGCTGAACAGCAAAACGCCCTTCTGAGCCTTGGCAACAGCCATCGCGATATTACAGACCAGTGCGGTCTTTCCCATCGCAGGTCGAGCCGCGAGCACAATCAACTCAGTGGGTTGGAAGCCTGACGTTTTCTCGTCGAGCCCATGCAGTCCGCTGCCGACGCCGCTGACAGTATCTTCCCGGTCCATCCGTTCGAAGATCTTCTGGAAGGTCTGAGCCAGAATGTCATCGATCGCAATGGAGTCAACATTCTCCAGCTGTTCCAGAATTCCGAAAATTCGCTTCTCGGTCCGTGAAAGCAAGTCTTCAATGTCCTCGTCCTGCTGATAAGTCTCTCGAAGGCTGACTTCACAGGCCTGGACCAGACAGCGGAGAAGATACTTCTCACGGACGATCTTCGCGTAATATCCGGCATGAGCGGCGTGAGGGACGGAGGCCATCACCTCGTTGAGATAATTCGCCCCACCAATCTCATCGTATTCGTTCCGCTTCTTCAGTTCATGCGAGAGCGTCACGACGTCGATCGCGCGGACACCGCGCTGATACATATCGTTGATACACTGAAAGAGCCGCTGATGCACTTCGCTATAGAAGCAGACTGCCTGGAGCTTCTGGACAGCCTCGTCATAGGCCTCGCTCGACAACAACATCGCTCCGAGCACACTCTGCTCCGCCAGGAGATCCTGTGGAGGTGTCTTCATCGGAGTGTCAGTCTTGGAGGGAGTCGGCATGACAGACAGTCAAAGCAATTGAACAAGCGAATGTCGGAGAACACGGTGGCCAGCGGGGCCACTTTGCAGATCAACGGAGATTCTATCACGACCGACAGCCGAGCACACACTGCAAAATAAAAAGGCCGGGCTGCTTCATGAAACGCAGCCCGGCCTTTTTGATAACTCTAACGGCCAGCAGTCAGTTGACTACGACCTGATCTGTGAGCCAGCTCACGGACTGTCAGGGATTCCCCATCAGAACCTGAGGCAGCATCCCGAGGAATTACTTAATTGCAGCGGCGGGGACGACCCACACCTTGATGTCAGTCGTAACGCCGGCATCAAGCTCGACATTGATCGTGTACATCCCGAGGCTCTTGATGGCCCCTTCGGTCTTGATGTGGCCAGGCTCGACTGGGTAGTTGGCCTTCTTCAGAGCCTTGCTGATATCAGCTGGGCCGATCGAGCCGTACAGGTGACCGTCATCGGTGGCGTTGGCTTCGAGAGTCACGCTGTATGAGCGGAGCTTCTCGGCCATCTGCTGGAGTTCCTTGCGGCGAGCGAGAGCCATTTCATCCTGGCGCTTCCGGTGACGCTCAACCATCTGCTTGTTCGCTTCGGTCGCAACTGTCGCCAGACCCATTGGAACCAGATAGTTCCGGGCGTAACCGGGCTTCACGCGGACGATTTCGCCCTGTGCTCCCAGGTTCGAGACGTTTTCAGCAAGAAGCAGCTCGACGCCGCCCTTGCGATCTTTAGAGCGAATCCGCTGTCCGTGCTTACGTTTAACAACCATCTCAATCTCAACTCTTCTCAGGTGTGATTCTGACTGACCGCGTTGAACTCTGCTGCAATGTCTGCTCTGAAGTCGGACCAGATTTCTCTGGTCGCTGCGACTAAAACGGGACGTCTTCGTCGCCAAATCCTCCGCCAGAACTGCGTGGGGAGGAATCGTAATCGCCAACGTCCTGTGAGGAGCTATCCTGTCGCCGCGAAGGACGTGAACCCCCTGGCGCAGGTCCGCCTCCATCACCTTTTCCGCCGAGCATCTGCATTGCTTCGCCGACGACCCGAAGCTTCGATCGCTTCTTTCCAGACTCGCGATCGTCCCAGGTATCCAGCTGCAGCCGGCCTTCAATCAGAACCGGTCGCCCCTTCGACAGATACTCGCCAGCAACTTCTGCCTGGCGCCCCCAAAGGGTGACGTCGACAAAAGTCGTTTCCTCTTTGCGCTCATTTGATTTCTGATCGAACCAGGTGCGATTGACAGCCAGCCCGATCTCAGCGACGGCGGTTCCCCCCGTCGTATACTTCACTTCAGGATCGCGTGTGAGATTCCCAACGAGAATCACCTTGTTGAAACTCGCCATGTCACTCACTCCCTGCTACGAACAATTCCGTCGATTCCAGAGTTGCTGCCAGCCCATGCTTTGTCAGCGTCTGCCGCACTCTGGAACAGTAATTCAAGCCATTCGGCAATGATAGCCGCTTCGCCACCCAGGATCAAACCGGACAATTCTTGAAATGGCCCGGTCCGAGTTTCCAGTCAGCCCATGGGAGTTCGCACAAGTTTGTAACGAACTCTTCTCAATCTGCAGCGCCATCCCCAAGGGTTTGGACAGAGATGGCGGCTTCACTGGAGGGTTGCAACAACCGTCAAGGCCGGGCGGAACTATTCAGCTGCCGCAGGCTCTTCTTCGCGATGTGCACTTCCGTCGGCAAGTTGGCTGGTCATGAGTTCGAAGAGTTGTGCTTCGTGCTCAATGATCAGGTGCCGAATCACCAGATCGCTCAGCTTGCAGATACGAGTCAGTGTCTCGACCTGTGAGCCATCCATTTTGAAATAGGTCAACAGGTGAAGACCCTTGCGGTGGCCGTCGATATCGTAGGCCAGTTTGCCTTCCTGCCACGGAGCGATCGCCACCAAGTTGGCTTCGCAGCGGTTCAGGATCTCGCGGATGGCGTCTTCGGTTCCCTGCGGATCTTGTGCGTAGCGACCGCTGTCCAGCAGAAACATGCACTCGTACAATCGCTCAGCCAAGTTCATCCCCTTCGCAAAATATTTCGCACTGAAATCTGTAAATTCGTCGGCGTGGTTATTCCCAGGCAATTCATCGCCTCGGGCCTCTCACCACTGAAATGGACGCTCATCATCTGGCGTCATCTCGCTTGGGCCGATTATTTCTCGGCCCGATTGTATTCATTCATGGCCGTTTCGAGGCCATGTCGGATCCAGACTTCGGTCGCATCACACGCCCGATAAATCGTCTCGTCGATCAGGTTCCGCTCTGATTTGGCAAACGTCTGCAAGACGTAATTTACCACATCAGATCCTTCATCTGGGCGTCCGATTCCCACCCGAAGGCGAGGAAAGTCAGTTGTTCCCAGTTGATCGATCGTGTTCTGGAGCCCCTTTTGGCCTCCTGCAGTCCCTGCCGCTTTCAGTCGAAGTCGACCGGGAGGCAGGTTCAGGTCGTCACAAATGACCAGAACATTTGTGAGGGGAACCTTGTAAAAGTCCACCGCACTGCGAACGGCTCGGCCACTCAAGTTCATATACGTCTGAGGAGCGAGGAGGAGAACCCTTTCAGTGTCCAGCTGAAACTCAGCTGACTCTGATTCGAAACGTGATTTCCAGCTGTCGCAGGAAAATCGCTTCCCCAACTCTCGAACGATTTCGAAACCAATATTGTGTCGGGTGCCGGCGTATTTCTTTCCCGGGTTACCGAATCCTGCCACGATCTTCACAGTCGCCCTCTGATTAAAAGTTGCGACCGCAATTCTTCCACTTTCGGAGATCTCTGCGTCCGATTAGGGGCACAACGTTTCACACAGAGTAACGAAGTGCTCATTGCAGGACGACCGAGACTTCTTATTACTACTTCTTTGGAGCTTCTTTGGCTGCAGGAGCGGCTGCGACAGCTTCGGCTGGGGCTGCTGCAGGTGCTTCGGCCTGTGCCTTTGGTTCGACGATGTGCACCAGAACTGTCTCTGGCGATGTGACAATCGTCACGCCCGGTGGAACTTCCTGAAGGTCGGAGACGTGGATTGACTCTCCGATGTTCAGGCTGGCAATTCGCACCTGAATGAAGTCTGGAACTTCGACGGCCAGGCACTCGATTGTGACAGTGTGGTGAGTGATTTCGAGGACTCCCCCTGCAACGACGCCCGGGGCAGTTCCTTTCAGCTGGAGCGGAACATCAATGCGAACTCGCTCGTTAACATCCACTCGCAGGAAGTCGACATGGAGCACGTGTGAGGAGAAAGTGTCCCACTGAACACTTTTCACCAGTGCCTTTTCGGTATTTCCGTCCACTTCGAGATCGACGACTCGAGCACCGCTCTTGACGAGTCCGGTAACAGTGTCACTATCAATGACGATGTTTGCGGAGTCCTGCTTGTGTCCGTAAACATTACACGGAACAAGACCTTGCGTCCGAATCCGG
This sequence comes from Planctomycetota bacterium, assembly GCA_023417655.1. Lineage (GTDB taxonomy): Bacteria > Planctomycetota > Planctomycetia > Planctomycetales > Planctomycetaceae > Planctomicrobium. The sequence goes on along the minus strand of JAEZFD010000006.1, from coordinate 66,131 downwards.
CGAGAATGTGCAGATCCGACGTTGGCTCGCGACTTGCCGGAAACTTTGACAATGTTCGACATGAATCCGTACTTCTTTGTGTCGCCAACCGCGGGATCCAACAGGCAGGTCCTGCACTGCGGAGACAATCACGACACGTGATGGTTAAAGTTGTCTAAATTCTTCCGGGTCCGGAACTTCCGTCTCGATGCCTACAAGGGTCAACACGAGTCGAACAGTGAATGCGTTCAGGGGGACCACGGAAAGTCCCGCACGATAGTCGTTCGCAGTTGGGTTTTCAAGACAAAGGGAAGTGACTTTTCAGGTTCCTCGCCCATCTTATGGGGTTGTCGGCAGAAGCCGAGGCCTCAGAAGTCATACTGGTCATGATGAAAGCAGGCAGGGCGTGGTCGTTCTGGGAACGATCACGCCCTGCTGCTGAGAACTGCAAAATGGCTGCGTTGACGATTATTCCGCGATGATCGGGAAAGCGAATCCGAAGTCGAAGAAGTTGATCACCGAGTTGAGGGCTCCATGGGACGGCTTATGGTAGAGCATGACCAGATCGTCCGGCTGGATAAGAATGCGTTCTCTCTCATCCTCGACGGCTCGATCCAGGTCGACACGAATTGGAAGCTGCGTCCCGTCCGGGAGTTTACGAACAACAATGACGCGTGTCGGAGCCAGGATGTAGCCAGGACGGCCACCACTGAGAGAGTTCGCCCCGGAGTCTCCGAGTGGACCGCCTGCGGCATTTGTCGCGAGGGCGATGGCCTGGACCACATCGAGGTCTTCGTCAGCTGGCAGCGGAATTTTCGCACCCTTCAGGAGACCGCCGGTGTAGAAGTATTCGTGACGTCGCGGAATGTAGACCACGTCGCCAGCGTTAAGGACAACGTCCTTAGGACTGAAGGGCAATGCTTCGCCGGGATAAACGAAGAGCGGAATTCGCACCACGCTTGGGCCGCATTGCTCGCCATGCTGGTAACGCTGGACCATCGAATCAATGCTCGATGGCGCGATGTTTCCTGAGCCTTCGATGGCACAGTTTCGGAGCACCCAGATTTCGCGGGCAGCATCTGTGCCTGGGAGACCGCCAGTGGCAGTCAGAGCATGCAGAACGTCATTCTCGTTGCGAGGAAGATCGATTACTTCCCCTGAACCACGGTGAATCACATCAACGGTCTGCGGATTCACCACAGTGGCATTTGGAGCCGGTGAGTCCTGACGCAGGACGATGACGCGATGCACTTTCTGAGTAATCAGAGCCACAGAGACTCGTTCACGACCGGCAGCGACGACTGACGAATCGAGATAGGTTTTGCGGATTTTGTCCGAAACTTCCTGAATGGTGAGACCGGCGACAGGCACTTGTCCTACGAGAGGGAGTTCCAGTGTCCCGTTGTCGCCGATGGTCATCGGCAACCCGGTTGAGGGATGAACGATGCTACCACCAGGTGGATAGTAACGCTGGTTCAACGTCTGGTACTGCGAAAGAACGGGAGTTTCATCCACACTCGGTGGAAGCACCCCGTAGACGAAGACGGCAAGAGTGTCGCCTGCGCCCACGCGATAAGCGGAGGGCTGTTCCTGCCCGAGAGCGGCGAACAGGATGGGGACCTTGCCGCCCTTTCTTTCGCCCAGCAGGCTCCGATCGAGCCGGCTGGCCGGGATCGCATTCTTCGCACACTTGATTGAATGGTGATTGCATCCGCTTGCGGAGATTGTCCCGCAAGCGACCAATGCCAGTAGCAGCAACAGATGCTGGCGACGGTCAAGGATTCGATCCAACATGATGGCGTCCTTTCCCTGGACACGGCCCGGGAGACGATATGTTTAAAAGGGCGGTCGCGGATGTCTGGAGGAGTAACCTCGTGTTACACCAAACTCAGTTTGAAAGGATCCCGGACAGAAAGAATCGAAGCTGCCAACGGAACCCCGAGCGCACTATGCGTCAGTTCACTGTTTCTGGATTCGCAGGAGCCGGCGGTAATGCCGGCCTTGGCGTGAGCGAGTCATTTTCCGGCGTTGCCTCCCAGTTCTTCTCTGGCAGTGGCAATGGCTCGCTCGGGTCGCTGGCAGGAACCTGTGGCGGTTCGCTTTGCACTTCGTAATAGCCCGGCTGGACCGTCGCGGGAGGCGTCCAGGTTTTGATGTAATGCGTATCTGGTTCCAGCGAAGCCATCATCGCCCCGTCCTGGAAACCGAGATACCATTCCTGGCGTTTCTCGTCGCAGTGCTTTGTGATCTGAGAAGGGGCCCAATAGCACTTCGGAGCGACAAGCGGTGGCTGCCCGTCGCCGCCCGTCAGAACATCCAGATATCCGGCTTTCCAGCCTTTACCATAGTCGGAGCCCACCGACTCGCCCGTCGACCAGCGATACTTCCAGTATGCGCATTCGGTTCGGAGCTTCTGGGAATGTTCGTAATGGACATCCTGAAACGTCGCGCAACCGAGCATCGGTGCGAGTGCCAGCAGCGAAAGCCATTTTCGCTTTAAATTAGTGACCGCCATGTCGAAGAACTCCTCGTGGAATTGAGAGGCATTCCGTCAGTCAGATCGGAAGCCGCTCGTTCCATTCTTGATCTGCGTTTTTCGCTTGCCTTAACAGTTCAGTCGATTCACGCTTTGTCTCCCGAATCCTCTGCTCTATTACTGCAATCTGCGTATGTTGCCCGGTTCTTCCAGAATGTCGAAAACTCGGTTGAAGTTCTCGTTCTGGGGGAATTTGGATGAAGAGAAAGCCGCATAGCTTTCCATCGGCGCGCAAACGTCCTTCGGATCATCTTTCCTTCTTCCCGAGACAAACGGGCGACAGATCCCCTTTTCAGGAGACCTTTCTCGACCCATGTCTAAGGGGCATGACCTCTTCAGATGATCGCGAGGTTCCGGCGGAACATGGCAAAATCAGTGTCCCCCCACAACTTTAAGAATGTCGTCATCAGGTCAGCGGGACATTTCAAGAAACTCACATGCAATCTTTGCGAGTTGTCGTCGGCAAGCGGCAGACATTGCAGGTCGAAGTTGAGTGATTAACGGGGGTTTCCCCCATGACCTCGAGCACGAGGAAGATTCCGGTGAACGAGGCAGCCGCACCAGAGCGACGGCGAGATGTTGCTAATGAACCGTTCCCTCGTCTCATGAAGCAATGCGAGATGTGCATTGCCCGACTCTGTGAATGCGAGCCGTCGCTCATTAGCCAGCTTATTGCAGCACTTGTTCAGCGCGGAGTTTCAGCTCCGGAGATCCCATCTGCGGATAGAGAGTTCGGGTGACTGCAATCAACTTTCTTGCCGAGGCGACGTCACCTTGCAACTTAAGAATCTCTGCCTGCTGAATTCGGGCAGCAATCCACTCAGTGCTTCCGGATTTTAATTGGCGTTCTAACTGGCGAGACAAAGCCAAGGCTCGATTCAGATCCTCGCGCAGCCCTTGCTTTAATAATGCCTGAATCAGCGGTGAGACGAACTCCTTCCGATCTGCATACTGCGAAGAGAGCTTCGTGTAGGAACTAATTGCCCCCGCCCAGTCTTCCGCTGCAAAGTAAGATTCCGCCGTGATGCGATCAAAGATCATCTGCTGGTCTGGGGTGAATGACTCTCTTCGCGGCGCTAATGCGCGGATGATTTGCAGTCTTAAATGTCCGAGTTCATAAAGTTGGTCCGCCGGTAGCTGGGTCGCGACTTCGTTCAATCCGGACAAGACATTCATCAGCAGAATCGTATCGCCTGTGAGCATCGACTGGAGCAAGGTCCGCGCTGCGGCCAGATCTCCTTCCGCTGCGAGTGCTACTACCCGAAGCTGAATGACCGATTTCTGGATTCCCTGCCATTCCTGCGAGAGTTGTTCCTGCCGCCGCGACGAGAGTGCCTGCTGGGCGTCCACCTGAGATTGCAGTGAGGCCAACATCGTTTGTGCCTCTGACCGTGCACTGAAGAGGGGAGACGAGAGCAGTCGGACGGCGAGCAGTCCGATCTGACATTGCTCTGTGGTCCACGGGCTCGGAATTCTCTTCAGGCGTTGTTCGACGCGTCGAATCGCCTCACGGCACTCCGACTGCTGTTCGCTGGAGTCTTTCAACCACGGCTGAGCCAGGCCCGCGAGATAGAGAGACAGCGTCCGCAGGTCTGCAGTGTTTCGAAGCGGTTGATCATCCGGAATCTGTCTGTACCAGGCGATGGCTTCGGCAGGGGACCTAGCTTCCTTCGATGCCCCGAGCATCCGGATGACATCCCAACGAGTCACGGAATCGGAAAACCGGCGGAGGTGTTCCTGCGCGGCCTGCTGAAAGGCTTGACCGGACGGATCGGTTCGGCCCAGGACATAACAACGCAAAAGGTCAGCATCTGCGGCCCGGGCGTGCTGGGGGGACTGTTTCAATAATTCCGAAAGCAGAGCGTCGGCTGAATTCCAGTTGGACAGTTCAATCAGCAATGCAACAGACTGCAGGCCCAGCGAGAACGCCTGGTCTGTTTTGCCGGCGGTGATTGCTGCTCGACTGGCCTGAGCGAAGCGTTCCGCTGCCTGATCCCGATGATTCGAATGCCATTCTGCATTTGCCTGGCGTACGAATTGTGCCACTTCAGGGCCATACTCCTGATCCTGTTGGAATCTCTGGAGTCGGGTGCCTGATTCCAGCCGCCACCGTCCAGAGACTCTGTCGTGCTGGCGTCGTGCCTGTTCCAGAAAATCATTGGCATCCTGCGTCTTCCCGGCTTGGAGTGCCTGATCCGAGGCGAGTAGCAGCCCATGGACGGCGACTGCCCGCAGTTCAGAACTCGGGGCCGTATCTTCCTTGAGCCGCGCTCTCAGGAGATCAAATGCCGCAGCCAGATCCCCCCGTGCAAACTCCATTCTCAGTCGTTCCGAGAGGAGGGCATCCTGATCGCTGATGTTCATGCGCCCGGTCTGGGACGCCGTCAGCAGTTGTTCGAAAAGTTTTTCGTTATTGGCCAGTCTCGCCCGTCGGATCTTGAAGATCAGAAGGTTGAATGTCGTTTCCGGGTCGCCAGCGATGCGGCCGATGTTCTCAAGTTGATTTTCGACGTCGATAAGCAGTGAGATCCGTTTTCGGGGATCCTCCGTCAGTTGGGCGTTCCAGAGGTCACATTCCGCACGATGCAATTGCAAACGCTGCCTGTTCTGAGTTCTCAGGCGTTCCAGAACAGCGGGGCTTTCGCGATCACGCTTCGGCCAGGAACTGCTCATCGACAATTCCTGAAGTTGAACCTGTAGGGATTTCACGGCAGAGGACAGTCGCGCGATGGCATCGTCTCGGAGGGCGATGCTTTCAGGTGAGAGGGTTGCTTCCCATGCGACGATCCCTGCCTGTTCACTTTCAAGAATCGCGGGTTCGACACGCAGTTCGGCTTTTTCCGACGGTTCTGATTCGCTCTCAATGAGCGTTTTTAACGTCTGCAGAGAGCGGTCCCAGAGCTGCTTTCGACCCTGTCCAATTTCCAGGATGCCGTGCTCGAACAGCATGCGTGAAAGCTGCAATGAAATCGCAGTGCGTTGAGCGGGGGAGAGTTTTGGGTTTTCAAGACGCCTGAGAAAATCCTCTTCACCGACAAGGAAGAGGGATCGAGCTCGAATCGCTTCTCCGTACTGGCGGATCGCGTCAGGGTCTTGAGCCAGTACCGTCCCCGTCACGAATAGCAGCAGGGACACCGCGAGTCGAGTCGCGAGATTCAGCAATCGAATAGGGAGCTGCATGTCGCGTGAATGATTACTGAAAACTTCGTTTCGCGAGACAACAGGGTAAGCCGCCTCGGGCCAGTGGCTTTCCGAATCTGAAAACCATTAAAGAGCTTTGGTCTCTTTCGATTTTATGGCTGCCAGTGGACAAATGGCAGACCAAACGTGGTCGCGACGGCCTGGTTAGTGACATTCCCCTGATCGATATTCACCGCTTGCGCAAGACCCGGGAATCGCGCACACGCTCCCCGAAGGCCGTGGTTCGCGATCTCCAGAATGTATGGTGAGGTCACATTGCACAGAGCATACGTACTCGTGCGTCCCACAGCGCCGGGCATATTGGTCACGCAATAATGCACGATTCCGTCCACGACGTACGTCGGATTGGAATGCGTCGTCGGGCGACTGGTTTCGAAGCAGCCTCCCTGATCAATGCAGACGTCGATCACGACTGCACCGGGCTTCATGATCTTCAAGTCTTCACGGCTAACGAGTCGCGGGGCCTTGGCACCGGGAATCAGGATGGCCCCGATGACCAGATCCGCAAACTGCAACTGCTGGCGGATGTTGTGCCGATCAGAATAGAGCGTGGTCACATTGGAAGGCAGGATGTCTTCGAGATAACGAAGTCTGTCGACGTTGACGTCGGTAATGACCACATCCGCCTGAAATCCGGCGGCGATTTGTGCCGCGTTCTTGCCGACCGTGCCGCCTCCGAGAATGAGGATCTGTGCTGGTTGTACTCCGGGGACTCCACTGAGCAGAATTCCCCGACCCTCTTGTGGGCGTTCGAGGAATTTGGCTCCTTGTTGAATACTCATTCGGCCCGCGACTTCGCTCATTGGAGTCAGCAGCGGGAGACTTCCGTTCGGTCCCGTCAGCGTTTCATATGCGAGTGCGGTGGCCCCGCTTTGCATCACTCCGCGAGTCAGGTCCTCGCTGGCAGCAAAGTGAAAATAAGTGAAGAGCATTTGCCCGGAACGCAACCGGCTCCACTCATCCGGCATAGGCTCCTTCACTTTTACGATCAGATCGGCCTGCTGGAACACCTCGTCAGCCGACTGGACGATCTTCGCCCCGTGCTGCAGATACTCCTCATCGGAAATACCGCTCCCGATGCCGGCTCCGGTCTGCACCAAAACCTGATGACCAGCCCGAGTCAGTTCGTCGACGCCAACCGGGAGCATCGCGACACGGTACTCATCCGTCTTTAATTCACGAAGAACACCGACCAGCATGTGAGACCTCTTCTGTTTCGTCCCCGGCATCTTCACCTGAAGAATGAGATCCTGTTCGATCAGAGTCCGATACTGAACGTGAGCCGTCTGATGTAAGACTGCGAACTCACGCCCGTGAGGACGTCGCGACTTCCCTACGCCTTCTTGCGACGGAGGCGTTTGGCGAGAGTACCGATGAGATCATTGCATTCTTTTCTCGCGGCGATCAGTCCCTGTGGAGTGCGGACTTCACCGCGACAATATTCGAGGACAACCTGCTCGGCGGCCATCAGTTCCGCGCAGGCATCCGGGATTTCGCTGGCAATTTCCAGCGGAATCGTGGTGACTCCATTGCAGTCGCCATGGAGAAGGTCACCGGGAAAAATCGCAATCCCGCCCACGGTGACAGGAACGTTAATCTGCGGAATATGGCAATAGCCGTGAGAGCAGATGGTGCCGCTGGTGAAGGCAGGGAAGTTCAGCGGCCGCACCTGATCGAGATCGCGACCCGCCCCGGATGTAATCAGTCCAGACGAGCCAAATGATTTGTACATGGTGCACATCACTTCTCCGAACGTCGCAGAAGCGACGGGGAGATCGAGATCCTGAAACACGACGACCGGCGGACCAGGCATGTCTGCGAACCGTTCAATCTGGTCTGTGAGTCCGCCGTACTCAGCCCCGCTCGGAGGAGGTGCCATACTGCGGAACGTTGAGGTCAGAGCGTACCCGACCATCGGAGGCAGAGCAGGAAAACAGGCCTTGATCGACCCGTCCATATATCCGGTGTTTCGAGGACGGACATCAAAAAGCTCGATGACATTGCAGACTGTGGGAGTGTCGTATTTCGCCAGTTCAGTCAGGAAGGACATACCGGATCCCGTCTTGATGTGCCGCTGAGTGGTGTGTGTGTGTTGAAGTTTGACCGAGAGGTTTCGACGGCTTCAGATGCTGTCGACGCCCCGCAGATGTCAGAGAACACTCTTACTGTTCTTACGCCATTGCAGAAGTGTACGGCATTTCATCAGCAAGTCGAAGGGAGCAAAGAACCCACCAGTCGACAGAGAGTTCAGCAATAGAAAACTCTCTTTCCGTGTGTGCAGCGGAAGTTGTGCTGCAATCACCGCGACGGCAACTGCATCGATCAGTCGGGAGGGGCAATCAGCCGAGCCCGTGCTTTTTCAGCTTGCTGAAGAAGGTGCTGCGGGGAATTCCAAGAAGACGTGCCGCTTCAGCCTTATTCCCCTGACAATGCTGCAGAGCGTCGGCCAGCGCCTGCCGTTCCTCATGTGCTTTTCGACGCCGCGAGCCATTCCCGCCCTCAGTTCCGACGCCGGCTCCAACTGCCGACAGGGAAGGAATTCCCATCTGTTGATGATCGGCCCAGGGGACGGCATCCTGAACGGCGAGGGGGAGGTCCTGCAGCCGGATTGAGTTTCCTTCCGCGAGGACCACGGCACGTTCGATTGCATTTTCCAGTTCGCGGATGTTCCCCTGCCAATGATAATTGTGCAGGCACTTCATCGCTTCATCGTCGATGTGCAGAACACTCTTTCCAGTCTTGGCAGAAGACCTCTGCAGGAAGTGCAGTGCGAGCTCGTAAAGGTCTTCCTGGCGCTCTCGCAATGCTGGCAACGTGATGCTGATCACGTTCAGGCGATAGAAAAGGTCTTCGCGGAACTGCCCTGTCTTGATGAGATGCTCAAGGTTGCGATGGGTGGCAGCGACGATGCGGACATTCACTGCGATGGTCTGGGTGCTGCCCACGGGTTCGAAGACTCGTTCCTGAAGCACACGCAGCAGCTTCACTTGCACGTCGAGTGAAATGTCCCCGATTTCATCGAGAAACAGCGTCCCACCATCAGCCATCTGGAAGCGACCCTGTTTATCCTGACGTGCGTCAGTGAATGCTCCGCGGACATGCCCGAACAGTTCGCTTTCAAGCAGCGACGGCGAAAGCGATGCGCAGTGAACGCTGACCAGCGGACCATCCCGACGGGTACTGTTGTCATGGATGGTTCTAGCGAGCAATTCTTTCCCGGTGCCACTTTCGCCCCGAATCAAAACAGAAGCGTCAGTCGGTGCGACCTTCTTCACGGTCTCGAGAACCGCCAGAATCGCTGGTGAGTTCCCTCGAATCTGCTGACGCCGGAACTCACTCTCCGCTGCTGCCGGGGCCGATGGCTTGGATAGGGATGCAAGTTCGTTCTGCAGCACTGTGAGCTGGCGGTGCTGATCATCAATCTTGCTGATCTTCAGCTGCAGGTCCTGATTCAGGCGGGCGACATCCTGCTGAACGGTCGCGCAATGAAGTGCGACACCAGAAATTCGTGCCATTGCCCCAACGAAGGCGAGGTCTTCTGCGGAGAAGTGCTGATTGTTCGGTTTGGCACCTAGCACGAGCAGGCCCCCAAGCTCGCCCTGCATTTCCAGACCATATACGACATCTGCCTGAAGCTGACGCAATAACCGTTGTGCAGGGGTTCCGCCTGACGAAACTCGCTGCAACACCTGATCTGCATCAAGCGATTCGAGTACGGAGGCCTCGATATTGATCTGCGGCGGGAGTTGCCCTTGCCCACATGATCGAGCCATCCGGAATTCTGATCGATTCCCTTTGCGGAGATACAGTGTGACGTGGCTGACATGCAGCACATCTTTGCAGGATGTCAGCAGGCTGTCAGCGACAGCATCTGGTTCCAGCACACTGGAGATCACCCTGTTCATCCGGTTCAGGGCTTTATCCAGCTGATACTTTTCACTGAAGAACTGTCGGTCGAGCACGCGCTGCAGGGCGTCACGGCCCCAGCTCATGACAAATACAGCCGTCATCAGTACCAGAATGAGCGGAACCGTCTGACCGAAGATGGACAGGTCCTGATGCAGAGCCTGCATCGCACCGACTGCAATCAATGCTGAAAAGATCAGAGCGAGCCCCACGCTGGCGAAGTAGTACCAAGCGCCGCGAGAGACCACCTGATCAATCAGCAGGAGTTTGTACCGGGCAATCCCGACGGCATAGGCGAGCATGAAGGCCAAGCTTGCCCCGAACATCGGCAGACGACCGGCACCGAGTGCGAAGTTCACCTGATCCACAAAGATGAGATACATGGTGTAGCTGATCAGAATCGCGGCCACACATGCGGCACCCATCAAGGTGCGAACCTGATTCAGTTCCATCGGATTTCTGGCAACTTTCAGGCAGCGCTGAATCGCCACCATCGACAGCAGAAAGTAAAGGACCGCAAACCCGAACACGATAAAAATCGTGTAGCGCAGAATCGGTTCGAGCCAGACCGTGAAGTCGCTTGCATAGCGGCTCAACATCTGATTGAACGGCCCATGTCCCGGGCGGAGCGTCACCAGATTCACGGCAAGAATCTGTATGGAAAGTACAAACGCAGCAATGGCAGGGATGATATAGACCCCGCGGACTGCTCGTGAACGCCATGCAATCGGAAAGGGGTAGGCCAGGAAGAAGTGCAGTAGTACCGCCGGCAGTAATGTCCCGGCGATCACGAACCCTAAAGTCAGCGGGAGGCTGCCTGCAATAATCGTCCAGTGGCTTCCTCCGACGAATGCGGCCAATGTCACAGCGGACAGCGCAAAGAATGTCCGCAACGGTTTATCGAAAGGCCGGTTCCAGTAAGCGACGCCTCCGACGACGAGCACGCAGAGTTCGAGAACGAACCAGAGCAGCGTCAGTGAGACCCCCGATAACGATGGAGCCACAAGCGGCAGGCAGGTCAGAACAGGCTGATCCTGTCCCGGTTTGATAATCCAGACCGCGGCCACTCTGTTTTTGTCAGGAAATTCGAAGACACCTAGGTTGGACGAGACGCTTTCTCTGGCCGGATTCTTCCCTGCAGCGAGGACCGCTCCCGATTCCACCTTCCAGTTCCGCAGATCACGGTGCAAGCGTGTCCACTCAGTGAATGAACGGATCGGGCGACCGCAGGCGGCAACGATGACGTCACCAACCTCTGGGACTTCGCCCCAGATTTTCAAAGCGTCCTTTGTCTTCAGCTTCAGTCGGCTTGTGTCACGTATTTCGATGCCGGGCAAGCTTTGGGCACGTGCCTCTGGCAACAGACAGCCCAAAGGGATGCATGGTTGCGTCGGGATGTACCACAGAACGACGAGAGAGTAGAGGATCGATATCAGCGCCAAGGCCGAAATAGACCAGCGTTGGATATCTTTTCCGTCCATATTCAGCGCCGTAAAGGACAATCGGCGCCGAAATCAGCGCCGAAAGCGAGTATATGGCGGACGCTGCTGAACTTCAAGTTTTTTGGTCACTTCCTCGCGAAATGTGCAAAATTGCAAGAGGTGGGAGCAGCGCCGAAATTCGGCGCGTCTAAAACTGTCTTTGGCACGCACTGTGCATGTGCTTGGAAGTACCCCAACCAATGCCCTCAGGGATCAAAAGAGACTGTTACCGGCAATTGTCTGCAGCCTGACCCAATTCTGCACGCAGTGTTTCTTCCACGAGCCGTCCGGTAACTCACACGCTTTTGAATCCCGAGGGCGTTTTTTTATGCGCTGATCTCTGTGGAATCGCTTGCCGCCCAAGCAGGACTCGTCTCTCTTAGACGGGATGCATCGTCAATTCTGCGGCGAGTTTATAGAGAAGTTCCTCGTCGATCTCGGTGAGTTGCTCAGCTTCAGCTGCGATGCTGGAGAGTTCTGCAAGCAGGCGGAGGCGCCGGATCTTCCCGGCACTCAATTGATGAGCCGTGGCAACGGCCTCTGGAGTCATTCGGATCGGATGTTCACTCTTTGCGAGTTCACGACCGAGGATCTGTGCGGATTCTCTCGGTTGTAATTCTTGCATTTCGACCCGGAGCCAGCTGCGGTCCTGCAGAAGATTGGTCCACCGGTCCTGGCAGGGAGTGCGACAGCTCAGGATCCAGCCGCAGTCTCGCCGGAACAGTTCCAAGAGACGGGAAAGAGAAGTCGCCGTCGACTCGCGCGCCTGGTCGAGATGATCCACGAGGAAAGCCATTGGGCGGCGGATCCCTTCCCGGGCTTCAGCATACTCCTGCAGGCGTGCCCAGAGTTCAAATTCGGGAGTGCCGTTTGTTGTTCCTAATCCCAGCCGTCGCGCGATGAGACCGGGGAGCTCGGTCCCCGCCATTCCCGTCAAATTCAGTTCAGCGACTGCGATGGCCTCCCGGCGGAGTTGCTTCGCCAGTTCAGAGAGTAACCAGCTCTTTCCTGTCCCGGAGGCCCCGAAAAGAACACCCAGACCGCCGGTTCGACCGAGATAGGCGAGTCGTTCGAAGGCTTCGGTGTTGGGAGTCTCTTCGTCGGAATCCGCAATGCGTGCTGTAATTGTGCCTAGAGTGTCCATGGCTTCAGGCTTTCAACTCGAGAGTCGTTTCGCGGCAGACCGACGGCGCAGTCAGAGTTCGGTCATGTTTTTATCGTCTTCGCATCGTGCTGGCTCGATTGATTTTTCCGGCGGCATCAGGCCTGGAGGCTGTTCGGCAACCTCCGCGTTGGGATCCATGAAATTTCATTCAAGTCCGCTGTAAATCAGTGAAGTGGGCCACTCGACGCTGGGCGGCCACCCGGAGTACACTGCCCGCTGTGGACGGCGGTTCTGAAGAAGCACTCCGCCTGAGGCATGAAATTCCGGTGTCCCGGACACCAGAAAGTACGCGATGTCGACGGTGATCAAAATTCGTAAGGAAGATCTCCCGGAAGGTGAGGTTCTCTGTTCCTATTGCACGGCGAAGTGCTGTCGATATTTTGCGTTTCCAATCGAGAAGCCGACAACCCGAGACGACTTCGGGCACCTGCGCTGGTATATGCTGCATGGCCGTGTCGCACTCTTTGTGGAAGACGGCGTCTGGTTTTTGATGGTGTATGCCGACTGCAAACACCTTCGGCCTGACAACTTGTGTGGCATCTATGAAGATCGCCCTGCGATCTGCCGGAGCTACTCGACCGATAACTGTGAATACGATGACGACGCGGTGTACGAAAAGTACTTCGAGACACCTGAGCAACTCTGGGAATACGCGCTGGCGATTCTGCCTCCGGAGAATGCCCGGTCGTTTTCGACAGAACCCGTGGCGGCCAGTCGTGTCAGCCTGCCTGTGATTTCCTCCCTTTGACGAGTGGCTGTGATCGTGTCCTCTGAACTGATTAAACCGCAGACTCTTAAAGGCTTTCGTGATTATCTGCCGGAGCCGATGCTCGCACGAGAGCATCTTATGGAGATCGCACGACGGGTCTATCGGAGCTACGGCTTCGCCCCAATCGACACACCGGCTCTGGAATATGCGGAAGTGCTGCTGGGTAAAGGGGGCGAGGAGTCGGACAAGCAGCTGTTCCGATTCACCGATCAGGGTGACCGTGATGTCGCGATGCGGTTCGATCTGACTGTTCCCTTCGCCCGATTCGCCGCGGCGAACATCGGAGTGCTGGGAACTCCTTTCAAGCGCTATCATATCGGAACGGTCTGGCGTGCGGAGAAGCCGCAGAAAGGGCGTTACCGCGAGTTCATGCAGTGCGACTTCGATACGATTGGCACCGAAGCTAATGCATCGGATATCGAAACGCTCATGGTGATTCATGATCTGATGGAGGCCCTCGGGTTCTCCGGCTTCACGATCCGTGTCAATCACCGCCAGCTATTAAACGGGCTCCTCGAAAAACTCGGTTTGCTCGACAAGTCGGTCGCCGTCCTGCGTGCTCTCGACAAGCTCCCGAAAATCGGACGGGCAAAGGTCATTGAGGAGATGACCCAGCAGGCCGGCATCGCCGCAGAGACTGCTGAGCAGGTGCTGGCATTTGCAGGACTGACAGGGAGTCCAACAGAAATTCTCGATCAGGCCGAAAAGCTGGTCACCGGAAACGAGCGTGGAGAAGAAGGCGTCAGCAAACTGCGGGAACTGATCAATGTCACCCAACAGGTGGGAATTGATCAGAGTCGTCTGGCTCTCGACGTGTCGATTGCCCGAGGGCTCGACTATTACACGGGCACGATCTATGAGACCTTCCTGACGGAACTGCCAGGAATCGGCAGCGTCTGCTCCGGGGGACGGTACGACAATCTCGCCGGGATCTTCACTAAAGAGAAGCTGCCAGGCGTCGGGGCGAGTCTCGGTCTCGACCGACTGTTGGCGGCAATGGAAGAACTGGGGCTGATTCATCATTCGGGAATCAGTGGGCAGGTTCTCGTTGCAATGTTCGATGAATCCCGTATCGGGGACTACATGCGACTCGGGCGGCAGTTGCGTCGCTCAGGCATCGCGACCGAGGTCTATCCGCTTCCAAAGAAGCTGCAGAAGCAATTGCAGTACGCGAATCGAAAGCGATTCCGCGCTGCAGTCATCGCCGGATCTCAGGAATTTGAAAAAGGAATCTGGACGGTCAAAGACCTGGAGAGCGGCGAACAGTCAGAAGTGCCCGATGCGGATCTACCTGCATTCCTTCATCGACTGCTGAGCCGATAGTTCTGCTGAGGGTTGAAATTGAATTTGATAAGGTGCCCGGCGGTTGAACTGCCGGGCACTTTTTTCTTGAGATCGTTATGCCTTGGTCAGCCCGTTCCTGCTATGCGGGATTGTATTTTTCATCCCCTGCTGGTGCGGTTCTCCATCCCCAGAGCGTGAGACCAACTGCCAGAACGAGGAGCACAATGCTGGCGAGTGGGACTGAGGAGAGTCCCAGCGACGAGTCAATGACTCGTCCCCCAAGGAAGGCCCCGGCCGCGATCCCAAGATTGAATGCCGACTGATTTAATCCTGCGGCGACATCTTCCGTCCCCGGTGTTGCGAGACTTGCTTCTTTGAGTGCCAGCAACTGCAGTCCGGCTCCGGGGCTGAACATGAAGACGCTGAAACTGAACAGCGCGACAATCGCCAGCTCTGGAGTTTCTCGGATCAGCCAGAGCGCTAAGAGGCTGACGGCGACCAGAGAGTAAAGTCCGACCAGCGCCGGGAAGAGACCCAGACTGGCGACCTTTCCTCCCAGCAGATTTCCGAACGTGACGCCGATTCCAAGCAGTCCGAAGAGGAACGTCACCGTCACGGGGTGGAAACCGGAGACCTGCTCAAGGAACGGGGCTAGGTAGCTCAATGTCACAAAGGTGCCGGCATAGCCCACGGCGGTCATGCTGAGTGCAAGGAGCAGTCGAGGCGATTTCAGTGCTGACATCTGCTTTAGAAGACTGAGTCGGTGCGTCGCCCCTGCCAGCTTGGGGACCGTCAGGGCAATCGAGACGAAACTCGCAACCCCTAGCAGTGACGTGGCTGCGAAGGCGGCCCGCCAGCCGAGGATCTGTCCGAGCAATGCTCCGAGCGGCACCACCGTCGCCATCGCGAGGGTGAGACCGGAGAACAGAATGGAAATGGCCTGCGACTCGCGCCCCTTGGGAGCGAGACCTGCTGCGACGAGGGAGGCCACTGCAAAGTAGACCCCGTGCGAGAACGACGACAGGAATCGCATCGCCATCAGGAATGAATAGTCAGGGGAGCACGCAGCGAGCGCATTCGTGACGGCGAACAAAGCCATCAATCCCATCAGGACCTGCTTGCGAGGCAGTGCTGAAAAGAAGGCCGAAAGAATGGGAGTCGTGAGCGTGACGCCCAAGGCATAACCGGAAATCAGCAACCCGGCGGAGGAAGCGCTGACCTGCAGGTCTGATGAGATTGTCGGGAGCAGCGCAGCCGGAAGGAACTCCGTCGTCCCGATTGCGAAGCTGCCGACTGCCAGAGCGAACAGCGCAGGGGGCCAGCTTCTTTTTGACTCTGGTGATGAGGTCAGGGCGGATCCGGGATTCGACTGAATTTCAGCGTGGTCGGTAAAAGAATCAGCCAAAGAAGTTGCCCGGTTTCGAAAGCGAATTCAACAGAAGTGATGTTTCAGAGAGTTCTGCGTCCCCTCTCTCAGCTCACCTGACCACATTTAAATAGCCTGCCGCGCGGCGATTTCAATGAGGAATCACTGAAAATGCAGATCCTCTCGCCGTGGCCAGCCTTGATTCGAATAACAGTCAGCTGATCTATCCGCAGATAAAGACAAGGAGCCCGCGAATTCGCGGGCTCCTTGCACTCAACAACAGAAGGTTGAAATGGCTTTCCGGACGGGACTAACTTCGATCGAAGGTCAGTTCATCGTTCTGGGCATCGACCTTAATCGTTGACCCTTCCGGGAATTCCCCTGTCAGAATTGAATTGGCCAATGCATTCTGCAGGCGAGTCTGGATCACCCTCTTGAGAGGACGAGCTCCATAGACCGGATCATAGCCTTCATTCGCCAGCAAGGTTTTGGCCTCGTCTGAAACTTCGAGGTGATAATTATGCTGCAGGAGTTGTTTCTGCAGCTTCGAAATCTGCAGCTCGATGATTTTTCGAATGTCATTCCGTTCTAGTGGGTGGAAGACAATCACTTCATCAATTCGATTGAGGAACTCAGGCCGGAACTCCCGCTTCAGGGCGTCCATACAGACCTTCTGGATTTCCTCGTCGTTGCCTTCTTCTGCGAGCTCCAGAATCTGTTGCGACCCGATATTCGACGTCATCACGATGATCGTATTGGTGAAGTCGACAGTTTTCCCTTGACCATCCGTCAGACGACCATCGTCAAGAACCTGCAGCAGAACGTTGAAGACGTCCCGATGGGCCTTTTCGATTTCGTCCAGCAAGATCACCGAGTAGGGCTGTCTTCGAACTGCTTCGGTGAGTCGGCCTCCCTCTTCGTAACCAATGTATCCCGGTGGGGCACCGATGAGACGAGCGACGGAATGCTGTTCCATGAACTCGCTCATGTCGATGCGGATCATGTTCTTCTCATCGTCGAACAGGAATTCAGCCAGTGCTTTGCAGAGTTCGGTTTTGCCGACGCCGGTTGGTCCCAGGAAAATGAATGACCCGATGGGGCGATTCTTATCCTGCAGACCAGAACGAGAACGTCGGACCGCATTCGCGACCGCAGTCACGGCCTCTTCCTGATTGATCATTCGCTGATGGATCAGGTCCTCCATCTGCAGGAGTTTCTCCCGCTCGGTCTTCAGCATCCGGCTGACAGGAACTCCGGTCCAGGATGAAACCACCTGAGCGATTTCTTCCGGGCCGACGTCTGTCCGCAGCAGGCGTCCCCGCTGTACCGATTCCGATTCGCTTGCATGCTTCTCGGATTCCGCTTCCTGTGCGGCGACCTGCTCACGCAGCTTTTTACGTTCCTGATCGAGCTTGAACAATTTCTGATAGTCAGTTTCGTCGGCCATTCGCCCGCTGGCCTGTTTATCGCGGACAATGGCTTCCTGCTGTGAGAACTCCAACTCGACCTGTTCGAGTCGTTCGCGAACGCCTTTGACGTCCCCGAGCCCGAGCTTTTCGGATTCCCATTGTTCGTTAAGGCTGGCCAGCTTTTTCTTCAGCTGTTCCATTTCCTCAGCGATCTCCTGACGCTCCTTCTCAGCGTGGTCTTCATTCTCTTCGGTAAGCTGTCGTGCAGCGATTTCGAGACGGGTGAGCCGGCGCTGGACTTCATCAATCTCCGTCGGGACCGAATGGAGCTCCATCGAAACACGGGAGGCCGCTTCGTCCACGAGGTCGATCGCTTTGTCCGGCAGGAACCGGTCTGTGATGTACCGATCTGAAAGAGTGGCCGCGGCTTCCAGTGCGGCGTCGCGGATCTTGATTCCGTGATGCTTTTCGTATCGTTCTTTTAGTCCGCGGAGGATGGCAATCGTGTCTTCGACCGTCGGTTCGCGGACCATGACCGGCTGGAAGCGGCGTTCGAGTGCGGCATCCTTCTCGATGTACTTGCGGTATTCATCGATGGTCGTGGCACCGATACAGTGCAATTCGCCTCGGGCCAGCGCTGGCTTCAGCAGGTTACTGGCGTCCATGGCGCCGTCCGTCTTTCCTGCCCCGACGAGCGTGTGCAGTTCGTCGATGAACAGAATGATCTTTCCGGCCGCCTTCTCGACTTCACCGAGAACAGCTTTCAGGCGGTCCTCAAATTCACCGCGATACTTTGCACCAGCGATCAGGGCTCCCATATCGAGAGCGATCACTCGCTTGTCTTTGAGAACGGCAGGGACGTCACCCAGTACGATTCGATGGGCAAGACCTTCAACAATGGCCGTCTTTCCGACCCCAGGATCCCCAATGAGAACGGGGTTGTTTTTACGGCGACGCGCCAGCACCTGCACGACGCGTCGGATCTCAGCATCGCGACCGATGACAGGGTCGATCTTCCCCTGACGAGCGAGCTCGACGAGGTCCTTGCCGTACTTCTCGAGGGACTGGTACTTGTCTTCGGGATGCTGATCTGTCACCTGTTGTCCTCCACGGACGTCCTGTGTTGCTGAGAGAATTTCCTTCTCCTCGATCGCATTCAGTTTGAGAATGCGGCGGGCGGTATCTTCCACCCGGGTCAGAGCCACAAAGAAGTGTTCGGTCGAGACGAACTGATCTTTCAGCTCATTGGCAAACTTCTGAGCTTCATCAAAGACCTGCATCAGTTCCCGCGATGCACCCACATCGAGATTGGACCCGGACGATGAAGGTAGTCGGTCCAACTCGGCATCAACCATCCGGTTGAGCTGCGGCAGGTTGGTTCCGAACTTGTTGAGAATGGCTCGAGGAATTCCGTCGGGGTCCTGCAATAAGGCTTTGAGCAGGTGGAGGGGGACGAGCTGTCGATTTCCCCGATCTTGTGCGATCTCATGTGCTGTCTGGACCGCCTCTTGTGCTTTGGCGGTCAGTTTATCCATGCGTAAGGCCATCGGTTGATCTCCCTTCTGAGCGAGTGGAAGGGAATCGTGCAATGGTTGTGCCGCAGTGTGACGAGCGACGTCCTTTTTTTATCTTGTTATTTCCCTTTAGCTTGCGGATTTCCGAAAGAGGTCTCTTTAAATGGGAGGTGTCAGTTTGGCATGTTGATGCCAGCGAGAAGACGGCATAAATGATGTCAAAGTGGCAGTTTTTCTTGGCCGACTTTCAAATGTATTTCTGTCAGGTCCGCCGTGTCGCTTTCCAGACCATTTTGCTTTGCAACCTGTCCGTCTCCACCACGCTGGGTCCATTGTTATTACTGTCGAAAGCGTCGCTGAGCGGGCACGCGGGAGAGCAAGCTTCTCTGGAACGAAAGTCGGGACAAAGCACTCCCCGCCGTGGAGCGAGACGAATGCTCTGTGCAGGCCCACAAAAAAGGAAAGGCCGCTCTGCTGGACCCAGCAGCGAGGCCTTCAACCTGAGATGTGTCGCCCAGACAGGCAACCACTGATTACTTTCAGGAGATTAGTTCGGAATCCCGAGCATCTGTTCCTGTTCTTCCTGAATGATGATTCGCGGAGTGACCATCATCATCAGGCTGGTTGTTTCCCGTCCGACACCGGTGTTCTTGAACAGACGGCTGATGTACGGGATTTTGTTCAGGATGGGGACCCCGGCCATGTTCCGGCCTTCGCGGAGTGACTTCACGCCACCCAGGAGGACGGTCCCACCATCGGGCACGCTGACGACTGTGGAAACACTGACCATGGTCACAACAGGCTGCTGAACGGTCACAGTTCCTGCGGCACTGTTGTTATTGTTGTTTCCTCCACCGCCGCCAGTTCCACCGCCACCGATACCGCCGCCGGTTCCACCGCCACCGATGCCGCCGCCAATTCCACCACCGGTTCCGCCGCCTGCTCCACCACCTGCGGACAGGTAAGAGAAGGTGAAGACGTCAGTCACGTTCTGGAACAAGGGGAGGACGCTCAGTCGGACATAGCGTCGGTCTGCGGAGACGACTGCCTGGACAGAAAGCGAGGTTCCGTCACCGATGACTGCAATTTCTGGCTGGTATCCGATGTTGAAGGCACTGGCCACGGGTGTCAGTGACATCACGAATGGTCGCATCGTCATGCTGGTGACGCTTCCCATCTGGCCGTTGAACAGCGTGATCTTCGGAGCGAACATCACGTTGGACCGACGGTCACCCTGGGCTGCCCGCACGAACATGAAGGCTTCAATGTCGCTCAGGATTGCCATTCCGAATGAGATCCCTGCGTTCGGATCGAATCCGCCGAAGGTCGGAGCAGCGAGGTCAAATGATCCCTGACGGAATGGAACGTCGAGAGTCGGGCTGAATGTCTGGGTGTTGTTCAGCAGACCGACGACAGTCCGTGATGGCCAGTTGTCGTGATCCTGCATGTTCAGTGTTGGACCCTGTCCGAATGGTGCGAGGGCTGTTGCTGAACCTGAGCTGCCGGAGCTTCCGCCACCGGTCCCTGCTCCTCCGCCGCTGCTGCCGCCGGTTCCACCGAAGATTGGGTCGGTGCTGCCGAATGGCCGCATTGGTGAGAAGTCGTTGTTGACGCCAGAGTTGCCAATGGTGTCGTTGATGTTGAAGTCGAAGTCGATCCCGATCTGCTCGAAGAACTGGTCGCTCACGGTGATGAAGCGGACTTCAATGGTCACCTGCAGGTCCTGCAGACGACGCAGCTGGTCGAGGAGGTCAGCCACTTCCTGGTGCACTGCCTGAGTCTGTCGGATGACAAGGCTCATTGTGCTGTCGTGCTGATTGACGGACCCGGTTCCACCCAGTTCGTGCCAGCTCTGTGGTGCGACAGTTGTGGTGATCAGATCGGTCAAAGCTTTGAAGCCCAGGTTCGAGGCTCCCGGTCCCTGCAGCTGAGGCAGTGCAGCTCCCGTCATGCTGTCGAGCGAGGAGGTGATTCCGCCGTGTGGAGAAGCACCAACCTGTGCGAATCCGTTCTGGCCGTTTGGAGTGGCCGAGACGCCGTGCAGTCCTTTCGGAATCTGGATGTTTGGGTTATCGCCGGCGTATCCACTGCCTGGAGACAGGCGAGAGACCGGGGGGTTCATGCTGACTGGGACGACGAGGTCGGCCACCTGATAAACTCGTGCTTCGAGGTCACCATTCCGACGCATCCGGCTGGTGATGTTCAGCACTTCGTTCTGGATCGTGTAACCCAGATTCAGTGGGTCGAGAATCAGGTTCAAAGCACTCTTTAGCTGAATCCCGTCGACATTGATGCTGATCGGAGTGCTGGTGGTAACGGCTTCTTCAGTCAGACCTGGTTCATCAACGGAAACGTTGATTCCCTGGGTGTCTGCGATGTACTTCAGAACTTCCGAGAGCGGTGCGTTGTTGAAGTGCAGTGAGACAGGCTGAGACAGACTGCGACGAACTCGCATTTCAGCTTCGGTGTGCTCACGAGCATCAGCCGGCAGCTTCTGGCGTTTCTTCTTGATCTCTTCCCAGTTCTCGGCATAAGCGAGAGGCATGTCGTCGCGGGCGACCGGATTGATCGCGGACTCTTCAACGGCCTGCAGCTGCTCATAGAAGCTTTCAGCTTTGCCTGCACGCAGCTTGGCATTCCGGTCATTAGCCATTGCGAACTCTGACTTCAGGGTCATCGTCACAACGGTTGGATTCTCGGAGTTCAGAGCTGCAGCCTGTTTGGCCACGGCGTTGGCTTCAGCGTACCGCTTCTGGCTGTACAGTTCGTTGAACTTCTGGACGAGGTCAGCGAGTTCCTGTTCGACACGGACGCGGGTCTGGATCTCGCGTTCGATCAGGTCCTTGGTTTCTGAATTGCGACGTTCCAGTTCGATGACCGGGGCCTGTTGAGCCAGATAGGTCTCGATGGAGCTGCGTGAGCTTTTCACCCACGTGCTGAGCGAGGCGGCCTGTTCAGGGCTCAGGTCGGCAGAGTCAATGCTTTCCAGAGTCTTGTTCAACAGCTGGACGGCTTGTTCTGGCTGCTTGTCCCGGAGCTTTTCAGCGCGGAAGATTGCGTTCAGACACTCGGTCCGGACTTTGTCGAACTGCTGTGATCGCATGTCGGCAACCGCATCGAGCCGTTCGGTCGAGGCCACTTCGTTGCTGACCCGTTCGATGTTCTTACGACGAGGGCTGAGTTCACGCAGTTTGTCCTGCAGCTGTTGCTGACGGTAGTTGTCGAGCTTTTCACCGGAGTGATAAGCCTGCAGGAAGAACTCATAGGCTCCTTCACGGTCGCCGTTACGGAGGTGGCTGACACCCTGGTCAAACATCTCCTGAGCGGACATACCTGAGGACGGGACGACCATCGAGTCACGAGCGGCAAGAGCTGTCGCAGCTGGCTTGCCTGGGTTTGTCAGATCGAGGCCACGTGCACCGGGATCGACTGCAGGAGCTGAGTCGAACAGCGACTGGGCATGTTCAACATTCTGTTCCATGCCTCGGGAGGCTGGAGCAGCGGCAACAGTTCGTGAAGGACGGGTCGCATCAGCGAGGATACGTTCCGGGCTGTCTTCGAACAGGTCATAGGCAACGTCGAAGGTCGCGGCCTGAGCGGCCTTTTGTCGGGCATCTTCAACTCGGCCGGCCTGCAGGTCAGCACGAGCAGCGGCAATCAATGCGCGGGCTTCCTGCTTCAGACCATCCTGTGAATCGCGACCCGCTGGAGCGGCAGGTGCCTGCTGTGGCATCCCTGCGGCAATCGTCGGGCGTGCCGAGATGGCTTCGACTTCGCTGAGCAGCCGTTCCGGGCTGTCTTCGAACAGGTCATAGGTCACGTCGAAGGTCGCGGCCCGAGTGGCCTTCTCGCGAGCCTGATCAATGCGACCGGCCTTCAAATCTTCGCGGGCGGACAGCAGCAGTTTTGTCGACTGAGCCTTCAGGCCTTCGCGAGACTGTGTTTCACGGGTTTGAGCTTCGCGGGCCGCAAAATCCTGTGAAGGCATTTCGCGATTCTGTGCCAGACTTTCCTGTCCGACAGCTCGCTCCATCGCTGGAGGGAGTGGACGGGTCGACTTGGCTGCGATCAGACGGTTCAGGTCTTCCCGAGCGACAGCTGGCTGATCTTCGAACAGGCCGAAGGCGACGTCGATCGTCTCTGCCTGATCAATCAGTCTCTGAGCGGTCTCAGTGTCACCCTTCCGCATGGCTTCGCGAGCCTGGCTCAGGAACGCAGTGGCCTGCTGCTTCTTCTGATCCTGTGATGCGAGACTGGTTGGAGCTGCTGCGGCTGCAGGAGCGGCACCGGGCTGCATCGCGTTCTTGGCCTGAACCATGCGGATTTCCTGCATGATCAGGTCAGGGCGATCGTCGAACAGAGCGTAAGACGCATTGAGGTTCTGTGCGTCGGCTGCTTTCTGCTGGGCAAGATCTGGCTGACCGTTTTCCAGAGCGGCACGGGCCTGCTTCAACAGATCCAGTGCGGCAGCTCGGGTCTGCTGAGCATCCTGAGTAGCGGTTCCAGCAGCGGGTGCTGCTGCAATCACCTGTTTCTTGGTCTGACGTTCCAGCTCTGCCAGGAGGTGTTCTGGTGTTTCGTCCAGCAGTCCCCAGGCGACGTCCTTGCGCTGTGCTTCGAGAGCAAGTTCGCGGGCTTCGCTGAAGTGTCCTTTGCTCATGGACTGCTTGGCGGCAGCCATCAGCTCGATCGCTTCAGCTTTCGGTGACTTCTGTTCGGCAGCCGGGACGCCTGCCTGCGGACGAACCTGTGGCATCGTCGATTCGCTGGCCGAAGTCAAAGCCTGCAACGCTTCGGATGGACCTTCCGGGCGGGCTGGCTGGCGACGGGCGATTTCCGCGAGCAGCTGTTCCGGTCGCAGGTCATAAGCGCTGTATTCCACTTCCACAGTTCGAACGAGTTCGATGGTGCGGCGAGCGGATTCAAAGTTGCCATCAATGATCTGCTGACGAGCTTCGGCGAGAGCGGCCTGAACCTGCTCGCGGTCAACAGACTTCCCTGCAACAGGAGTCACTCCGCCGGGAGCGGCAGCTGGCATTCCTGCTGGAGCCTGTCCGGCAATCGGCAGTGGCTCGGTCGCCTGAATTTCAGAAATCAGCTTCTGAGGGCTGAGTTCGTGAGGAGCGAACTTCAGTTTCCACTGCTGTGCCATCGAAGCGGCACGAGCGGTCAATCGCAGAGCCTCGTCACGCTGGCCCTGTTCGAGTTTGATGCGAGCCTGTCGCAGGTGGTCATGCACCCGGCGTCGGTTCACGTCCTCTGGAGTCGTGGAAGCCTCGGCTTCCGCCACGGTCTGAATCCCCTGTCGTGAAGCGCCGGAGAATGGATCGCTCGCTTTGGGAAAACTGTCCTGAGCGAAGGATTGTGAGCTGAGCCACAAGCCCGTGCTCAACAGACCTCCATACATCAGCAATTCACAGGTTCGGAACATATTGGGTCCTTCCTTGATGCCCTGACCAGGCTGATCCAGTCTCGTTCGATATCGCGCCATGACTCGGTTTGCCGCTAAGAAATGAAGGGGAAGTGCATCTGAGCCAGACCCGACCGAACAAGTTCCGTCGTGGAAAGTGTTCACGGACTGCTTCAGACTGCGCCGGGGAAAGGAACGGAAAGAAATTGAAGGGGGGAGGGTGCGGAAACGAACGTTTCCATTAAGGGGAATAATTCAGAATTTCGAACAGGGTCAAGATATGACTTTGGATTTTCCTGCTCTGTCCTGAATTGCCCGCTGCGTCCGGCGAGTGTTGCCGAAAGCGGCGGATGTCTCAGTTGTCTTCGGAGGATTCTGACGTGTCTTTGTCGAAGATGGTCTCGATGACTGCGCTGGCTTTTACTTCGTCCATGACAGCCTTAACGCGTTCTTCTCGCCATTCTTCAATGATCTGCATCCGGATGTCTTCCTGGACCTCGTCCAGCGGTTGAGTCCCCGCTTCACGACGTTCAGTGACTCTGACGATCTGCAGGGCAGTCGGTGTCGAAATCACCTTGCTGTGCTGACCGGCTTTGAGGCCTTCCAGTGCCTTGCGGATGTCAGGATTCGCCACGCTGTTTGGCTGGGTCCAGTCCCAGTGTCCGCCGTTCTCTTTATGAGCACCGTCGGAGTATTTCTTCACAGCCGCGTCAAAGGTCATGCCGGCATCGATCTGGGCCAGCACTTCTTCAATCAGTTTCTCGGTCGCGGCCCGATTGCGCTGCGGAGTCATTGAGATCTGCAGCTGTTGCCACTTCACCTGCATCGGTCGGGCGTACTTCTCGATCTGCTTGTTGTAGACAGCGAGCAGTTCAGCACGAGTTGGTTTGGGCTCATCGCCGATCTTGGTGCGGACGTACTGCGAAGCCATCTGCTGGTCGGCATACATCCGCCGCATCGTTTCGAGTGAGGTTCCCTGATCCTGCAGCATCACCTCGAGTTCGGCGGTGCTGTCGATCTTGAACTTCGTTTTCAGAGAAGCAATGACGTCTTTTTCGAAGTAGCTGTCGACCTGCTTGTTGACGGCTTCCAGCTGTTCTTTCTTCAGCTTGCTTCGAACGGCCTGAGCCATGAGCATCTGTTCGATCATGCGGTCCAGGTCACGACGGATGACCATCTCCTGGGCCTTCCGCATGTATTTCCCTTTGTCTTCTTCACTCAACGCCCCGGCGGCGACTGCTTTCGTCAGTTCGCCTTCGTACTTCGCCATCTGGGCGCCGTACTGCTCAAGGATGTCTCCGGCGAGTAGCGGGCGACCATTGACCCGTGCGATGACGGCGGTCTCTGCTAATGGAGACTCGGCGTCATAGGTTGCGGAGACCTGTTGAATGTCAGACTTGGCAGCCGGAGTTTCGGCCTGGGCCAGCGCTGTCTGCCTGGCCTGCTCGACTGCTTTGGCCACCCGAGGAGGTGGGGGACCCAGCACCGGATTGGCGACGTTGTAATTTTTACCAGCGCAGCCGCCCGCGAGCAGGATGGCAATGACCAATGATCGCGGGAACTGGGGCATCGTCTGGGAGGGGTGAGTGACCAGACCGGACTTGTGTTTTGCGGAAGATTTGTTGGCTCAACAGGTTAGGCCTGTTTTTGCCGTAGTGTTCCGGCGCGGAACGATCCGCACGCTGTCGATCCCGAAGGACCGGCACGGCTTCTTACCCCTAGAAGCGAGATCAACGCAACACGGATTTGAGAAAGTCGACCAGTTTTGGCCCGTTCATCCCCTTGACCGGCAGAAGTAGGTATGCATTTCGCCGGTCAACAATCCGGAGGTTTTTCCCATAGCGGCCGGCGAGATCGTGGATTCGCTGATCATTCGTATAAGACAGAACGGCAAACCGGTCTTCTTCAAGACGGATGCCGTCAATGCTCCACTGATAGGCCATCAGTTCCAGTTCCTTCAGGGAAATGAACTGGACTGCTTCTTCCGGCCAGGGACCAAACCGGTCCCGAAGTTCTTCCGCGACTTCGACAAGTTCTTTCATCGTGCAGACGGAAGAAAGTTTGCGGTAAACGTCGATTTTTTGACGTCCCGGCGGAATGTAACTTCCCGGCAGAAACGCCGTGACAGGCAGGTCGAGATTGACGTGCGGGCTTTCCCTCGGCGGGAGCGACTTTAAACGACGGACGGCGTTCTCCAGCAGCTGGCAATAGAGTTCATATCCGACTGTCGAGATGTGTCCGCTCTGCTCTGTCCCTAGAATGTTTCCGGCCCCGCGGATTTCGAGATCCCGCATCGAAATCTTGAATCCGGCTCCGAGTTCACTGAATTCCTCGATTGCTTTCAGTCGCCGGGCGGCGACTCCGCTGAGTGAACGACTCTCCCCGACGAGCAGATAGCAATAGGCTCTGTGCTTGTCGCGACCGACCCGGCCTCGCAGCTGGTGCAGCTCGGCCAGACCATAGATCTCGGCCTGATCGATGAACATCGTGTTAGCGGTCGGAATGTCGAGCCCGCTCTCGATGATCGTCGTCGCGACGAGAATGTCTGCTTTACCGGCAACGAACTTGATCATGCTCTCTTCTAGAGCATCCGGGTGCATCTGCCCGTGAGCGATGGCAATTCGGGCTTCCGGAATGATCTGTTGGAGACGGTCCGCGACTTCCTGAATGTCGTGCACGCGGTTGTGTACGAAGTAGACCTGACCGCCGCGATTGAACTCGCGCATGACCGCCGACCGGATTAGGTCGGCATCCCAACGGGCAATCCGGGTTTCAATCGGCAGACGTTCCCGAGGAGGGGTGGTCAGGTTGGAGATGTCGCGGATTCCGAGCAGCGACAGGTGCAGCGTACGTGGAATGGGAGTCGCACTCAGGGTCAGCACATCTACGTTCAATCGCAGTTGCTTCAGCAGGTCTTTCGTGGCGACTCCAAACCGCTGTTCTTCATCGACGATCAGCAGGCCGAGATTGCGGAAATGAACATCTTGCGAAACCAGACGATGTGTGCCGATGATGATGTCGATTCCGCCGTCCGCGAGACGTTCCAGAACCTTCCGCTGTTCTGACTTCGTGCTGAACCGGGAGAGCGACGCAATCTGGATGGGGAACTCTGCCATGCGTTGGCTGAAGGATCGAAAGTGCTGCTCCGCGAGAACTGTCGTTGGGACAAGGACAGCGACCTGTCGGCCGGCATCAACCGCCTTGAAGGCGGCACGCATGGCGACCTCTGTTTTCCCGAAACCGACGTCGCCGCAGATCAGGCGGTCCATCGGGCGTGGCTGAATGAGATCGTCCTTGCAGTCGTGAATCGCAGAGAGCTGGTCAGGCGTTTCTACAAACGGGAAAGAAGCCTCGAATTCCTGCTGCCATTTGCTGTCTGGAGGGCAGGAGAGTCCGACCTGTGAGGCCCGTTTTGCCTGCAGCTTGAGCATGTCGGCGGCCATGTCCGAAACTGCTTCCGCGACTTTTGATTTGCTCTTGGCCCAGCTGGTTCCCCCGATTTTCGCCAGTTTCGGGGAGGATTTCGTCGCTCCGACGTACTTCTGAACCAGATGGATCAACGTGACGGGGACGAAGATGCGAACCCCGTCTCGAAACTCGATGACGAGGTGTTCTTCCTGAATCCCCTGCCGTTCAATGAGCTGGATTCCCTGGAATCGTCCGACGCCGTGCGTCAGGTGGACGACATAGTCACCTTCATTGAGTTCCAGAAAGCTGTCGATTGCCCGACTGGCGATACGACTGCTGGATTTCTTGACCGGCTGACGAACGTTGGCGCGGTTGAAGAGTTCGTTGTCACTGATGACAACAATTTTCGCGAAGATCAGGCGATATCCGCGAGTCACCGTCCCCAGACACAGGTGCATCCGCTGTTCAAGGCCGGGATCAGCTTCCCGAATCAGCTCGGTCAGTCGTTCCCGTTCTCCTTGATTGTGACAGGCGATAATGACTTGTTCTTCTTTGAGAAGAATTCCGGCGAGTTCCTGAATGACTTCGGTCTTCGGCCCGGTGAAACGCTCGATCGATTCAATCTGCAGGTGAGCCGTGGTGTCGAAGCTGCCAGAATTCAGCGAGGAAATACTGGCGGTCGGAAACGATGTGCAGCGGGCCATCGTCGCGTCGACGCCGAACAGCCCACGAGGATTCTCGAGGCGCTGCAGGAACTTCTTCCCTTCATCGATGATGTCCTGCAGTTCGGTCAGAGCGATCCAGCTGCCGACCGGAAGGGAATCCAGGAAGCTTCCCTCGGAACTCGACTTTTCGGCCGAGGGGGCGACGGCCGTGACCTGTACTTCTTTGAGATCACTGACCTTCCGCTGGGTTTCGACGCTGAAATAACGCAGCGAATCGATTTCATCTCCAAAGAGTTCCAGCCGAATCGGATCGATCACGTCAGGCGGATAGATATCGATGATTCCGCCGTGAACGCTGAATTCCCCCGGCATTTCGATAGCGGAGACTCGTTCAAAGCCACGATCCACCAGCCAGCGAAGCAACTCGTCGGAATCAACCTGATCACCGACTTTCAACTGCCGGGTTCCAGCAGAGCGGACACTGCGATCTGGCACCGGTTGAAGCAGCGCAGGGAACGCAGTGACGATCACCTTCGGCGGTTGCGGTGTTTCCAGCAGCTGGAGCACCCGTAGACGGGCTCCGAAAACTGCATCTTTCACTGAGACTTCACGGGGAAGTGTTTCCCACGCGGGAAAGACAACTGGCGGGCTCGGCAACAGTGACGCAAGATCAGCGGCGGCATCTTCCACGTCACTGAGACGCGGTAAAACGACCAGAAGCGTGCCGGGCGTATCCCGGGCAAGGGCCGCAATTGCGAGTGCGCATGACGAACCCCACGCGCCATCGATTGTTCCGCTGCTGCCCTTCTGAAGTGCGGCAACGACTGAACGGAACGAATCGATCCCACGCAGGACTTCCACCAGATCCGGTAATCCCCGGACTGCGTCGACCGTGACAGACATAGGAGTACAAACAACTTAGCAGCCGACGTTCTCACGGTCCATGATCCGCAGGAAAACCGGGGTATCCCGCCGGGATCAGGGAGTTGCCGGGATCAGTTTCAGGCTCGCCATCCATTCGCCGCAGAGACGCGGCCAGCCGGCGACAGGATGCTCGGTTTTCCGAATCCCATAGCCATGTCCTCCCTTGGTGAAGATATGCAGTTCCGTCGGTAGCTTTTGACGCTGATAAGCCAGATAAAGCTGTGCCGCCTCGACCGGGTTATTCTTGTCGTCGTGCGAAACAAGGAAGAACGCCGGAGGCGCATTCTCAGGGAGCTTGAAGTCAGGTTTTAACTGACCGGGATCGACCGGATTTGTGAAGCCGCCTCCATAGATGAACACCAGGAAGTCAGGCCCGCGGGGATCGTCATAGCGGGGATCCTGCAGGTAGGTCCGTTGATCGTTCTCCCACGCAGCATGACCTGCGAGATTGGCTCCGGCCGAGAAACCGAGCAGCCCGACTTTCGCCGGATTGATATTCCATTCGCTCGCGTGATGTCGAACCAGTCCCATGGCCCGCTGGGCATCCTGCACCGGCAGCTCGTACGGGGGGACGCCATCGCGCGTCGGCGTGCGGTATTTCAATAGGACAGCGGTCACTCCCAACGAATTCAACCAGTGACAAACATCTGTCCCTTCGAAGGACGCTGACAGAAACATAAAGCCCCCGCCGGGGGCGACAATCACCGCCGTTCCGTTTGGATTCACCGGGCGATAAACCGTGATAGTCGGTTCATGAATAAATGACAGCCGGGGCGTTGTGATGCCTCCATAGGATTCAATTCGCTTTCGGGTTTCTGCAGAGATTTCGGGCATCGGGCCGGGGGTTCCCAGCGGCCACAGGGGCAACGTGATGGGATCTGCCGCGTTTAGTAAGCCGCTAGCTGGAACAAGAAAGAAGGTTGCAAGAATCAGAATTCGCATCATGGGCGGCACCCGGTGAGAAAGGTATTGAATGTGTGAACAGAATGTTGAAGATGACTTTGTCTGATATTTAACAACTTTTTGATGCCAGCGATTTGATAGTTAAGGCCGCAGAATCCGCAGACTTCCTCTGGTGAGTCGAAATTTGTTCTTTAAACTCAGTCAATGTGATTGATTCCTTAGTCTCCATCAGGATGGGTCCATGAAAACCTATGGCAGTGCGGTTTGGCAAGGGGGGCTTCGCGACGGGAAAGGGACTGTCTCCACAAAGAGTGGGGCCTTGAAGGATCTTCCCTATGGATTCAAGAGCCGCTTTGAAGGCACGCCGGGAACAACGCCGGAAGAACTGATTGGGGCAGCCCACGCAGGCTGCTTCTCGATGGCGTTCTCGATGATTCTGGGTGAAGCACGCCTGACTGCCGAACGAATCGAAACCCGGGCGGATGTTTCTCTGGATCAGGTCGACGGCGGTTTCGCCATTACGATGGTGCATCTCACTCTGAAAGCGAAGATTCCTGGCGCCGATCAGGAAACGTTCCTCAAGCTGGCGGAGATGGCGAAAACCGGATGCCCGGTTTCGAAAGTGTTAAACGCAGACATCACTCTCGATGCAACGCTTGAGTCTTAACGACTGGCCGAAACCGCTGCGTATTCAGGTCCGAGAATCGTCTGTCATTTTGTGAGATCGTGTTCAGGTTTGTTCCGGAGTTACGCTCTGGACCGATCCAGACTTCAGTCGTTTCTCAAACAGCGGCATTCGGGATGAGAATTTCGGGATCAAAACCGACAAAGAGACGGGACCAATTTCCCTCGTCCCCAGCGCCGGAAAAGTGCTGAGATCCCAGAAGTGCTTCATTTCCCGATGTCGTCTGCCTGAAATGAGATTCCCCTGAGCAGGCAGCAGTGCTGTCAGCTCAGGGGAAAGCATGAATCTGAGTCGAATAGCGACGGAGAACGACTATCCGGCGTGAACCACCTTCAACCACTCATGGGCCATCAGCGCAGCGCCGTCCGCAGTGGGGTGGACTCCGTCGGCCGCCCAGGCTTCTGGCGGAGCGTACTTCACCGCGATATCAAACGCGGACTGGAACGGCACGAAGACCGTCTTGAATTCCTCTGAGATCTTTTTAGCGATGGCCCGGAATCCATCGAACTCCGGGAACCAGTTGTCTTTCACGGCTCCGCAGCGGAGAACGAACGGCTCGCAGATGACCAGCTTCACGTTCGGCAAGGCTGCTTTGGTCTGAGTGAGCAACTTGCGGTAATCGTTCTCGTACGTTTCGAGTGTTCCGTCGTACTTGCCAT
Organism: Planctomycetota bacterium; assembly: GCA_023417655.1. Classification (GTDB taxonomy): domain Bacteria; phylum Planctomycetota; class Planctomycetia; order Planctomycetales; family Planctomycetaceae; genus Planctomicrobium. The sequence continues at coordinate 34,867 of JAEZFD010000006.1, read as the reverse complement.
CCAGCTTGTGCCAGATGTCGTTGACGCCGATCAGAATACTGAGAACGTCAGGCTTCAACTGCAGGCAATCGACGTCCCAGCGGGCGATCAACTGGTGCACTTTGTTTCCGCTGATGCCGCGGTTGTAGATCTTGAGGTTGTCATCGGGGCGGTCGGTCAGGATCTGCAGGGCAGCCATCCACGCATAGCCGTTGCCCAGTGTCGACTTCAGGTTCGGCTCGTCGGCAGTTTGTCGACTCCGACGGGTATCGGTGATGGAGTCTCCCTGAAACAGAACCACGTTCCCTGGCTGAATCAGTCCTTGTGACTTTTCGGCGGCAGTGGCGGTCGCACCGAGAGACAACGCTCCTGCGCCCATACCAGCCGCCAAAGTGGTCTGCAGAAATTCACGTCGATCAAGAGACATCGGGGAACCTTTGAAGGAGATGGAGAACTGACCGAATGGGGCAAGATCACTCAGAACCGAGAGGGGAGAGGATCCTCAAATTCAAGGTTCGCGAAAGATGTCATGCGCTCGTCGGGGGTGATTAACACGATCATGCTGATGTCCCCTGAAACGTCCTCTGGAAGATGTTGGAGATACGTCCAAATGATCTCGTGTCGCTCAGATCTGCAATGACTCGCGAAGTCAGGGTCAATGACTCTGATTCTCACGGAGACCTGATTCTGACGGTACAGATCGACTTGGGCCTGAGGATGCCTCAACTCATAGTCCTTCAGCGCACCTTTGATTTGCTTTAGGATATGGTCGCTCTCAGTGTCGGTGTTGACGGTCATCGAATTCTCCCATCAGCCCAGCTCAGGATGTGCCTGGCTGCATTCAAAAACGTTTCGGCGTCTGCATTCCCAATTCTAACAGGGGAGTAGCGGAGGTCAGTTGACCAATCGCTCACCAGCATGAAGTTCTTCGTTGTTTCCATTGGAAATCGTGCCCCGCCGTTGAGCAGGTAATTCTCGCGAAGCCATCCAAAATCGTGTGCCGAGCGTCCGCGGAATGAGTCGAGAATATCCTTCTGCCGCCCGGGGGGAGCGGTCTGGAGGAGCATCGCTTTTAAGATGCACTCGACGCCGTAGCCTGCGAGATAGACGGCACCGGTTGTCAACTCTGCCCTGAAGAGGACACCTGCTTCTTCAAATCGCTGGAAAGCACAGCGATAGAATCGGCGGGCCTCGCTCGACTGCGGGCTAGCCATCATGTCCCTCAGTTGAAGGTGACAAAAAGAAAAGAGCGTCGCTGGTTTAATCAGGACGCTCTTGGGATTCAGATTTGACTACTTGCGGTTGGCAATGGCTTTGGCCATCGCGGCACCCATTTCGCCGGGGCTGCGGGAGACCACGACTCCGGCAGCTTCCAGTGCGGCGATTTTCTCTTCAGCAGTGCCGCTTCCGCCGGAGATGATGGCTCCAGCGTGTCCCATCCGTTTGCCTGGAGGAGCGGTCTGTCCGGCGATGAAGGCGGCGACCGGCTTAGTCACGTGGGCCTTGATGTACTCTGCGGCTTTGATTTCAGCATCGCCACCGATTTCGCCGATCAGGAGAATCGACTCGGTTTCAGGATCGTTCTGGAACATTTCCAGAACGTCGATGAACGTCGTGCCGATGATCGGGTCCCCGCCGATGCCGACGGCCGTTGTCTGTCCCATGCCGAGGTTCCCCAACTGCCAGCTGGCCTCGTAGGTCAGGGTTCCGGATTTGGAGATCAGACCGACGGTTCCCTTCTTGTGAATATAGCCGGGCATGATCCCGATCTTGGCGACGCCTGGGGTAATGATCCCGGGGCAGTTAGGGCCAATGAGACGGCTCCCAGGACGGGAGGCGAGGAACTTCTTCACCTTCACCATGTCCAGAACGGGAATGCCTTCGGTGATCGCGACGATCAGGCGAATTCCGGCGTCGGCCGCTTCCATGATTGCGTCCGCACAGAATGGAGGCGGAACGAAGATCAGCGAGGTGTTGGCACCGGCCTTCTCCATGGCTTCGGCGACAGAATCATAGACAGGGAATCCGTCAACGACTTCGCCCCCTTTACCGGGAGTCACGCCGCCGACCATGACGTTTTCGCCGGGGCGGTGCTCTTCGGCGTACTCACGGCATTTCTGCGAGTGGAACAAACCCGCTTTACCAGTGATCCCCTGAGTGATGATCTTCGTAGTTTTGTCGACGAGAATGGCCATTGCTGACTGGTGCCTGGTCTATTGACGATCGAGGGAAGTCGATGAAGCAAACGCGGATTCAACGATGTTTGTCGAAGTGTATGAGACAAAGTTTCTCGACGGAAGCCTTCCAGAGAGATCAGCGGACTGTCTGAGGGGATTCTGGCGCCTTGGCAGGTGGAATGTCGGATTTGGCTGGCATCAGGTCCCGAATCCAGATGTTTCGGAACTGCACTGGGTCGCCGTGATAGGCGAGCGTCAGTGGAGCCCGATCGGGATGAGCGGTGTACTCTGGCGGTTTGTGCCATGCAGTTGCGCCAGTGAGTTCAAAATTGTTCTGGACTAGAACCCCGTTCTGGAGCACCGTCATTCGGGCGGGCGATTTCAATTTGCCGTCCGCTTCGAACCGGGGAGCGGTGAAAATGATGTCATAGGTCTGCCACTCCCCCGGTTTGCGACAGGCATTCACGAGAGGCGGATGCTGCTTATAGACCGAACCGCACTGACCGTCGTAGTAGGTCTCATTTTCATAGGAGTCGAGAATCTGAAGTTCATAGGCTCCCATGATCAGGACGCCATTGTTGCCTCGCCCCTGCCCTGATCCTTTGACCTTGCTGGGGGTTGCGAACTCAAGATGCAGCTGGCAGTCCCCGAAGCCCTGCTTCGTGGAAATGGCGCTGCCTGCTGTTGCGGCTCCGTCCTTGATGTCCCAGTTCTTGACCCCATTCCAGGCATCGAGAGACTTCCCGTCGAACAGGACGATTGCATCTGATGGAGGAGTATTTTCATCCCCGGGGGTGACGATCTTCGGCTTTTCCCAGACGATTCCTGACTTCCACTCTTCGGCCGCCCAAAGCCCGCCTCCCAAGCAGACAAACAGCACGGCCAGAGTTTTGCAGAGACCGAAGGAATCCGAACGCAGTCGTAAGCGAGGCATCTCACGCTCCTCAGGATGTTTCGCGGAATGGTCCAGTTGTGTTGTGATTCACGGCCATCGGGATGTCAACACAGATCACGCTCTTGTGCGCGGCAACGTCACTCTTCGTTGCTGATGTCGAAGAGAATTTTCATCTGCCCTTTCTGGCGAGCCTGTTCAAACGCCTGGATCGCGTCGCAAAGTGGAAAACGCCCTGTGATCAGATCGGTGACCTGAACTTCCCGCCGGGCGAGCGCTTCGATGGCTGGTGGGAACGGACCACATCGCGAGCCAACGATCTGGAATTCGTCGATGACGACCGGAGCGAGGTTTGGCCCTGTCTGGCCGGCAACCGTGGTTTTCATCACGATGGTTCCTTGAGGCCGGGTCAATCGGCAGGCGTCCTGAAACCCGGTTGCGGAGCCTGTGCAATCCACCACCAGATCGGCCACCTGATTCTGTGACGCCTCGGATAGAAGTTCAGTCCTGATGCCCATCGAGCGAAGGCGGTTGAGTTTGGACTCATGCTTTCCGATCACCAGCGGGGACTTTCCCTGCAGTTGCAGGACCTGAGCACAAAGATTCCCCAGTCGGCCGTCGCCAAGAACGATCACTTGATGAAACCGGGAAAGGTCGAGTTGCTCGCCAATCCGAAAAGCTGCGGCCAGCGGTTCCACGAAGACCGCTTCATCATTGGAAATCGAGTCTGGGATCGGATGGAGGTTTTCTTCAGGCACCCAGACTCGCTCGGCAAAGGCTCCGTCGTGATTGAGGATGCCAATCACGGTGCGATTCGGGCAGTGGGTGAATCGTCCCTGTCGGCACGTGTCACACTTCCGGCAGGCACAATTGATTTCCCCGCAGACCCGTTGTCCGGAGAAGACTCCAGACTCAGCAATTCCAACGAATTCGTGCCCAAGAATTCCCTGAAACCCCATGTAGCCTTGGATCAATTGCAGGTCAGTCTCGCAGATTCCGGCCGTCAGCACTCGTACCGGAATGAGACCTGCTTGGGGATGTGGAGCGACATCCTGATGCCATTTCAGTCCTTGCGACCCAAATTCGACTGCCTGCATACATTGGTTCCTTGAGCGGCGGTTCATTCCGGAATCTGCGATTTCCAGGAGTGCAGATTGAAGTGCAGATTCATCGGAACTCAGTCGGGACACTCTATGCAAATCGGGGACAGTCGTCGCCTCTCAAGGAATACCTGAGGAGAGAGTACGACAGTCTGCGAGTCACCCGATTTTGTCGATCTGAACCTGCGCGATCATCTGCAATGTTTCGGAAGCGTTGCCGGTGAACATTCCTGAGACCGGCATGACACCCCGCGGATGATTGCTGACGCCCACGGTGACATGTTTCAGGGAAGTCGGTTCCCCCAAAGTCGGGTCATAGCCCCGCCATCCGAGAGTCGGCAGATAGAACTCGACCCAGGCGTGCATGGCTGCCCTCCCCGCCTCTGATGCGCGACAATCGAGGTAGCCACTGACGAAACGGCTCGCGATCCCGGCGGTCCGTGCGGCTTCCATCGTCAATGTCGCGAGATCGCGGCAGGAACCCGTCCGCAGTTCCAGCGTCTTCGTCGGAGTCTGCACCCCTTTCTCAAGACGGCGTTGGTAGCGAATGGTCTTGTGAACGTGCTCTCCGATTCGCAGCAGGTAGGCCTCCGCGTCGTTTGCATCGGGATGAAATGGGAGACTGTTCAACCATCCCCGCACGATTTCGACATCGTCAGGGAAGTTGGGAGTCAGAAAGGGAGCGGTCGCGGCGGCCTCAAGAACGTCGTAAACCACGGGGTAAGAGATCTGCCACGGTTCCGGGCCGCTGATATCTGGAAAAGGGAGCCGACGCCCGATGGTGACGTCATTTTCGATGACAAGTTCGTCCGCCCTGGCATGGAAATCGACGATGGCGACCGAATTCCCGAAGATATCGCGAATCCATGTAATCTGGTGTGCCGGCTGGATCGTGAGCTTCAGCGATTCCACAAAGACATCATGACCTTCGCGGGGTCGGATCACGAGTCGATGCCGTCCAAAGGCGACAGGCCGCCGGTATCGATAGATGGTCTGATGGCGAATTCTCAGGCGGGCCATGGCATCGAAGTTTTCCGAAGGAGTCGAACTCCCGAATGGCGATTTGGTCAAATTTCCTCGAGCACTTTGCTTAACCTCAGGATAGGTGCCGGATGCATCCGAACAAGACCGCCCCTCGCTTCCAGTGCTGCTGCATTGTTTCCGACTCTGCTCTATTCTAAGTCGAGTGCGACCGCTTTCTTTTCCAGGCGTTTCCGATCCATTGGCTTGAAGTCCTGCCCCGGTGCGAGTTTGCAGCAGACATTCATCTCTTTCCCCGAGACCCGTCCAAAGATACTTGCGACGGCCGCATCGGCCGCATCTTTGCCGTTTGCGATCTTCACGATCCCGTTGGGATAAGAGAGTCGCGTTGGGTCGAAGATGAGCCATCGCCCGCCGATGTATGCCTCAAAAAGGGCGTGGAAATCAGGTGGATCCAGCTGATATGCATAAGCTGTCAGATATCGAGCCGGGATATTCAGTGCCCGACAGAGAGCGATTCCGAGATGGGCAAAATCCCGGCAGACACCGGTCCTCTGCGTGATCGTATCGTAGGCCGAAGTTCGTGAATTCGTTGTGCCGGGGAGATATTCCACGTTCTCATAAATCCAGTCACAAATCGCATGAACTGTTTCGTACGGAGTTCCTTTGTCCCCGAAATAATCCCAGGCATAGCGGCTAAGTTCGTCCGACTGGCAGTAACGACTGGGAAAGAGGAACGAAATTGCTTCGCCATCAAACTGTGCAATGGATTGCGGATCAAACTCTCGGGCCGGAAGCACGTCAAATGAAACGTCGACTTTCGCCTCGTATGTGACCTGAAATTTCTTCACCTTCCGAGTTTGAACAATCAGGAAGCGGTTTCCATCGACCTCGATTTCTTCATGTGTCATCCCGTCGTTCATTTGCAGGGATTCACTGAGAATTTCCTGGGCAGGACTTCGTTGAGCAAGAATGCTCATGATCAATGTCGACGGAAATTTGGTTTCATATTCCAGCGTACTCGAGACAAGAAATTCCATGGGATTCGCCTAGCGGGGGGTGGAGAAGGTGAAGGCCGATCTCCCCGTAGCAAATCGCGCTCCAATTTAAATACGGCATTTTATTAAACCGGTGGATAAACGGGATTAATGTCCTGAGTCAATCGCCTTTCCCTGAAGCAGTTTCGCCATCTCAATCGCTAATGCGCGGAAGTCATTCGGGTTCTTGGGAGCGACGGCGAGGCGGACGTTTCCGTCATCCCGGGGGGAATTCGGGTCAACCGGCATGCAGACCTGATGATTTCGAATGTTATGGACACCGTAGACGACCTCGATTTCCCAGTGTCCGTCCCGTTCAATTTCCTGTCGGAGGTCAAAGGCCGCGTGTGCTGCATTGATGGAAACAGCGGATTCGATCAGGGCTTCTCGATATCCCGGGATACTTTGAGCGTTCTCTCCCCAAACTTCATTCAACCCGTTGGCCGCTTCCCGGACGGCAACAAAGATTCGTTCGACAATCGACCGAAGGTTGGGCGACATGGATCTCGACCAGAATTTGACGGGGTTCAGGTAGGCATCCACCGCACCACTCACGGCGCCGCACCCACTGTGCCCGAGAACCACAACCACCCTGACACTCTCCCGGAGTGCTGTCACAGCGAAATCGATACTCCCCATGCAGACATCGCCGAGAACGTTACCGGCGACACGGATCACGAAGAGGTCATTAAAACCTTGCCCGAACAGCATCTCGATCGGAACTCTGGCATCCGAGCAACCAACGACGATCGCGAAAGGGGTCTGCGGGGGAATCTCTCCCTGAGAGCGTCGCATTCCGACTTCGAGTCCATTGCAGGGGACAACATAACGGGGCTCTCCGTCACTCATCACTCCGGTTCGACAACTCTCCATCCACTTGGAAAACATCCGATTCCCTTCTTCCAGATTCTTTCGTGCTGCCTCTGCGTCCTGGGGCAACTGTTTCGCAGAAGGGTTTTTCGGATCAAACCGGTAGACGTAGTCGATTGTTTTCATGGATGGTGATTTCTACAGGAATGCAGACGGCGTCGCCGAAGTTCAGCAACTGGAATGAAGGCAGGTGATGCCTTTCTGTCAGGCATTCATTGCGGGGAACTTAATACGATTCGATCATGTTGCGAGGATTGAAGGGATCCCTGTTCAAACCCGCGGCGGCTTCCTGAAGCAGATGCCAGTGCAGCGGATTCCAGCGACGAAAATGATGTACGCCAGGGCACACGGAGTTATTTGCAAGTTGCACTCAGGCGGGCAGTTGAGCGGAAGGAGCCAGAAACAATTCTCGACTTACTAGGAATTGTCGGCTGCATTGAAAGTATGGGCAACTCGTTCCTGAAAAGTTTAACTCACCTGTTAGATAGGCGGCTGTCGAGACCGGAACTTCCCTGAGCGCACCGAATGCGAGTCGGTGCCTGCAGCCCAGGAGTTGAGACAGCTGCTTGAGGACGAGCAGATAGATAAGCAGAGTGTCAGGACCGGGTCAGAACGTCTTCGACTTCCCGCATGCCGACTGCCCGTGCTGCGAGAAGAAAAGTGACGGCCCCCAGAACTCCTGGAATCCCCAGATAGAGGATTCTCTGAACAGTGCTGACAGGTTCATTGAAGAAGGTTATCGCGACGAGCATGACGGCAGACATGATCAAGGTACACGCCCCCGATTTCAGGAGTGTGTGAACGAGTCCTGACCAGCCGAGGGGACCCACACGTCGATCCAGTGCAACGAGTGTCACGATGCAAAGTCCGGCGCTCGAAATCACGTTTCCCCACGCGAGTCCCATTCCTCCGAGCGGCCAGATGAGCAGAAAGTTCAGCAACTGGTTCACTACAACGGCAATGCACCCGAGTCGCATCGGGACGATTCGTTCGCCGATGGCATACCAGGCGCGATTCAGGATCGCGACTCCGATCAGACTCCAGACACTCCCCGAGTAGACCGCAATCATTTGGGCCGTCATCAACGTATCCGCCGTAGAAAATTTCCCATGACGGAATAGTGCGATGGCGACGGGCCAGGCAAGGATCGCCAGCCCTGCACTGGCAGGGATTCCAATTGCGATCACCAGACGAAGACCGCGGCTCAAGTCATTTCGCAGAAGGTCAAACTCTTTGCTGAGTGCATGTCGAGTCAGCACCGGGTACAGCACTGTTCCCAGTGCGACGCCGAAGACCCCCATAGGAAACTGCAGCATCCGCTGTCCCAGGTAAATCGCGGATGCGGTTCCGGCCACTAGCGGAGGAGTGATTCCGAACAGCTCGCACCAGGCCGTTCCGCCGTCGTCAGGTTTTGAAAATCCCCACGCGATCAGACTGTCGAGAATGGCACTCGCCTGCAGGATCGTCATGCCAATGACGACGGGCAGTATGGCTCCGGTCACTTCGAGCAGTCGCGGCCAACTGCGCTGAATGTTGCCGGCAAATCCGAGTCCTTGCGATTGAAGGGCGAGATAGGGAATGGCTAATTGCACGACCCCGGCGAAGGAGACGATGCTGGCCAGGACCTGTGCTTGACCGACGGGTGACCAGTTCGATCGTAGAACGAAGAACACACCTGCCAGCCAGATCAGGTTCAGAAACCACGGAACAACTGCCGGCCAGAAAAACTGCCGCTGGGCATGAAGCGTCGCGCAGAACAGTGCGGTCACACAGATTAAAACTGCGTACGGAAGCATGCGCGCGAGCAGGGAGAACAGAACGAAGGTTGATTCCGACAACGGCAGATAGGTCATAGCGAGCCAGAGACCGACCTCCGCGATGAGAATGAAAGTCGAAAGAACAACCGTCAGCGCCAGGGTGACCAGAGTCAGTGTCTGTCGGGCCGCCAGTTCTCCTTCTTCATCTCGACTCCGCATGAACACCGGGAGGAAAGCGGTGCTTAACGCCCCTTCACCGAGAACCTGTCTCGCGAGATTCGGAATCCGGAATGCGACGAGAAAAGCGTCGAGTACTGTGCTGCCCCCGAAAACGGCAGTCATTGAGATATCGCGTGCGAGTCCCAGCAGTCGCGAGACGAGAATCCCCAAACTGACCAGTCGGACACTGGACATGACCCCGGTGGTGGCAGATCGGGGTGTTCCAGTCGAAGGTGGAGGTTCCACGCGTGGCGAACTCATGAAGTTTCGGAGGTCAGTTCAGATTCGGAGGACGATAGCACACCTTGCGGGGATCGGCATCCACAGAACCTCGTCAGTTGTCTCAGTTGGACACTGTCATGAAGGATCGTCTACCCTTCCCGGAATCACGTTCTGCATCGATCAGAAATTGAGAATGAGTTCTGCCATGTCAAATTTCACCGTCGCTCCGGCGGAGACTCCTCTGGCAAGATTGATCCGTCAACGTCGGACGATCAACGACTTTCTGCCGCAAGTCCCTTCTCGGGAGATTGTGCTCCAGGCGATCGAACTGGCACGTTGGGCCCCAAATCACAAGCTGACCGAGCCCTGGCGATTTCATCTGCTGGGGCCAGAGACGGCGACTCAGGTCATCGAGTTGAATGCTCAGCTGACGCTGGCGGAAAAAGGAGAAGCCGCCGCCGCTCAAAAGCGGGCGAAGTGGTCGACGATTCCCGGTTGGATGGTGGTGACTTCCCAGTGCGCCGCGAGCGCGATCAGACAACAGGAAAACTATGCGGCGGTCTGTTGTGCGATCCAGAATCTGATGCTGTTTTTCGAAGAACAAGGCCTCGGGACGAAATGGGTGACGGGGCCGGTCACGCAGCATGAGGAGTTCAATCGACTCCTGAATTTGAATCCGGAAGTCGAGATGATGGTCGGCATGATCTGGTATGGCTATCCTGCATCCCGAAGTATGACTCAACGCCAGTCTGTCTCAGAGATCGTCATCGAACATCCATGAATTCCATCAAGCTGACCAACCCTCACAGTGTTCTTGCCGCATTACAGACGCGTCCCCGTGACGTGCTGGAAGTCCATGCGAGCGCCGCCCGAAGTCACGAGGGATGGGTTCGAGTCATTGAAGAAGCACGGAATAACGGGGTCCCTGTCCGGGAACCGTTGCAGCGCGAATCAGTCGGGAAACGTTTCAATAAAGACGGTGGCCGGATCGGGACCACGTTCGCGATTGTCCGCGAACGAAACAGCGTCCAACTCAAAGAGTTATTTCAATCCCCCGTCAAACGGGGAATCTGGTTGGCGCTCGATCAGCTGCAGGATCCTCACAACGTGGGCGCGGTCTTTCGAACCGCTTCGTTCTTTGGAGTCCAGGGAATCGTGCTGACTGTCGATCGATCAGCCCCCGTGTCAGCGACTGTATATGACGTCGCCGCCGGAGGTGTTGAACACGTGCCGTTCACCTTGCAGACGAACCTCGCTCGTGCGATCGAGGTCGCGAAAGAGAACGACATGTGGGTTCTCGGCAGTTCAGAACATGCCGAAATGGATCTCTATGATGTCGATCGGGATCGTCGCTGGCTGGTCGTGATTGGAAACGAGGAAAAGGGGCTTCGCCGACTGACCCAGGAACGTTGCGATCAAGTGTGTCGGATTGCCGCTCTGGGTCAGGTCGATTCTCTGAATGTCTCCGTCGCGGCGGGCATTATGATGTCGACCCTTGCTCGTCCTTAATCTGTCGTAGCGGATTAATGCGGATTCAGGCGTGCGGCTGTTCGGTGTTGTTCACCCCATGAGATTCGTGCGAGCGAATGAGCTCCCGCGCGGCCTCAGCGTCTGACTCTCTTACAAACAGGCGACACTGCAAAACGCCTGAAAAGCCAGCCTGATTCTCGTTTTCCAGGGCGCATTGGATTCCTTCGGATTCCAGTGCGAGGCGGACGACTTCTGTGCGCCCGAGATCCGTTGACTGATAGATCGGAATCAACTCTTCGTCGTTTCCAAACATCGGAAGTCTCCCATTTGAACCCAAAGGGCGTGGTTCTCAGCGAACCCCGGTTCCATGGGTGACTCATTTCTGCGGCAATCCGGATCACCGGGCCCCGGCAGAACTCACTCCTTTGAAACCAGCTTTGACGCGAAAGTATGGCTCTCGAGTGGGGCAAATGGAGTGCCAGAGTCGGCAAAGAGCGGGGAGATTTGAGGCTATCTCGGAGACTCCCTGCTGGACGTTCTGGATGTGCATTTCGTATGCTCGAAAAAGAAGCATGCGAAGTTGTATGCCGATCGGCGATGACCATGAGTTTGGAGGGACCGGAATGCGTGCACTGCTTGTCTGGACAATGTTCGGAATCGTCCTGGGTTTCGGGGCAGCTCGGAGTGAAGCGATGGATGTACTGAAGGTTGGAAGTCCAGCTCCCGAATTCCAAGCGAAAGACGACACCGGTGCTGACTGGAAGTCTGTCGATCACGTCGGCAAAAAGGCGATCGTGGTCTATTTCTACCCAGCGAATATGACGGGCGGATGCACAAAGCAGGCCTGCAAGTTCCGCGATGATATGTCACAGCTGAAAGAGCTGGGAATCGAAGTTGTCGGCGTCAGCGGTGATACAGTGGAAAGTCATCAGCTTTTCAAGAAAGCTCATGATCTGAACTACACCCTGCTGGCAGACACAGAAGGGGCAGTCGCCAAGGCCTTTGGAGTTCCAAGTACACCAGGCGAAAAGACACTGACTTTCAAGGTCGACGGCAAGGACGAATCCTTCACTCGGAAGGTGACCACGAAGCGGTGGACTTTCGTCATCGGACCTGATGGAAAGATTGTCTATATTAACCCGTCCGTGAATCCTGAAACTGACAGCCATCAGGTTGCCGAGGTCGTCCGCGACCTGAAGAAGGGTCTGTAAGCGACGGCTGCGTTCTTAGTGACGCACTGCATTCCCTAAAAACAAAAACGGGGCAGCGACTTCCAGTCACTGCCCCGTTTTCTTGCAAACAGGGTTCCGCGAATCTGAGTTGGTGCCGCATTCACCCTCGCTGGTGAGAAGCGACTTCTCGAGGCCCGTGATCAGAAACGCTCTGCGGCCTGATCACCGCTCCCCTTTCAAAACTTCTCTTGAACCGCAAGAGACTTCAGCTGTTTCGACTTCGCTCCTAGACAGCGTTCGCATCATTGCCATCTGAGGACCAATGTCGAAGGTCTTTGACCGTGTGACTCCCGTCGATCCCGATTCCGTCCGAGTGCGGTGAGAGACCTCTTCGCACTCGGGAGCGGACGATAACTTCAGGTGCTCTAGTTTGCACACGAATTCGGAGCATCGCAGGCCGGGGCACAAGCAGTCACACAAGGTGTCACTGGAACCTGGCGGCAAACGACCTTTGGAACACAGCGGGTCTTGGTGACCATCACGGTGCGGGGCACGCAACGGGACTTGGTCACATAACGGGTCTCGCAGACGGTGCGGCAGGTGGTGTAAGGAACCTTGCGGGTCCGAACTTCCTTCACGTAGCTGCAAGTGGTGTAAGGAACCTTGCGGGTGCGGGTTTCGCAAACGTAGCTGCAAGTGGTGTAGGGAACCTGCTTGGTGACGCACTGTTCGACGATGCAGCAGGTTGTGTAAGGAACCTGCTTGGTGCGGCATTCACGGACCATGGTGCAGGTCGTGTATGGAACCTTACGGACGCGGGTTTCGCAGACGTAGCTGCAAGTGGTGTAAGGAACCTTCTTCACGCAGGTCACTGGAACGCGAATGCAGGTCGTGTAAGGAACGCGACAGACCTTGGTTTCCGGGACCATGCGGGTGCAGGTCTGGGTGGTCATGATGGTTTTTGGGCACCAGACGCGTTTGCACACAGTCCGTGGTGGGCACTGAACCTTTTCAATTCGTGAGCAGCCTGGCTGATACACGAAGCAGCAGCTCTCTGGATCCAGAACGAATTTACCGGGATCCTGAACGCATCGCTCAACGATCGGACCTGGGACGCACTCCGACACAGTCTTCCATTCGCCGCACTGAACCGGAACGCACTTGGTTTCGGTCACGGGACGCATGTAGGTCTGGCAGACGTCGCGATAGCAGGTCTGCATTTCGGTTTTGTAAGTGGTGTAACAGACGTCACGATAGCAGGTCTGGTAGACCGGCCGGCGAATGGTATAGCACTCATCGCGGTAGCAGGTCTGTGTGACAGGGCGACAGACCGTGTAGTTCACACAACGGTATTGTGTTGTGTAAACGGGCTTCCGGATCTTGCAGGTGACGGTGCGGTAACAGGTCTGGTAGACCGGTCGACGGACGGTGTAGCACTCATCACGGTAGCAGGTCTGCGTGACAGGACGGCAAACCGTGTAACACTCGTCCCGATAGCAGGTGTCATAGACAACCTTGCTGACGGTGACTGGCACCTGATAGGTGCAGGTATCATAGACGGTCTGGCATTCGGTGTACTGCTCAGTGCACCAGACGGTCTCGCGAACAGTCCGATATTGCGGCGCGCAGGTCTCCCGCGCGGCGCAATAGTCGCCTGTCGGCTCACAACATGATGCTGGAATGTTTCGATATCGGCATGCTCCGCAGAACAGACCGGCGTCCGCTTCGGCGCTGACCATGATCGCATTCAGCGATATGGCCAAAGCGAACATCCACGACAAGTATCTCATGGCACCAACCCTCTTTTCCTCAGCCCCTGGATGCGTGGGAATCCCTCAGATGGATTCCATCGCTCATTTGTTTCGGCTGATTTTGCTGGCCTGCTTTACGCAAGCCGCCAGAGTTACCCAGTTGTTTTAATTTACGGATCGACCGCCCCGAGTTTCAAAAAATCCGGTGCAACCTGAACATTCCTCATGTGACTGCCGTTGCCTGCAAGACGTCGGTCACAAACTCTGAACTGAGTGAGAGTTCCTGCCCTGCCTCGATCATTGAGAGGCCAGATCTCCTCGAGGGTCGGTTTAGGGGAATCCGGGCACCATCGACAGAATCGGCATTCCTGCCCGAAAAGTTTGTCTTAGATTGCCTGATTGGATCGTCAAAGTCATAACTGGCGGTATGGTGTCTGGACTTCCGGCGAGAACTGCCGATCTGCCCGCAAGCGGTGCCGATGGACACGACTGGAAGTGTGCTCAAACTGGGGCAAGAAGGAGCTTCAGCTGGATCGTGGCGATAGCGCCGCGAGACAGAAGCGGACCATTTCGACAAGCATCAGAACGACGAACGACGATCCATGAAATTTGCGATTTGCCAGGAACTGTTCGAAGGCTGGGATTGGGAGCGCCAGTGTCGCTTCATTAAAGAAACCGGCTATGAAGGTGTTGAAGTCGCGCCGTTCACTCTGGCAGCGACGGCAAATGAGGTCTCACCAGAACGCCGCAAGGAGCTGAAGAAAATAGCGGACGATCAGGGGCTTGAGATCATTGGTCTCCACTGGCTGCTGGCGAAAACGACAGGCTTCCACCTCACGACCGCCGACAAGGCCGTCCGGCTGAAGACGGCCGACTATTTGAAAGCGCTAACCGATCTCTGCGGAGATCTGGGCGGATCTTTGCTGGTTCTTGGTTCTCCCCTGCAGCGGAGCCTGCAGCCGGGAGTGACGCAGGAGCAGGCTTTCGATCATGCCTTGGAAGTCATTCAGGCTGTCACGCCGCAACTGGAAGCTCGCGGAGTCGATCTGCTTCTCGAACCGCTGACGACCAAAGAGACCGATTTCATGATCTCGTGCGATGACGCGGTCAAAATGATCGATGCGCTGGGCCACTCCCGCGTCGCACTGCATCAGGATGTGAAAGCGATGACCGGCGAAGGGACACCGATTCCCGACATCATCCGCGCTCATGCAAAACACACCCGACATTTCCACGCCAATGATGAAAACCTGCGCGGACCGGGGATGGGTGACATCGACTTCCTGCCGATCTTTCAGGCCCTCAAAGAGACCGGGTATCCGGGATGGGTCTCTGTGGAAGTCTTCGACTACACCCCGGGAGCAGAGAAGACCGCTGTCGACAGTCTGAAGTACATGCAGGAGATCTGGTCGCAGGTGGAAAAGGCGTAGTTCCGCTCAGCGACCGCCTTTCTGTTTCCATGAGTTTGAAGCACCCTTCAGGCATTCCAGACCGGGATGATTGAAGGGTGCTTTTTTCGTCGGGGTCACCTTCTGGTCAGACTCGGGTGTCGTTGGGTAAGATTTGTCCCGCCACCTGAATCGGAGTCATCAGTCCGATCACGAAGATTCCGGTGCATGCAGGGGACTTCGATGGCCAGCGGACCCTCCACGCCAACGACGAGCAGTTACCCACCCCCTTCTTTCATCGATCCTGCCACACTCATGCAGATCCGCGCACTCGAGTTGCGGGCCAAAGTGGTGGTGGAAGGATTTATGACCGGATTGCATCGCAGTCCGTATCATGGGTTCTCCGTCGAGTTCACCGAGTACCGGCAATATGTCTCAGGCGATGATCTGAGATATCTCGACTGGAAACTCTACGCTCGCAGTGATCGCTTTTATCTGAAGCGGTTTGAAGACGAAACCAATCTCCGTTGCCATCTGCTCGTCGATAACAGCCGCTCCATGAGCTACGGGTCGCTTCCGTATACGAAGGCGGACTATGCGAAGACGCTCGCTGGGACGCTCGCTTACTTTCTAAATCAACAGAAGGATGCTGTCGGACTTCTCCGGTTCTCGGAAACGGTGGATGAATATCTGCCTCCCCGTCATCGACCGGGGCACCTGCGGCGACTCCTGCAATGTCTGGAGCATCAGCCGGAAGGGACCGGGACAGGGTTAATTACCGCACTGGAGCGTTCGGCGGAGCTTGTCAGAAAACGGGGACTGTTCGTGATCCTCTCCGATTTTCTGACGCCACTGGCGGATCTGGAATCACGACTTTCCTACCTGCGTGCGGCACGGAACGAAGTCGCCATTTTTCAGATCCTCGATCCAGCCGAGTTCACGTTTCCGTTTCAGGAATCGATGCAGTTCGTGGATGTCGAGTCGGGTCGCGAGATCTATGTCGATCCAGAAGCGGGACGCAAAGCCTACGTGCAGAAATTTCAGGCTCATTCACAGGCGCTCGCTAAATGCTGTGAACGGCTCGGAGTTCATTTCAGAACCGTGAATACGGAATCGCCGCTCGAACTTGCTCTGGGGGACTTCCTGCGAATGCGAGCTGTTGTCTCCCAAACCCGAAGACGCTGAATGAAGTGCCATCCGCGAACGTGTCCTGACGCCGTTGTCTGAACAGGATCTGCGACTGTGAGTTTTCTCGCACCTCTCTATCTGATCGCAACGCTGGCCATTGGCCTGCCGATCGCTTTCCACATGATTCGTCGATCCCCACAAGGTCGGCAGATCTTCAGTAGCGTCATGTTCCTCCAGCCGGATCCGCCCCGGATGACGCGGCGCAGTCGCCTTGAGGACTGGCTGCTATTGCTGCTGCGGTCGGCTGCCATCTGCCTGCTGGCATTTGCATTCGCTCGACCGTTTTTGAGAACTCAGGCCAGCGCCGAGGTCGGGTCTGACCCCGGCAAAAAGATCGTGGTACTCGTTGACACCTCGGCGAGCTTGCGTCGCGGCGATTGCTGGGAGCAGGTGCAGAAAGCAGTCAGCGAGATCGCAGACGAAATGAATGCGAAGGACTCCCTCTCGCTCCTTGTATTCGATGACGCCGTTCGAGAATTGATAGGGGTTGAAACATGGAAGCAGCTGCCAGTTGAAGTGCGTTCGACAGAGTTTCGGAATGCGTTGCAGAATGAGAAGCCGGGATGGAGAGCAACTAGAACAGGGGCTGCACTCATTCGAGCGACGGAACTGCTCGATGAGGAGGAGAGTCAGCAGGCGAAGAAAGTGATTCTGATTTCCGACCTTCAGTCTGGAGGTGGGTGGGATGCATTAAATGGCGATGTCTGGCCGAATGACATCGAGCTGAAACTGATCCCGGTCCAACCGCTGGAGGGATCGAACGCCTCGCTTCAACTGGCTGATGGAACGACTCCTTCCCCGGAGTTCATTCGCCTGAGAGTGACCAATTCCGCTGCCTCGACAAACGATGCCTTTCATATCAGGGCACGAGACCCGTTTGACGGAACCGACGGAAGCGGTCCTCAGTCCGCTGTGACTTCTGTTTCCGTTCCCCCGGGACAGAGTCGAGTTGTGAACGTTCCCCGAGGCCCCGGTTCGGAAGTCGGTCTCGCTATGATTCTGACGGGCGATCAGACCGATTTTGATAACACCGTGTATGCGGTTCGCGAGTCGGTTCAACAATTGCAGGTGGTCTATCTGGGATCGGCTCAGGAAGACCCAGGTCCAGATGGGCTCCGCTTCTTTCTGAATGCAGTCTTCCCGAAGACTCCCTGGCGCGAAGTCACGATTGCGGACTGGCGGGACGAAGACTCACCGCCCGTTCCCCCCGTGACCGATTCTGCGAGTGTGGTCCGGTCTGACCGGCCGATCTCATGGGTGATCATCGGCGGCACTCCCTCTGCACTGCAGTCTGAATGGATTCGAAACTGGATCGAAAAGGGAGGAACAGCGTTGTTCGTCGCAAGAAACGCAGAGCAGGCGATGTCCCTTTACGACATTCTTCAATGCCCTCCGCAGATGGTCGAAGAGGTTGCTCAACCGGGGGAATACGCCCTGCTTCAAAATGTGGATCTGACGTACCCGCCGTTGAAGCAGTTTAACGATCCACGATTCTCAGACTTCACCAAAATTCGTTTTTGGAAGTATCGCAAGTTCGCACCCGATTTCGGGCCGGAGTTTCGCGTACTGGCGACTTTCGAGAATCAGTCACCTGCGCTGGGAGAAATCCCCCTCGGAGGAGGCAGGGTCCTGTTGCTGACTTCCGGTTGGAACCGCAGTGACAGTGATCTGGCGGTGTCGAGTAAGTTTGTCCCGCTCATGAATGGGTTGCTGGAAAATGTTTCTCCGCAGAGGAGGCAGCGTTTTCAATATGTCGTGGGGCAGGAGGTTCGCCTGAGTGATCTGAAGCTCGCAGGTGAGACGCTGACGGTCCTGCACAAAGGACGGGAACAAACCGTGAATGTTCAGGAACCGTACCGGATCGAGGAGCCGGGACTTTTTCGATTCGGAACGACCTTACAGCAGGCACAGGGGCCGGAAGCAATTCTGGTCGCGGCGAATCTGGATCCGCAGGAATCACGAACAGACCCTCTGCCCCGAGATGTGCTGGCGGCCTACGGCGTGAAGTTCGAAGCTCCTTCATCTCCACTGGAGAAGGAACTGAGTCCCCAGCAGCGGCGGCAGCTGATGAATGCAGAACTGGAATCCCGGCAAAGCTGGTGGCGGTGGCTGTTGCTGGCCACGCTCTTTCTCATCTTTGCCGAGTCGCTGATTGCCGCGCTGAAAGCGAATTCACGTAAGTTGACCCCCGTCGAGGCCTGATCGCTTCGACGAGCGTCGGAATCAGGGGCGAACGGCCTTCCAGTGTTCCTGCTTCTTGGACTTACCGGGACCCTGTAACAGCATTTGATCCTGATCGACCTGCAACACGCGATAAGACATGCTGCTGCCGAAGTTGTCCGTCAGGCTTTTGACGTTCTTTTCTGGGGTGCCACTCACGACGGTATGCGTGAGCAGATCACCGTCGAGGGTCCATTCCAGATTCATGGTCAGTTCTTTTCCATAAATCAGACTCGTCAGATAATCCAGAGTGCAGACCATGACGGCGGTCCCGTCAGGTTGGATGTCGATCTCCCGACGGATGCTGTGGTCGAGAACCCACTTTCCGGTCAGATCTTTGCGAGACCATGTCTTCGTTTCGCTTGCCGCTGATTCACTGCCTGAGGCCGGCTGTTGGGGAGCAGGTGATTCTGCGGACTGAAGTGGTGACATGTCTGTCGTCTGCGCCTCAAGTGGAACGGACGGACTGGAGACCTTGCCGGGGGGCGAAGAGGGATTTCCTGTATTTGGCCCGTTCGAAGGACCCCTCATGAACCAGACGCCGGCCAGGAAAAAAACTGGGAGTGACAGCATCAGAAGACGAACGACCCATCCACTTCGACGTGGCGTCGGGTTCCGACTGCTGCAACTTGTGCTGGCGTCCCGTCTCATCGATTACGGCCTACATTTCAAAGTTCGCTTACGTTTTACAATCGATCCTTCATCCGCCACAATATGCAATCGAAACCTGTGGTTTACCCGGTCTCTCCGCTTCCGGGGAAGATCAGATGTTTCGAATTGCATTACCGCTTCCTTCGCATGCAGGTCTGAAGTCTCGCCAGTCGCAATAATGCCCCGGTTTTCACCCTGAACTCCCGACGGCAATGACTGACAGTGAAACTGCCAGTGAACCAGTCTGCGAATTGTTTGACCCCGCCCCATCCCTTCACGGAAATCCAAGATGCCACGACTGTTTTCGTGCCTTGCCGCATTCACGCTTGCAACTCTGATGCCCTTCGGGACAACGGTTCAGGCGGAAACGCTTCCGCTCAACGAGGGTGACAAGGTGGTCATCATCGGGAACACCCTCGCCGAGCGACTTCAGTACTTCAACAACTTCGAAACTCTTCTGCAGGCACGATTTCCGGAAAAGAAGCTGGTCCTGCGGAATCTCGGGTACTCAGGCGACACGATCAATGTTCGCCTGCGGGGACAGGATTTTCAGGATCACGGACATACGCTGATCGATCATCAGCCCAATGTGATTCTGGCGTTCTTCGGTTTCAACGAGTCCTTCGACGGACCGGCTGGACTGCCCAAGTTCGAAAAGGATCTTGCCAAGTTTCTGGAAGACCTGAAGCAGTTGAAATACCCCACGCAGAACTATTCTCGCGGGAAGTATGAGCCGGTCCAGCAGGATAAAGCGGGAGAAGTCAAAGTTGCTCCCCGAATCGTGCTGTTCTCTCCCATTGCTAACGAAGACCTGAACGATCGCAATGTTCCGGCCGCGACTCGAAACAATGAGAACATCGCCCTCTATACCGCAGCGATGAAGAAAGTGGCCGAGGCCCAGAAGGTCACATTTGTTGATCTGTTCACTCCGTCGAAAGCGCTGCTGGATGATCCCAAAAGCAACCTGACCATTAACGGGATCCACCTGACTGAAGACGGGGACGCCGAACTGGCCACCATTCTCAACGAGGCCCTATTCGGAAAGGGCGAGCAGATTGATTCGGCTCTGCTCGCACGAGTCAAGAAGGAAGTGGCCGAGAAGAACAAGCAGTTCTTCTATGACTATCGTGCGGTCAACGGCTTCTACATTTATGGGGGACGGAAGAAACCGTTCGGTGTTGTCAACTTCCCGGCGGAATTCGCAAAGCTGCGGGCGATGGTCGATGTTCGCGATCACCGCATTTGGGACGCGGCTCGCGGCGAACTCCTGCCTGAGAAGATCGACGATTCGAAGACAGGCGAGCTGCTGCCGATCGAAACCAACTTCACCAAAGAGATCAAAATCACCTCTCCGGAAGAATCAAAGAAGCTCTTCACGCTGGCGGACGGTTTCGAAATCAATCTGTACGCCTCGGAAGTCGAGTTTCCTGATCTGCAGAATCCTGTCTCATTCACGTTTGATTCAGCTGGACGGTTGTGGGTGACGACCAATGCGTCTTATCCCCAGTATCTGCCTGGCGAACCAGTCAACGACAAGATTCTGATTCTGGAAGACACCAACAAGGACGGCAAAGCTGACAAGCAGACCGTTTTCGCTGATCAGCTTTACCTGCCGATCGGAGTCGAACTGGGCGATGGCGGAGCGTATGTCTCCCAGCAGCCGAACGTTGTGTTCCTGAAAGATACGGATGGCGATGGCAAAGCCGATGTCAGTCGTCCAATCATTCATGGTCTCGACAGCGGGGACTCTCACCATGCGGTGCACTGTTTTGAATGGGGTCCCGGCGGCGATCTGTACTTCAATGAAGGAACCTTCCACCACTCTCAGATCGAGTCTCCTTACGGTCTGACTCGTGCTGCCAATGCTTCAGTTTTCCGATATGACCCGAAGACTGAGAAGTTCAGCAATTACGTCGCCTACGATTTCGCCAACCCTTGGGGACACGTGTTCGACAAGTTCGGGCAGAATTTTGTCGCTGATGCCTCAGGGGGAGCAAATTACGTCGCGGCACCATTTTCGGGAGCTGTTGATTTCCCTCGGAAGCATCCCGGAATGAAAGAGATGCTGGTCAAGCAGTGGCGTCCGACATGCGGGTGCGAGCTTGTCTCTTCCCGCCATTTCCCAGATGAAATGCAGGGCGATTATCTGCTGAACAACTGCATCGGTTTCCAGGGAGTGCTGCAGTACCGGATGCAGGAAAAGGGGTCGGGCGTCCACTGCGAACCCGTTTCTCCACTTCTCCGATCATCCGACCCGAACTTCCGCCCTGTGGACATTCAGTTCGGTCCCGATGGAGCTCTGTATGTGCTGGACTGGTACAACCCGCTGGTTGGTCACATGCAGCACTCAATTCGTGATCCGAATCGAGACAAAAGTCATGGTCGTGTCTGGCGAATCACGAATACGAAGAAGCCGCTGGTTGAGCCCGCCAAAATCGCTGGAGAGCCCGTCGATCAGCTGCTGGAACAGCTGAAGACTCATGAAGACCGCACTCGCTATCGCACCCGTCTGGAACTCCGCGACCGTGATACCAAGGAAGTTCTCGCTGCAGTTGACCGCTGGCTGGCAGCTCAGGATTCCAGCAAACCAGAATTCGAAAGTCTGCAGTTGGAAGGCTTCTGGGTCAAACAGCATCACGACGTGGTAGACGCCGGCCTGCTCGAAAAACTGCTGAAGGCACAGAATCCACACGTCCGCGCTGCTGCGGTTCGTGCTCTGAGTCAGTCTCTCGACCGGGTTGAGAATCCGATCGTCCTGTTGCAGGTTGCAATCAACGATGAGCATCCGCGCGTGCGACTTGAGGCTGTTCGTGCTCTCAGCTTCTTCGATAGTCAGGAAGCGATGGATATTTCAGCGGAGGCCCTGCTGAATGATCTGGATGACTATCTCGAATATGGTCTGAAGGAGACACAGTCGACGCTCCAGCGACGGCTCGATGCGAAGGCCGCTACGGCCAATAAGTGAGTCTCAACAATTGAGATTCAATCGAGGCGATTGAAGATTGCACATTGATTCGGGGACCGGAGGCAGAAGTCTGCTTCCGGTCCCTTTTCATTGATCATCGCGGTGCCGAAGTGACGTGGGAGAATAGAAAGGTTGTGCATTCTGCGGTGAAGAATTGAGCCGAAATTTAACCTGTCTTGCCCCGTCGAATCGCCGGACTTAGAATCCATAGGTTCGATTTCAAGATGTTCAGGCATAGGGACGGCCGGATGATCGCTTTTCGACGAACATGGAGATTCGTAACCGGAGGCCTGTTGCTGGCATCGCTGGCCACGTCACCGGCGATGCTGAGGGCCGAGGAATCTGCGACGGAAAAGAAGCCCGACGTCGGTGCTGAACAGAAGCAGGACTATTACGATCTGATGCGGGTGTTCGTCGACACCTTTCACGAAATCGACCGCAACTATGTGAAGGAAGTCGATCGGCGGAAGCTGGTTGAAGCCGCCGTTCGTGGGATGCTGGAAGAACTCGATCCCTATTCAGACTACATTGCTCCGGATGATCTCAATGAGTTCACGGAAGCAATTTCTCAGGAGTTTGGCGGCGTCGGGATTCGCGTCAATTGGGATCGCGAACATCGCGTAATCGAAGTCATCACTCCAATGCCTGGCAGCCCTGCTTATAAGGCTGGCATCAAGGCCGGTGATCACGTCGTCGAAATCGCCGGAAAGCAGGTCAAGGAGTTTCCGAACAATCGAGAACTCGACACCGCAGTTGAACTTCTTCGCGGCAAGCCCGGCGAGGTCATTGAAGTCGCGGTCAGACATGCCGACTCCAAGGAAATCGAGAAGATCCAACTCAAGCGAGAACTGATTCAGCTCGACACCGTGCTGGGACACTCTCTCGATAAGGACGGCAAATGGAATCTGATGCTCGATCCGGAGCAGAAGATTGGCTACATCCGCCTGACACACTTCACCAATCGCAGTGCTGCTGAAGTTCGCGAAGCTCTGAAGTCACTGAAGAAGGCCGGAATGAAGGGCCTGATCATCGACCTCCGGTATAACCCCGGTGGGCTTCTCGAAGCAGCCGTCGAAATCTGCGACCTGTTCATCGACAAGGGACTGATCGTCAGCACCGACGGCCGGAACAGTGTTCATCGTTCCTGGAGTGCCAAGAGCTTCGGCACTTTCACAGGATTCCCGATTGCTATCATCGTGAACCACTACAGCGCATCTGCGAGCGAGATCGTCAGTGCCTGTCTGCAGGACCACGATCGCGCGATCGTGGTTGGCGAACGCAGCTGGGGCAAAGGAAGCGTTCAGGATGTGATCGATCTTGAAGACGGAAAGAGCGCCCTGAAGCTGACAACCGCCAGCTATCACCGCCCGAGCGGAAAGAACATTCATCGCTTCCCGGATTCAAAAGAGACAGACGAATGGGGTGTCACCCCCAACGAAGGCTACAAGGTCGAGTTCTCTCTGGAAGACCACCAGAACTATCAGCGCGACCGAATGCTGCGTGACTCCATCGGCAAGAAAGAGAAATCAGAATTTGTTGACCGCCAGCTGGCGAAAGCGAAGGAGTATCTCGAACAGCAGATTAAGAACGAAGCGGCCGCAGAGAAGGATGCGACGAAGGCGACCGCTGCTCCAGCAGACGCCAAGCCTGCTGATGCGAAGCCTGAGGAGAAGAAGACCGAAGCCAAGTCGGACACGTCATCTTCTCGCGGGCCAGTGTTCATTGCTCCCAAGCTGACAGCCGGATGAGTCACTCAATGCTGAGTCACTCAACACTGACCCCTGTTGAAACAGAAAATAAAATCGCCGCTGGATTCACGTCCAGCGGCGATTTTGTTTTGTCAGGTGGCCCCGCTGCGTGTAATCAGAACAGTGGTGGCAATCCGATCAGCCGGCGCCACATCGAAAGTTGCCCAAGATGTATCGCCAGATGGCTCGAGAGGAGAAAGGTGATCACCTCCCGGTTGGTCGGCATCAACGTTTTCAGGCGGGGATGAATGTTCGGAGCGTTGAGCCGTTCTTCAGTCGCTGCGAGAGACAGTTTCTGCAATGTCTCATACTGACCGTTGAACCAGTTGAGCAACTCCTCTTTCGAGGGGTAGGCCGATCGATCACTGGTGACGGTCGTGCCTCCCTTGAACAGGTTTGCCCATTCAGGTTTGCCGGCTTTCTGGCCACCGACCATGGTGACTCCGCTATCTGCGGTATTCGCCAGATGGCCGATGATCCAGGCCGGATGGTTAATTCCGGGGAATGGTTGTTCGGTCCAGCGTTCGTCGGGCAGATCGTCTGTCAGATTTTTCGCATAGCCAAGAAGAAACTGATTCTGCTGAACAGCTTGTTTCATGATTGTCCTCGTGCCGCTGAACGCGTTCGCATCTCGAGTGCTTCCCTCGAACCACTGAGCGAGGAGGACGCATTCAGCTCGCAGAAGAATATCTCAAGGAAGTTCAGCTTTGCTGCGCCAGTTGTCAGGCAGATTCTCTTTCGTCGCCAGCAGAATCTCCAGGATTGCCTGTCGGTCCGCCGGAATCAGATGGGCATAGTCTTCGGAGTCATCGGCTCCCGTCAGGACGGCGTGCATCTTCTCCCAGACACGACGTAACAGTTCTGGCGGGAGAGCATCGAACTGCGACGAATAAATCTCATAGCTGCATGGATATTTGAAAAGCCGTGTCTGCAGGTCGAGTTGCTTCAGAGACCGTCCATGATTGTCATGAGGCCCCTGAGCCGTGAATCGGTTGGCAAATCCGGAGGTTCCACTGATCGGCTCCGAGAGTGTCGCTTCTTCGCTGAATAGCAGGGCTTCCACCAGTTCTCGCGCGGCCTGATTGAGTCGGCGGTCCACGCTCTCCAGTAAGGAGTCCGGTGATTTGCCAAGTGCAGCACTCATCGTTGACTGATAGTGCAGTGCCTGTCTGGCCGCGAAGTTCGCTTTGGTCAGCCGATTCTGCACGAACAACTGATGTTCGAACACCATCAATGCGACGATGTCACTATGCGGCGTCAACGCCCGGGCTGAGGGAAAGCGTGTTCCCAGTTCAATCACGTTCTGGCCGGCTGAGTTGTCAACGGGCTCGACCGCCGAGCGTTCCTTTGCGATGAAGTTGCCGAGGTGAGTCTGCTTGCCATGGGTGCCGGTGACGTACCACCCTCCCCAGCGTTGCGCAATCGGCGTCCGATGATCAACATTCTGGTTCCCTGCGGAAAAAATCGGATGGCCTCGGGAATCGACATGCAGGGACCTCGCCAGGTGACCCGGGACATGCTCGGTGCGTGTCGTCGCGTGACAGGTCAGGCACCGGTCCATCTGGCGGAGAAGGACGGGCGGTTCCTCTGCGGACTGGTCCAGCGTATAGAAGACGGCCCCGAGACCCGGGTCAGCGACAGAGATTTCGATCATGTCTCCGCCGTGTGCATAGCCGACGTACACATCATCGTTGAAAAAGATCGACCGCGGAGCCTTCGGAGAGATCCGCCCAATCTGCAGGCTCGTTTTGGAGAAGACAAGCAGCTGCGAGTCGACCGGGACCTGCAGGTGTTCCAGTAATGATCGCAGATACCCGAAGTCTTCTTCATATTTCAGTGTGGCTTTGCCTGCCTTCAATTCCTCATGGAAACGCGAGACCGGGTTATCAGGCGTCGACGCGCTGTAGTGAATGGGGGCCTGTTCAAACTCGTCTGAAGCTCGAACGGATTGTGTGACCCACAGGGACACAACTCCCAGAAGAAACAGACGAGAAAGACAGGCCATCATGCAACACTCACCCAGGCGGACTCAGAATTGGAGAAACGAAACTCCCGCGAGCGGTCACGATGCCGAAGTGATGGGCACCGGAGCGACTAGTTCCTGACGGGGGCCGAAGAATTCATGGCGAATTCGGTCAGCGGCAATTCCAAGTCGGTTCTGCAGTTCATGAGCAAGCTGCGACATGAACTGAGTCGGTCCGCAAAGGAAGTAGTCGGCATCTCCACTCGGAATCCAGTCGGTGAGCCATTCCCCACAAATTCGACCGGTGCTGTGACAGTGCCCGTTTTCGAGATCACCCGGTTCTGCTTCAGCGTATCGAATATGAAGTTGCATTGCCCGAGATGACTCGGCGATGGCCTTAAGCTCCTGCCCGAACGCATGGACCCGACGGTTTCGCGCGGCCTGAATAAACGTGATCGGAGTTTCTGGCGAGTGATGGATCAGGTGCTTCGCCATCGACAGGAGTGGAGTAATGCCGACTCCCCCTGCGAGAAAGACGATGGGTCGATCCGCGGGGCGTGACTGTGGCAGCACGAACTCACCGCACGGCGGGCCCAGTTCAACGACATCGCCGACATGAATGCTGTCATGCAGTGCGTTCGAAGCGACTCCTGTGGGGATTTCGTCGGTGAGACCTGTTTCACGCTTCACGCTGATGCGGAAGTACTCGGCTCCCGGGCGGTCCGACAGACTGTAGTTTCGGAGCGCAGGAACCTGACCCGGCCATTCGATTTTGACGGTGACATATTGCCCTGCCTGAAACAGGGGAAGTGGCTGTCCGTCCTCAGGCATGAGATAGAACGAAGTGACGAGTTCGCTTTCAGGTGACTTCCGTTCCACGCGGAATCGACGGAATCCAGTCCAACCTCCAGGAGCGGCCGCCTGCGCCTGATAGATCTCGCCTTCACGCTGGATGAAGATTTCTGCGAGCTGCTGATAAGCGGCTCCCCAGGCGGCGGCGACATCATCAGTCACCGCGTCGCCGAGAACCTCTTTTACTGCCAGCAGCAGGTGATGTCCGACAATGGGGTAGTGCTCTGGCTGAATTCCCAGTGAGCAGTGCTTCTGGGCAATCAGTTCGACAGCGGATCCAAGGGCACCCAGATTTTCGATATTCGCGGCATAAGCACAGATCGCACCTGCGAGCGCTCCCTGCTGGGCTCCCGTCCGTTGGTGGGCCGGGTTAAAATAGTTCAGCACCTCCGGGTTACCTTCGAACATCCGTTGGTAAAACCGACGGGTAATGGTCTCTGCATGAGCCATCACTGCAGGGGCTGTGGCTTTGACGATCTGGAGCGATTTTGCGTCGAGCATGATGCCGTCCTCTGAGAGCGCGTCGGAGAAAAGCGAATATTGGGGTCTGGAACGTTTGAGCCAAGGATGTCGAATCGCTGTGGCCGAGGTCAGAAAAAATGAGGCGGGAGCAGGTGGGAAAAGCGGAAGGTCCGTAAAGAATTCCCCTGCTGTTGCAGCGGAATGTGACGTTCAACTTCGTCATTCATCATGCAAACTTTAATTCTATACGTCAAGGTGTAGAATAGGCTTTTCGAGAAATTCCAGAGACGATGCTTCCGAAGACGGCTGAATACGCACTCCGAATCGTTGCCTGGCTCGCTCGCGAACCGGAGCAGCTCTGCTCCGCTGATCTCCTTGCCAGCCGGACTCAGGTGCCTCGTCGTTATCTCAACAAGGTGTTGCAGGATCTGGCGAAGTCAGGTCTCGTGGCCTCTCGTTCTGGGCCGGGGGGCGGTCATTCGCTCGCAAAAGGGACCGACGAAATTTCGATTCTCGATGTCGTCAACGCAGTCGCTCCGCTGGAGCGGATTCGCCATTGTCCCCTTGGGCTCCCCTCACACACACGACTCTGTCCGTTGCATCAGGAACTGGACAAAGCCTATGCGGCCACGGAGCAGGCATTTGCGAATGTGACAATCGGCGCGCTGCTACGGTCAACAAAAGAGATCGTTCCGCTGTGCGATCATATGGGTGATCATCTGACGATCCCCGAGTGATCGTGCCAGGTAATCAAAAACGATTTCTTAGTGCTCTGCAGTCTGAGAATCTGACTGGGGCTCAAGCGTTTGGTTCTTCAGAATGGTTGCTGCTGTTGCGGCCTTCATGCTCTTGATGCGTGCCGCCTGTTCAAGAATGGCCACGATCACCAGCAGGCATAAGACAAGTGAGACCACCAGCATTGCTCCGCTCCAGGTGGAGACGTGATAGAGCAGGAT
Organism: Planctomycetota bacterium; assembly: GCA_023417655.1. Lineage (GTDB taxonomy): Bacteria > Planctomycetota > Planctomycetia > Planctomycetales > Planctomycetaceae > Planctomicrobium. Next base: position 6,847 of record JAEZFD010000006.1, on the reverse strand, counting down.
TGCCCCGAGTCCGGTCGTGAGCGTCGCCAGATGGACCGTCAGTACCGCATGCTTACGGCTGAGTCCTAGATCGGTCAGGCGATGAGAGAAGTGATTCCGGTCAGGATGAAACGGACTCTTTCCATTCCACAGGCGGATGGAAATCACCGTGAAGAAATCATAAAGCGGAATCGCCAGAATCAATGCCGGGGCGAGAAGAACATGATGCGCAGTGACGTTCTCTTCATAGAACGTTCCCAGCACCGTCATTGTTGCCAGAGTCAGGCCGATGAACGTGCTTCCGGCATCCCCCATGAAAATCTTGGCGGGAGGCCAGTTGTGGCATAAAAACCCTGCAATCGAGCCAGCGAGAATCAGGAGTGTTCCCCCGATGAGCCATCGCGGTTGCCCGACCAGTTCGAGCATGATCCAGGCAAAGATCAATGAGGCGACCAGACCGATGCCGCCGCACAGTCCATCCATGTTGTCCAGAAAGTTCAGCGAGTTAATCAGGACGACGATCCAGACGATGGTCAGCACGACTCCGAATGCAGGATGATCCACAAACAGAGTCGCACGAATCCCGCCACTCACTAATGCGGTCGCGAGCAGGAACTGGACAGAGAGTCGCCCTTTCCATGACAGACCGAACCGGTCGTCAAGCAGACCCATGACCATCAGGACTGTGCCAGCGCAGAGAATCGCCCAGAGCTGTCCTGACCGTTCAAAGACTCCGGACAGCGAAATCGGCGGGAACCAACTTGGAAGTTGCGTCTGCTTCGACAACCAGACAATCAGAAGGTAACCAGCGAGCAGCGGGAGCATCACGCCCACGTAAATTCCAATTCCCCCTCCCAGAGGTGTGGGGGTTGAATGCACTTTTCTCGCGGCAGGCTGATCAACCAGTCCCCATTTCGGGGCGACGCGTCTCATCCAGAACGTGACGATCCAGGAAATCGCGAATGCCGGAACCATGCACGCGCAGACAAACCACCACATCAACGTTCTCCGGCGGACGAATATCGGGATAATCCCGGACCATTTCCAACAAAATCAGGCGTCGCCGGAGTTGAGTTCCAGCCACGCGTGAGATGAAGAATACGGCATTCGTCCCGCACAGTCACGTTGTCAGGGGGAGTCGCGCTGTCAGGTGACTTGCATTTCCGTCCTGTGATTCCATTTCAGCATCATTCGCCACGCTGCCCGCGTCGGATTCCTGCTGCTGGCAACGGCGAGGTTCCCGGCCCTTTTTCTGGCCCGTTTCATTGAACGCCTGCTGTCTGCGCGACGCGGAATTCGTGATGTGATCAATCGAATCACGCGGTGCGCGGACACTGGAGAGAGCAGTCTGGACTGAAAAGCGGGGCGTGCTTACGAAGAAGCAGAAGCAGCCTGATCACCAGGTTTCTGGGGAGCACGTTCACGCTGGATTGCCTCATAGACTTCCTGGCGGTGAACGGGGATTTCCGTCGGGGCCTGGATCCCGAGGCGAACTTTATCTCCGCGAATGTCGACGATCGTAATGACAATATTGTCGCCGATCATGATACTTTCGTCACGATGGCGGGAAAGCACGAGCATCTTCCTGACTCCTCGTCTGTTCTGCCAGCTCCGGCGGGAACGGCAGAATCCAAGTGAATGATTCTAAGGTGGTGAATGAAAGGTCGTCTCAGAAGCGGTTGAACTAACTTGGCTTACCGTGACCTTATTCATTTCGTCATGTCAGGCGGCTGGGTGAAATGGGAAGACTGCGTTTCGTGCGTAAATCGGAGTGCTCTGGTTGAGTGTCCCACCTTTGCGAGATAGACGGCGATTCATGTTCCGAAATTCCAACTTTCCAGAGAATCCAACTAATTTTCCTCATGTCCACATCGAAGTCTAGGGAAATTCCGGCGAAGGGACTTGCCGAATTGCAAAGAACTGACCTCGTCATCGTCGGGGCGGGAATCGTCGGTCTTGCCACCGCTTGGCGCATCTCGCAGCGTTTTCCGTCGCTTCAGATTCATCTTCTGGAGAAGGAATCGCGAATTGCAGCTGATCAAAGCAGCCATAACTCGGGAGTGCTGCATACCGGGATCTATTACCGCCCAGGCTCGCTCCGGGCGGAAAACTGTCGGCTCGGCAAGAAGGCGATGGAGGAGTTTTGCGTTCAACACGAGATTCCGTTCCAGATCTGCGGCAAAGTGATTGTGGCTCAGAATGGGGTTGAGCAGGATCGGCTGCAGAAGATCTATGAACGAGGACAGGCGAATGGAGTGGAGTGTTCCCTGATTGATCGCAGGCGACTGCAGGAGCTGGAACCTCATGCTTCCGGGGTCGCTGCGATACACGTTCCTCAGGCGGGAATCATTCACTTTCCGATGGTCTGTCAGAAGCTGGCAGAACTCCTGACGGCCGGCGGGCACCAGATTCATCTGAATACGACGCTCGTATCCGTCGAGCCCGGCCCCCGCCACATCCGGCTTCAGACGTCTCAAGGTCCGATCCACACGAACCGGCTGATCACCTGCGGCGGACTTTGGTCGGACCGGCTGATTCGCATGTCAGGCAAAACTCCGCAGGCTCCGATCGTGCCGTTTCGGGGGGAGTTCTATCACCTCGCTCCGGAGGCCCACTACCTGTGCCGCTCATTGATTTATCCGGTGCCTGATCCGGCTTATCCGTTTCTGGGAGTGCACTTCACTCGCACAATCAAAGGCGGTGTTGAATGCGGGCCGAATGCGGTTCTCGCGCTGGCGCGCGATGGATATTCGCGCTTGTCCTTCCATCCGGGCGATGCATTCGAGACACTTTCTTATGAGGGCTTTCGCAAGATGGCTCTGAAGAACTGGCGAACCGGACTTGGTGAGTTGTGGCGGTCCTGGAGCAAACAAGCATTTGTCAAAGCATTGCAGCGGCTTGTTCCGGAGATTCGCAGCGACCATCTGCTACCGGCCCCCTCTGGAGTACGGGCTCAGGCCGTCAACCCTGATGGAACGTTGGTGGATGACTTCGTAATCCAGAAATCTGATAATATGGTGCATGTTGGCAATGCACCCTCCCCGGCGGCGACGGCGTCTCTGAACATTGGACGCCTGATTGCTGATCAACTCGACCTCTCCCCTGCTCACCCCCACTGATTGATATGAACTCTGTTGCTGCTCTGCTGTTTTTGCGCGTCATCGGCTTCCTCGAAGGACTCTCGTTTCTGGTCCTGCTGCTGATTGCGATGCCACTCAAGTACATGGCCGATTACCCCCATGCCGTTCGGGTGATCGGGGCGGCGCATGGTGCCCTGTTCATTCTCTATCTGATTGCCGTTGTGTGGGCAGGGCGGTCCCGGTCGTGGTCGCTCTGGAAATTCGCCGTGGCCGTGGCTGCTTCCTTTGTGCCTGTCGGTACGTTCGTGCTTGAACCCGAGTGGAAGCGGGAACAGCTTGCGGCTGCCGGGGATACAGGCGGCACGACCAACGCAGCATGATCTGTTGGATGGCATTGAGCCTCTTCTATTGGGGAAACTTTTTCAGAAATTCCTCCAACAGCAATGAACCTGTCGCACGTAGGTCACGTTGTGACTCTCGTCGATTGAGCATTCTGCTCCCTCTCTACCGCGATCGGTGTGACCGGTTCATCTGTCGGCTCACTAGCCATGTCAGGAGACGCTCTCCATGTCTATCACTGCGCCTGCGAACCCGACGGCGAAGTTTGCCGTGACCTCTCGGAAAACATCTCGTTACGTCGTCGATGATGCTTGGCTGGAAGATGTTTCTCCCTTTGGACTACAGGGACTGCGAAGACAGACCATCAGTCTTTTAAAGGCGGACCGAGTCGGAGCGTTGGCGGCGAATCTCGCGTTACGCGGAACCAGAAAGCAGATTCGTGACGAGACCTTCGTCGCGAACACGCTGGCGAGTTCCAATAACTGGTGTGACAACTATCAGGTGGTTCACCTGATTGAGAAATCACTCTGGATCAACGGTCGCAGCGATCTGGTGATGACCTTGGTACCGAATCCCAGTCAGATCCCGGATGATCCCCCGCCGCGAATTCGTGAGGCTCTGACGCGGGCGTATGCACTGCATCCGCAGGCAACAGTCTGGTATGGCGTTCCATTGTTTAGTGACCAGTGCAATGCACAGGGACTCCCCATTCCATTAACCGCACAACAAGTCGAAGCCGAGAATCGTCGTCGCATTCAAGCGGCACAGACTCAGGCATTGCGTTGGCGCTGGCTCTATCGGGCGGCACGCCAACTTGTAGCGACCCCAGGTTATTGCGCTCGAATTGCCGGGAACTGTCGTCGTCGCGTGCGATTGATTGCCCGAAAGGGGTGGGAACACGTTCAACAGGCAAGAATGGACGCGAAGCGCCGTCAGAAGGCAAGGATTATCTCTGAACTGGAATATGCTCGCTACGGGCGGTCTTCGACTGCAATTCCCGCTCACAGCACTCTGCTGGGCAGAGTCGCATCTAATGGCATGAAGTCGGCCGAGCTCGCCTGGGAGCTGTTCGCGATCCCGACTTCCGTGGCCGGAGCCGCTGGCATGACGGCCGCGTTGATTCAGATTGCCCCGACCCTGTTTGTCACGCCGACGACGTTTGTCCCGCTCGCAGTGGTGTCCTGTGATCCGTTCCTGTTCGTTGAACTCCCCGGCGAAGACCGAAAACTCCGGCATCTGGGGCACTGGTACTGGCAGGGAAATGTGCATGGCAAGAAAATTCTGCATCTGCACGTCTGATGAATTCCGGCTGCCGTTGAAGCCGCTCGTCTGGTGACATACAAAAGAGTGAACTGACCGCAATGTACGGAGAGGAATGATCCCTCTTCCACCGCGGAGCAGTCTTCTTTCACTGACGTTGACCGTGGAGCCTCGATTGCCGGAACTGTCGCATCCCTCGGAGTCGCATGATTCGGAACATCATTCAGAACTGTGCGGATTGATGCCGCATGCTGGTCAGTATCAGGCAACCGTTGTCTCGCAGCGGGAGTTGGCACACGGGACGTACGTCGTCCGAATTGCCTGTCCGAAGCTGGCTCAACTGATCATTCCCGGTCAGTTCTTCATGATTCGACCGGCTCAGGGAACAGATCCGACGCTCGGGCGTCCCTTCGCACTTTACGACACGATTCTCGATGAGAACGGTCAGGTCGTGGCATTTGAGTTTGCTTATCACGTCGTCGGGAAAATGACGTCCCTGATGACCCATTGGACCCCTGGGACTTCTGTTCAGATCTGGGGACCACTTGGGAACGGCTTCCCGGTCTTCGAAGGGAAACACCTGCTCTGTGTCGGCGGAGGAATTGGTTACACCCCATTCCTTGCTGTCGCCCGCGAAGCATTGGGACAGCGAAAGTATGGAAGTGGCGATCGGGCGGCGGTGGTTCCTCCGGAAGATCGAAAAGTCTCGCTGTTCTACGGAGTGCAGTCTCGCCAATTTCGAGCTGATTTGACCGACTGGAATGACTTGAAAGGTCTTTCCATTTCGATCTCAACCGATGACGGCACTGAAGGTCGCGCCGGATTTGTGACGGCATTGCTGGAAGAATCGTTGAATGGTTCTGATCGACCGGATGCCGTCTATTGCTGCGGACCGGAACCAATGATGTACGCGGTCGCCCGCCTCTGCCGACAGGCCGGCGTCGCCTGCTGGCTGTCGCTCGAAACGCCGATGGCCTGCGGTTTCGGGGCCTGTTTCAGCTGTGTGACCCGGGTGCGCGATGAGAGCGGTCCCGAAGGCTGGGATTATCGCCGGACCTGTGTCGAAGGCCCCATCTTCCCTGCCGAGACTCTCTACATTCCGTAGGCGTGTCGTGCGAAGGGGTGACTCGCCAGCCAGACGCTGATTGCCTATAACGTGGACAAATCTAGTCCCGTTGATGCAAGGAACCGTCTATGCGGCAATGTTCGTGGTATGCAGGCGTGCTCGCCCTGTTGGCCAGTTTCCATCTGGCAGTCACTGCTCAGGCAGATGTGCGGCTTCCGAAGTTCATGGGAGACCACATGGTTCTCCAACGGGAGATGCCTGTTCCGATATGGGGCTGGGCGTCGCCGGGCGAATCGGTCACCGTCACACTGGGGGACGAGACCGCGACGACGACTGCAAATGATCGGGGTGAATGGCGGGTGACATTGGCTGCCCGACCTGCTGGCGGTCCGCACACGTTAGAGGTCAAGGCTGCAAACACGGTTAAACTTTCCGACATTCTGTTCGGGGAAGTCTGGCTCTGCTCCGGTCAGTCCAATATGGAATGGACTGTTCAGGTGAGTGCGAATGCGGCCGAAGAAATCGCCGCCGCTAACTTTCCGCAGATCCGTCAGGTCAAGATTCCGCGGTTGACCTCACCGGTCCCGCAGAATGACGTGCAGGGCACGTGGCAGGTCTGTTCTCCGAAGACCGCCGGAAGCTTCACCGCTGTCGGTTATTTCATGGCGCGCGTCCTGAACAAGGAACTGAATGTTCCCATTGGCTTGATCAACTCTTCCTGGGGCGGCACCCGGATTGAGCCATGGACTCCTCCAGTAGGTTTTGCTGGTGTCCCGGAACTGAAAGACCTGTCGGATCAGATCGCTCGACGGATGCCTGGGAGCCCCGCGTTTCATCAGAATCTCAAGGACTATGAAGCCGCATTGCATCAGTGGATCACGCAGGCTCGTCTGGCCGCGTCAACCGGCAAGCCATTGCCAGCGCCGGTCGCATACCCCGACGACTTGAAGGCGTTCTCAGCGAATGGCGAACCGACGACCCTGTACAACGCAATGATTCATCCCCTTCTCGGCTGGCCGATTCGCGGAGTCATCTGGTATCAGGGGGAATCAAACAGCGGCGAAGGGATGCTCTATCGCGCCAAAATGCAGGCACTGATCGAAGGCTGGCGAAAGCTCTGGGG
>JAEZFD010000034.1 GCA_023417655.1 Planctomycetota bacterium | reverse complement strand
GCGACGCGTCTTGGTCCATGTGCCGTCTTCATCCATTCGCGGCCGGGGTCCCCCAATGATCGAGCCCCAACCGCAAACGGACGAAGACGGCAGACACTTCACCAGAGCGAAGGTCATACCATCGCACGCGAAGATTTGCGGAGGCTTCGCCAAAGCATTAAGAAATGAGCCCTCCCGCTCCGGTCCAAATCCGGCAGGGGGGGCGTGGTTCAGGGGAGATGATGTGCCGGGCAAGTGCTCCGTGAGCAATACGAACGCGATTGGCGTCAATGCCGGGGCTGTAAATACGCTCTCCGGTGTGTTCCCAATCTGAGAGAGAATAGGAAAATTTGAGGCGGCCGATTACCGAAGTACACAGAGTCGGCCACCCTGTCGAAATCCACGAAGTACCATTCAACTTGGCTACGCGAGAAGGATAGTTACTAATTCGGCGATGCAGATATATCCCATAGATCAACTGCTGATACAGGAAGGCTTCGCCGCCATTCCGCCTCTGCGCGCCCTGAATCCGAACAAGGACAACTATTCAGCTTTGTTGTTCCAGCCTCAGGCAGACATTGAGGCTGACACGTCTGGGGTTCGGCATGCAGATGCCACCTTGGCTGCTAAACAATTTACATCATTTCTTGAGATGGCGATCACGGACCAAGCCGATTTGGCAATAACGCCTGAATATTCAATGCCTTGGGAATCGCTCGAGACTGCCATACTAAACGGAACAGTTCCAGCTTCGGGATCGCTCTGGGTGTTAGGATGCGAAAGCACCACGTTAGATAAACTGGCGGCCTTCAAAGATCGTGTCAAAGGTGTGGCAACCGTCATTTATGAGCCGCTTACGCCACAACCAAATAGATTTCTGAATCCGGTGGCTTATGTCTTTATGGCAACCACTGCTGGTACTTTCGCTACGGATCGCATCGTCATAGTGGTGCAGTTCAAAATGTCTCCAATGGGGGACAAAGAAGATTACGAGAAGAATCATCTCCAAACCGGAACTCGGCTGTACCGCTTTGGCAGCCCCCCCACCCAGCTAGGACTGGCAACTCTGATTTGCTCGGATGCGTTCGCCATCACGGATAACCATGCGCTCGAGCTATACCACCGCACACTGCTGATTCACATCCAGCTCAACAAGTCGCCCAGGCAAGCACAATATCGCCAATACCGCGACAGATTTTTCCAATACCGCAGCGGCGAAACAGAGATTCTGTGTTTGAATTGGGCTAAAGGTGTACGTATTTTGTGCGATGGACACAACGTACCCTGGACCGACATGTCGGGGTCTGCTTGGTATCTATGCCCAGACGAATTTGACAACGAAGACTCTACGATCAAACAGAACCATGAGCATGGTCTCTATTACACGTGGTTGCAGGATTTGCGATGTCATGCATTGTTCTTCGCTTACAGTCCAGCAGTCTACTCTGTCACCGCTTCGAAGGTTGCGTACCATGGAGTAATCGCTAGTCAGGCTCGACGCAGGGGGCCAATACTCACCTCTGTCACGGTCTGGGATTCAAGCACATCCCAATGGATGGCGTTCGGGCCGGTGGATGACGGATTTTCTGCCATTGTTGGAACATGCGGCAGCGCCACCAAAGACATCACTGCCCTTGCACTTTTGAATCCGCTGTATGCTGAGCGATCGCTGGCATTATGCGCTGGAGCCATACCCACCAATGACTGGTATACAGCCAAAAAGCTCGATTCGTGTTCAATCGACAAGTCGGAGATTATTCGCCGCTTGACTGCCTGTCAGGATCTACACCCGGATGCGCAGCAATTTCGAACGCTCCGACTGCGCACCGTTCTTCGGATAGTGAAGGCACTTGGAAGGCCGCTGCCCGCTGCATTGGCTGATCTGTCAGCAGGATACAAGTTTGACTGGTCCCCTCAGTTTCCCCATGCAAACATTGTCTCGACGAATCCGTCCGGGAACAATCGGAGAGCCACTGTTATCTATTTGAATGATCAGCATACGGAAGAATCGGCCAAGGATATCGCTGCGAAAGCTGCCGATCATATAGGGCAGTGGGCCAAGGACAATGATCAAATGGTCGAAGGAAAGCAACGAATTGGTGTGTGGTTCAGGGACGACCATGGGGAAGATGTTCTGCTTCCGAACCCCTTCGTCGATTATGACCAGCCACACACGGAATCTCCCTTCGACATCGGGAGGGGATCATGACCGTTTTGTTCGAGCGGATTCGCTCCACACTTGCGCCGCGTTTTCCTAATTTGGAGCAAATCGAACACAATGTGCTTCGCTTTGAGCAAAAATCTCACGGCCGGGCATATGCTGTTTGTTACGTTGCCACGCCGGAGAAGATTCCTGACTCCAAAACATCCCTTAATGACTATCAAGAGCGAATTGTCGCGAGCCGCTATTTTCAGGGCGACAAGAGCCTTCAGTGGAGCAACTATCTTTTCCTCGTGGTCGATGCCGAGCCGAATCCAGAATTGAGGGCGGTGATCGAGCGCGACCGCCGATATGCTCGTAAGTTCGTGCTCACCGAACCGGAGCTAGAGGCAGCATTGATGCCCCCTGTCTATCAGGTTCCGGGATCAACTATCAAGTCCGATATTCTTTCGGAATGGACCCAGATTCTTGCTGACAACAACCTCGATCGGGCCGTCCTGAATGACGAATCGCTGCCGAGCCGCATCAAACTAATTGAGGCACGCCATGGGCAAGCTGCGGTACCAGTCCGCACTTCGAGAGTCATTCCGAAAGCGTCGAATCAGCCGTTCCTTCGTCAAATTGAGTTGAAGAAATATCGACCGTTCCCGCTCGTCAGAGCGTTCGACGTCGGTGCGGTTACGCTTATTTGCGGTCCTAATGGATCGGGTAAAACGTCACTGATGGAGGCTATCGAGCTGATCTATTGCGGTCAGACCAAGCGAAATCCAAAGGACAAGAGCTCCTATTCCATTTTGGCGACCTATAGCGATGGCAAGACCGAGTTAGCCAGTCACCGTCGACAACCATCTGTATTTCGCGATCGCAATTTAGCGTGGTACGGTCAGCTGGACCAAAGAAGTACGAGCCTTTACCAGGCATTCGCTCGATTCAACTTCTTAGATACAGATGCCGCTGTCGGGCTGGCTGATCCGAAGTCCGACTCAGCTCTTGAGGAAGACCTCTCCAAACTGATGATCGGTCCCGATGCGTCGAAAGTTTGGAAGGAAATCGAACGGACTGCCGAGAAGCTGGACGACGAGATTAGAGAGCAGCAGTCAGTAAACAGACAAATGGAACTGGAATTGAGTTCGCTCAACAGACAGACTGCGGCCTCCAGCAGCCTCAACCAGGAATCGGGAGCGGTTCTCGCACATCTCGACAACCTTTTATCCGCCCGTACGTGGAAGCGTTCAGAGGGAGAAGCATCCGATGGCGTTAAATCGCTGGTCGAATCTCTGTCTGCATATGGCGCACTTGCCTTGCAGGCTATCAAGTGCGACTGGATTCCCGCTCCTATCTCCATTTTGGCACTGGAAACGTTTGCCAAGAATGGCCGTTCGCGAGCGGAGATAGCAGAGGGGCAACTTCAGAAGATTTCAGTAGTCGCCGACGCCGAGCGACACAATGATCGAGGAATATCGCAACTAGATCGGAAACTCGGCCTGCTGAGGGAACTGCTGGTATATCTTGACTCAGGCTTTCCACAATCTTTTAACGAGATCGCAAGTCTTGAGCCACTGATTACTCGATTTCCGCAATTTATCACGGATATGCTGGCAGATGCCCCATTGTCGTATCTCGAGGCTGCTGGTCACGAGTCGGTAGAATCGTTGGTCAGTTCTGCCGCAGATCAAGTTACTCGAGGCAAACAGAATCTTGTCGAAGTCCAACAGCAGTATTCAGCGTTCAACAGTCTACGCAATGAATCGGAGAGGCTTGTCCAGCAATTGCGATTCGTTGCGGATCAGATTCTTCAGAAATCATCCAACCCTGATATCTGCCCATTGTGTCATAGTGCATTTAAAGAAGGGGAGCTCGCATCCCATTTCCACCGCGGTGTAGACCAGCAGATTGAGGAAAGAGGCACCGCTTTGCTCAGCCTTATTCGGGAACTCGAGCAGAGCTTACAAAAAGCGGAGTCTTTGAAAGCTGCCACGGATCTTGCTTTTCGAGTCTGCCAATATCTCGGAGAATCCCCAGCCATTTCAGTTGCTCGCCTCGTGGATATTGCATCGGAGCAGGTGCAGGCGAATGCCGAACAAGTCGAGCGATACAAACTGCAAACCAGCGAACTTGCTCGCCTACAGCGGTTAGGAATCACATCCGATAGATTCCGGCAACTGCTCGAAAGTTTGTCGCTGGGTAGTGAAACGCCGACTGCTGAGAGCGTTAGGTCGGATATCGAGTACCTCGAACAGTCCAGAAGTACCGAACTCAAGGAAAAAGAAGGCCTCAGGAAGACCATCCAGGAGTTGCGGCAAGCAGCGACTGAGGCTTTACGGTCTGTGACCGATGCGAATCTGTCGGTGGAATCTGCCATATCTCAGCTGAAGGAGCGATTGGTCCGAACTGACAGCCTGCTGTCACAACTGGAACTATTTCAGGCAACATTGCCTTTCCCGTCTGACAATCCGCTATCGGAGCTCGTTCTCTCCATTGAGAGTATCCGTGAGGTTGCAGGCGATTTTCAGGCAACCCTTTCCAGAGAGCAGATCGCTGTGTCTGTTTTGGATGTGACATCCAAGCGGAAGGCAGAAATCGAGGAGCAGCTCTCCAGTCGAACTCCTCGTGTTCAAAACCTCATCGACGCCCGATCCGTTTTGGCGCGAATACAGAATGAACACTCTCTTGAAGGGGCAATGGAAGAGGCGCTCAGGCAAAACCGATCTGGTATAGAGGGAATTTTCTCTCGCATCCACTCGCCTGCGGAGTTTTCCAAAATTGGTAACTCCCTTACCACATTGGTTCGAAAGAACAGTGGCGAAACGGCAACCCTCCAGCAAATCAGCACGGGGCAAAGGGCCGCTTTCGCGCTTTCATTGTTCCTTGCTCAAAACGCGCAACTTCGCCATGCCCCACCGCTGATTTTGATCGACGACCCTATCGCGCACGTTGATGACTTGAACTGCCTTTCCTTCCTTGATTACCTCCGAGAGGTAGTCATCGCTGGCGAGCGGCAGGTGGTCTTCGCAACTGCCAACGATAGACTAGCCGCCCTTTTCGAGCGGAAGTTCGATTTTCTTGGAGGCGAGGAGTTTAAGAGGCACGACCTCAGTCGGTGAACTCCATTTAGCTTGACTGCGATGATGGTGCGGAACTGAAGCAGTTGAGAGGCCTCATCCCTCCAAACTTTCACGGAAATGCCCTGAAGATTTCTCGTTCCCATCCGTTCACACCAGCAAGAAAAAGTTCAATTGGCGTCCTGTCATCCCGACTCGAAAAAGCCCTTTGGCAGTTGCCAAGGGGCTTTTTTCGTTATCTGGCGCCGGTTCTTAATCGGCCATCCTTGTCACATCCGATTGAACAAATGCTTGCCCTTTGGCGTGCATGATGACTCAGCGGGCCCTGTGGCCTTGCTGGACTGCTCCTCGATTCACTGAAATGAGGATGGCCATGAAGGCGATGGTACTGGAGTCATTCGGCGGCCCGGAATCGTTCGAACTTCGTGACTTGCCGAAGCCGGTGCCGCTTGCAGGGCAGGTCCTTGTTCGTGTCCACGCTACCTCGATTAATCCGTTGGATTATCAGGTTCGACGTGGTGATTATCGTGATCTGGTTCCACTGCCTGCGATCACGGGGCACGATGTCTCGGGAGTCGTCGAAGCGGTCGGTCCCGGTGTGACGAACTTTTCTCCCGGGGACGAAGTCTGGTACACCCCACAGATCTTCGACGGGCCCGGAAGCTATGCCGAGTACCATGTGGCTTCTGAAAGAATCATCGGAAAGAAGCCTCCCTCGCTCAGCCACCTTGAGGCGGCGAGCTTAACGCTGGTGGGCGGGACAGCGTGGGAATCGTTGGTCGTGCGAGCGGCACTCAGAGTGGGCGAAAGCATTCTGGTTCACGGTGGCGCAGGCGGGGTCGGTCACGTGGCGATTCAACTTGCGAAAGCCATCGGAGCCCGAGTGTTCACGACGGTGCGTGACACCAACTTTGAGTTCGCTCGCAGCCTGGGCGCTGATGTGGTGATTGACTACCGCAGCGAGGATTTAGTTGACGCCATCATGCGGGAAACGCAGGGCCGCGGGGTTGACGTCGTCTTCGACACCATCGGCGGGGATACACTCTCTCGCAGTCCCGATTTACTCACACAACTCGGCCGTGTTGTCTCGATCGTGGATATCACTCAACCACAAAACCTTGTTCAGGCCTGGGGCAAGAACGCGAGTTATCACTTCGTCTTCACCCGACAGAATCGCGGCAAACTTGATGAGCTGAGCGCCTTGGTCGAACGCGGTCAGCTGCGACCACACGTGGGAGCTGTCTACTCCCTTGCCGACATCCCGCTCGCCCACACCCGGCTGGAGACCCCCAACAACGGCGTTCGAGGAAAAATCGCGATCGCCGTTGAGCCTTCATGTAAGTGAATCGCTGCAAGGCAAATGGAGCCCCAGCCGACGAGCTGATCAATGTGATTGTTGGTATGTCTCCTTGGTCGAAGGGAGCATTGAGTTCCAGCTTTCCTAAGACTGATTCCTCTGTTATCAATGATTCAGCCATCGACTCGACTTCGGTGATGTTGCCATCAGGATCTGTACCCTCATCAGGCTATCGAGGATCGCACATGGGTCTCTTCTTTCACGCTGAGTTTCAGCCTCGGTTAGCGGGAGCGGATGTGAGCTCCCTGGGAGAATGCCTTTACTTTAATCTCGACACACTCGAGGACATCGCTGAAGCTGCTGAGCTCACGCCGCTGAGTCAATATGGGGACTGCCGACCGGTTCCCGAGGGATTCGAGGGCGGCTTGGACGATTTGAAAGAAGTGATGGGGGAGTGGTCTGAATGGTTCGACCCTGTGGACGGGATCATTGTTGTGCAGGCGTTAGTTGACTGCATCGAATCCAACCCGTACGCCCGAAGTCAGCTCAGAGAGCCGGACTGGGTTCTCAAAGATTTGAATGAGGTGATTCGAATCCTCTTCGTCGCTCAAAAGGAAGGAGCTCAATTCCGATTCCAGCTCCTGTGAAGCGTGCGGGAACAGGGCCACGTTTCGCGTTCACTGGATGGATCGCTGTGTGGCGTCGGGACGTTCTCACTGTGCTGGGTCTGGGGGACCCAGCCTACTAATTGGCCTCGACTAATGGGATGGGTTTGTGCGAGACTGCTGCCGGATTTCATTTTTCGAGCAGGGAGGTTCAGTCATGGCGCGATCGACACCCAATCAGTATCCCGTGGTCCTCACGGATGAGCAACGGCAGAGCTTCAGCGACATCACTCGCAACGGGCATGCTCCGGCCAAAAAAATTCGGCATGCCCAGTTGCTGCTGCTCAGCGATCACGATCGGGAAGGGGGGCCGCTGACGCGGACACAGATCGCCGAACTCCTGCAGATGCACCCCAATACGGTCGACAAGATTCGCAAGAAGTTTGTGCTAGCCGGGGAAGCCCCGGCGCTGAATCGCAAGCGGCGGGAAACTCCGCCGACGCCCCCCATTTTCGATGGCCATTCCGAGGCCCAGCTTGTCGCCATCTGCTGCAGCGACCCGCCGGAAGGCCGGGTCTGCTGGACCATGCAATTGCTGGCCAATGAACTGCTCAAACGGCGGATTGTGACCCAAGTCTCCGCAGAAACGGTCCGGCGGGTCTTAAAAAAACGAACTCAAGCCCTGGCAGAAAACATGCTGGTGAATTCCTGAGCGGGATCACGCCCGCTTCGTCTCGCAGATGGAAGATGTGTTGGATGTCTATGCGGAAGTCCCTGTGGAAGACGAGCCGCTGATCTGCATGGACGAAGCCAGCAAACAGCTCTTGGATGATGAACTGTCCCCGATCCCGATGGTCCCCGGGCATCCGTTGCGGGAGGACTAACATTACCAACGCAACGGCACTCAGGCCTTGTTCATGTTCTTCAATCCCCACAGTGGCTGGCGACGGGTGAGCTGTCGGGACTCCCGCACACGGATCGACTGGGCCGAAGAGATCCGCCAGCTGCTGCTGGTGGACTATCCACAGGCCAAGAAGGTCAAACTGGTCTGCGACAATCTGAACACGCACAGCATCGCGTCGCTGTATGAAGCATTTACCGCCTCAGAAGCACATGCTTTGAAACAGCGTCTGGAACTGCACTTCACTCCTCGCAACGGAAGCTGGCTGAACGTGGCGGAGATTGAATTGGGAGTTCTGAGCCGTCAATGCCTGAACCGCCGAATTCCCACAGCTGCCGAACTCCAATCCGAAATCGGAGCCTGGCAAGCCGAGCGAAACGCCACCGCCAGCAAAGTCCGCTGGCAATTCACCACCGCCGACGCCCGCCGCAAACGTCATCGACTCTACCCACAACTTTAGATGAGGCGGAGTGCTACCGGGGGCTTGCCTGTGACACTGCTTTCTTGCGCCTCGAGTTCCTTCCTCATTCCTGAAAATTGCTTTGATCCTGACCCAATTCCGCGACGTTTGGGAGTCGGGACAGTGTTGCCGGTGGGTGGCGGCAGTCGGGGGCAAGGGGCAGGAGAAGCGATCATGTTGTGGGATCTGATTCAGCAGGCGCAGATTGGGCGGGCTCGGGCGGACGCGGAGGCGGCGAAGTCCGCGGCGGCAAATGCGAAGTCGGAGAGCCAGTTCTTCCGGGCCCGGCTGCAGAGTCTTGAAGAGACGGTCGAACGGCTCTCGCTGGTCACGATGGCGCTCAGCGAACTTCTGCGAGACCGGTCCCTTGTGACGGACGCGGAGGTAGAAGCCCGCGTGCAGGAGATCGATCTGCGCGACGGCAAACTCGACGGCCGCTTGCGTCCGCCGCCGTCGGAATGTGTTGATTGTCACCGTCCCAACGTGGCCGGTCGGAAACGCTGCCTGTACTGCGGAGGCGAGATGTCTGCCGGGCCCGCTTAAAAAACGCTTGGCGATAGCAGGTCGATTGAGAACAGCTTTAGAAGATCGGACCGGGCATCCAGGGGCAGAACTCTTCGTCGCCGATCCCTTGTTCTTCGCTCTTGGTTTTCTGCCCGCTGGCGACAGCGATCATCATTTCGAAGATCTCATGCCCAACTTCTTCGACGGACTTTACACCGTCGGTGATCGTCCCGGCGTTCAGGTCCATGTCGTCGATCATTCGCTCATAAACCGGCGTGTTCGTCGAAACCTTGATCGACGGCACCGGTTTGCAGCCGAAGCAGCTGCCGCGCCCGGTCGTGAAGACGACGATGTTGGCTCCCCCGGCGACGAGACCCG
>JAEZFD010000026.1 GCA_023417655.1 Planctomycetota bacterium | reverse complement strand
ACGTGCTGGGTCACCCGGAGATTGGCTATGACACGAAAGGGCTTTGTGACAAACGTCTCCCGCTGATCGATCCGTTACCGCAGCTTCTGCAGGACTCGGACCATTCCCCGGTCTCTCCCTTGCTCTTCCCGAGGCGGGCTGTCTGGGAGGGCAAGGACATTCCTCCGCTGGGAAAATGTTCGTTCCCTGAACTGATTGCTGAATATCAGGTCCGTATTCGGAAGAACGGCAAAGGAGAGACGTCATCCCGGAACCAGAGTCAGCGTCAGATTGTGCAGGATGCCGGGGGCATGAACTATGACCATGTCCAGGGAGAGTTCCTGCGGCTGACGAAACAACTGAACTGGCCGAAGAAGGCGACGCTCAAAGACTTCCGGCACCTATTCAGTACCTCTCTGGAGAATGCCGGCGTCCCCCTCTTCTACCGCCGCTACCTGATGGGCCAGTCCCCCGGCAAATCCGCAATCGTGACCTACACCCACATCAACGAACTCCGCCAGCAATATCAGATGGCGGTTGAACGATCACTGGGGCCGCTCTATGAGGCAGCCGTGAAACGGATGGGAGAACTGGGTCTGGCTGAAAAATTGTCAGAAGCAGATCGACACCAGATTTGCATTCATGATTGATTGGCAGGGTGAGAAAAGCAGAACAACAGGTATATCAATTGCGAACAAACCGAAATAGTTCCGACAAATTCCACGGCCGTTTGACTCGAGAATTTCCAAAATTCTGGACGACCAATCGATCAACTTCACCGAAGCAATTTCGCAAGGTCTCGAATCGAAATCAGCGTGTCGAACCGAGGCGTCGAACGGCTACAGAATCAACTCATGCATGACCGCTCAAAGCTGTCATCCCGATCTCGTTGGGAACTAAAACGTCAACTGGTACGCTGTATCAGCAAAGACTTCGACCGCACAATATCGCTGCCCTATTCATCATATTTCCGCGGAAGAAAATGTGATTCGGATGCAGGCAGACGACGTAGATCGTCGTTCTGAATAACAACACCATTTCGCCGCAACTTACAATCAGTTGTAAGAACCTCGATTTCGCGGTCCTTTGTCAATTGGCGAGTTGCTAACGCAATAATCTGTTTCGTTGCGGGAGTCTCATTTACCACAGTCTTGAAGAAGTGCCCGAAGGAGATCGGTTTTCCAAACCTTTAAAGACGTTTAGGAAGTTCGATGAGCAGCGATTCGTGCGTCAGTGACGCGGCACCCGAGCCGAAATCGAATGGCAGCATTGGAGATCCATTCACTCTACTTGGATCGAAGCCAAGAAGCATTTCGAAACCTGCTTTGCCAAAATGCTGGAAGTGATTCTGCATACTCCAATGTAGATCGACCATCGCATTTCGAGCAGTCGAGTGTTTTGAAAAGTGCAGCAGCCAACAGGCTTGATGGGAATCAGTTGAATTTATGAAGAATGACGTATAGCAGTCAGCCCGGCTTTTCTCATGAGCCTGTTTCACAACCGTTTCATGATGGTATACGGGCAGGCTCAGTGGACGAAGCCTTCGAACAGCTCTGAGTAGAATTTCCAGCGAGTGATCAGGCGACGGCAGTTCTGCAGCCAACTGAAGGGTCGCTCGATTCGGCAGCGTCGTTCGTAGCGTCTGAGCGACCGGCCATCCTGCAGTCGAGGCCTGGTCCGTTTTTCACGGTGCAGGCAGATCCACTCGATTCCGCGTGCCTGCGAATGTGCACGCAGCCAGTCGGCATCGGCGGCCTTGTCGTAGAGCACGCGCCTTGGCTTGCCATAAGAGGGGCACTGATCGATCAACGTCTCAATCGTGGTCAATTCGCTGTGATCGGCAGCGGTGGTATCAGCTGAGAGCGGAATGCCCTGACCATCAGTCGGCAGGAGGATGCGGGTTCCGTTTCCACGATGACAACGCGCCTTTTTTTGCTCGCGAAAACGAGCCATCCCCGATCGCCTCTTCCCAATCGATGCCGCGTCGCTGGAGCAGATTGCTGAGCAAGCGATCCCACGCTTCACGGAAGACTCCGTTGCGTGTCCAGTCACGATGCCGTCGCCAACAGGTGGCCGGTGAGGGGTACCGCTCTGATAAATCTTTCCAACGAGCTCCTGTCATCAGTACCCAGAGAACCCCCTCCAAGCACTGACGTGAAGAACGCCACGGTCGTCCACTGAGGGGACCCACCGGCGGATCCGGGAACAGGTCTGCGATCAGAAGCCATCGTGCGCCAGAGAGACAGGGTTTCGGGGCCGTCCCGAACCCTGTCTCGTTCGGTCGACGGCGTGTCGACAATTTGGACAAGGGTGATGAGCATGAGGGTCTCCTTTCCCCACACTCATTGGCACATTCCTTGCCAATTATGTTCCGTAAATCAGGGGTTGTGAAACCAGCTCATCGGCGTTGGAGTTCACTCAAATAGCTCACAGCTTTAATTCTGGACTGCTTAATGGCATATTCGCGAGGAACCGTGGCTTCGCCTGAAACTTGAACAGATGAACAGGTTTTGCAATACTTCTCAACAGTTCGGCGTTCAGCAGCTATCTCACAATCTCGCGTGGATCGTTCCATTGAACGAAGCATCTTCGAATTCAGTTCAGGATCGATGGTGGATCGTCGCTTTGTGCATCTCGATCGTCGGCATCAGTCTCGCTGCCCTCTTGTGGAAGTTTCCGGCTTCTCCGTGGGTCTGGACACTTGCTGGCGGCATCTTAATTTTTGTCGTCGTTCGGCGTTTCAATCCACGCTATCGCTACTGGCGGCGCGCGAACGTGTGCTTTGGAACCGCCGGCGTTTTGGCATTTGTTCCGACGATCATCGCTAAGGCGAAACTCGAAGGAATCGGAGCGTTCGAGTTCGTGTCCGAGTCGTCTCCGGTTGTCGTTCTAGGTTTCCTGGGGGCGGGTCTCTATCTGGCGTGGCTTGACTCGCGTCAGCACGCTT
Source organism: Planctomycetota bacterium (assembly GCA_023417655.1). Taxonomy (GTDB): domain Bacteria; phylum Planctomycetota; class Planctomycetia; order Planctomycetales; family Planctomycetaceae; genus Planctomicrobium. Next base: position 39,877 of record JAEZFD010000026.1, on the reverse strand, counting down.
CCTCCTCTGCCACCGCTGGGATCGCGTCGACAAATACAAACTTGCAATCCTTCAACAGCCCGCACGCGGTTACGGGGCTGACCGCTGGCGGAAACATCATCATCAATCAGGGGATTTCGGAAGACACATTTCTCGCGGCACTCGATGCTCAGCGGCTCGCCGCGTATGTCCAAGCGAGTTCCGCCGTTGAACCGAGCGAGGTTGACGAGGAACTTGTATGGCGACTCATCGATGACATCAAGGACGCACGGCGCAGATTCGAGCGTGAAGATGTGGCCAAGCTCCTTGCCAACTTGCAGAAGAGCTTTGAACGTTCGGGAAGTAATTGGCCAAAGGTCCTCCGCACCGAGGCGCTGCTACTGATGGCCGAGGACGAACGTGCGAGGATTTCCCGATTGCGAGTCGATGGCAACCAGGTTGACCTCACCAGATTGCAGGAGCTGCTGACGGAGTTGCGCGATGCCTGAATCTGGTCGAGGAACTGATCACGCTGCTCGGATCGCGTCGCTGCGCGCGTTTGAGGCGTCAATCAGCTGCAATGTTGAGGCAGGACTGGCCGAATTGGGCACGTTGGACGACCCCGCGCGTGTATACGCGGCCCTGCAACTGTTGGTTCAGAATGATCGCTTCCAGGACGCAATTGATCTTGTTGGCGGTCACCCACTCCACCGCAGGTGGATTGATCTTGCAGTCTACGCACACGTAGCGTTGAGGGATGTTGCATCAGCAAGGGCGTTGCTGGATTTTGCTCGTGAGTCTTGCGAAGCCGGCTGGGTTGCTGATCGCTGCCGGATTTCCGTTGCTGACGGGGTGTTTAGCGAAGTTCTGGATGACTCCGCGGGAGTTGGAATTGTTGCAAGGGGTGGTCTCTCCGATGAAGATCGAGTCCTCCTTGAGTTCGTCATCGAAGCACTGAATCCACTTGTGGCACCGGTGCGGTTGTCCGGGCGTGTGGATGCTGCGATTCAGCGGGCCGCCGTTGAGTTCGCTACGAACGCCTACGGTCTGCTGGGACAATTCTCCCAGATCACGGACCTCGTGCAGCCGATGGTCCGCTGCCACCCCGTGCCATTGCTGCTCGCTCAGCTGACGCTTCGAAGAATCTGTGAACCACCGAAGGGACTCTCCGGACGCCTCCGTGTCGAACATCCCAACAGCTTCTCGGCCGCCTTTTTGGCAGCCCTCTTGGATCGAGAAGTCTACGGGCGAAGCCGAGAATCGCTCGATTCCCTGATCGGCCTTCAGCAGATGGCCCGCGACCACGGCCAAGAGGCAATCGAGCAGTTGTGCCAGGGGCTCTTCGAAACTGCCAGTGCTATGGATGTGGCAGCTTTGGCGCGAGCGCGCAGCGTCGTAGACGGGCTACTCGGGACTTTTAATGGTTATCGCCTATACTTTGATTCGGTAGCGCTCCTCCTGCAGGAGCGGCCCAATTCCGCCTTGACGGAGCTCAATGCTCATCCACGAGAGCAGGACGCGGTCTGGTGGCAGATCGCGGCGAAGGCTCACGAATTGAGCAACGATCTTGACAAGGCGTCCCAGTGCTGGGACAGGGCATGCCAATTGATGCCCCATCCTGACATGCTCAACCGCTTTGCCGGGATGAGTATTCAGCAGCATCGATTCGAAGATGCGGTTCGGGCCTTGAAGACGGCTGTGGTCCATTCGCCGGACGATCCACGCATCCTCGAACAACTCGCGTTCGCTCACACTCGCCTGCGCCAATTCTCCGAGGCAGGCGTTATCTTTGAAAAATTGAGTCACCTTCATCCGGACGTGACGCGGTATCGAATCAATCTGGCCCTTTGCCAAATCCACAGCGGTGTTCCGAGTTCAGCTCTTGCTTCGCTCGAAACAGTGGTTGATCCCTCGCAGCCAGATCTCCAGCTGATTGGCCTGCGCACAAAGATCCTGAAGAGCCTGGGCCGAGCCAACGACGCCTTCACCGATCTACAACGACTGCAAAGCGACTTCTGGGGTGACGTCCGATTCCTCGTCCTCTACATGGATACCGCATACCGAGCTGGCGAAGACAAGGCGGCACAATCAGCGTTCCAGCAGCTGATGAAGATGCAGCACAGCGGACAGCTGCCGGAGCCGTTGTTTCATCCCATGTCGCTCGATGACTTCAAGACGATGGGGACAGAGCGGCTCCGTCAACGCGACTCCCTTTTCAGCGAAGTGGTCAGGGGTAAGCTCCCCTGGCTCGTCGCAGAAGCGCTGTTGGGCGCTGTGGCCGACCAGGCGTGGCATAGGCGAACACAGCGACTCCGTTGGCTGCCTGACGACGTTCCGTCACGGGGTGAGTGGACGATCTACGCGACAAACGGGTTCTCAGTCCAGAAGGATTCAAACGGTCGTCCGACGGTACTGCGGATTGGTGTACCGCGTCCGGGCGAGCCTGTGGTTGCGGACATGTCCGCGATTATTACGCTGCATCGCTTGGGCCGTTTGACTCTTGCAGCGGACTACTTTGGAAAGCTGATTCTTCCCGCTTCCTTCGGCGATCTTCCGGTCCGCGATGCTCAGAGGTTGACACCGCACCAACCATCTCGCGAGCAGGCACTGCGAAGTATTCATGATCTGGTTCAGCGACGCTTGATCACGGTGGTTGAAGACGGCGACGTCGCTGAGGGCATGCCGCTTGTCGACGAATACTGCGTTGGCGATGAAGATAACTGCTTTGCGTTGGCCGATGTGGGGCAGTTCCTTCGAGCGACACAGCGGCTCACCTCAGACGAGCTTGACGAGTTCAGGCGCGTCTGCCATCGAGCGGTCCAAAGTGATCGGGAGCTTCTTCGTGACTCGCGTGTCTTGTTTGCGGCGAGCACATTGCGAACACTGGCCCGATATGAATGGCTCGAACGTGTCCTGCCCAGCGTGAACTGGTGCGTGGCGCGAACCGACTACGATGACGAGGTGCGCGAACTTCAGGAGTACGACTTCCAGCGATCCATCTTCAGCTCACACCAAACGATGTGGGAGGAAATCAATCAGCTCCGGGCCGGCGGCAAGCTGGAGTACCGTGATTCCGTGTCCTGCCGCCGAGATTGCGACGACGATACCGACGACGATGACGCGGAGCCCCCACCGTTCCTCGACGCCATGTTGCTTGCCCACGACCTGGGTTGTCGTCTCCTGGCTGACGATCGCCTGTGTCAGGCGGCTGTGCTGAATCAACGCCCCGAGATGTCCGACTCGGCTTTCGGCACGGACCGTCTCCTTGTTAGACTGGAAGACAAAGGTGGGCTGAGCACTGACAACGTCTGTGCCGATCTGATCCAGATGATGCGTTGGCGATACCGGTTTTTGCTGCCGGAGCCGCGGCACTTGAAGGTCGCTGCGTTGCGTTCACGAGACAGTCTTCCAGGGCCCGAGCTTCGCGAGATCGCCGCGTATGTTCAGGAGTCAATGCGTGACCCAGGCCTGTTCTGCGGTCCAGAGAAGGCGGACTTACCAACCCCGGTCGCATTCAAGTACTTCATGGCTTGGAAGGAAGTCTGCGTCGAGTTCCTTGGGGCCCTCTGGGAGGATTCATCGATTACCAGTCCACAGCTGGAAGCGGTCACTCGCTGGTGCATTGAGAGTCTTCTTCCGTCAGTTCCGCGAGGAATGCTCTACTCGCCAGTGGGGAGACGTTTGGCCGACTTCACTCCGAAGGCGTTCATGCTGACAGCGATGATTCGCTTTGCAACCGTGCAGCCAGTGCAGCGGGCCAGCGAAGCCCTTCGTCTCATGGCCAGCCAATTGGGAATGACAGAGGATGAGTTCTATGAAGCGGCAGCGGAAGCAGCAGATGGCCGATATGACTGAAGACGAGATTACGTTGGCCTTTCGCCGGCGTATTCAACTACAGGCATTGTGTCATCGCGTTGGTCAATCGGTCCCTGGTCACGTCGTCATGCGCTTTCGGAAGGCGGGGACGTGGGATAGAGAAATCACCCAACCAATCCCGCAATCGCTTCTTCCAGTTTTGACCCAAACGGATCACATACCGCGGATGCCGCTCCCGGATGGACCGCTCGTGGTGGTCGTCGAGGACAACACTCGCGGAATCATCGACGTTTCCCAGCACCTGCTGTCGCACAATGCGAACATTCGACGTGCCGCTCTCGAACATTTTCTCACTGCCGAGTCAAACGAACAGCTCTGGGTATCCCCCTTTGTCCTTGACCTCCTCAAGCGGAACGCCGATGCGTTGAGTCGCGAAGATGAGTCGGCTTGGATTGGCGCTGGCTTGGCACTTCGAGACGCGATCGATCGCGACTTCCGGGTGAACTGTGCTGGTGTCCGGCAGGCCTCTCGGTTGCGCTTCGAGGAGAGCTACCAACAGTATCTGAGCAAGGTCATCCGGCCGCGGGCAAATTGTTTCGAGCACGATCGCCCCCCGGTGTGGAATCCTGCTGAGGAAGTGGAGCAAATTCGGGCGAAGTTCGAGGAATGGTCTTCGCTCGATAATTTGGGCATGGCGCTGAATCGATACCTCGAATTCTGCGGCTATCTGCCCCTGGCGGGAGAACTATCGGCAGGCACGCTCATCGCGGCCTGGGAGCACCGTCACTCAGGCCACGACATCTGGCACGCCGTTTGGGAGTGGACCGAATCCTGCCCAAGCGTGTTGGTCCAATATCATGCCGCACATGCGTTCTTGGAGCATCCACACTGGATTCGCCATGACGAAATTGAGCGGCTGATCAAAGTTGTCCGTGACATCATCATCAGCTCTGAAGCTGATTCGATCTGCACGGAGTCCCCACTGTGGCAGCTCAGGGCCCATCTGCTGCAGCATTATCAAGTTCATCTTGAGGCGGCGGTCCCCGGACTTAACAGCGAAGTCGTGGCAACATCGGCCTGCTGGATGGCCGAGATGGTCGCGCGGCTATTTCACGCCGACCCAGATCACGTCAAGAAGGGCTGCGAGTTCCTGCTGACAGAAGTGCTTCCGCTGTCGGGGCGACGATGGTTGATGGCTCGGTCCCGAATGGCCCCGTCGCCACTGCGAGTCGCGACTTTGTACGCCCCGTTCATTTGGGGGGATGCTCTTCTCGCCACGGCAGTTCGGCGATTCGCTGACTTTCCCGAGTGCGAGGCTCGGGATGACTACCAGACGTTCTTGGTTACTCGGCTGACTTCTGCGGTCTGCGTTGGCAGTCTGCGGGTTGTCGGACGAAGCAGTGCTGCTTATGCCTTTGAGCTGCCGGTGTCGCCATCCGACTTAGGACTACCGGACACTCCGACGGACGATCAAAACACCGAAGCAGCGCGACAGGTACTTGCTGCTCGGCATGCGATCGAGGCGGGAACTGGATTGAAGGACCTCTTGTCAGAACTGCGAGAGCTTCCCGATGGACTTTCTACCTTCCTATGCGCCAGCCTTCGCTGCTGGCCGGTTGATCGAAGTCATGCAGATCCGGCAGTCCGAGATCTCCTCAACGACAATGACTGGCGTCGAACAGTTTTTCATCGCCTTCCACTGGAGTCGCTGGACCCGCTGATCTCGTTCTTGACGGATTGGCAGTTGCAGCAGAACGAGGAGTGGCTCGTGCGACTCCCACAGTTATTCGCAGTCGAGTGCGAGAATGCTACCGAACCAGAGCGGAGCGACTTGTTACTTTCCGCGACCACCGTCAGTGCAATGGCGGCTGACATAGCAAGCCCGGTTTTAAGGCTACTTGCCGGGCCGAAGCGGATGGAGATCTCAGATTTCATCGATAATTGGCGACAGACGACTCGCGAGATTGCACGTAATTCTGAACCCTGGTTGGCGGCGCGTGTCCGTGGATTTTTTGGGACAGTTGAAAACGTCCTTTAACATAGAAAAAAGGCCGACGCCAGACAATATAGTGGTGGATTTGACGTCAGATCGGCGCGTGTCATATTTGCTCGTCCATCATGACGACCGTTGCTTGCGTCGGTGTTCACGACCGAAGCATCGTCACCGTTCGTAAATTCCCGAACGTGAACATCGCTGAATATTGGACGAGAGGAATTTTCAATCGTCTCGATGCGAAATCCGAAAAGTCATCGCTCGAAACTCAAGCAAACAAAACAGACGGACGGTTCCGGCTGATGGAACCATCCGTCTGACGAAGGTCTCTTGGGAAAAGTGGTCGCACCAAATCGAAAACTTCCTGTCATCTGAAGTCCGCACTCTCTCGATGACGACTCAACCATTCTTCAGCGATTCCAACGGTAGTGTGGGATTTCAGTGCCTCCTCCAACTGGCGGCGCTTGGTTTCCGGACGGGTATGTGTATACACGCCGGTCATGCCCAATGGCTGTTTCCGGGAATCATTTCCGGTGGCATGCCCCATCAGTTCGCTGCGGATCAGCGGATCGACGTTTGCATCCTGCAACGTCGTGGCAAAGAGATGCCGCAGCATTTTCGGGGAAGTGAAATTTCCAAGTTGGGCTGACTCGCAGACCTGGATGAGTTCATTCCGGATCCGATCTGTTCGAATGATTCCGGCATCCACCCAGACCGTTCGGCGGGTTTTCAACTGGGCCGTCCGAGTCAGTGGCGTCTCTGAATTCGCCTTGGCTGCACCTAACCGACTTCCTGCTTCCCGGATGAGCTGTTCCGATGTCATTCCCTCCAACAGCGGTTTGATCCCACCGGACTGAAATCGGCGACGCCGAAACAGCACACCGGAAGATCGTGATGGAGTTGTGACTTTCAAAACCTGTCGCAGAACGGAATGAACTGGAATCGCTCGTTCCCGCCGCGTCTTGATCTGCCAGCCCAGTTCCGGACGGTTCCGAATCACCAGTTCGTCAAACTCTATCCCGGTATCCTCCGGGAACAGAAGGTGAGTCAATTCACCTGGACGCATCCCAGTCAGCATCAATGTCAGAAACAGGGGAAACTGCCAGTCATCACAGGCCAGTAGAAACTTCCGTTCTTCATCTGGAGCGAAAAGTCGAATTGGTTTGGAGTTTTCAATCGGCATTCGATCGACATTCAACGCCGAAAACGGATTGTCCGCGTAGGGTGGAAGGTGCCGCTTCTGAATGGCAAAGGCAAACAGGGAACGACAGGTTTGTAGAATGAACTGAATTCCTTTGTCTCTCAAGGTTCGTAATGGTGCATTCGGATGCCCGTTGGGATGGACTTCAATTGTGCGCAGATACCGCACAAACAGTTCAGCGTGATCTGAACGAAACTGAGAGGTCAGTCGTGGAATCCGTGAGGTCTTGCCGAACTCCAGGAGATGGTCTGTCGCGGTTCGGTAACGATTGATCGTGGCCACCGATGACCGAGCGACGTGCTCATGGTGGTCCAGCCATTTCTGTCGAAGCTCCTCGATCGTGATGGCCTGGAAGCTGAGCGTTGCTGTGGTTCCCGATTCCAGTTCCGCGTTGATCTGCGCCGCCATTTGTTTGGCCGTGCTTTGATCGGGACCAACCTTGGGCCTTCGCCGTTGCCCCTGTTCAAAATAGGTCAAGTACCAGACTTTCCCTCGCAGGTCGCCACGGACGCGACCGATACGGAACGATTTCGCTTTTCGTGCCATCAGGTCTCCTGTTTGAGAGGTAGAAAAGGTGAATTTCATGCAGGTGAAAATAGACGTTGAGGGAGTCAGTTTCTTCGCCGAAAACGGCACTGTGGTTCCCCAGAGAAATTGTCATGAGCCCCCAAGACTCAGCGATCAACGTCCCAACCAGAGCGGGTGCGAGATGGATCAGCAATGGTCTTTAAAAAGCACTGCAGGCGGAGTGCGTCAGAGCTACTGGGAAAGCGACTGGACGGTCAGGCGAGGAAGAGAGCAGAGAACTTCTCTGCTACAAAACGCCACAAAGACCGCCACAAAATTCCGAAAAAGGGCACTCCAGAAACGAACAAGTGCCGTCAAGACAATAGGTTACGTCTTGACGGCACTTGATTCAGCGGAGAGAGGGGGATTCGAACCCCCGTACCACTTTGACATGGTAACGGCATTAGCAATGCCGCGCAATCGGCCACTCTGCCATCTCTCCGAACACTCGAGTCAAGCACTTTCCCATATCCTGCATCTCTGCAGTCAAGGAACTTAATACCGACCGATGTGATCTTGGGCCAATCTCCTCAGAATGAACCATTGCAAGCGGATACAGGATCAGATCCTGAATCGCAGAAAAGGTTCACCCGGCTGGCTGTCTTTCTTCGGTTGTCACACGAGCCGGAAGATTTTCTCTCCAACCGAATGCTTCCGAGATCGATGCCCTGACCGCACCAATGGTGCTTGAGGTCTGTCGACGAAGTCTATCGAGTTCGTCAGATCTGGCAAGGCATCATCGACCAGTTCTGAAAGGAGTCCGCCAAGTTCGTTTTGATCACTGAAGTGACAAGAATCATGCCGTCCGGTTGGGACGAAAGAGCCGTTTCCGGCACTTGGAGAAGGATTGACTCCTTACACGGCTGCGAGCGGAAGTCGACTCGCTCGTCATACGATTCCCACTTCTCGTACTTAAAGCTGGCGGTCCTTGGAACGCCGGGATCGAGTGTTCCGTCAGCAACCTTTTCAAACTGGGTCGAATTTCTGGACCGGGCCCCGGCAGGGCCTCGAAACTGCCGCAATTGGCAAACTCGTGGAGAGAGCTTTCTCGTGCTTCCCAGCGCGGTTTTCGACAGGCTCTCGCTGACTCCCGCGCCAAGGAGACGCGCAGACCTGCAAGCCAAATTCCTAGTGAGGGACGCGGGTCAGTTCGAGAATCTGCTGCAGAATTTCGCGGGCGCGGTGGCGTTGGCGTTCGCGAATGACCGCATTGCAGACAACCCGATGTGCGAGCACTGGGACAACCAGCCGTTTGACGTCGTCGGGAATTACAAAGTTTCGCCCTTCGCACATGGCCAGGCTCTGGCAGGCACGGTACAGGGACAGAACAGCTCGGGTGCTCACCCCCAAGCTCAGTTCTTTGTGGTTGCGAGTGGCTTTGGCAATTTCCAGGATGTAGTCGGCGATGGAGTCTTCCAATGCGACGTTGCGGACCTGTTCCTGCAGCTTGACCAGATCGGCTCCGCTCATCACCGAAGCGAGAGTTTCGACAGGTTCACCTTTGCGGTGGCTCGTGAGAATCGCTCGCTCGGCCTCGTGATCGGGATATCCGACTTCGGTGCAGATGATGAAGCGATCCATCTGGTTCTCTGGAAGCGGATAGGTCCCTTCGAATTCAAACGGATTCTGCGTTGCGATGACGAGGAACGGAGGCTCAAGAGGGTAAGTCTGCCCGTCGGCGGTGACCTGACGCTCCATCATCGCTTCGAGCAACGCACTCTGCGTACGCGGAGTGCTGCGATTGATCTCGTCGGCCAGGAATACGTTGGAGAAAATCGGGCCCTTGCGGAATTCGAATTCGCCGCGTCCCTGCAAGAAGACGCTCGATCCCAGAATATCACTGGGGAGAAGGTCGGGCGTGCACTGCAGACGTTTGAACTGGCAATTCAGACTGTGAGCAATCGCTTTGGCGAGCGAAGTTTTTCCCAGCCCGGGAGCGTCTTCCAGGAGAATGTGACCTTCAGCAAGAAGAGCGACAATACATAGCCGGATGACCTCCCGTTTCCCCAGCAGCACGTTCGCAATGTTCTCTTCGAGCTTGCGAATCATGGCATTATTCTGGTCGCTCACAAATTCCTCCGTCGGCAAATTCAGTCGATCGAACGCAGGTCCCGGATGCTGGAACGGTGACTACTATCACACAACCGCGACGTTTTTTCCAAGCAGGTCTGTGGATTTCCGGTCTGCCGCGATGTTGAGTCACTGACCAGGGAAATGCTCTGACCTTCACAGACTACTTATCGCCTTTGAACACGACTTTCGTGCGAGTGACGAGATCGTGAAGGGCTTTCTTTTCCGGATGGAAGACGACCAGCACAAAGGGCAAGCCGCCGGAGAAGTACCACAAGACTCTCAAAAACCATTTGAAGCTGGCCTGCTTCAAGGTCAACACCTTATCACGCTCGGTGACCACAATGAGTCCGAAAATATCCTTGCCCATTGTCGATTTCAGCTGTGATGACTCTTGCACTGCCCAATACACCCAGGAGGTGAAGAGCGGTAACCCGATAATCACGACCATAATCAACGCCGGTGAAAACAGAACGATCAGCACAGAGAACCCAACGATTGTCCAGAAAGCAGAAAGGATTTTTGCGTTTGAGGTGACCAGAAATCCGGTCAGCGGCATGAACCAGAGGTCGACGGTATGTGCGAGATACCGCACCCAGAAAGTCGCAGGGGTTCCCGGCATGATTCGTGTCACCAGATCGAGTGATCGGGTGCGGTAATAACCAAACAAGCCAACAGCTCGCATCACAAAGACAGCAGGAAATCCTGCCGAAAAGGCGATCGGAAGAAACAGAATCGCCGTGGCCGCGATATTGATCAGACCTTTGAGCAGGATGTAGCTCGCAGAGTCCTGAGTCGTCCCCAGATCAGCAACCTTCATGAGCCACAAGGCAATATTTCCATTGAGCCCGGGAGTGAACTTTCCATCTGCTGCGGGTGCGCCGACGAGAACTTCACTCACGAATGGGTTGGCTGCACCGATCAGATAAAAAATACCGGCAGCGATACCGATGGTCGGGATACAGGCCAGCAGAGAAATCAGGATCAGGTAGAGGGTGGGCCCTACGTTCTTGGTGAAAATGATGAGCAGTTCCCAGAGAATCCACGCCTTATAGGTGTGCCGCGCGGTCATGTGCACTAACGCGATCGGCAAGACCAGAAAGGGCAGGATCTGAATCGCGGCGAGGGCTCCGAGGATGAACATGGGATTTTCCGCCAGCGGATTATCCGTCAACTTCAGAAGTCCGAACAGGACCAGACCGACGGGCAGCATCGGTCCAATCACGACCAGCGGCCAGAACAGAACGCGCGTCCCTCCCATCACCGACTGGAAGAAATCGAAGTGCACACGGTCAGCGCGGAACTCCTCTTTGACGAGTGAGGCGGCGATCACTTTCAGCTGCACATACAGGTACCACCCCGGAATCCCGAATCCGGTCAGCAATGTGAGTCCGCCCCAAAACGCCTTGGTCGGCGCTCGTTCGCAGTAAACGAATGACATATACGCACAGATGGCGTTCAGAGTGGCGAAAACCCACCAGAAAAGTCCGGTCCGTACTGCGAGGCTGACGTTTTCCTTCAGGAACTCCCAGGAGGACTTCCACGCGTTGGCATAAAAGAGTTGCGGGTCGGGGCCTTTGATCGCACGGCGCCGCTTCTCCGCTGCGTCCATCTGGCCGGTCTGGACGTTCATTCCGCACTGACGACAGACGGGATCTTCCGGATCGAGTTCCGCCGTGCAGTATGGGCAAATCTGCGGACCGTCTGTCGCCTGCTGCAGGCGGTCCAGATCGATCGCACCGAAGTCAACGGTCTGTTCCTTCAGCGGAGCTTTCTTCGCCGGAGAGCTGACAGCCGTTTCACCCGGCACTTTGACTTTCGTCCCGCATTTCGGACAGGCGATGACTTTGCCTCGAGCCTTCTCTGGAGCATTCAGGACAGTTTCGCAGCCCTGACATCGGATTTTCGGCATATTTAGTCCATCGTCCGGCGGTTAGTCGTTCCGGCAGGTTCCACTGAATGGGCCTGCATCGAGGCCGTTCAGTGTGTTGGTGATCGAGTCGAAACCGGCTCAGGTTTCTCCGCAGCAGCGAGACTGCGCACAGACGATAGGGGCTTTCCGGTATGGCCCGGAGCGTCGCAATGTCTCTGCCATGAACTGAGGAGGTCACTAAAGGGGATATCGACTGGATCGGAACACCGACAATTTATCAAGTTCCTCTGAACTGTCACCAGTTGCCCGCTTTGAAACGGCAGAAGTCGCCGTTTTTTGACAGGGACTGACCGGAGAACCTTGAGACATCACCGCACTGCGAGACCCACCTTGACCGGATCAGGGAAGTTCCTGAGACTCCCGCATCGCCCCTTCTCTGCGAGAAATCCTTCCCTTTCGATCCTCCCTGACCTGTCCCTGAATGGCTGCTTGCGGGCCTTGAAAGGATCTGGTTTGGAGTCAGTTATGCTGCTGCCCACTCAACGGACCTGTTTCTGGATGACCCTGCTGACGCTCATGATTGTGCAGTGCAGCAACGTGTCAGCGCAATCGATGGGAAACCCCGGGGTTGCTGTTCTCAATGACGGTCGAATCTTCGAAGGGACAATCACAGAGGTCCCAGGCGGATATCGGGTCGGCACTTCGAATGGACACCAATTGGTGCTCCCGTTCGACCAGATCAGCGTCACCTCCGCATCGCTCGTCGGAGCATATGAGTCAATGCGGGATTCAATGAAGGTGCCATCGGCGGAAGGACACCTTTCACTCGCCGAGTGGTGTATCGTCAACGGCCTCTGGGCACAGGCGTATGCCGAAGTCCAGTCCGCCTTGAAGCTCGAACCGCAGCGCAGCGATGCCCTGAAGATGTTGCAGCGTATCGATGCTTATGTTTTGTCTACTCAGAGGCTGCCTGACGGAAACCAAGCTGAGGGAAATCGAGTCACTCCCGCTTCCGCGACAATGATCAAAACGGCCTCTCCGGGGCGTGCGCCGGACGAACAATATGCCCCTCGTCCCTCGCGAGTCGTTTTTCAGACGAAGATCCAGCCGATTCTCATGAGCCGCTGTGCAAACGGAGCTTGCCACGGCCAGATCGCCAAGAATGCGTTTCGCCTGACAAACGTTCGAATGGAGTCACGCAACCTGAAGATGGCGACTGAATCCAATCTGGAGGTTCTCAAAGACTGGATCGATTCGACGAGCCCTGCGCAGAGCCCACTGCTGAAGAAGCCCTTGGAAGAGACTCGCCATCACAGGGCTTTGTTCATCGGTCAGAACCGGGAACAGTATGTCGCTCTACAGAACTGGGTCATCCAGTTCGCCCGTGAACAGGCAGCATCTGGCGAGTCGGCGTCAACTTCGTCAACTTCCTCCGCCGTTCAGCCAGCTGCCGGAATTGTCAGCAGCCCGGTGCGCGAACCCGGTCGACTGCCTGACTCCCCGGTGAAAGCGATGCCGGGTGCACCTGTTCCAAGCGGACAACCAGTTCACCAGCTGCCGTCGGAAACGCAAAGCCCTGAACTGAAAGCGGCGCGGCGTCACCTGCAGCCTGATGCATTTGATCCCACGCAGTTCAATCGGATGACGCAGCCAACAGCAGCGCCATAAGACGTGTCTCACGCTGCGGGTCGCAGGCAAGTCAGAACGGCTGGGAATTGTGTTCTACCCGGTCGTGCCACGCTGGATTGAGTCTTTCATCGCCTGAAACGCGTACTGCGCGGGCAGTCGACAGAGCAAACTACTCTACCGGCCACGTTCATTCCGGCGTTCGATGATTCTTTCAATCAAGCCTGTAGCCGCTTTGACTCCGATCCGTTTTCCGAATTCCGCAATAGGGCGACCATCAACCTGAGGCTCCTTAAAGGTTCCCCGGACGTTGAGTTCAATCGCTTCTCCGCGTAGCGACGCGAGGACGGGGCCGACATCTCCCAGCCACTTGTCAGGAATCGGTAATCGAACCAGCAGAGCGAGGGTCTGATCGATCCCCACTGAACCGGAAGTTGAGACTCGCATCTGTCGAATGTTGACAGCGAACTCGTCGTGATAAACGCGTCCATCCTGCAAGACGAAGTTCACCTCTTCCTGCGGAATCTCCATGAAGGCCTGCTCACTGAGATCCGGAATTCCGGCCCGTTTGATCAACTGCTCGAGTTGTCCCACGTTCCGCAAAAGCTGAACGGCTAGTGGGCCGGGACGCACCTTTCCATCGAAGATGATGAGCTGCCCGGCGAGCTGACTCTTTTCCGGTTGTCCAAGAATGAAGATCCCGTCTCTCATGGCAAGTGAAAACGATCCAGATGCGGTCGTGGCATCCGCCAGCGTCGGGGAGATGTATTGAAGCCAGCCGCGACAGACCTCTTCCGTCAGCGCGACATTCTCCAGCATCAGGCCTTCTGAAAACCTCAGCGAACGAGGCGTCGTCGTCAGATCAAGAGTCGGCAGGCGATGCAGCTTCCCGTTGTTTACGTTCACGTTAATCGGCTGAAATGTGACGACGCCATCCTGATAGGCCGCCTTGAGGGTGCCGTTCGTCGAGCGCAGGCCATAGCCCGCTAAAGATTCCCACTGAATGTTCATGCTCGCTGTGAGCGGGCCCTGAGTGCTCTGCGGTTCAGGCGCCAGAGCCCCCTGCACTGCGATGTCGGAAACATTCATCCCAGTGATCTGCACTTCTCGGCGGATCTCAGGAGGGAGTAGGTCCAGGAGAGGCGCTCCCGGGGTCTGGATGCGTCCCTGAGCGTTCACGACCTGTTGACGAGAGATCTCGGAAAGCGTTCCTGAAAGTTGCAGCGCGACCTGTGGAGCGGATCCTTCGAATCGTGTTAAAACGAGCTGATCATCAGCTTTGGAGTATCGACTTTCCCCTGAGAACTGGATCTGCAGATTGGGTTGCGAAGACTCTTCCAAGGCAGTTGTTGTGACAAGTTGCCAGCCGGTTTCAGGACGTCGTTCGAATTGAGCATCGACCTGTCCGCTGACATAGCGGAAAGGTTGATCAGGTCCCAGATAATGAGCGAGCCAGCCTTGAGCTACCTTGAGCGATGCCCGGTCCGCTGTCGCTGTCAGAGCAACTGATTCTCCTCCGGCAACCCCGGCGATTTGTTCACGAGTCAAATCAATCGCCACGACGCCCGTTCCTCGTTCGATGGACGGAGCAAACTGGGCATGAACGGTCTGCTTTAACCCGCCTTCAGTCGTGCAGTCATACTCTGCGCTGAAGTCATTCCAGACTTCGATGACCTGCTGATCCGGAGTTTGAAATTCCACTGTCCCGTTCGTCACGACCAACTTGATTGGCGGTCCATATTCAGGGAGTGCCTGACGTTGGATAGCGTCGACAACCTCTTTCACGTTGAGCTCACCTTGATGTGTGTGAGGCTCTTTGACAACAACTGTCAGCTTTAACTTATCCAGTGTCAGCTTGAGAGGATCTTTCGGAGCGGTGAGCATGTCCCAGAAAGATCGTGTGGTCGTCACAGAGTCGACCTGAGCGACGATCCGCCCATGACCATCGTTCATCACCACGTCACGGAGCATCACAGGAACCTGCCATCCCATCGTGGCACGGCCGACAGTGAATCGGCCAAGATCTTGCCCCGAAAGCCAGGCGATTCCCTGCGGCGATTGGAACAGACCTGCGACGAGGGATGGAAGCGCAGCAATGAGAACAATGATCAACAATAAGCCGCCCCAAAACACCATCCGCCAGCCGCGTCGAGGTTTGATGGGGGCTTCATCGCCTGAGGGTTTGATCGCATCGTCGGAGTTCTGCATCATCACTTCCATCCGTGTTTTCGTGAGCCGACGATTCGTTGAGCCACAACTCCCTGAAATCAGGAGCCGGTGGTCCGTCGATCGGTGCTCTGAAAAATTTTGTCCGCGCTAGTCGGCACAAATCCGCTGAATAATTTGCCGTCAGGGAGAGGATACCTCTTTGCAAACTCATAATAACAGCCCGGCACCTCATGGTCTCCGTCGGTGAATGCTACAGAGACCGGAGAAGCCAGTGTCGAAGACTGCTCCAGAAGGACTTCAGGTGATCCCTTGATCTCGCCGCCTTCGGAGTTCAGCGGGAATCCAGATTGCTTCAACAGCAAATTCAGTTCCTCGAGCGAGCCAATTGATTTCAGTTCATTCACCAGCACCGTGAAGTGATTTGCCCGAAATCCGAACGCGGCCATCCAACCAGCGTACTCACTCTCTTTCGCAAGCAGACTCGCATCCGCGAAAGAGACTTCCCAGGGGCGGCCTGCAACACAGAGATACGGAGAGGTCAGGATCTCTTCCGACAGCTGATTTAAAAGGGAATCAATGATCTGTCGGGCAATATCGCTGCAGGAAGAAAGCCTCAGTTCACTGATGAAGATCTTCGGGAAGTTCACATCGGTGTGTTCATAGAACCGAGCGTCAAGCTGTTTCTGCTCGAAGGCGTAATTCTCTTTGAAGACGTATCCAGCGTCGACAAACGGCCGCGCCATCTTGTCGATGTTGACGCGAGGATCAGAGAAGGTCCGAAACGCGATGTGATCGTTGAGGATACGTTCTCCCCTTTGCTCCAGCAGTGAATGAATCGCTGCCGCCTGGGGATTCAGTGTGGAGAAGTCAGCCCACAATTGATCAAGTAGTGTCTTGAATCGTGCCGCAGACATGTCGCGTTCCTCTACGATGCCCTCGCCTGATCGCATCGACCGATTGGCCTCAAACTCTACATAAAGATCCGAGGCAATTGCGGTCGATCCTTGGCCTCGGGATTTTTCCGGAGGCGGTGCCCGTGCAAACAAGGCGTCTGCCTGCCATCATACGGCGTCTCCGTTCACAGGGGAACGGGCAGTATGAACTGGATGGGAGCGCATCATCTTTTTTTGGAATTCCCTGCTCCTTCCGGCTTGTCTCCAGACAGAAAGCGCTTTAATGCCACGATTGATTTCACGATGGGTCTTTGGACTTGCAGTGGCCAGCAGTCTGGCACTTCCGTCATATTCTGCGGCGCAGTCGCCCGCCACTGCAGCTCCATATGCCGGAAACTTCTCTGCCGTACAGCAGAAGATGGCTGAACTGATCCAGAAGAAAGAGATCGCCGGAGCCGTCACCATCGTCGTGACGCCCCAGCAGGTTCTTTATCTTGATGCGGTGGGAGAGTCCAATCGGGAAACGCGCACACCGATGCAGACGAATACCATCTTCTGGATTGCATCGATGACCAAGCCGCTCGCCGGTCTGGCCATCTGCAAGCTGCAGGAAGAAGGAAAGCTGGACCTGGAAGACCCCGTCTCGAAATTCATCCCCGAATTCAAGGAACTGAAGGACAAACAGGGGCAGCCGGTCAACGTCACGATCAAGCAGCTCTTGAACCACACCTCCGGCCTTCAGGAACCCAAGGCTGAGGAAGTCGTCGATGCCCGCGTACTGGCAGACCTGATTCCGATCTATGTTTCGAAACCTGTGAATTTCAAGCCGGGGTCGGAGTGGCGATACTCGCAGGCGAGCATTAATACTGCCGGAAGAATTGTCGAAATCCTGACCGAGAAGCCGTTTGAAGAATATCTCTCGGAGGAGTTCTTTCAGCCTCTGAAGATGATTAACACCACCTTCTATCTCTCGCCTGAGCAGCTTCAGCGGCTGGCGATTGCCTATCGCCGGACGGACGAAGGCGAACTCGAAGTCGAGCCGAAGCATCGCTTGCTACATGGGAAGAAGGCCGAGGAACGCGATCGGCCGCCGTACCCGAACATGGGACTTTTCTCGACCGCTCCGGACTATGGTCGTCTCTGCCGGATGCTTCTCAATGAAGGCGAACTCGACGGCCGCCGTTACCTGAAGCCCGAAACGGTGCAGCTTTTCCGCACGATTAACACCACCGACGAACACAAAACAGGCTTCACGCCCGGAAATGGCTGGGGAGTCGGAACCTGCGTCGTTCGCGAACCACAGGGGATCACCGAAAGACTTTCGCCAGGCACATTTGGTCACGGCGGTGCCTATGGAACGCAGGCATGGATTGACCCGGAGCGAAAGATCGCCTGGGTGCTCATGGTGCAGCGATCGAATTTCGCAAATGCCGATGCCAGCGACGTCCGGAAGGCCTTCCAGGACGTCATCTTCCCGACTGCTCCTTGAGGCGGCCTCTTACAGGCTGCCCCTGATTAAGATGGGGTCGGATTCGAAAGTGTCGACACTCTGCAAATATGACAGGGTGTCGACACGTCATCGATTGAATGAAGAACCAGGAGCACCTTGATATGGCTTCGCCTGTCCCGACGGGTCGATATCGGCACTACAAAGGGAATGAGTACGTTGTGATTGGAGTCGCCCGTCACAGCGAGACCGAAGAAGAACTGGTGGTCTATCGGCCTGAATACGGCGATCGGGGCCTCTGGGTTCGTCCTCACAACATGTTTACGGAATCGGTGAACGTGAATGGACAGTTGGTTCCGCGTTTCGAATATCTCGGTTCCGATCATCGGGAGTGAAGCGGCGATCGTGATGTTCTGTTCATCTTTTATTGATTGACCGTCAGCACACCGCCACATAGAGTGAATCAAGAGTCTCCGAGCGCAGACTGCCTTGTTGATCGTTTGCAACCTCCTGATTCAAACTGCCTTGCGTCGTAGCCACTGATCATGCAGGGCCGGCGGCAGCACCTCACAGGGAAGAAGTGTCGATGAAATCTGCTCCGCCGAGTTCGCCCGGCCCCGCTCCTGAGGGGAAACCGAACCCGAAACGCTCTGACAAGAACTCCGGCGCAACATTCTGGTATCTGCTTGTTGGCGGTATCGTGCTCATCATCGGATGGACATGGATGCGCGAACAGTCGATGGCGAAACCCGTCAAATTCGGGGAGTTCGTCAGCAAGGTAGAAACCGGGGCCTACAACTCCAGCAACGTCCATGATCTGGTCATCGGACGTCAGTTCATCTCGTTCCAGAATCTGCCCAAAGTCGACAAAACCGCAGTCCCTGTCCTGGGAGAAACTACAGCGCCCGCGGACGGAAAGAACGGGGAAAAACTCCAGCGCTATCGCATCGCCATTGGTGGAATTGCCGATCAGAAAATCTCTCAACTCAGTGACCTTCTCGACAAAAAGGGGATTGATTACACCGGCGCCTCTCCGGAAACCGAATGGGGGACGGTGCTCTCCATCTTGCTGATGGCATCGGTCGTCCTCGTCTTCATCATCTTCCTGAGAAAGATCGGCGGACCGGGACAGGCAATGTCTTTTGGACGGTCCCGGGGTCGCCTCTACGCCGAGGACGATGTCCGCATTACGTTCGATAATGTTGCCGGCATCGATGAGGCGGTTGAAGAACTCCGTGAAGTCGTCGAATTTCTGAAAACTCCAGGCAAGTATCAGGCCCTGGGAGGACGGATTCCTCGCGGCGTGCTGCTTGTCGGACCACCGGGAACCGGGAAGACCCTGCTGGCAAAAGCGGTCGCCGGTGAAGCAGGTGTCCCTTTCTTCAGCCTGTCTGGGTCTGACTTCGTCGAGATGTTCGTCGGCGTCGGAGCCGCCCGTGTTCGTGATATGTTCTCCCAGGCCGCGCAGAAGTCGCCAAGTATCATCTTCATCGATGAGCTGGATGCACTTGGGAAAGTCCGCGGTAGCGGCATGCCCGGGGGACATGATGAGCGTGAACAGACGTTGAATGCGTTGCTCGTCGAGATGGACGGCTTCTCGTCGGACCAGAGCGTGATTGTGATGGGGGCCACGAACCGCCCGGAAACGCTCGACCCCGCATTGATGCGCCCAGGTCGTTTCGATCGGCACGTTCTCGTTGATCGACCGGACTACAAAGGTCGAACCGCGATCCTGCAGGTGCACACCAAAAAAATCAAGATGGGAGATGACGTCAATCTTGCACGCATCGCCCGCCTGACACCAGGTTTCGTCGGTGCTGACCTCGCGAATCTGGTGAACGAAGCCGCCCTGCTCGCCGCACGAAAAGACAAAACTGCAGTCTCGATGCACGAGTTTGAAGAGGCAGTCGAACGCGTCGTCGCAGGATTGGAAAAGGCCTCCAAGATCATTCAGGAAGACGAAAAGCAACGGGTCGCCTACCACGAATGTGGGCATGCGCTCGTGGCCTGCAGTCTTCCGCAGACCGATCCTGTTCACAAAATTTCGATCATTCCGCGTGGCTTCGGAGCACTAGGCTACATGCTGCAGCGGCCGGAAGATGACCGACATCTGGTCACGCAAACCGAGATTCGCAATCGCATCTGTGTGATGTTGGGTGGAATCGCCGCTGAAGATGTTGTCTTCGAAGAAACCTCGACCGGTGCCCAGAATGACCTCGAGCGGGCCACTGATCTGGCTCAGCGGATGGTGATGGAATTCGGGATGAGCCCGAAATTGGGACGCGTGAATTATCGGGAATCCAAGAGGTCACCGTTCCTGAATGGGGCCTCGACCGGTCCCGGAGATTACATGCACAGTGAGCACACGCTGCGCGAGATTGATCTCGAAATTCGTCGCATCATCGATGAATGCATGGAGATTTCCCGCGAGATTCTTCGTACCCGGAGACCTGTGCTGGAGCAGATGACCACTGAGCTGATTGAGCGCGAAGTCATGAACGCCGATCAACTCAAGGTGATTCTCGATGCTCACAAGACTGGTCCGCAGTTAAAGCCGGGAACTTCGGCCGCGCGTCCTTCATTGGTTGCCGACGAGCCCACGCCCGGGAACACGGGTTGGACACCGTTGCGACAGACCGGCGATGAATCGTCCGTCTGATGTTCTCGACTGCGATGACGGAACGGACATGTGACCATTCCTCCGGAAGCTGTGCTGAAAGAGTTATCTGAGTTACTCCCTGATTTGCCGGGGGAAGTTCAGTCACTCCTGTCGCAGATTCCGGCTGGGACAGTGACGACATACGGGGACCTCGCCCGCGCATTGGGTGATGAACGTGCGAGGTCAGCCCGTTGGCTCGGTGACTATCTTTCGAATCATGCTCACACCGAGTCATGTCCCTGCCATCGCGTCGTTCGCAGCAATGGCGAGATCGGTCTCTCTGTCCTCGGAGATCCGCTGCTGAAAGCCAAGCGTCTTCGCGCAGAAGGCATTTCCGTTTCCGATACTGGCAAAGTTGACTTCACTCAACGCTGGACTGACTTTCACAGCTCGCGCCCCTTGGAATGTCTCCGGCAGTTCCAGGTGCAACTGGCCGCGCGGGTGAAATCGTCCCCCCTTCAAAAGTCACCTCGGACACTGGGGGGCATCGACGCAGCTTATACCAGCGACGGTCACGTCATCGCCGCTTATGTGGAACTTGATGCGGACTCACTTGAAGTCTGTTCTGAACACGGCCTGATTCGCCCTGTCTCCTTTCCCTACATCCCCGGCTATCTGACCTTCCGGGAACTCCCTGCCATGCTGGAATTGTGCCTTCAGATCCGCGACCATCAGGGGCTCGCCGACGTCATCTTCTGCGACGGTAATGGTCAGTTGCATCCCTGGCGGGCAGGAATTGCAACCTGTCTGGGAGTCGCACTTGACCACCCCATGATTGGGATTGGAAAGTCGCTTCTCTGCGGACGAGTTCAGCCAGAGCAGATTTCGGATCGGTCACTGGCGGTCAAAGCTGATGACGAGAACATCGCCGCAGCAGTCGGTCACGAAAACTCAACGAAGCGCGTTTATGCTTCCGTCGGTCATCGCATCACACTCTCTGAGGCGGTTCAATTGACCGAACAGTCGCAGGGAAAGAGAGTTCTGCCTGTTCCCATTCAATTGGCCGATCGACTCTCGAAAAGGTTGAAGCGACCGGATGAAAAAGGCCGATTTCATTAAGCACAAGCATCACTCAAATAGGCGAATCTCAGCCATATCCCGCCGTCGCTGATCGTGCGAGCGGCATCGCAGAGCCTGAATTTCAGTTGCTGCTGCTCTCTCGTTCGGCGTCGATCAGGATTTCCTGAGTTCTTCCAGCCATGATGAGAATTTGAAACTACTGTTGCAGTAGTCAAACAGCTTTCTGCGTGTCATCTACAGTTTCTGTTGCGACTCGATCAAATTTTGGTCGGGCAGTCGCATCAAAACTGTCCTGCATGTCAGACCAGAATTCAGAGTCAGATTCTCCGATGTTGCAGATCCTCTATAAAAGCGTTGCGACCGTCCCATTCTCCAGTGCCGAGCTCGCACGGCTGCTGATGAAGAGTCGGGTGCAGAACGATCTGTTCGACGTCACTGGAATTCTTGTCTATCACGAAGGATCCTTTCTTCATGTGCTGGAGGGCCCTGAAACGGCGGTCCTCGGCACTTATGGTCGGATTGCCGATGATCCCAGACACAAGTGCCTGCAGGTCATGCTGCACCGCACCATCGAAGAACGGACCTTTCCTGAATGGTCGATGGGATTCGTCTGCACCTACGGCAATTGGGCGAAGGAAATGCCTGGCTTCGAAGAATTCTTCGATCGCAAAGGGACCTATAACCGCGAAGCAGGTGAGAAACTGCTCCGACTCCTGCAGCAGTTCCGCTTCAATCCGAGCCGGCGAAAAGTTGATCTCGGCTATGCGCCACTTTTCGCCCGGTAGGGCGATTTGCTGAGTTTACATCTCCGAATGACGTGTCTTCGCGGTGTGAATTTGAGGGCGAGAACTGTCGAATCGCTCGACGAGACCTGCTGACCACCACTTTTTCGCGAAATCCTGCTTCCGCACCCGTCTGAATGATCCCGGAATTCCCTCATCGAAAAGGGGCTGCGGGACTTGCGTTTGAGGCATGAGATTCTAGAGAATTCGCGACGGACTCGTTCTGTTCGGACTGGGGCGGACAGTCGGGTTCCAGTGCCTGGAGCACTAACGGACAAATTTGCGGAATCAGCGCGCCGTTCCTGAGTGAATGTAACAGCTTTCCGCAAGGGCTCTGATGAATTGTTCTGAAGTCCTGCACTTCAAAGAACGAGATCATGCAGTGACAGTCTTTGAGTCCGTTGAATTCCAGGTGACGCAACAAACAGTCCCCTGATTACGATTCAGCGCGGCTCGGTCGACCAGTTTCGGTTCGCCAGCCAGCGGCAGATGATGTAGGTCGACGCGGCATGAGTACAGATCACATTCCCGCTCAGGACGAGGCCACTCCCCCCGCTCCGGAAGCAACTGCTCCAACCTCGTCTCAGTCAGACGCTCCCGTGGAAACTCCTTCCGCGCCGGCCGAAGCGACTGCAGACACAACCGACGAAGCTGCAGCCAAACGCAAATTGCAGTTGCGTCCCCATGGTGCAGATGAAGCCAAGGCGGTTCCTTCTCTTGGAGCAGGAACGAATGCGGCCGCAGGTTCTGAACCGGTGAAAGTTCCCGGCGCGAATGACGCCGATATTGAAGCGGCCATCGCCGAGACAGTCGCACAGGTGACGAAGGAAGCAGTGGAAGCTCCCGCTGCCAATCCGTCCGAGCCCGTTGCACTGCCTGCGGACGAACCGATTGAAGCTTCCATCGAAGCCGCGATCGAACAGGCACTCGCCACAGGTGAGATTGCCGGAGAAGCCGCCACTCCGACCGCTGCAAAGCTGACAGACATCGATCAGCTGCAGCCCGGCCAGAAAATTACTGGCACCGTCCAGGGGATCCATGGCGACAGCGTCTTTGTGGATTTCGGACTGCGACTGACCGGGGCCGTCCCATTCCGTCAATTTGATGCCAAGAAGCCCCCTCAGATTGGCGAAACAGTTGAGCTCGTCTTCGACAAAGTCGACGATGCTGAAGGCCTGATCATCGTCAATCGTCCCCGTGGGACTTCGCAGGTCAAAGGTGACTGGGACTCGCTCGCACCAGATCAGGTCGTTGAGTGCGTTGTCACCAAGACAAACAAGGGCGGACTCGAAGCCACCGTCAGCCGCCTGCGTGGCTTCATTCCGGCCAGCCAGGTTGAGTTGGGCTTCGTCGCCGATCTGAACCAGTACGTCGGCCAGAAGTTCCGCGTCCGCGTGACGGAAGTCAACCCAGCAAAGCGCAAACTGGTTCTCAGCCGTCGTGCATTGCTTGCTGAAGAACGTGAGGCCGCGAAGGTCGATCTACTGAATGAGATTCAGCCAGATCAGGTCCGCACCGGTCGGGTCAAAACGATCAAAGACTACGGAGCATTCATCGATCTCGGCGGCATGGACGGCTTCCTTCCGGTTGCTCAGATGAGCTGGGTCCGCATTGGGCACCCTAACGAAGTGCTGCAGGAAGGACAGGAAGTCGAAGTCAAGGTCCTGTCCATTGATCGCGAGAAGAACCGAATCAGCCTGGGAATGCGGCAGCTGTCGGCAAACCCATGGCGAACCGCCGAAGACAAATATGCCAAGGGGAGCAATGTCACTGGCCGCGTGACCCGAGTGGAAGCGTTCGGAGCATTCGTCGAACTTGAACCCGGCATCGAAGGTCTCGTACACATCAGCGAACTCGAACACCGGCGCGTGAAGCGAGTGACTGAGATTCTGAACGTCGGCGACATGGCTGAAGTTCAGATCATTGAAGTCGACCCAAAGAAGAAGCGGATCAGCCTTTCCGCAAAGGCTCTCAAAGAAAAGCCAGAAGGCATGGAACGGCCGAAGGACGAAGACCTCTCTCCAGGGAAAGGTCAGGCGTATGAACGGAAACGCAAGGAGCCTCTCAAGGGCGGCACCGGCGATCCAAAGAAGCGTGGAGGCCTCTTCGGCAATCCAACCGATTTTTCATAGGTTAAAGGAGTCCTCATCGGTTTCCTGCTGAAATCACGATGAATGGCCCCTCGTACCGCTGATGCCCTCACAAAGGCATGTCACAGAACTCAATCTGTGACATGCCTTTTTCTATGTGAGTGCTCAACCTTCTACTTGCTGATGGTCTCAGTTCATTCGCAATGGTCGAAACGGAGCGGAATTCGAATTCTTTGTGGATTGGCAAATATTTCTGTCGATTCTGCCTGGTTCCCAGCGACCATGACATGAATGCCCTGCTCCGCTCACCACTGCTGACGCGGACAATCATTGAGCACGTCCGTCCCGCGCAACACCTCGTTATGTGAACCGTTCCAGTCACTGCGTTCCTGAAATTCGCATCCAAGGAGTGATCACCATGCCTACGCCTGCTGCAAGTCCGATTCCTGCTGGCTTTCATTCGCTGACACCTCATCTCGTCTGCAAAAACGCGCTTGCTGCAATGGACTTCTATGTGAAGGCCTTTGACGGCGTCGAAGAAATGCGTCTTCTCACTCCTGACGGGCAACTGATGCACGGTTGCATCCGGATCGGAGATGCTCCGTTGATGATTGGTGACGAGTGCCCTCAGTATTCCGTGGTTGGCCCATTAACGCTGAAGGGAAGCCCTGTCCTGATCCACCTGTATGTGCCAGATGTTGACGCCACCATGGCAAAGGCCGAGGCGGCTGGAGCGACCGTGACGATGCCCCCGCAGGAGATGTTCTGGGGAGACCGTTATGGTCAGCTCGTTGATCCGTTCGGGCACCTCTGGTCAGTCGCAACCTGCAAGTATGACATGACCGCGGAAGAAACAGTGCAGGCCGCCCGCGACTTCCCCTGCCAGCCAGCCACCTGATCGCGACGGACTTTCCCGGTCAGGCGATGATGTCGTGAATCGGAGTGCCGTGGTCGATTTCGAGCCGCTTTCGCCCCGGCACTTCCATCTTTCGCGAATCGAGTCCAAGCTGGTGCAGGATAGTCGCGTGAATATCAGTGACGTAGTGCCGGTTCTCGACTGCATGAAACCCGATTTCATCTGTCGCGCCGTGAACGACTCCCCGTTTCAGGCCGCCACCTGCCATCCAAACGTTGAAGCCATAGATGTGATGATCGCGACCATCGGATCCCTGCGAGCCGGGAGTTCGGCCGAACTCTGATGCAAAGATGACGAGAGTCTCATCCAGCAGCCCACGCTGGTCGAGATCCTGCAACAGTCCGCCGATCGGCTGGTCGACCTGTAAAGCCAGCCTCCCGTGGTTCGCCTTCAGACCGCCATGCGAGTCCCAGGCGCCCGCTCCGCCGCCACCATGCTGAATCTGGATGAAGCGAACTCCCTGCTCTACAAACCGTCGGGCAGCGAGCAACTGCATGCCAAAGTCTTTGCAGTGCGGCTGATCCAGCCCATAGAGCTCCTGAGTCGCCTTTGTTTCCTTCGAGAAGTCGACGATTTCCGGGATGGAAGTCTGCATCCGGAAAGCGAGTTCATACGACTTGATGCGAGCAGCCATCTCCGGGTCGTCAGGATATTCGACGCCACGAATTGCATTCAGACGACTGAGCGCATCCTGAGCAATTCTCCGTGACGCCTGATTCACCGGTCTCTCTGGCAGGCTGTAATCGAGCGGATTCTTAGGATCAATTCTCAGCGGGACAGCATCATGCGCGGGCCCCAGATAGTGCCCATCTTTACTGTTCCAGAACTCGCGATTCCCAATCGAAATGAATTGCGGGAGATTTTCATTCAGCGCTCCCAGACCATAGTGCACCCAGGCGCCGAGAGTCGGGTAATGACCGTCGATCAGATTGCGACCTGAATGGAACTGAGTCTGTGCCCCGTGATTGCTGTCTGTTGTCCACATTGATCGCACAACGGCCAACTTATCGGCCTGATTGCCGATGTAAGGAAACCAGTCGCAAATCTCGATGCCGCTCTCTCCCCATTTTCGGTGACCGACCTGCGGAGGAAAGAGCTGATTGCGCTGAAGTCCGTTTGCGTCCGGTGCCGAGAATCTCGCGATCCCTAACCGTTTGGGATCCTGCACGTCCGCAAAGGGTGTTTCCGAAATTGACTTGCCGGCATACTTCGCCAGCATCGGCTTGGGGTCGAAGCTTTCCATCTGGCTGACGCCGCCGTTCATAAACAGCCAGATCACACTCTTCGCTTTTGGTGTGAAATGCGGCTGCCCTGTCGGCGGCGTCCAGTCAGCGCGAGCGACGCGGTCCCGATTGAGGAGAGCGCCCAGAACGAGCCCTGTAAATCCCATTCCGACATCCGCGAGGAAGCCGCGCCGCGTCCGATGTGAATACCGTGACCCGTTCATTTGTGACCAGTTCATGCTCTCGTCCTTTACACCTGATCAGCGAAGTGTCACGAAGTCGTTGTGATTCAGAAGGACCCAGACCAGTTGAGACTGGGCCAGTTCAGAAGAACTGTCTGGAACCTTTTTCAGATCATCGAGCGCCTGCATCGCAGTCTCTAACTCGTCGGCATTGGGGGTGTATCCCAGAATTTGCAGAAACGCCTGCACGACGAAATCACTGTCCTGAGGAGCGGTCTGCCGAATCCGGTCCGCGATTTTCTGAGAGGCGTCGAGGATGAGTCCGCTGTTAGTTAATGCCAGTGCCTGTTGGGGAACAACGCTGCGTTCGCGCTGGTAGCACTCCTTGACGTTGGCCTCGTTGAACGTCACCAGAAACAGACTCTGCTCAATGCTGGAGTGGTAGAAATAGATGCTCCGACGAGTCGATTTGTCCTGTTCTTTTGGCGGAACTGCAGGACCGCCGATCGCCGGATCGAGGGTTCCGGCAATCGCCAACACTGAATCCCGGACCACTTGAGACTCCACGCGAATCGGAATCCGCCGCCACCAGTATCGATTGTCAGGATCGATCGCCAGATTGGCTTCTGCAGCGGCGAGAGTTGATGCCATTCGATAAGTTGCGGAGGTCACGATCAGTCGGTGCAGATGCTTCATGCTCCAACCCTGATCCATGAATTCAGAGGCGAGCCAGTCAATCAGTTCAGGATGTGTCGGATTGGCGTTCGCCCGACCGAGATCGAAGGGAGTCGGAGCAAGGGGTGCTCCAAAATGTCGGTTCCAGAGATGATTGACGGCAACCCTGGCGGTCAGTGGATTCCGTTGATCGGTGATCCACTTCGCGAGTGCCAGTCGGCGTCCGCTGCTTTGAGCAGGAAATGGTACATCGGGATCGTCTTCCCCAGTGAATTTGAATCGGGTCGCGGTCCAGACAGCGCCGGGGAGAGGAGTGAACTTGTCAGTCTCTTTGATTTCGGCTGACAGGGCTGTCGTGACCTTTTCCAGCTGAGTTCGGGCTTCCGTCAGTTTCTTCTCTGCGGGTTCTTTTTTGTCCTTGGCTGCCTTTGCGAGAGCCTGCTCCGCAGTGAGGACTGCCTTCCGTGACTCTGCCACAGCGGTCGCGCGTTCCGCAAGAATGGCATCCCGATTTAATTGCAATAACTCGTTGGGAACAGGTTCCTGCCAACCGGCCCGCATGGCGATGGCCCGTTTCTCCACGCTGCTCAGTTTCGCTTCCGCGATGGCGAGATCTGCCTGAGCGAGTGCAACCGCAGGAGGAACATTGTTGGGGGAATCTGTCTTCGCTGCTGGAGACGCGTCTGTTGGGGTTGAAGGTTTCGGCCCAGGTGATGTCACGTTCTGAGACGCAGCGGCTTTCTGAGCGTCGAGTGTCACCTTCTCAAGCTTCTCTTGGGCGGCCTTCAGATTCTGCCGAGCAGCCTGCAGGTGTGAATCAAGAACCCACGGTCGACGGGCAGGTTCATACGATGTAACCGGCAAGGAGACAGGCACAATATCCAGTTCCGCGAACTTCAGAATTTCAGGAACGCCGGGAGCGATCGGATTGGACTGGTCAGGCCGGGAATCGTCGCCACGAATCAACAGGAAAGTTGGCTGCTCCAGCAATCCGTCGAAGACACGGGGGATGCCATCCTTCTGGATGTCGGCTTCTCCGGGGACGAGATCAAGCCGGGTCAGATACGGCTCGAAGAAAGCCCTCATCTTGTAATAGTCGACCTGCTGAATCGGGTCGTACTTGTGATCATGACACTTTGAGCAGTTCATGGTCAGGCCGAGCAGACCTTTGCTGACATGTTCGACCGTCTCATCCATCCACTGATTGCGGTTGAACGTGTAGTAGTTCCTGACAAGAAATCCTGTCGCCCGCAGTTCTGAGGGATCCTCAGGAGCAATTTCATCCGCGGCCAGCATCAGACGAATCATCTCATCGTACGGACGGTCCGCATTCAGCGACTCGACGATCCAGTCACGAAAATGCCACATATGGGCTGAACTGTTCCGCTGTGTTCCTCGAAGTCCCCAGGTATCGCTGTAGCGCCAGATATCCATCCAGTGGCGCGCCCAGCGTTCGCCATATCGCGGGTCAGCCAACAGGCGATCCACCGTTTTCTCATACCAGTCAGGCGATTGATCGGCCTCAGCGGCGGCTAACTCATCGACTGTCGGAGGGAGTCCGATCAGGTCGATCGAAAGACGTCGCAAAAGCACCGATCGCGATGCCTCTTTGCTTGGCGTCAGTCCTTGCTGGCGATGCCCTGCGGCGATCCAGGCATCAATCGGGTTCTTTTCCCAATTCAGGTTTCTGTCTGTCGGCAATTCTGGTCGTTTGATCGGAAGAAAGGACCAGTGATTTCTCGCATCGGCTTCCGGTTCTTCATCTTCAGGTCCTGGCGCCCCGGCTTCGATCCATCGACGCAGCAGTTCGATTTCGTCGGGTTTGAACTGCTCTCCCTCATGGAGAGGAGGCATACGGTCCACGTCATCAGTCGAGGAGACTCGTTGTATTATCAAGCTCGATCGTGACGACGCCGCGTCATCATTCAGCACCGTCCCGGAGTCACCGCCAGTCCGCATGAACTCGACTGTGTCGAGTCGCAGCCCGGCTTCCTGCTTCAGGCCGCCGTGACAGGCATAGCAGCGGGTCTTGAGGAGAGGCTTGACCTGAGAAAGATAGTCGACCGGTTCGACGGCGAGGGTGACTCCCTGAACGAAGCCCATCAAGCAGGCAACGGGGATCAGAAACTGGCGAATCGTCGGCATGCAGAACCTCGACCTTTGCGGCGTTCCGGCGTCATTCTTCACGAGGTCCCATGCGACGTGACCACCTTTTCTTTCGACAGGAACCATAGGGGAGTGGTCTCTCGTCGAAATGCTGATTCATCAGTCCTTGGTGAAGATGACCTCTCGCAGGTCGCGCCGGGGAAGGCGTTTTCAACGGCAGGCGATTGGTGCCGGGTGGCTGGCACGTTCGACAGAAACTCTGAACAGGCGGGAGGATCAGTTCAGTCAGGGGGGATCTCGTTACTGTCTGAATTATGCGAAAACGAGTGTCATAATACCAACCGAGAGTCGTATCATTTTCAGGTCCACATGCAGAACACGCTGACGTTATCATTTAATTTTCGTGAGCTTGCGCCATTTCACGAGCCTCGCGGGTGAGATGTGCCGTCCGGGAGGTCATGCTGGAACTGCCTTCAGGGAGTTTGGATTTCTGAAAACTGACCGGAACCTTGTGATCGGTTCCGGTGTCACCTGATCGGCAATCATAGACTACCCATCTTGACCACCGACCGTCTGGACGGTATTTTCCCCGGCGCAACTCTGCGAGCGGACTCTTCCGATTGATTCGTCCTGTTCTTCGCCCGATTCGGGCCGTTGTCACCGACCTCATTTCAGTTTGACCTGCGATGAAATTACGTCCTTTCTATACGGTACTGTGTCTGATTTCATTCGCTGGGTGTGGCCAGCCCAATACCTATCAGGCACCGCCGCCTCCTGATGTTCCGGTCGCTTCGCCTGTGCAGCAGGCGGTGACAAGTTATGTGGAACAGACCGGAACCGCGCAGGCCAGTGAGCGGGTGGAACTGCGGTCCCGTGTCTCGGGCTTCCTGGTCCAACGCAACTTCGAAGACGGAAATCTGGTCAAAGCCGGTCAGCTGCTGTTCGTCATCGACGAAGAGCCATTTCAGGTTCGCCTTACCTACGCTCGAGCCAAGCTCAGCGAGGCCGAATCAAATCTGCGTAAAGCAATGCAGTCCAAAGCGAGAGAAATTGCGCAGGCTCAACTGAAGTTGAATGAGTCTGAATTCGAGTTGGCGAGAATCAATCACGAGCGAAACATTGGCCTGCTGGAACAGAATGCCCTGTCCCGTCAGGAATACGACAGATCCGAAGCAGCCCAGCGGACTGCCAGTGCGCGGATCATGTCCAGCCGTGCGGAACTGGAGCAGGCCACCGTCGATTACGACACGAATATTCTCAGTGCTCAGGCGGCACTCGATCTGGCGAAATCAGAAGTACGTACTGCGGAGATTGATCTCGGCTATTGCCGTATCACCGCTCCGATTGACGGGATTATCGGACGCCGGGCTTACGACGTCGGGAACTACGTCACTTCAGACAGCTCCAACATTCTCGCATCGATTGTCCGCATCGACCCAATCTATGCATATGCTTCCATCAGCGAAGACGATCTCGTCCGCCTGAAAAAACGCTACCTTGCCGCAGGCGAGAAGACGATCCCCATCATGATGGGGATTGGTGAAGACCGCACGTTCCCTTTTGTTGGGAAGATCGATTACATCTCGCCCACTGTTCAGGCTGACACAGGCACCGTACAAATTCGCGGCGTCTTTCCGAACACTGGTCTGGTCATGCCAGGCATGTTCATCCGTGTCCGGGTTCCTTCGGAAGAAGATCCGGCCGCCCTTCTAGTGTCCGAACGTTCCATTGGCTTCGATCAGGCAGGAGCGTTCGTTTACGTTGTCGACAGTGAAGGGAACATTGAACGCCGTGCAGTCACCGCAGGGGAATCGATCGGCGGTCAGCGAGTTGTCTCTGGCGAACTCGCTTTGAGCGATCAGATTGTTGCTGACGGGTTGCTGAAAGTTCGACCGGGGATGAAGGTCAACCCTGTTCGTCCCGGCGAAAAGAAAGAGAACTCCCCCGAGAAAGCCGCGCCTGCCGCAGAGCAGACTGCGTCAAACTAATCTCGGGTGACTCACCGCCTCTGGCGAAGCGGATCGCCAGTAAGAGACCTCAATCGGAATTGCACTCAGCTCTGAAGTCACCGCGAGTTCTTTATGTTTTATCGCTTCTTCATCGACCGTCCGATTTTTGCCAACGTCATCGCGATTGTCACGATGATCGTCGGTGCCGTGTGTCTGGTCGGGCTCCCTGTGGAGCAGTATCCGAAGCTCACGCCGCCGACAGTAGAAGTGACTGCCAATTACCCCGGGGCCAACGCCCAGGTGCTGGCTGACACCGTTGCCGGTCCGCTGGAGCAGGCGATCAACGGCGTCGAGAACATGATCTACATGAACTCGGTCTGTTCCGACAACGGGACATTCAAGCTGACAATTACCTTTCAGGTCGGTTCCAACCTCGACCAGTCACAGGTGCTGGTGCAGAATCGCATCGCTACTGCACTGCCGCGACTTCCACAGGAAGTTCAGCGTCTCGGGGTGACGGCTCAGAAGCAGTCAACCAATATCGTGATTGTGGTCGGACTTACTTCCCCTAACGGCGAACATGACGGACTGTTTCTCAGTAACTTCGCCGAAATCCAGATCAAGGATCTTCTCAGCCGCGTACCCGGCGTCGGCAGCACTCAGGTGTTCGGCAGCAGCAACTATGGGATGCGAGTCTGGATTGATCCGGAGAAACTCAAAGCCCGCGGGATGACTGCGGACGATGTGATTGCTGCCATCAGCGCTCAAAACATTCAGGTGGCGGCAGGACAGATCGGCCAGCGCCCTGCGAACTCCGATCAGAACAATCAGTTCACGGTCTCCACACAGGGCCGTTTTAGTGATCCCGAGCAGTTTGCAGAGATCATCGTCAAGTCAGTTGATGATCCTGATGGTGGTGGAGCCCGATTGACTCGGGTTCGCGATATCGCGCGCATCGAACTCGGCGCTCAGACCTATGCGTCATGGATGGAAGTGAGCGGGCAGCCTGCCGCCGGGGTCGCTGTTTTCCAGTTGCCGGGTGCGAATTCTCTCAGCGTTGCCAACGCTGTCAAAGAGAAGATGAAAGAGATTGAGCCGACGCTGCCGGCCGGGGTGAAGTATGACATTCCGTTCAATCCGACGGAGTTCGTCGAGGAGTCTATCAGCGAGGTTTACAAAACCCTGTTTGAGGCCGGGATCCTCGTTCTGATTGTGATTCTGGTGTTTCTGCAGGACTGGCGTGCGGTGTTGATTCCCGCGACGACAGTTCCCGTCACCATCATCGGGGCATTCGCCGCACTGGCAGCGATGGGTTACTCCATCAACATGCTGACTCTCTTCGGGTTAGTGCTCGCGATCGGGATCGTCGTCGACGATGCCATCGTGATCGTCGAGAATGCAGTACATCACATCGACCGCAACAAACTTCCTCCCAAAGCCGCGACGATCAAGGCGATGAGCGAGGTGATCGGTCCCGTCATCGGGATCACTCTGGTACTCATGGCCGTGTTCGTCCCGACCGTCTTCATGGCAGGGATCACCGGGAAGCTCTATCAGCAGTTCGCACTGACCATTGCTGCAACCGCGATCATCAGTGCCATTAACGCAGTGACGCTGAAACCGGCGCAGTGTGCGATCTATCTGCGACCAACACCGGAGAAGAAGAACATCTTCTTTCGAGGCTTCAACAAGGTCTACAGCTGGTTCGAATCGGCGTACGTCGCCGTCGTGAAGGCAATTCTCCCCTACTCGATGGCCGTGATGGTGCTGTTCGCCGTGATTGCAATCGGAACCGGTTACTGGTTCACGAAGCTGCCAACCAGTTTTGTCCCGACCGAAGATCAGGGCTACGCCATTCTGGCGGGGATGCTCGACGACGCGGCCTCATTGGAACGAACTGAAGAAGTCATCGCGAAGCTGAATGACATTCTCGGTAGCACCCCGGGCGTGAAAGAGTGGTTCACAATTGGCGGGATGTCGCTGCTTGATGGGTCCACGGTGTCGAATGCGGTGACCATTTTCATTTCATTTGAAGATCGTGCGATTCGGTTGAAGGATCCCGGAAAGTCGATGGATGCCATCCTCGGCAACATCTATATGGCGGTCTCGCAGATTCCTGAGGCAATTGTTTTTGCCTTTCCGCCACCGGCCATTGAAGGTCTTGGGCAGACTGGCGGTTTTGAATTCCGCCTGCAGGACCGCGCCAATCAGGGACTCGAACAATTGCAGGCTGTTGCGGACGAAATCGTCCGTGATGGAAACGCTCAGTCGTCGCTGACGAGTCTGCAGACATCGTTCCGGGCAGGCATTCCGCAGCTGTATGTGGATATCAATCGCGAAAAGGCGATGTCACTGGGAGTCCCCTTGAGTTCGGTCTTTTCCACACTTCAAGCGGCACTGGGGTCAGTGTATGTCAACGACTTCAACAAGTTCGGCCGAACCTGGCAGGTGCAGGTCCAGGCTGATCAACAATTCCGTCGTCGCCCAGAAGACATCAAGAGGCTGGAAGTTCGCAATGAGAAAGGCGAGATGATTCCGATTGGAGCATTCTCAAGCGTCCGCATGACGACGGGACCGCAGATGATTCCGCGTTACAACCTTTATTCCTGCGTGACCATTAACGGAACAGCCGCCCCGGGAACCAGCTCCGGTCAGGCGATGGAGATCATGGAGCAGATGGCCCGAGAAAAACTTCCCCCTGGCATGGGCTATGAATGGAGCGGGATGTCTTATCAGGAAAAACAGGTCAGCGGCCAGGCGTTCTACGTCTTCGGCATGGCTGTCCTGATGGTGTATCTGGTGCTGGCGGCTCAGTATGAGAACTGGTTCCTTCCCGCAGCGGTGATTCTGGTCGTGCCGCTTGCATTGCTGGGGACCGTGGCGGCAGTCGCCATTCGCGGAATGGATAACAACATCTATACTCAGATCGGAATCGTGCTCATCATCGCGCTCGCGAGTAAGAACGCGATTCTGATTGTGGAGTTCGCGAAGGAGTTGCGTGCTCATGGACGCAGCATCCGGGAAGCGGCCATCGAAGCCGCACGAATGAGATTCCGACCGATTCTGATGACCTCGTTTGCATTCATCCTGGGGATCTTCCCGCTGGTGATCGCACAGGGAGCCGGAGCAGCAGGGCGACGTTCACTGGGGACAGCCGTCTTCGGCGGGATGATCGCAGCAACCGTGCTTGCTGTCTTCTTTGTGCCGGTCTTCTATGTCGTGATGCAGTCCTTGAGTGAACGAATTGTCGGTCGGCGTCGAGAAGAGAACGATCGGCAGGATGACTCCGGAAACGACATTTCAACTTCTGCTGAAATGTCGAGTGGTCACCCCGTAACGGTATGACGAATTTGAATTGAGTAAATGAAAGACCTCGAAAGAGAGCGAACGAGATGCCCCCGCCTCCTCAACGATGAGCCCACCTCATGACGTCCGCTGAACCGATGAAACGCAGCCCGGCCGAGACCCGCCGCCAGTTGCTCGACGTGGCAGCTGATCGAATTCGCGCAATGGGGCTGCAGGGGATCACTCTCGACGCCGTTGCGAAAGAATCCGGAATCAGCAAGGGGGGGCTGCTCCATCACTTCCCCAGTAAGCGGCATCTGATCGACGCCGTGATCGTTGATGTGCATGAACGATTCCGGGAGCGGATGCGCGAGATCGCAGCAGCCGACCCTGTCGAGACCGGTCGCATGACTCGGGCCTATCTGAAGGTGGCAACTGAGAATCGCGACGAGCAGGCGAAGAAGCTCTGCAGTATTCTCGCCGTTGAAGCCCGAGACAATCCCACGATGAGAATCCAGTGGAAGGAATGCATCACTTCCCTGCTCTCAGGACAAGATTCAGGCGATGCCGACCCGATTCTGCTGGCCGTTGTACAGATGGCAACCGATGGCCTCTGGCTGGCTCAGACCGAAGGTGTCTTTGACGATGTCCCGCAACTGTGTCAGCAAATCATTGAGCGGCTTGAGCAGTTGACATATCAGACTGCCGTCAAACAACCCTGACTGTTGCGCTCCGTCGGTCTTCGCTCTTGCCCGACGCATCTCGGCAATCTGCCCGATCTTGAGGCGTTGCATAGATCCAGATGGATTCGTCCCGTACACTGCCGTTCCAACCTGATGCTCCCCACTCTCTCCTTTTCGAGATCAGAAGAACGATGAAAACACTCCTGCTGACAGTTCTCACTCTCAGTCTCTCGTACAGCATTGCTGTCGCTGCGGCCGACCCGACGGCTGAGGTCGCCAGCAATATGGCCCAAGCCGCGAATAACTACATTGCAAGCCTGAGTGATGCAGAGAAGGCGAAAGGGATCATGCCCTTCGACCATCCGGAACGTGTCGACTGGACCAACGTTCCCAAGAAGCACCGAAAGGGGATTCAGCTGCGAGAGATGTCTCCTGCCCAGCAGGAACTCTGTCACAAGCTGCTTCAAGCCTCACTCAGCGACGTCGGCTATGCCAAGGCCGTCCAGATCATGGCTCTGGAAAACAACCTTCACGAAGGAGAAAAGGCGCTGAAGAACGGTCACTTACGTGACCCATTGCGGTACTTCCTGACGATTTTCGGAACGCCGGGCGACAAAGGAACTTGGGGTTACAGCTTCGAGGGCCATCACCTCTCTCTGAACTTTGTCGTGCAGGACGGAGTCATTCTGGGGGACTCGCCGAGCTGCTGGGGAGCGAACCCCGCGACCGTGAAGCTTTTCATCGAAAACGGTCCCGAAGTCGGCGTCCGGACACTTGCTGAAGAAGAACAACTCGCGTTCGACCTGCTGAAAGCCTGCAATGTCGCCCAACAGGCCAAGATCATCGTGAGCCCCAAGGCTCCCGCCGATTATCGGAATGTCGGCAAGCCAAATCCTCCGAGTGCTCCGAACGAAGGACTGGCTGCAGCAGAAATGACAGACGAACAGCAGTCCATTCTCTGGAAGCTGATCGAGGAATACACCGGCCATCTCGCCCCGGCCGTTGCCGCTGTGCGTCAGGAAGAAATCAAGAAGGCTGGCTTCGACAAGATTCGTTTTGCATGGCTGGGTTCGACTGAACCGGGCGTCGGCCATACCTACCGCGTCGAAGGTCCGATCTTCGTTCTCGAACTGATCAACGTTCAAGACGGGATTGAAGGCAGCAAGGCCAATCACATTCACTCCGTCTGGCGCAGCCTGGGACGAGACTTCGGGTTCAACAACGCCCTGCCTCAATAACGACACGTGTGTCCGCGGATCGAGCAGACAAAAAGCCGCAAAAACGAAAAGAGCCCCAAGGAACCAGTCCTCGGGGCTCTTTTTATTACCACTCAGTCAACAAGACTGTCAGTCAGTCGATCCGCATTGCAGACTGACATGAATTACTTGTTCTTCCATGCACCGTTCGCCGGGGCCTTCGGCTGAGCGTTTGGTCCGAAGTACCGCAGACTCACCAGTGGCTCGGTTCCGGTGTTCTCGAAGGTGACCCCTTCCTGAGCCTTCTTCGCGGTCACGAAAACTTCGTCTTCCGTCACAGCGCCAAACCGGATCATGACAGGTGTCTGCAGATCGAGCTTGCCGATCTTACCTCGTCCCTGCACGGTGACGAGACCATAGGCTCCGCCGTCCTTGATCGTGCACTTGGCACCCGGCTGCAGTGTGAGTTCCTTGGCGGTGAACAGCTGCTTGCCGTCGACTTTGCCGTACACAATCCAGTTATCGACCCAGCCGTCGCCCTGTTCAGAGACAACGGGCTCGAGGTAGTTGGAATCGCGGTAGTTGGGATCGACGTTCTTTTCCCAGTCGAGTGCGTTGACCAGGTACTCGTTGTCGTTGTGGAATTCTTCAGGGAAGTCTTTCGTCAGCAGCGAACGAGGCACCATACGGCCTTCGACCAGCGACTGGTACATCCCGAAGACGTCCGAACCCCACTGTGGTTCGTAGGTCACGAGTGAGCCCGGGGCGTGGAGCACGCAAGGAGGAATCAGCCAACCGGTGCCCGGCTTCAGGCGGTAGGCCTTTGACAGGTCAAGGATTCCGTTATCCCCTTCGTTCCAGCGATCGAGACAGGCGACGACTTCTTCCTTCGTGACGCCTGGCTCAAAGCCCATGAACGTGT
Organism: Planctomycetota bacterium; assembly: GCA_023417655.1. GTDB lineage: Bacteria > Planctomycetota > Planctomycetia > Planctomycetales > Planctomycetaceae > Planctomicrobium. The sequence continues at coordinate 2,576 of JAEZFD010000026.1, read as the reverse complement.
ATGGGAAGTTGTTCCCGATGGCGTTCATCTGCGGTGGGAAGTAATACGATTCAGGCTTTCCCTGCTGTCCGACCTTGGCAGCCTGCTCATCGTTCTGGTGCATGTGATGGGGAATCGGCCCCATGTTGTCGAAGAACTTGGAGTAGACCGGCCAGCGTTCATAGGTCTTCCACATCTCTTCGCCGATCAGTTCGCCCTTCAGCTCGGAAACGGCGTCGGCGAGTGTGACTGTCTGGCCTTTGTGAATGATGTAGGAGAGACCTTCGTCATGGCGACGGTTCTCGTTGGCAGCGGGCGTCGTGGAGGCGAACCAGCGTTCATCGATCCCGCCGCGATCCATTCCGAAGGCATAGTAATCGTTTGGATGCAGCTTCAGGCGACGCCCGGGCTGCAGAAACGACCGTGGCACCCAGGTCGGGGTCAGACGCAAAATTCCGTCGTTATCAGTCAACGCTGCAGACGCGAGGGACGCGGCACTGGCCATAATGAAACTTTCTTCGAAACGATGATTTCGAGCAATAATCAGGAATATGCGTGCGACTCACGCATCCCCGCCCCCGAGTAGCCTGCAGACCGAAGTGATCGTACGTGTGCGAGCAAAGAGCCCTGATCTCTCAAGGGAAAGCACACGTCACGACAACCGCGAATCCACCCTGCTTCACAGAGAGCGGAACGTATTGAAGTCGGTGGATTGTGGCGCGTCATCGCCGGAATTTCAAAGGTGCGGAACTGCTTTCCAGCATCGACTTCCAGCAAAAATCGCCGCTCCCATCCCGCCAGCGAAAGGGCGGGCGAGTCCGGAAAACGGGATCAATCCGTGGCTACTTGAGAGGCGTCCCGCAGTGAGTGAGGCAGAAATATGCGATATCACGACGCATCAGAAGCCAGAGGACATGATTAGGTTCATGTCCACTGGCTTCTGCGGAGATCCGGGCTCAGAGTGACGTCGCTGAACGGATCTCAGCTGTTTTCCAGAACCCAGTGCACGGCATGCCGGTTCAGTTCAGCAGCGTTCTTCAGGGAGAGCTTCGCTTTGAGGTTTTCGCGATAACTTTCGATGGTTTTGTAGCTCAGATGCAGGCGTTCTGCGATCTGACGAGTCGTCAGACCTTGTCCGATCAGTCCGAACACTTCCAGCTCGCGATCCGTCAGTGTTTCAATGGCCGAAACCTGATTCGTGCCGCCGGTGACAATCCGGTTCAGCAACCGCTCGGCGAGTTGGGGACTGATGAACGTCTTACCGGTCAAAATTGTGCGGATGGCATCAATCACCTGTTCGCTGGCCGCATCTTTGTTGAGATACCCGCTCGCCCCGGCACGGAGACATCGTTCAGCAAAGAGCGATTCATCATGCATTGAGCAGACCAGCAACTTGATCTGTGGATGACTGCTCGAGACCTGTTTCACAAGTTCGAGGCCATTCCCCCCTTTTAATGACAGATCAACGACCATGAGATCCGGAAGCATTTCGCCCGCGAGTCGGGCGGCGTTCGTGGCGTCACTCGCTTCGCCGACCACCTGCAGGTCTGCCTCTTGCGAAATTAATGTAAGAAGGCCTTTACGGACTAATGGATGGTCATCCACGATCACAATTCGCCGAGGGCGATCCGTAGAATGAGCAGAGTACAGTTCCGTCCCGTTCGCGGTGACTGGCAATTCCATCATCCTCTCGCTTTCCATAACTGCCTCAGGCAGCGAACTGATTCACTTCGTCTTGGAGTCACTTTCCCGGGTGAGCAGCGGAAACAATTGTTGCGGACGACAGAAGTGGTTCCGTCTCCCGCTAAACAGTTTTACGATGAGAGCTGCCCATTCTTGCCATGCGGAATTCAGTCTTTCATCAACCGAAACGCGCGATGTGCGACAGACGGTAGAGCAAACTGCTCTGGAATCTGATGATCCGATCCGCCTCAGGCATTCTCAGTCCACGGCTCCCGTTATGATTTCTTCTCTCTGCGAGCGCACAGCTGATTGATGCCGTTCAGACCACGTAAGTTTCGTCGCATCCGTACCCGCGACCGAACGAGTGATCTTCAATAATTCTAGTGGCTCATTTTACAGGCCAACAATATGTTGAATTGGCGCTATTCGGAAAAACCGACGACTTCGAGGAGTTCGCCAGTTGCGCATCGCCAAATCCAACGGCTCTCACAGGAAGAGAACAGCTTGCACTCCCGAGCGCCACACAGAGGTGGAATTTGACAACGAAAACGCTGCCGGCCTCGCGCGGAGACAGGGAAGTCACTTTGCAAGTTGCTCGCGACCACACATACGATTTGATGTGAGGCGAATCTACCTGATGAAAACTGACCGGCAAACCGGGAATCCCCGAATCCGATTCGCCATTTGGCCGGGTCATTAGCTGCTGGCAAAACATTACGCCGAGATTAAGGTGAATCCCGAACCTCATGGGGATCCGCGGAGGTCGCGCCGTTCCCTCAAGAACGATTTCAGAGATTCATGATGGGCGAGCAGCGCCATCAAAAGAGGATGGTCGCCTGCCTCCTCTACCTGAGACCCGTTCAAAAGATCAATTCAGGCAGAATGACAAGACGACCGTTTCATTTCCTATGGAC
>JAEZFD010000025.1 GCA_023417655.1 Planctomycetota bacterium | reverse complement strand
ACGTGCTGGGTCACCCGGAGATTGGCTATGACACGAAAGGGCTTTGTGACAAACGTCTCCCGCTGATCGATCCGTTACCGCAGCTTCTGCAGGACTCGGACCATTCCCCGGTCTCTCCCTTGCTCTTTCCGAGGCGGGCTGTCTGGGAGTGCAAGGAGATTCCTCTACTGGGAAGATATTCATTTGAAGAATTGATCGCGGAATATCAGCTCAGGATTCGAAAGAACCGCAAGGGAGATTCTGCGTTCAATGATCGGATTCAGCGCCAGATTGTGCAGGACGCCGGAGGTATGGAGTATGACCACGTCCAGGGAGAGTTCCTGAGGCTAACGAAACAACTGAACTGGCCGAAGAAGGCGACGCTGAAAGACTTCCGGCACCTATTCAGTACCTCCCTGGAAAATGCCGGCGTCCCACTTTTCTACCGCCGCTACCTGATGGGCCAGTCCCCCGGCAAATCCGCAATCGTCACCTACACCCACATCAACGAACTCCGCCAGCAATATCAGAGAGCCGTGAACCGATCGCTCAGGCCAATTTGTGAATCAGTCACAAAACGAATGAGAGAACTGGGGCTCACTGGAGTTTGCTGCGAAATGCCTTTCACTAACTCAGAACATCTTTAATCTTTGGACGACCGAATCGACGGGATCCGATCCGACGATCTTGATTCCAAGCTCACGTGATTCCGACGCGGTGCTATACGGGTCGGCCGAAAGAAAATTGTAACTCGACACGCATAACGCGTCGTCGCTGATCAGAATCTTTGCATGCAACCGCGGTACTGCTTTGACAACACCACCTGCCTTGGTCACCACCTCGACAAAACGACCGACAGCATCAGAGTCAATCGTCGCTTCACCGTACAACACCGTCAGGACAAAGTTAGGATCTCGTTCTCGGTCAAGAGCCGACATCAATCGCGTCTCAGCGATAGGCCCGAGTTTATGTGACGCGACGATCAAGCGCGACCGCGACGCGATTAGTTCACGACGCAGCAAGTACTCGTGATCTCTGTCGGCGATTATCGACACTTTGGCATTGGGCACGCTCGTCTTACCACTCTCACGCGACGTCGTGCTGGCCTCGAGCTCGGTAGCAACCTGACGCCATCTATCACCAGTACTGGATGTCGCGTCGGATCGTACTGCATCCAACAGCACCGCTGCTCGTCGACAGATCCTCGAAACGATGGATCGTTCGGAAATACGGACAGACAGATTCCTGATGCTGTCTGCGCCAGCCGCATCATCTCCGGCGATGCTAGACAACCAATTGAACGATCCAAGGCACGTCTCGAACCCCTGCTCCCCATCCCACACGAGTAGCTTGGCGTGCGATTGTGACCCTACTTCGTTTAGTCGCAAGCCCCCCCTTAGACCGCTGCTTTTGGTACTTGAAGCGAGATCACGCAGCCACTTCGCGGCATCCTGACGTGCGTCATCCAAGTTCGTGGCGTAGCCCCACATCAGATCAATGTTGACGCCACGTTGGAGCGCTCCCAGTAAGTCGCCCATCAATTGCTGCACGCTTTGCTGGTTCAAAAACGCCGACATGACGAGTAGCGACGTCTTTGCCTCGCCAAGAGCGGTACGCAACAACTCGATGTGTTCCTTCTGCGTATACAGAAAGTCCTCGTCGGCAAGGGTCGTGTCGAAGACGCCGTCTGGAACCTTGGGCAGGTCGGCGTCTTCGCGGGGCAGTGGCCTCTCAGCATGTTCCAGGGTTGCCTTCCGCCCCAAGGCATCCAGTGTCGGACTTAGTCGCCTAGCCTCTTCTAATACAATGTCGGTCAATCGGTGCTGCCACTCATCTGGCAACCCCACAATTTTGTTGCTCGTCAGATCGATACTCAGAGGCAGCCAATGGTTCAACTTGCTGTCCTGGTCGATCGGCCCAACCCAGTGAATCCATTCCCCCAGTCTGCGTGGAAGCAGGTCGACGACCTCCGCATCATCCAAATAGTTCTTGCCGATGCGACTTCGAAGTTTCACTGCTTTTGCATTTCGCTCTGCGATCTCACGATTCGACCAATAGCGAAAGGCATCATTCGCAATACATGCACCCGTCAACCGCTCCAGGATTACTGGTACGGCACGGTTCTCAACCACGCGCGATCTTGGCGATTCATCACCTTTTACGGCTTCATTTCCTTCCAACGTCAGCAGAAAGGCACTGTCGCTTGAGGAACCAATGGCAATCCAGCCTGCCTGCGTCAACGTGACGAGCGACTCGACCAGTAGTCGACGGTGTACGCCAAAAATGCTCTCCAACTGGTCGACATTGGTTGCACCGCCCGCGACCGCTTTCAGCACCAGGTATTCAAAGCGCGAATAGGGCCGTCCCAACGCGACATCGTAGGTAACACGGAACCGACTTATTGGAACAAGAACGATCATGATTTACCTCAATTCCATCTGCCCGGCAGTCGAATCCCGACCCCACGATCAAAATAGTCTTGCAGCGTCGTCAGGACTCGCTTCCAGTGCCACAGTGTATGGTGAGTATCGTCAAGCTGCACCGTCGACAGCTGATGATTGAAGAACTCCCAACTACCTACGAGAACCAGCAATTGTTCGGCCCTCGAAAGCAGCACGTTGATACGAGCAGCTTCGTCAAGGAACCCGAGGCCTTCTTCGGGCAAAAACGCATTGTTTCTAACCAGGCTGACGACAACAATATCTGCTTCGTTTCCCTGGAAAGAATCAACTGTGTGTGCCAACCGTGCTTTTTCGCCAGTCCCGTTATCCCCCATCGAGCGAAGGCTTGAGGTCAAGGTGACACCATCGGGAAGCCGCAAGCTGTTTGTAAGGTCTCCATTGAGTTGGCGGACCTGTTGGCTGTATGGGGATAGGGCAACGAGGGACAGGTTCGCATCTTTACCGACGGAGCTGCTGTCAGCAGCGAGTTCTTGTAGGAATGATCGAATGGCTGCGATCTCGGCAGGATTCGTGTACCTGGGTTTATGGTTCTTGGGGCCATGTTCTTCGCAGGACTCATTCTTCTGACACCAGGGTACATCAATCCACAGCACGGCGCGGCCAGCAATGCCATCTGGCTTCACGAAGGGATGAGTAATTTTCGGCAGCGGTTCCCCTGTCGCAGACTGAGTCTTGTGAACAAGCTTGTTCTCGTAATACGCCTCGGAAATCAAGTGGCCGATTGATGGATGCATGCGGTATTGATGGGAGAGCATCCCGGCCGCCGCACCTGGTGACTCACTCGAAGTCATCCGTTCCACGCCGGGTGCCTTGCGGCAGGACTGAAACGCACGCTCAAACACTTCGATCCATCGGCGCGCATAGTCCTTGAATTCGTCACGCTCCTCTGGTGTCGAATCGTCCCATCCTCTCATCCAGTTCGCATCAATGAGACTAGCGGAACGCCCCGGCAACCGCTTGAGAGCTGCAACCGCTTCATCGAGATTGGCGATGCCATCTCGGTAGTCTCGAATTCTATAGGGGGGCAACTGTTTATGGTCCCCGATCAACAGCCAGCGATGACCGGCCTGCAATGGAAGAGCGAGGTCAAAACCGTGTGCCTTTCCGGATTCCTCGACTATCGACCAGTCAAAGGACTGCGCACGCTCGGCCAACTCTTCAAGATCGCCTGCACTAGTTGTGCAGTAAGTAAGGTTTGCACCACGCCGAACCAGCTCAACGAAGTCGGGAGCCGCAGTTTCGTGTCCAGCAGACCGCAGGTCTTGAAGCATCTTCTCGCATTCTACAAGCCATTCGTCCTGCAGTGGCAATCGAACGGACGTTTCTTGCATTGCGCGAACCGCTTCGGTCAAAACCCGCACACACACGGATTCAACCGATCCTTCATCGTCCGCAGAGTCATGCTGCCCCAGTCGCACTGCGAGAGGTTGGTCTCGCTCTGAAATGTCGTGAAAAGCCTCATTCCGTACTTTCGTTCGCAAGACATCTACTGCGCCATGTGCCTGTGCGGTGATCAGAATCTGCGCGACAGGATCGTCCTCGAGAATCTGGCGTACTAGATGTGCCACCAAGGTGGTTTTTCCAGTGCCCGGCGGCCCCTGCAAAGCGTATATGGGCCGAACACGAAGGATGTCCTTCATCACCGTCTGTTTGACTTCGTCGACCTCATCGAGATCTAGCGCAACAGGTAAGGTTGTCTCACCTGTATCCATATAGACTTGGCCGGGGGCCGAAAGCGAGCGGAGCAGGTATGAATGCCCCTCCAATCGATCAATCGCTTTTTTTCGCCGTCGAATCAACGCGACTTGACCAAACATGCCAAATCCGCGAATGCTTCCGATGTCGGGAGGTTTCCCGTACTTTTGCGCTCCTGGGCCGCGGATTAGTTCGACCTCATTGCCTGCAAAGCTATAGACTTTCCAACACTCGGCCTGCTCAATGCCGGGAATGTACATGCCATCTTCATTGTTTTGCGTAAGCACGACCGTGCGGCAGAATGGTTTGGCAGTCTCGATTTCCCGGTGTAAGAACTCTAGAAGCCCACCTTCTATCTTGAAGAATCGGAAGGGAGCACGCGGGCGGGCAGATTCGCGAATCGTGGCGTGCTCCAATCCGTCATCGTCAACGCGATATTTGATCAGCTGATACCCGAAGATTTCCGCATCGCGAATGAGCAACTCAAGTTGGTTCGTGCAGCGGATGAACTCATGGAATCGATTCAGCGACGCCCTCAATTGCTGCGTTCGATCAATGACGGGCAAAAACGGTTCCCAACTTTGAGACTGCTGTCGAATGTTGCGATCTTTTCCAAGTTGTCGACGAGTCCGGATTGCTACGATTCCCTCAGGAAGCACTTTGCAAGCTGCACCACCAGCGTTCCTGCGGAGCTCCGCGACGCCAAAACAAAACGCCAAATCCCAACTTGCCCGCTGCTCTCCTTGATCATCGTAGTCTTGGAACTTCGCAATGCGGAGCACGAGGTTGTTGCCAACAAGCAGGCGCACCTCAGAGTTCGGGATTGCATAAAGCTGCGCGTTGCGTAGGTCTTTCTGTATGAACGATGCGAGACTCGCCGTTTGAATCTGATCCTGAGGGTTGAACGACTCAGTAGCATCATCAGGATTCGGGCTGAATCCCGCATCTTGGCAATGCGATACGAGCGCGTCGTTGGATTTCGGATCGATCACGAGGACAAGCGCGCTCGCGGCATTTCGCGAATCGCCTCCTGAGTCGAGCAATTCCAGAATATCGGTGATTCCGCTGCAGATATCACTGCTGTGTGAGACGCGGTCGCGAGAGTCCGGCGCGATGAGACGAAGAATGAAACGCCGTTCAAAATCGGATAGCTGACTCGTTGCCCTTTCAACCTGGGCGTATACCTGCGCATGCAAAAGCTTTGGATCTGAGGCAGGAATGTCCTCCAGATTGAGAAAGCAACGAGCGGCCAGCATTCCAAGTGCGTACCAATCCGTCTCCGGACGATAGCCGTGCTGACTCGTTCCGCATAGCTCTGGTGGGGTCGCCCAGCCAACCGGTGGCGTTTCACTTTGCGGAACGCCAAGCCTCAAACTCCACTCGAAGCCGCCAAGACGCAGCGAGGATGTGCCGAGGCTTCCATCAACAAAGATAGTTTCGGGAACCAAGTTGCGGTGCAAGACATACTGTTGATGCAGCAGCCTCAAACCTTTTGCCAACCGCTCAAGGCCGGACCACATGTCACGACGGGCCGCAGCATCGCGGTTGGACAACCACGGAATTGTAGAGCGACGAGCCAATAATCCCTTCAGCGTGTCGTAGGCGGATGCCCCAGAAGACTCCAGGATCATCACGAACGCCTTATTTTCTCGATCCAGTCGTGCATCCCGAATGATTAGGATCGTTTCTTCCGCGCCCGGTGAACTGCTGACGCGGTAGAGTGTGCGCAATTCGGAATCCCACAAGGCGCGGAGAAGTGAGTCTGGTTCGTCAGTGCTGTAGGGCCACAATTTGACAAGGAATGCAGTTTCGAACTCGTCAATGCCGACGCAACACCGCACGGGACCGGCGACCGAAAATGTCTTTCCGAGCAATCGATACTTTCCGCTTAATACAGTCTTGTCAGCACTCATTCAGTGCGCTCCACCGACGACGTGAACTGGAACAGATCGGCAAATAGTTCAATCATCAATCTAGCAGATTAATGCGTCCCTAGAAATGAGACTGAACGTCAATGCGAAAAGGAGTGGCTGAATCGGTCACATCGCCCGAAGAACCCTTCCGTGAACCACAAATTGCATCGGTGTTCACGACCGGAGCTTCGTGAAATTTTGAACCGGCGTGGGAGCGAACGTTGCAGCGAAGTCTGGGTGGAAAATTGAGACTCAGTTCGCTCGATGCCAAGTCAGTCGGGGATAGATTGGTGATCTCCACGAGTTCAAGGAAAAATGCCAGACAGACGGTAACCGTTGACGGGCCCGTCCATCTGGCAAAATCCACTTGAATTGAGCGATCATTCCGAGGAGCAAAGGATGGGGTATATCACTCGAAGACCGTGCTCTCTTGACGACGACTCAACCATTCTTCAGCAATCCCAACCGCAACGCGAGATTCCAGCGACTCCTCCAACTGGCGGCGCTTGGTTTCCGGACGGGTATGGGTATACACGCCGGTCATGCCCAGCGGCTGTTTCCGGGAGTCATTTCCGGTGGCATGTCCCATCAATTCGCTGCGGATCAGCGGATCGACATTCGCATCCTGCAAGGTCGTCGCAAACAGATGCCGCAACATTTTCGGGGAAGTGAAGCTCCCCAGTTGGGCTGACTCGCAGACCTGGATGAGTTCATTCCGGATCCGATCCGTTCGAATGATTCCGGCATCCACCCAGACCGTTCGGCGGGTTTTCAACTGTGCCGTCCGAGTCAGTGGCGTCTCTGAATTCGTCTTGGCTGCATCCAACCGACTTCCTGCTTCCCGGATGAACTGTTCCGATGTCATTCCCTCCAACAGCGGTTTGATCCCACCGGACTGAAATCGGCGACGCCGAAACAGCACACCGGAAGATCGTGATGGAGTTGTGACTTTCAATACCTGTCGCAGAACGGGATGAACTGGAATCGCTCGTTCCCGCCGCGTCTTGATCTGCCAGCCCAGTTCCGGACGGTTCCGAATCACCAGTTCGTCAAACTCTATCCCGGTATCCTCCGGGAACAGAAGATGAGTCAATTCACCTGGCCGCATCCCGGTCAGCATCAATGTCAGGAACAGGGGAAACTGCCACTCATCACAGGCCAGTATAAACTTCTGTTCTTCATCCGGAGTGAACAGCCGAATTGGCTTGGCGTTTTCGATCTGCATCCGATCGACGTTCAGCGCCGAAAATGGATTGTCCGCATAGGGGGGAAGATGTCGCTTCTGGACAGCGAAGGCAAACAGGGAACGACAGGTCTGCAGAATGAACTGGATTCCCTTGTCTCTCAATGTCCGCAATGGCGCATTCGGTTGCCCATTGGGATGGACCTCGATCCTCCTCAGATAGCGCACAAACAATTCGGCATGATCTGAACGAAACTGAGAGGTCAGTTGTGGGATGCGGGAGGCCCTGGTGAACTCCAAGAGATGATTCGTCGCGGTGCGGTAGCGATTGATCGTGGCCACCGAAGACCGAGCGACATGCTCATGGTGCTCCAGCCATTTCTGTCGAAGCTATTCGATTGCGACTGCTTGGAAACTCAGCGTTGCCGTCGTTCCGGATTCGAGTTCCGCATTGATCTGAGCCGCCATCTGTTTGGCTGCGCTCTGATCGGGACCGACCTTGGGACGTCGCCGTTGTCCCAATTCAAAATAGGTCAAATACCAAACTTTTCCGCGCAGGTCGCCACGTACGCGACCGACACGGAACGATTTCGTTTTTCGAGCCATTAAGTCACCTGTTTGAGAGATGGAAAGGGATGTTTCACGCTCGATGAAAAGGAACGTCAAGTGAGACTGCGTGGTCGCCAGAATGGTGCTGCGGTTCCCCAGGGGAATTGCCATCGGGCACAAGGGCTCAGCGAGCAGCGTCCAGTGAAAAGCGGGGGGCAAGACGGGTCAGCAATCGTCCTGCAACGGGCACTGCTGATGGAGTGCGTCAGGGCGTCCGGGAAAGCGATTGGACGGTCAGGCGAGGAACAGGGCAGAGAACTTCTCTGCTACAAAACGCCACAAAGACTGCCACAAAACCTCGAGGAAGGGCTCACCAGAAACGAACAAATGCCGTCAAGACAAAGGGTTATGTCTTGACGGCATTTGGTTCAGCGGAGAGAGGGGGATTATCGGTCCCCTGATTTATTAACTGTATTAAAGACGCTACTTGCGACGCAATGCCTGATAGCGAATATCCTTAGCACCCTCCGGCTGGTTCTCATTACTTATGGTTGTTTGGCGATGCTGAGCATTGGTCTCAGCACAAAATCAGCACACCTGTTTCTCGGCTCGTCCCGGTCGAGATCATCTTCTCCGGCGGCGATGAGCGCGCTCACAACAACACGCCGTCGTCAGCGGCAATTGAAGGCTCAGAAGCAGCAACTGCCCCAAGCTCGGGCCGCGAGCTATGCACGATTCAGTTCGGACCATCAACGAGATGAAAGTATATCGGACCAGCAGCGACGGTGTCGAGAGTTTGCAGAGGGGCAAGGGCACACCATCCTGCCCGATCTGGAATTTGCGGACGAAAGAATCTCAGGCACGAAACGCAATCGACAGGGGTTGAACGCCCTGTTGGCGGCTGCATCGCAAGGGGAGTTCAATGTTCTGTACATCTTCAGCCTGAGCCGGCTTGCCAGGGAATCGATTATTACGATGCCGCTGCTGAAACAACTGGTCCATGTGAATCATGTACGGTTCATCAGCCTCACCGAAGGCATCGACTCGGAGCGGGTCGGCTGGGAATTCATTGCCGCGTTTATGTCTCTGGTCCACGAGCAATACTTGAAGGAGTTGAGCCAGAATGTCCTCCGTGGACAGGAGGGAGCGTTGCTGGAAGGCTTCTCGGTCGGAGACTGGTGTTTCGGCTATGGATCCGAGGCCATTCCCGGCACCGCCGTTAAGCGACGCGGTCGCGAGCCGAAGCCTCGAATGCGATATGTGATAAATGCGGACGAGGCAAACTGGGTGCGGCAGATATTCGAATGGTTCGTCAGAGAAAGAAGAACCATTCGCTGGATCGTGCGAGAGCTCAATAAAAACAATGTTCCCAAAGACCGGAGAGCCACAACGCCCGATTGGGACCATCATTTAGTTGTCGGCCTGCTGCAGAACCGAAAGTACATTGGCATCTGGCCCTGGGGAGAGAGCAAGAACGTGCGCGATCCCCAATCTGGAGACATTCGGCACGAACCTCGCTCCGATGAAGACTGTGCCCAATGGACACGATCATTGCCGAAACTTCGGGTGGTCGATGATGAAACCTTCGCTCTTGCCCAAGAGATTCTTCAGCAACAGGCCCGCTGTTGGGCGCAGCCGCGGAGCGACAAGGGTCAACTCCGCGGCTCCTCTTCTAGCGCCAAATTCGGCAATCCGTCACACTTGGTTTCTGGACTATTCGAATGTGCGGAATGCCAGCGCCGCCTTGCCATCACGGGTTACAAGAAAAAGTTCCTCTTTTGTCCCGGACATCAGAAGGGACTCTGTCGCTGCAAAACCCAGCTACCTCAGCAACTGGCCGAAAAGATGATCCTCAACGCACTCGGAGCGAGCATTCTGCAGGAGGAGGCTTGGTTCCAGACCGTCTGGGAATCTTGCCAGCAATCCTGGCGGGCCTATTGCAGCACGGTGCCCATTGAAATCCAAAACGTGGAGCAGCAACTGGAAGAGGTCGATCGGAGACTTCAGCGGCTCTTGGACCGGGTTGAAAGCGGTGATGACTCTCCGGATCTCGCGCAGCGGCGCGCTGAGCGTCAGGAGCAGAAGATCGAACTCCGTCAGCGTCTGAAAAAACTGCAGGCGAGCGCTGCACAGAATCCAAGGGCTCCCACCAAAGCATGGCTCCGAGAACAGCTCGCTCACCTTGGTGAAACGCTCCACAGCCGCACCCCTGCGGCGACGACGGCTCTCCGGGCTCTCGTCGGGGGAAAGATCGTCATGGAACGGCTTCCCCGTCCGGGGCGAAAGTCCTTTTTCTGGCGAGGAACCGTCCGACTGGATGTGCAGACGATCGGTGCGGCACTTCAGCTGCCATACTCTCAGGGGGATGACGCGCAAGAGAGAACTGACATGAGAGAGTCGGTCATCACCTTGGACTTCGTTCCACCAGACGAGGTTTCCGAACTTCGCAAGCAGGCGAGACAGCTCTACGAAGAGGGACTGCTTTCGGTCCAGATTGCGGAGCAGTTGCAGCGCTCCAAAGCCTGGGTGACCAAGCAGCTGAAACTGTCTTTCGCAGAGGAAGGTCGAGAACTGCCTGATGGTCGCCAACGCCGCCACACGCTGCAGCAGAAAACCTCGGTTCCCGGAGTTGCGGAACTACTGTCGGGACCGGTGAAAACACTCTGGGATCAGCAGCTCTCCATGCAGGAGATTGCCTCACGCTTGAACATCGACCGAAACGACGTCACGCATGCAATCCAATACTGGTTCCGTTCTCGGGGACTCCCAATTCCTGACGGTCGCCAACACCGTCGGGAACTGCGTCTCAAAAATCAGAGGTCATCCTGATTGATCCTCGCAGGTATACCCCGCCGCCGCAGAGGCGGCGGGGTATACTCTTTTTTTAGCCACAGAAATGCCGTTTACCCCGCCTCTAAACATGTCATCCGTGGGCGCTGTAGTTCTCGGATCCACTTTCCTGGAACCGATCCGCGAGCTGGAATTGCTGTAGTTCGCAGGGAAGCACCGCTCGGATACACTCTCTCTTTGCTTTCGACTCTTCTGGCCCTGCTGTAGTTCGCAGGGAAGCACCGCTCGGATACAC
>JAEZFD010000002.1 GCA_023417655.1 Planctomycetota bacterium | reverse complement strand
CCCGGCCGCCACCCAGGCGCCACCGGCCCGGTTTTCTCGTTCACAGTGATCTGCGGACGCATGGAGCGGAACTGTCTCGCCCAGACTCATTCATCAGTCAGCGGATGCCATTCCGAGAACGTTGCCGCCTGCCCGGCATACTCACCAGAATCATCGAACAGATTCCAGATGATCGCCTGATCAATGCGGAATCGCTTGCCGGAACTACTGATCCGGATTCCAGAATAGTCATCGACGTAGCCGTCTCTTGTGGTTCGTTCGAGAAGGCGGGCTCGTTCGTCACGATGCACCGGCTCGGCAGTGTAACGTGACGGAGTCTGCGTGAACGTGGTAACGTCCATCTCCCAGAGGTTGAGCGCGACAGCATTCCCGAAGTTCAGGACGGGGTCCGCCTCGGTTCCGTGCGAGACCACCACAAAGGGAGCTTCGAACAAAAGCCTGGATTGCTCTGCTTCGGTTCCCTCCCGGGAGATCAGATCGGTCCCCAGCCAGCGGCGGTATGAATTCAGAATTACCTGAGTCCGGGCGATCCAGTGTGGTGATTCCCACGGCAAGTTCATCATGCTCAGTCTCGGTCAATCTTCGTCAGTCAGGGGGACAGGTGCTGTTGCCAACATCGGCAAAGAGAACGGGAATCTTCATCTGACAACACAGGAAACTGCGCCGTGTTCGTTCCGCTCACTCAGTTTGTCAACGGGAATGGGACTTCGGTTTCCCGTCCGGCGTCACGCAAGAGCGGCTTCACGCGTTCCATGAGAACCGCTGCACGGCGTGCGTAAACACCGCGCGACCATGACAGTGAATAGGCGTGAGAATACGCCTCTGCCAGAAGGTCGATCCGTTCTTCCGGCTCACGCCCCGGAACGTTTGCTTTGCTCTCGAGCGCCGAACAGAGTTCCCATTTAATGGCGACACCGATGGGATCTGATGACGTATCGGGCTTTGCCTCCATCCACTCTTTGGCTTCCTGAATCACGAGCTGATAGTCGCGACGATGAATTGAATTCAGGCAGGTCAAACGAAACTTCAGGGCCCGGTCTTTGAGATTTTGAATGGCAACGGAATCCCCGTGATGCTCCAGAATCTCTCCATAGATTCCCAGTGCGATGCGAATCCCTTGCTCGGTCCCTTGCTCCTGAAAACATCGTGCCTGCCAGAGTCGGGCAAGCAGCCCCCCGATCTGACTCCGATAACGCTGGTGAATGGCTTCGAACTCAAATCCCGCCTGAGCCAGCACCTTCCAGGCGTCGGGACTGCCGGATGGATAGGTCTGTGCTTCCCAGAAGCGACACTGCGCGAGGTCCAGCTGGATGCGAATATAGGCCTCTTCCACTGCCGCCCTCAGCGCCCGCTGATCCGCCTGATCCTCAGGGAGATAGATCGGGAATGATTTCCAGAGTGCCTGATACCGCTCAAGACTCTGCTCGAGATACCCCCGAGTTTCTTCAATCACCATTCTCACGACTGCGGACTTCTCCGCGTTCTCACCGTCTGCCGCTTCCACTTCCAGCAGACCGGCATGCAGCAGCAGTTCTCCCAGAACCATCTGCGCCTGCAGCGCCCGGGGATGCTGAGGATTCTCTTTCAGAAACTTCCGTAATGCGCTGGCGGCCTGAGATCGGGCACGGAGTTCCGCTGCGGAATCGAGCAGCAAGGGTGCTCCCTGAGCATAGGTGATCCCGGATTCCAACAGGAAAATCGCCTGAGTCTCTGGCGAAAAGCGTTGCGTCTGCTGTTGTTCGAGCTGCTGTTGCTCGAGATAGTAAAATGCGAGATCGAAATCGCCGCGCCGCCGCAATCCCTGCAGAAATTCAGCGACCGGCTCAGCAGCGTGAATTGCCTGCTGTCCCGTTGAGGCCAGACAGAGCAGCAGAAGCATCGGAATCAAACGTGTCGCGCCGAGCATCGTGATCGATCAGAGTGCTGAAATCATGAACCGCGATTGGAATGCCTGCAACAATCACTCGTCTTCATGACGGGTCTCCATGACTCGTCTCATTGTGCCCCCTACGAGACATCAGGGCAATGACACAGCATGATGACGCTTCAACGCGTGAATTCCGCGGCTTCCTCTGGAAGCCGACCAATCTGGCAGGAAGTGGACGAGAATCTGCGGAACCTTTGGCGAATATCGGAGTTCATGGGAAGATGTGAGCGCATTTCACATCCGCATGTCACCGGGCCCTCGCTGATACAGGATCTGTCGAAAAGAAGAATGTGCTCCCTCGATGGACGTCCGTTCCGCAATCCAGATCTGGCTGAAGACCCATCAGGACTCGGTCGCCCGGGAGCTGGTGGAAACGCTTTATCCTCAAGTCGCCTCCATCGTCCGCAGGCACCTGCCGCAACGAATGGATATTGACGATCTGACGCAGGAGGTCTTCTCGAAGTTCTTCGCGAACCTGCAACGATATGACCCGCAGCAGCCGGTGGAGAACTGGCTCTCCCGTCTCACGCTGAATCACTGTCGCGATCAATTGCGTCGAGAGCGTGCCCGGCCGGAGCTCCGCTGGTCTGATCTCTCGGAGACGCAGCAGACCTTCTTCACAGACCAATCAGCACTGTCCATGGACGGTGCTGGTGATCCCGTTATGGCCGAAGACGCCCGCCGCCTGGTTGAGACCGTTCTGCAAACCCTCCCCGGTGACGACCAGATCCTGTTGCGGATGCTGTATCTCGAAGGCCGGGGCCTGAAGGAAGTCGCGGATCTACTGAACTGGAGTGGTCCCCTGACCCGCCTCAGGGCCTATCGGGCTCGGCAGCGTGCTCACAAGACTCTGAAATTATTGAAGTTCCAGCGACAGAACAAAACTTTCTGAAATTCCTGAAACGGAATTTCTCGGGATGCGTAAGCATCTTCAGGAGAAGAAAGCCACGAATGTCAGAAGACGACCTCTTTCAGAAACTGACGCATCTGGCCCGGCACGCACCGGCCGCGACCGAATCACGTTCTGCGCCGCCGGGTTTCGCGGACGCCGTTGTCGAAAGACTTGCCCTGAGCCGGACACTGTCAGCTTCGCCCTTGCGAGAAGCGAAGGCCTGGGAGCGTCTTGCATTTCCGGGCGCAATGGTCGCTGCCGCAGTCGCGCTGTTTGCGGTCTTCTGTGTGCCTGAACAAACCGAAGGAGCCCCTGCATCTGATCCGGTCGCCGCAATGCTGGCAGAATGCATCGTCGTGGAGGCATTACTCGAATGAACGGCTCCCGGATGAAAGCGTTTGTATCACTGCTGGTGCTGTTTCTTTGTGGCGGCGTCAGCGGTTATGAGGTCTCGCGGAAAGTCGGTTCAGTGACCCCGCCAGTTCCTCCAGTGCCCGTCGAGGTTGTTGCTCCGCCGCAAGTGGAGCCGACTCCACACGCTTCGCACAAAGATCCGCTGAAAATGCGTTTCGAAGAAGACCTCGAAGCACTTCAGTTGTCGCCGCAGGAAGCGGAAGCGATGCAGCGGCACTTTGAAGAACTCGAAAATCACATCCGAGACATTAAAGCAGACACTCGCCGCGAGATTGCTAGGCAGATTCAGCTTTATCACCGTGCTGTCGTAAAAGATCTGACGCCTGCCCAGCGGAAGCAATATCACAAGCTGCAGGAAGAACGTCGCCAGAAGAAGAAGGCCTCCCAGGCTTCTGCCGCTTCGGAATGATGCTGATCAGGTTTGCGATCACATGAAACGGAACGGGCCTGCAACGAGACCGTCAGGAGATGCAGTATGTCCATCACGGTACGAGGAACGATGAAGACCAACTCTCTCCTTCACCCCCTCGCAGTCTGTTGCGGCCTGATTCTCGTTTCAGCGGGGAGAACTCATGCCGCGAAACCTGAGCAGGACGGTGCCGCCTTCTTTGAAAAGAAGATCCGCCCGGTTCTGATTGAGCATTGCTACCGCTGCCATTCTGCGGAAGCGGCCAACGTGAAAGCAGGTCTCTTTCTCGACACCCGGAGCGGATTGAGAAATGGAGGCGACAGTGGGGAAATCGTTGTTCCGACAAAACCGAACAAGAGTCTGCTGATTGCGTCATTACGGGGAGACGGCGACGCTTCGCAGATGCCTCCCAATAAGAAGCTCCCAGAGAAAGTCATTCAGGATTTTGAACGCTGGGTGAAAATGGGGGCACCTGATCCCCGACCTGAAGACCCCGTTGCCACAGATAATCAGCCAGGCTGGAATCAGGATCAGGCAAGAACTTGGTGGGCATTCCAGCCCGTCAAAGCTCCTCAGATTCCGACAGTGCAGAACGAAGCTTGGGCTCGTTCTCCGATTGATCAATTCGTGCTCGCGCGACTCGACGAGAAGAACCTGAAACCCGTCAGTGACGCATCACGTGAGACCCTCATCCGCCGTCTCTCTTTCGACTTAACCGGCCTACCGCCGTCACGGCACGAGATTGAAGCGTTCGCAAAGGACTCGTCGCCCAATGCCATCGAAAAGGTAGTCGACAGATTGCTCGACTCACCTCAGTTCGGAGAAACCTGGGGACGCCACTGGCTGGATTTAGCACGCTATGCGGAATCAGGTGGGCGCGAGCGTAACACCGCCTTTCCACATGCCTGGCGGTATCGGGATTATGTCATTCAGTCTGTGAATGACGACGTCCCCTATGACCAGTTTCTGATTGAACAGATTGCCGGAGACCTGCTTCCCGCAGCAAACGACAATCAACGGGCACGCCAGCTGATTGCGACCGGCTTTCTGGCAATTGGCCCGAAGCCCATCACGATCCGGCAGCCCATGCAGTTCCGCCTCGATGTCGCCGATGAACAGCTCGACACACTGTCACAGGCGATGCTCGGACTGACCATCGCCTGTGCCCGTTGTCATGATCACAAGTTCGATCCGGTCACACAGAAAGACTATTACAGTCTGGCCGGAATTCTGACGAGTTCCGAAACCCTCTTCGGTGGAATCACCAGCCTCGCCGTTCGTCAGGCGTCTCCATTGATTGAACTCCCCGCCGGAGCCGATGTCCCGGGCCCTGCAAGTGTCTCCCCAAGGGAACTTGCAGCACTGCATCGAAAACTGGAATTCGCGAAGCGGACGTACGCCAAGCTGAGCGAAGGAATGACCCCGGCCCAACGCCGGCAGGATCCAGTCGCCGCACGTCGAGCCGTGGTCGCCCGCGACGCCGTCGAAGGTCTCGAACAATATCTCGCCCTGTTTGATGAGACCGGAAGTTCGAAGAAGCTAGCCATGGGCATGCGTGACCGCTCCGTGGCTTCAAACCTGCCGGTCTACGCCCGAGGAGAACTTTCCAAACCCGGTACGCCGACGCCGCGAGGTTTGATCGGCTTCCTGGGAGGAGATCAGTTTCCCATCAATCCCAGTGAGTCAGGGCGTCTCCAGTTGGCAATGTGGGTTGCCTCGAAAGACAACCCGTTGACCGCTCGTGTCATGGTCAACCGAATCTGGGGACACCTGCTGGGTGCGGGGATCGTTGGAACTCCGGACAACTTCGGAGCGATGGGAGAACTTCCGACTCATCCTGAGCTGCTGGACTATCTTGCTGTCCGATTTGTCGATCAGAACTGGTCGTTGAAGAAGATGGTCCGCGAGATTGTGCTGAGCCGCACGTATCAGCTCAGCACGGAATTCTCGGAAGCCCAGAATGCTGTCGATCCTGACAACAAATGGCTCTGGAGAAAGAATCAGCGTCGGTTGCGGGCAGAAGAGATTCGCGACGCGTTGCTCGCGAACAGCGGCATGCTGGAACTGTCGCCCCCTGAGAAATCTCCGGTCGCCGCTCTTGCTGACGGGATTGTCAGTGCCTCTTATAGCGGAGACCAGATCCGCAGCCGGACGCCTGGTGTTGGAACTACCGAACCGACGCCAGCCTTCCGAGTCGCCGACGTTCACTATCGTTCGGTTTATCTCCCTGTGCTGCGGGATCTGGTCGTCGAACCGCTTGCTGAATTCGACTTCGCCGAGGCTTCCCTCGTTGTCGGTCAGCGAGATGAAACAAACGTTCCCTCACAGGCGCTGTTCATGATGAACAGTCCACTCGTCCTGAAGTTCGCGGACGGCATGGCCGGGCGGTTGATTCAGGAATTCCCGCAAGAAGTGGAGCCGAGAATCGATCTCGCATTCCAGCTGGCATTGGGCCGAAATCCGACCGAAGCCGAGAAGGCCGCTTCTCTCAAGTTCGTGAAACAATTCCAGCAACTGGAAGGGGACCGAGCCGGGCGAGACAAGTGGACAGCATTCTGTCAGTCCCTGTTTGGAACAGCGGAATTCCGCTACCTGCAATAGCCTTCATCGTGTTTTCCTGATCGTCCACATGACGATCACCTCCCAGCGTTGATTCTTCACTTCGTTGCGAAAAGAGAGATCCCATGGCACTGTCAGAATTCCCGATCAGCCGCCGTACGGTTCTGCAGTCGCTGGCGAGCGGCTTTGGATATCTCGCCTTTTCGGCCCTTGCCGGTCAGGCGTCCGCAGCTCCTTCTCCGCTGGCCGTGAAAGCCCCTGTTCTGCCAGCTTCTGCAAAACGGGTGATCTTCCTGAGCATGCGGGGGGCTCCCAGTCATGTCGACACGTTCGACTACAAGCCAAAGCTGAAGGACCTGAATGGGAAGACCGCACCGGGACGCGGCAATGCGGTGAAACTGCTTGACTCTCCGTTTCAGTTCAGGCAACACGGAGAAGGGGGGCTCTGGATCAGTGATCTCTTTCCGCAGTTAGCGAAGCAGGCGGATGAACTCTGCCTGTTGCGGTCCATGCACACCGACATTCCTTCGCATCCCTCGGCGACGCTGCAGATGAACACCGGGAGCTTCCAGTTCCATCGACCATCCCTCGGGGCATGGACGCTCTATGGACTTGGCTCCGAGAACCAGAACCTGCCGGGCTTCGTCTCCATCAATCCTGGAACAACCAATGGGGGCTCCCGGAACTATGGCTCCGCATTTCTTCCGGCTGTTTATCAGGGAACCCCTCTGGGAGGCGGACGACAGGCGATCACCGAGAAAAGCATCAGCAACATCGCCAATGAGCGATGGTCAATGGAGGCCCAGAGTGCGCAAGTAGATTTCATTCAAACCCTGAACCAGCAGAAACTGGCACAGGATCGGGTGAACCCCGGCATTGAAGGCGTCATTCAGTCTTATGAACTCGCCTTCCGCATGCAGGATGAAGTTCCGCTTGTGATGAATCTTTCCAAAGAGAGTCGTGAGACACTGGCCCTGTACGGCATGAATGACAAGGCTTCGGAAACCTTTGGTCGGAACTGCCTGCTCGCGCGGCGGTTCGCTGAAGCAGGCGTCCGATTCATTCAGGTGACTTCTGAGCACAACTGGGACCAACACCGCAACCTGAAGGCCGATCTGGAACGGAATACTCTGTCGATCGACCAGCCCATTGCCGGATTGCTAACCGACCTGAAGCGCCGGGATCTGTTGAAGGACACACTCGTCATCTGGGGCGGTGAGTTCGGTCGAACTCCAGGCGCCCAGAATACCGATGGCCGCGATCACAATCATAAGGGTTATACGATGTGGATGGCCGGAGGCGGTGTGAAGGGAGGATTCTCTTACGGAGCTACGGACGACACCGGCACCGAAGCCGTCGAGGATAAAATGCACGTCCATGACTGGCACGCGACAATTCTGGCCTTGATGGGACTGGATCACGAGAAACTGACCTATCGCCATGCCGGGCGGGATTTCCGCCTGACGGATGTCCATGGAAATATCGCCAGCAAAATCTTCCGGAATCCCCCGGCGGCGACATAACGGGCGACAATCCAGACGCAGCGATTTCGAGCCGGCGCGGGCCCCGGCTTGAAGTTTTTCCGCTGAGCGATCATTGTCTGAAGAGAACCCAACTGCTGCAGAAATGATCTTCACAATGAAGATCACAAGTTCTGCCTCGCATGATCGACAGCCTCTGCGGATCGCGTACCCGTGCCAGTGAATGAGTGGAAACCTGCCAGCGTTCTGGAATTGAGCCGAATGCTGGCCGAGAATACGACAGGCTCCCGCTCTCCCCTGCTGCCTGTTGGGGGACGAACAGCCCTCCATTCCGGCCGTGGTCAACCTGCCGGAACGACATTGCTGGATGTCTCGGCTCTCAATCGCATCATTGATTACCCTGCCCGCGACCTGACGATTACAGTCGAGGCCGGGCTGCGGATTGAGGAACTGACCGAAACACTCGCGAAGGAACGCCAGCGTCTGCCTATCGATATTCCCCAGGCCCATCGTGCGACCATCGGAGGCGCCATTGCCTCCAATACGAGCGGCCCCGGCCGTTACGGTTACGGCACCCTCCGCGACTATGTGATCGGGATCTCGGGCGTCGACGGACATGGCCGGATCTTCTCCGCCGGCGGTCGCGTGGTGAAAAACGTCGCCGGTTATGACCTGTGCAAACTTCTCATCGGATCGCACGGCACGCTTGCCGTGATCACGCAGGTGACGTTGAAGCTGAAGCCCGTTGCCGAGAAACGGTCTCTCGTCCTCGTGCCTGTCGAGTCCATCGCTCAGATCGAGCGAATTCTGGAGCTGCTGAATACCTCGCTGACTCGCCCTGTCGTGCTGGATGTCTTGAATCCAAAAGCAGTCAGTCAGGTGCGAAAAGAAGTGCGTCTGGCCGCCTCTGGCAGTCAGTGGCTCTGCTGCATCGGCTATGAAGGGAACGTTCCGGAAACCGACTGGCAGATCGAAACCGTCCAGCAGGAACTTCTGCCTCTGCAGACCGGAACTCCGTTGCTGATTTCCGGAGAGGACGCAGACCGTGTCTGGCAGGCGCTGACTGAATACCAGACAGCATCCGATGATCCAGTATCCGTTCAAATCAGTGTGCTTCCGTCACAGGTGAGCCGGGTACTGGATCGCGCGAGCCAGTTAGGACTCGCAATTCAGGCCCATGCTGGAAATGGCGTGCTGATCGGGCATCTGCCAGATCGTTGTTCGACCCCCGAACTCGCCAGCGATCTGCTGCAGGAACTGAGCCCGCTCCTGCAGGAGCACCATGGAAAACTCCAGATTCTGCACTGTGAAGAAGACTGGTCAGCACATCTCTCCAGACACTGCACTCCTCTGCCGGAAGCCGCTCTGCATCAGCAGATGAAAGCCGCTTTTGATCCTGCAAATACACTCAGTCCCGGCTGGCTCAAAACAGCGGCCCAGATTGAGACGGTTTGATTTTTTGACGACGCCTGAGATGGAAGAA
This sequence comes from Planctomycetota bacterium, assembly GCA_023417655.1. GTDB lineage: Bacteria > Planctomycetota > Planctomycetia > Planctomycetales > Planctomycetaceae > Planctomicrobium. The sequence continues at coordinate 37,583 of JAEZFD010000002.1, read as the reverse complement.
CCTTTGCCGATGACAACCACGACAAATCCTCCCGCCACGATGCGATGGAATGGCGACGCGAGAGGATTTCTCAAACTGATCGATCAGACACTGCTGCCTGTGGAGTTCAAGGAAATTGAATGCCACACCGTAGAACAGGTCTGGGAAGCGATCAAGAAACTGCGGGTCCGCGGAGCACCAGCGATCGGCTGCGCCGCGGCCTATGGCGTCGTCATCGGGTTGCAAACACTCGCCGACGATGCCGATCGAGACGTCGTGCAGGCCCGTTTGGACGAGGTCACGACCTATCTCGCGGAAAGCCGTCCGACAGCCGTCAATCTGTTCTGGGCTCTCGACCGCATGAAGGCGGTAGGCGCCTCGCTCGTGAACTCGCCGTTTCCTGAGTTCCATGCACGACTCCTCGACGAAGCCAAGGCGATCGAAGCCGAAGACCGTGAGATGTGTGCGGCGATTGGACGAAACGGAGCGTCGCTTCTGGCTGACGGGACCGGTGTGCTGACACACTGTAACGCGGGCGGACTGGCCACGGCCGGAGACGGCACCGCACTCGCCGTCATGTTTGCCGCAGCCGCACAGGGCAAGAAGATTCAGGTCTATGCCGATGAAACCCGTCCTCTGCTGCAGGGAGCACGTCTGACGACGTGGGAACTCCAGCAGCGCGGCGTCCCCGTCACACTGATCTGCGACAACATGGCCGGGTGGGTCATGAAAGAAAAACGGGTACAGGCCGTGATCACCGGTGCTGACCGGATCGCAGCCAACGGTGATTCTGCCAACAAGATCGGAACTTACTCCGTTGCTCTTCTGGCAAAGGCCCACGGGATTCCGTTTTATGTCGCCGCTCCGTCCAGCACGTTCGACCTGTCTCTGCAATCAGGGGACGATATCCCCATCGAACAGCGACAGGCCGAGGAAATCACGAACGGTTTCGGGAGAGCGACCGCTCCGGAAGGGACTCAGGTCTACAACCCGGCGTTCGATGTGGCTCCGGCGGAACTGATCACTGCGATCATCACCGAGAAGGGAATCATTGAGCCTGTGACAGAGGCCAACGTCCGGGCACACCTCGAAGGCTGAAACGGAAAAGTTGCCGCTTCATGGAAGGGGACGTCTCGCTGAGGTGTCCTCTTCCCCTTTCTTGAGAGCTGAAGCGATCAGCCGGGCTCGCCCTCACTGGCATCGAGCTGCGCAGGAGCCAGTTCGCGAGCATGCTCCAGCCGCCAAACCATCCACTTGGCCATTGCCTTACGACGGTCCGCGTCGCTGGTGAACCCGGGAATGCTGGAAATCAGGCGGTTCTCTGACTCAGGCGGAGCGGGTGGGTATCCGTAATCCACCGGGTTCTGCCGCGTAATCTTGATCAGTGCGAGCAGAGCCGAATCGTTAATGACCAGATCATTCTGCTGCCCGTCTCCACTGGCCGCCCGACGGGTCGAGCGAGATTCAGGTCGGGATTCTGCAGGCGCGGTCCGCGGCCACCCGGCATCCAGAGTCAATGCCAGCAGTCGTTCCTGATCAAGAAGCAGTTCCAGATCCGGGATCTCGGCCGGTGTCCCATAGTTCGCGAGAAAGTTGATCGCCTGCTGGAGCTGCGCCCGTGACTGCCCGACTGCTTTACTGTTGTTGACGATCTCTTTCGCAGGGACGATTCCGGCCACCAGTTTATGCTGAACCGCCAGTTGCATCCGCGAGACGGGACTTGCAAGACCTGACTGCTGAATCCATCGGGACAGCAGTGCACGATAGACCGCCTGTTCTTCTGCGGGTGCCCGTTGAACCGCATTCCGGAATTCAGGTTCACTAATCAGGGCAGAGACTGTTCCGGCTGAAAGCTGCCCCAGTCGTGTTTCGGGAGTCACGGCAATAAACAGTAGAGTCAACACCGACGACTGGTCCATCTCCTGCGTCGTCCGCCGGTCATAGAACGTCCTCAAGTCGGCGCAGCGACGATCAAACTCACGCGACCAGTCACCGGCTTTGAGGAGCAGAGCCATCATCAATTCGGGTTCGTGCTCCAGCATGCGAACGTACAGATCCCGCGCCCCGCGAGAGTCGCCGACGAATTCCTGAAACGTCTCCCAGGCGGGAGCCAGTTCAGGCGCAACGGTCCAGGGGTTGGAACGGACACGCTCGCGATGTTCGATGAACGCCAGTTTCTGCAAGGACTTCAAAACTCGCTGGGAACGGTGACGGATCTCCGGGTCACTCGCACTGACTCCGACGCTGGCCCAGCGCAAGCCATCGGCCCCGCGTTTTAGAAGTTGCTGCTCCGCGTCAATTCGTTTCTGAAAACTGGAGTTTCCCAACTGCTGGATCAGGTCTGGCAATGGATCAGCAGCCCCTGCGACATGCCCCAGAGTGAATCCGAGTGTCAGCATCAGCAGACCGGCTGAAGGAAGACGTGTCCAATCCATAGTGACCGTGGCAGCGAACGACGGAATCGCAACAGGAGGTCCAATCCCCTGTCGTGAATGCTTAACAGGAAAGGCAACTGACTGTTGATTCCAGAGCATTGAGGGAAAAGGAGTTTTGACGCAACGGCGCCTATTGTCCCATGATCGGCTTTGTGTCGGGTCGAGGCAAGACAAGAACGGAATGCTCGAAACGAAATTCAATGGAGCCGACCGTTTTCCGACGACCGCCGCCCGTTCCAGGGGGTCGCCGAGAACTTAATTCACTCACCTGATTCAGTTAGATGACGGGCGCTTTCCGGAATGACCCGCTCAATTCGTCAATGATGACTTCCGATGGCGTCGTGCAGCTCGTCAGCAGCGGTGCGACCCAGCGTTTGACGAAGTAGGAGGAGGTACAGCCAAAGTGACCCGCAAAATGCTGGTCTCGTAAGAACTCGGCCCGATACGGAATTTCCTCGAATTTTTCGCGTTCCTCGTCCTCTAGTTCATGGCATCGAAAGCCAACCATTCCCGCGCTGCAATGGTGCCGCCCGTCGATCGTTCCGCAGACCGCAGTAAAGGCTCCGAGAAAGAAAAAATCTCCCACGGACGAGAAACTCCAGATCTTTCTGTCAATGTGGCGCAAGGCAGGACCGAGCCGATAGTGGGGGGAGAGTGCTGCACCAAGCATGACGATTCCGGAGATCGAGCTCTCCCGGGGAAGTGCTTCGGCAACGAGCGCAGTCATCCCTCCCCCGCCGGAGTGTCCAATCAGATACACCGGACGGTGGGGGTACTTCCGCTGATAGTCTGTGATCTTCGCGGCGATCGCCGTCGCCTGTTCTTCGTGCAGGCGTCGCGAGCGGAGGTTATAGAAGAATCGCGGCATCCCCAGAATTCGCCGGGTCCAGTCATGGATCTCAATGGCATAGGGGACATCGCCCGCGGCCAAACCTCTCGCAACCTGACGATTGTAGATACTGCGCCCTTCGATGCCCGGCAGGATGATGACATACCCTGCCTCGAGACGTTCTTCCGACTGGAGGTGCGATAAATTTCTCGTCCACGACATCAACATCACCCTCCGGTCATTCCGAGTGAATCAACTGACTGCTTCAGAATCGTCGGGCCGCCACCAGGTGCGGTGTCCCACTTGCTCCCCATCCAGACGGTCAGGTGACAACAAGGTGCTGTTCTGATTGGGAGCAACCTGACTGTGAAGCCATTTCCCTGAGGAATGGAATCGTTTCCCCCATGCCAGGGCTAATCGTCCCATGGTCCAGCGGGCATTGATCTCCTGAAGCGGCCGGATCCGCTGCGTGTTTCCCTCCCGATAAATCATTGTATCGATTCCGACCGGCCCGAAATAACCGGCAGAGAAGATTCGCTGTAACACCTCTCGATGGAGGCACTCCAGATTTTCCATCTGCTGGGTGCGGATCTCAATAGAATTCACATGGGAACCGACATAGCGGCCCTGTTCGTCTGTCAACAGTCGGGCGATCCCGTGTAATTCCTGTCGACCGTCTGAATGGATTTCCCACTGCCAGCCCAGCTCTGCAACCGAATCCAGCAGTGGCTCAACGACGACAACTCCATTGCCCGACAGCAGATGCAGCAGAGTCGCGAGTTGCGACTCACTGAGATAGGGAGAGTCCCCCCGCAATTGCCCTCGCCCTGCCTGACTGAGATTCGGCTTAATAATCCATTTTCCAAATTGCTGATGAATCCGCTGAATGGAGGGCATCAGTTCCGGTAAGGAATTGACCACACATTCGCCGGGCAAGGCACATCCCAGTTGCTGGCTGACTTCTGTGCTGAACTGACGAGAATTCACACGGCGGATCGCATCCTGCAACGGAACTGAGATCGTGACCCCGAGTTGAGAGGCCAGCTTTCGGACGGCTGGTGTCCATCCCCAAGGAATGATCTGAGTGATCTTTGTTGCGGGAATCTGCTGTGGGGTGATCAGCTCTGCACGGGTGCCGGTCCGCTCTGCCAGTGCTTCCCGATCCGCATCGGAAATGGTCGCCGAGCAGAGAATCTGGTCATCGGCTTCAGCGACTGCCAGCCAGGCGCAGGCCAGCTCGTTCTCGAATCTCGCCACGGTGCGACTGGGCTGATAGCCGGGATTCAACGCCTGTTCGAACGAAAAATTATTGACAAAAAGTTGGGACATCAGACGTCAGTCTGTTTCTTGACGCAGTTTCAGTGAATCCGGAATCCGAGTCGTCGGTAAGCCGAAACGAGCAGGCCGTTCTGCGCAAATCTGGAGGTCACGGTAGACGGAGGCCAAGTGACGATCATAATCAATAAACTTCATTCACATCGCCCCCGGAAACTGCGGTTTCCGGCCAGTGGAAAGTCAGTCTGTGTCCGACGCTTCTTATGATGCCATTCTGTTCGTTTCCTTCGGTGGGCCTGAGGGTCCAGACGATGTAATCCCCTTCCTCGAAAACGTCTTGCGTGGACGCAACGTCCCGCGAGAACGGATGATGGAAGTTGCCGAGCACTACGCCCATTTCGGCGGAGTCAGTCCGATCAATCAACAGAATCGGGAGCTGATTGCAGCCGTCGAGATAGAACTGCGGCGTCGTGGAGTGACCTTGCCGATCTATTGGGGCAATCGGAACTGGCATCCGATGCTGGCGGACACGGTTTCGCAGATGAAGAGTGACGGAGTCCGAAAGGCCATTGCCTTCGTCACGGCCGCGGTCAGTTCCTATTCCAGCTGTCGTCAGTATCGCCAGAACATTGCCGATGCCTGTTCGAACGCAGGCGAAGATGCTCCGGTCATCGACAAGATTCGAGTTTTCTATAATCACCCTGACTTCATTGCTGCGAACGTCGAGCGTGTCCGCGCTGCCGTCGCAATGCTCCCGGAAGAGAACCGCAGGAATGCTCGCTATTTGTTTACTGCTCACAGCATTCCAAAATCAATGGCGGACAACTCCTTCTACGAGAAACAGCTGCTGGAGAGCTGCCGGCTCGTTGCAGAGGAGTTGGGTTTGACTCGCGATCAGTGGCAGCTGACATGGCAAAGCCGCAGCGGTCGCCCGGAAGATCCGTGGCTGGAACCGGACATTCTGGATGCGATCAAGTCGCTTCCTGATGAAAAAGGAATTGGAGTCGTCGTCATTCCCATCGGCTTCCTCTCCGACCATATGGAAGTGATGTACGATCTCGATGAAGAAGCCGCGACCGTCGCTCAGGAACTGGGACTGCCGTTCAGTCGCGCTGAAACTGTCGGCACACATCCCCGCTTTGTCGAGATGGTGACGAAACTGATTCTGGAGCGTCTCGAACCTGATCAGCCTCGTGAATGCATGGGGAACTTCGGGCCTGCGTGGGACGTCTGCCCTGTGAATTGCTGTCCTGCTCCAGCAAGACCACGGGCACCCGCGAGTCCTTGAGAAATGGCGGCCCGGGGAACGGTGATTTGCTGATGGCGAACCTGAGAAGTAAGGTGATCTTCAAGTTGACCCTTGGAGATCACCTGAATTCGCGGGAAGCCTTGATGAAGAGCATCCGTCCACTGACTCCCCCCTTCCATGCACTGTGTTCCGCCGTCCTGTTCGGACTGGGACTGAGCACCGCTCTGCTGGCACCAGTCAGGAGCTTTGCCGCCGAAGAGATTCCTGATGCCGCGCAAGGGGTCATGCTGCCGCCGCTCGAAACGGTGAAAGTCTCCAGCAGCATTGATGGACATCAACAACCTGTCCTTGTCTGGGCACCGGAGTCGGCGACCAGCGAACCTCGTCCGATCTTAATTTTCCTGCACTCGTGGTCCGCAAATTACAAGCAGGACAACTCAGCGTGGCAGGCCGAGGCGGTGAAACGCGGCTGGATCTATCTTCACCCGGATTTCCGAGGTCCAAATTTCAATCCAGATGCCGGCGGATCACTGCTCGCGCAACAGGACATCCTCGATGCACTCGCATGGGCGAAGTCCAAGTACAAAGTGGATCCGAATCGGGTGTATCTGGCAGGGTCCAGCGGCGGCGGATTTATGACCCTGCTGATGGCCGGGCGATATGGAAACAACTTCTCCGCGGCATCCGCCTGGGTTCCCATCTCAGATCTCGCAGAGTGGTATCGCTTCCATACAAAGAACGGAATGCCTGGCAGGTATGCCCAGAATGTTGCGAGCATGTGTGGCGGGGCACCAGGAGCCTCGGTGGCCGTCGATGAACAGTATCGGAATCGCTCGCCGCTGACGTTTCTGAAGAACGCAGGCGACCTGCCAGTCGACATCAACGCCGGAGTGCATGACGGCTGGACCGGTTCGGTTCCGATCACTCATTCATTACTGGCATTCAATGAAATCGCGGCTGCCTGTAAGAGTCCGTTGATCACGCCAGTTGAGATCAAACAACTGCGGGAACAGCGCAAATTGTCGGCTCCGACGACAGGAGATACCGCCGGAGATGCGACTTACATCCGGTCCTTCGATAAGGTTCCCAGCACGGAACCCTGCAAGATCTTTTTGCGTCGCCACGCCGGTCCGTCGCGTGTCACGATCTTTGACGGTGGGCATGTCGCCATTCCTTCAGCCGCATGCCAATGGCTGGAGCAACATTCGCGGGCGACTGCGTCGAACTCTGACCCCAAATGAGACCATAAAACACGAACAGGTCGAGTCCGACGGACCCGACCAGTTCGTGTTTACGATGTCTGCCAATTCCCTGCCCGGCAGTTTGCCTTATGGGAGTACGATTTCTCCACCGATGGTGAGCGAGCTGACAGTCCGGTTGGTGTAGCGAATCCGAGAAACGATGTCAGGGTCGGTTCCGCCAGTCCCGTTCGTAACTTCGTTGAACTGAATCGATCGGTCTGCTGCAGCGAGGCCTCCCATCCACATCAGGTTGTAGCCCACCCGGAAGCTCAACCAGTTGTTCATCTTGATGTTCGCGTACACATCGAGGTCGAACGAGGGAGCAAATGTCACTCGCCGCTGGGATGAGGTGGTCACATCAGGATCGTCGATCACGGAAGGCAATGAGCCCGGGTCGCGAGCATTGTTAGTCCAGACGGTCCCGCGGGCGACGTTCGAACCGAAAGCGATCCGTTCCTGAACGCCGAGCGTCAGGAAGCCTTTTTCCCACTCGGTTCGCAGCCCGAGTTCCATCATGTCACGGATGTTGTGGAAGTCAGACTGAATCCAGTTTGACCGCGGAGTAATGATCCCGACGTCGGGAATGTAGCCGGAGCGGTTATCGAAGGTTCCTCCGAAACCGAGACTCTCAGCATACTGTTCATGCCGGTATCCCATGATGGGCAGCATGCGAATCCCCTGATCAGGATTCTTCCAATTGAACACGAGAGCGGCATCGCCTCCTTTGATTGAAGAGCGATAGGCCGATCTGAATCCGGCGTCATAGAGAATCTTGGCAGAGCCGATCTGGCCATCTGTCGTCAGAGTCGTGGCCAGAAATGTCGAGTTGACTGTTCCGTGCGAACCGTCGATCGTCAGCGGTGGGAATCGGGGAGTGTGCAACGCCTGATTCTGATCTTCAAATCCCCAGAAGCGACCTTCAGCGGAGACCAGATTGGTGATGGGAACCCCGAAGCTTCCACGGATCCCCTGTGCGTGTTTCCAGCGAATATTGTCGGTAGATGGAACCTCGGCGAAGACCGGCGGTGGAACGATCGACGGATCTGCTGGAGGCGGCATCTCCACGGGAAACTGCTGTGACGGATCGTAATAGATGACATCAATGTTCGGGTTCACGAGCCCCGGTGCGAGAGTCGGTGTCCCGAGGATTGTCGCATCTGCATGACTGATGTTGCCTTGCAGGTACTCGATCCGTCCCCAGGTTCCCCGCCACAATTCATTGGCGTTCAGAGTCGCTCGCTTCGAGAAGTCCTCAGGAAAGATAAATCCGTGATCCGCCGGAACCAGTTCGCTGTAAAGCTGGCTTCTGTCGAGAGGCGCATAGTATTGGCCTGGCTCCGCGACAGACGGCGCCCACCCTTGGGCGAACGCCGCAGGTCCTGCGAACAGGCTGGCAGCGATCAACCAGATGTAGGGAATCTGCACCTTCATGTCACTCGGCTCCTTCTCATCAGCCGGATCCCGTCTTCGCTCACAATGTTGCGTCAACATTGCGGTGGCCGCCATGCCATCAGGGAGTCCAGTGTGCCCCATGCCCCTGAAGATTGAGCATTTTTTGCTACTCAACTTCAGAGAGAGGTCACAACGGCGGTGACGACCTGTGTGTCCGTTCAACTGCCACAGCGCACGCTGGGCAATAACGGTTTTATCGGCTGTGCCTGCAAGTGAATTTGGGGGAAAAGTAAGTTTTCCTCCGTCGACAACGATTACACCACCAAGTCACCTCACCGGGATCGGCAGGATCGACCGGTGGCCCATCGCGGACGGGCATGAGAAGCAGCCGTCAGGGCTGCGCGAACACTGCTGCGGTAACGGCTTCAGGATCCGACTCGCCGACTCCGGCATGATGGCGATTAATCTCGTCGAGCTGGCGTTGCACATCGTGCTCCCACCGCTCGGTCAGTTCCACAGCACCCGGACCGTGTGGAGAGACAACTTGAGCCGGGCCAAAGCGGACATAGGCCTCGCGCTGCCCACGCGGAGTCGGCTCCGCCAGCGAAAAGATGTCTTCTTCATACTTGTCGATGGTCTCGGCCATTCGCTCAAGACTCGGCTTCTGCAGGGCATAGTCGCCGTGATAACTCGACAATTGCGTCACAAAGAACAGGTCCCGCAGATCGACCTGTCGTGCCTGCAGCTCAGCATTGAAGTGAAGTCGGTCGGACTTCAGAAGGGTGCCATTCCGAGCCGACTTGGCGAGATTGACTCGTCGATTCTGACGGGATTTTCGGCCGCGGATTCGACGAGGACCGAGCGTCTGCTCCTGAAGTTGATTGATCTGTTTTACGATCTGACTCCGGAGATGACGGATCTGTTCCCCGAGATCGTGACCGGCAATCGGCAACCCTCGACGCACTCGGACCTGATTCAGCACGGCTGACGCCAGGAATTGGATCCGGTCACGGAGTTCACCTTGTCGGGGATGACCGAGATATTCAATCTCCTTGAGAGACAGCAGACCTTCCCCAAAGCGATAGATTCGATCGATTAACGGGAGATCCGCTCGGGGACGCCAAAGGAATTCGGCTTCCAGTTTTCCCATCATGTCATGGAGTTCCTGAGTGGGATCGGCGCAATAAAAGCACTTCATCGCGCAAGGAATCATGACAATCGGGCGAACATTCTGTCGGGCAGCCATCAGGGCGATTGCGGCCGCTCCTTCACGAAACGGCATCACCTTGTCATTGGAATGGTAGATATCACCTTCCGGATAGATCGTCAGCGGGTGACGCCCGTGAGTGAGAATCTCCATGGCTTGCTTGAAGGCCTTCGTATCAAGTCCTTCCCGGTTCACGCTGAAACAGCCATGTCGCTGTAGAGACCACCGACCGAACCATCGGTACATCATGAAGACCTGCCAGGCGGTCATGATCTGCGGGTGCCAGTTCCCGCGGAGACCGGCCTCCATCAGCACGAAGGAGTCGTAGTGATAGGAATGATTGCTGACGACGAGGACTCCGGCACCTTCGCGGATGGCGTCGCTGACGATTTCCGTCCCGTGGACGTGAATACGGCGAATCCCCTGCCTTCTCAGCGCGCGGTTTCGGCGGCGGGTAAAGTGGCGGATCACAAATGGACTCAGCCGGGAAGGCCACCAGCGAGGCGGAGTCTGATACTCTTGAGGATTCATGGCCGTGACGTCCCAATAAATTCTCTCCAGCGCGGTCGCACTGGACCTCTCCCATTCTCAAGTGCGGCGAAAGAAAGCACAATCGCCCTTTTTGACCGTTCGCCGCTGTCGACAGGGATGACCCGGACTTTTCCGAAAGCTCCGGACTGACAAGTCGCCGGCCGAGTCGGTGAGAGGGGCCGCTTCCCTGAGGAATTCCAAAATCCCTGTTCATATCTTCCTTTGCGGAACTGCGGGAAGTCGGTCACAATAGGGTTGAGGAACGATTGCAAGGACGTCGGTCGAGGACTCAGTCGGCTGACAGAGATGGCCTTGCAGCACAGAATGACGTGCGAATTCACCCGGCTTCCCTTTTCCGGCAGGCAGACAACCTGACCCGGGGGATCGTTGCCGGGAAGGTTCGCGACAGGTTGATTGAATCGAGAACGCATGCCTCCCAGGAAGAAAGTCAATTCTCGCTGGACACTGCCGGCCACCCATCTCGTGGCAGCAAAAGATGCGCTTGGCTATCTGAACTTTTCCAGCGGGAATTCCGACCCTCAGTTTTTGCGAAACATCAATTCCCTCTGGGAAGTCTTCCCTGAGGATGAGTCTCGCCGTGTGCGGCTGTTAACGACACTGCTGAAAACACTCGACGACCTGTCGGGCACACACCCTGCATTCGCGGATTCGCAGCAGGCCCGGGCTGTAGTGCAACTGGGCTTGGAGAATCTGTATCAGGCTTATCGTGAATTTCATTCTGATCTGCTGCGCCACCTGAACGACAGTGACTTCGATCATCCGTTCTTCTATGCCGCGCTGCTGGAGGCCGTGCTGGCTCAGGGAGGCCCCTGGGAGGAAACAGGTCGGATTGTCGGCGGCGCTCTTCATCAGCTGAACGACTATGTCGGCTATCGCCCGGTCGCCGTTCTGGAAAACGGCCGGAAAATGGAGATCTATTCCCATGAACGGTTCCGCCCCATTCCCATTTATTACATGGGAGTCGGTGTGGCGGGGGGGAAATATCACGATCTGATTCAGCAGACATTCGAGTTCTTCCGGCAATCGCCACAGGACATCCTGCACGATTCCTATTTCGATCTTGAACGGCTTGAAGAGCTGGTTATCGACTTGCGTCCCTATGACCATCTGCATCCGGTCAACAAGCGGACCAACTATCTTTTCGGTGAATGGGATCCGCACCGGATCGACAATCGGGGGTACTATCGCCGGTTCGTCGTCCGCAAGATCATTCTTGACGCTCTGCAGGACTGGGTCGACGACAAGAAGCTGCGAACACCCCGCTCTGAACGGCTGTTTGATGCAGCTGCTGCTCTCTGCGGAACGATGTTGATGGCCAGTTCCATCAGCGGCGCCGGGCCGTCTACGCATGATTCAACGATCTCGCTAACCACGCTGCTGCCCATCGTCGCCCGTCGTCGCGATGACTTTTATGCACGCGTAATGCAGGCTGCTTCAGGAGACCGGCGCGAACGGCTCTCGAAAGAGGAAAAGAAAACCCAGCAGCCGTTCGGACATGTCCGGCAGTATCTGAATATGCGCCTCGCCGGTTATGGAGCCCGTCAGGTCCAGCACCGGGAACTCGCTCATCTCTATGCCGTGATGGGCTATACCGAGGCAAGTCGGCAACAGGCTGCCGCCATTCCCGCCGCATCGATCCGGATGGAAACCGAAGTCGAGTGTCTGGTTTCTCAAACACAGCGCCTGCTCGAGCAAGGAAAAGTCGCGGACGCCTTCGCTCATCTCAAGCAGGTCCCGGATCTCCTTCGCCGGGGTGTCAGTTGCGGGGCATTCGTCGACCCTTGGAACATCCTGGGATTCCAGGGACAGTTCCCGTTGTTCTCTTCACGCGAAGACGCGATCCCTGACAATCGGGTCGAGACTCTGCTGTCGTTGATGGAACAGGTGTTCGACGCCTTTTCCAACTGTCTCGGCGAATCGGCGGCCCGCGGACAAGTGACACTCAGAGAAGAGATTTCGGCGATGTATCTGTCGCTGGCAGAATGGTGGGATCGCTTTGGCAGCGATGTCATTGAGGATCTGCCTGACGTCTCTGGTCAGGACAGCTGGGAAGCTGCGACACACGTTTCGAATGCACTCGTTGAATGGCAACGCGCGGGCGAGGCCAGTGGAGATATTTCCTTCTGGCGGAATCATGTCGAGAAGTTCCAATCTGCGCAGTCATACGCGCTGGTTGTCGACTCCCTTCTGCAGCGCAAAGATTACATCGCCGCGATGGGGCTGCTGATGCAATGGCTCAGTCAGCTGGATGAGGTCGGCGTCGAATGTCCGCAGCATTCCATTTATTCGCTGCTGATCCGCTGGATCAAGCTTGTCGCCAATGATAAGGAAAAACAGGAAGGCCATCAGTCACTCACCTCCATTCGCCGAATGTTCGACTTCCTCGAAGCGAACGCAGAAGAATGGTGGAGCGTGCCGCGACTGGGCGGAGTCGTGGACTCGGCTCAGAAACCAAGGACCGACAGTCTCGAATTTGGCAGCCCGGAGTCGGATCCCTCGGAAGAGTCCCACGGAGACGACGACCTTTTCAAGGCTGCCTATGACGACATGGTCTTTCGCGACAGCGCGAACGATGGCAACTGGGGAGATACTGCGGACGGCGACAACGCCGGCCGGAACACCGAGTTCGAAGCGATCAACCGGCAGCTGGAACCTCGCCTGAAGTTCCTGAACGCCGTCGGGCAGATGTGGCAGCTCGCCTCGTCCCGCTTCGCCTCCGAACGGCATCGCTCAGGCAACGAATGGACGCAAGATCGCGTCATGGTCGATGCGCTCGTCCACTGGCATCGTCAGACCCAGCGCTGGCAGATTGACCTAGCGGAACTCATGGAATCCGTCTGGGATCATGAGATCACGGAATCGTCCGGTGACCACGATTCGAACGTCGAATATGACATTCAGATGCAGGTGAAGTTCTATCTGCTGCATCAGATCATCACGACACTCATCTGTTTGAGGAATGCAGAACGTCTGATCCACGGCAACATTCCAGACGACATCGACGTTCCCCGGGGAACAGAACAGGACCGGCAGCTGGCTCAGGTTTATCGAGCCGTCGTCCAGCGCGACGTCACAACTGTCCGCAACCTGCTCCCGGCTCTGTTAAACCGATTGTCACGCAATCCCCTGCTTTATATTCCGCTTGAGAATGGCGGAGACCCCGGGCAGATTCTGCGCACACAGGCACTGCAGTCAGTGGTGCGATTTCTCCTCAGGGAACTCCCACGGTTGGGCCTGCTCCGGGAGACCTGGCATACGCTGCTGACCGCGTTCCGAATGGAGCGGAAGTATCGCCCGAAAGGTCAGGCGATTACCGAGTTCGACCGTCTGTTTGCAATCGCATTGCGCAGCAGCCTCGAATCCCTTGTGCAGGGCGTACGCCAGTGGTCCGATGGCAAAGTTGAGACAGAAGACCTGATTGAAGCACTGGCCCAGATTCTCGAACAGTATCGCTGGATCTGGCTGGAGCACTCTCGCACCATGCGGATCTCCGCCGTGGACGGGATTCGCAAAGGGGACGAGTGGGAAGAGATCAGTGAATTCATCCGGCGTTACGGGCATGATCTGTTTCATGCCAGTCAGCTGACACTCGGTAACCTGCGCGCAATCCTGCATAACGGAGTCGACTGGTTCCTCGACTACCTCGAAGAAGAACAGGACCCGTTGCGTCCGATTCGACTGCTCGAAGATCTCGACTCAGGAGTCATTGATCGCGATGACGCAGAGTGGTGCCTCGAGCAGGTCTATTCCATCATCGTCGACCGGTTCGATCGCTTCCTGGAATACAATACGACGACAACGCAGTCCGACTATGGAGAGATGATCTACAGTCTGCTCGATTTCCTGCGACTCGAAGCGATGTACGATCGCGACTACTGGAATCTGACTCCGCAGATCATTGTGCATGAAGTCCTTGTTCGGAACGGTCTGCTGGAGGCCGCGGAATTGAGCGAAGCCGCTTTCGAAATTCAGACGTCGGAACTGGCTGACCAGCACCTCGCTGACCTCCGGAAGCTGCAGCGCCGCTATGGCATGCGGATGCCGACGATTGCCGACCATCTGAAAGAACGCTTCGTCAAGCCTTTGGCTGTGAACCGGATTCTGGCATTGGTCTCACAGTCGGTCGCCGACGCCCGATCCGGCAATGAGGAAACTTCTGCCGCATTCCAGCTGCTCCGCGAGGGCGTTGATGAGTATCTCGAAGATTCCTGGGGATCAGGGATCGACGTTCCGGACTGGCTCCGCTCTCTCGAACGAGAAGTCTTCGCCGCAGCGCACCCTGATGAAGGGGGGCGGCCGGGAATGGAAGCCGATCTCGAAGTTCAGCCATTGCTGATCACCCGAGAGGACTTGCAGCAACAGGTCCGGCAATGGCGGGAAGCGATCGGCGGCAGCAACTCTGCCCGAAGTTCCACGGCTGGAGATCGCGAACAGACTGGCGATGACTTTCCAAGTGAAGACTTGAGAGATGAAGAACACGGCCTGTCATCAGGCGAATCATGAACAGGAGTCGTCACTGACTCCTTTCAGATCTCTGACGACTATCTTTTCTCGGAGTGAATCAACCATCGACAGACAACGAAACCGGTCGCTGTCTGTGCCGAATCCTGAACAGAGTCCTTCACAACGACGTCAGTCCCGATGTCCTTCCTGAATTCCACACTGCTCATCGGACTCTGCTCGCTCGCCGTTCCGGTCATTCTCCACTTCCTGTTCAAGCAGAAGCCGAAGAAGTTGGTCTTCCCGGCACTGCGTCTGCTGCAACAACGACAGAAACAAAGTGTCCGTCGCCTCCGGCTGCGGCATATCGTTCTGATGCTGTTTCGAATGCTGGCGTTCGCGATTCTGGTCTTCTCACTCGCCCGACCGACCGTTCCGCCGGCGAACTATGGTCTGACCACCTGGGAGACCGTGTTGCTCCTGGGACTCGCCATCGCAGGGATGATCACTTATTTCGCCCTGCTAAACCGTCCTGCAGTTCGGCGACTTCCAAAACATCAGCTTCAGCAGAAGCAGAGCCGCCTGCGAAATTGGACCACCATTGGGTCGATCGTCGCGATTTTGCTACTGGTGGGATGGCCCTATCAGCGACGCATTGCGGCCGAGTACCGTCAACCGCAGGGAACCGTCTCTCTTTCCCTTCCCGTCGCCGGAGTCCTGCTGTTCGATAATAGTCTCAGCATGTCGTACCTCGAAGCAGGTACAACGTCTCTGCAACGGGCACAAAAGATTGCGAAAGAGCACCTGCAATCTCTCCCTGCGGAAAGTCGTGTCGCCATTGGCGAGACGTCGCAGGATCGACCGATGCCATTTCAGGCGACGATCGCCGCTGCGAACCGGCGTCTTGATTCCATCCAGCCCGCGGCTGAACAGCTTCCGATTGATGACCGACTGCGAGAAGCGATCCGGACCCAAGTAGAAGACCGGCGACGCCTGCTCGAAGGACAACCGGAGCAGGAAGGCAACGTTCCGAAAGACCGGTTTGTTCGCCGGATCTACATCCTGACCGATCTTGCGAAGTCCGCGTGGCGACCGACGGGAAGTTCACTTCTGCTCGCCGATCTCGCTAAAGAAAAAGGCCTGAATCTCTACGTCATCGACGTCGGGCAGGCGCACGGACGGAATCAGGCACTGACGTCTGTCGACCCGTCTGGGGAGCGGATCCCACTGGGTGGCGATTTGATCGTGACCGCAACAGCCCAGTCGCAAGGGGAAGACATTCCCAACCAAACCATCGAACTTCTGATGGAGAACCGGCAGGGAGAACTTCTTAAGCAAGGTCAGATCACCGCACGACTCGACACAGGCCTTCCCGCCGCATTGCAGTTCCCCGTCATCAGTGGAGTCACTCAGAACTGGCTGCAGGGACAGGCCCGGCTCGTTGGCACTGACCCTCTCAGCTTTGACAATTCACGATTCTTCTCAGTGGAAGTGTCAGAACCTCCTGCCGTTCTGGTACTGGCTCCAGACGCTGCTGTCGCGCAAACCTGGATGGCGGCACTCGCTCCGCATGATCGACAGAGTTCTTCGCTCAATCAGTTCAAACCGCACTTCGAGTCCATCAACAAGCTCCCGGAGTTGTCGCTTGAAGTGTTTCCCGTCGTCACGCTAATCAACTGCCCTCGACTGACTGACGCCGCCTGGCTGCAACTGGGTCGGTACGTCGAACAGGGGGGTGGGCTGATTGTTGTTCTCGGCAGCACCGACATTAAATCCGATTCCTATCGAAGAGCCCCGGCTCAACAGTTCCTGCCAGGTGCCCCGGATGCGTGGCACCCCATTGGCGAGTGGGGATTCTCCGTCAAGAACCGCAACCATCCGCTGTTTTCCATCTTTCGACGACTGGAGAACTATGGAGCGTTTTCCCTGTTCGAGAATGAGAACCAGATCTATGTCTCGCGATTCTGGATGGTGACCCCGGCAGAGGGAGCCCAAGTCCTCGCGACTTACTCCGACGAAGAACAATGGCCCGCCATTCTGGAACGTCATCACGGCAAAGGCCGCTGTGTCATGCTAACCACAGCGGTAAACCTGCCAGACAACCCGAATCAGCGCTGGACAAATCTTTCCAGTCCGCTGTCAGAGCCATGGCTGTTTCTGGCATTCGTGGAACAGATGACGAACTATGTTTCGAAGTTCAGTGACGACCGGCATAACTTCACGACGAACCAGACGGTCACCCTGTCGCTCCCGGCCGTCGAAAAAGAGCGCTCACTGCTGTTGAAGCGGCCTGATCTGCGTCAGTCACGCATCATCGTCCCGCCCGGTGAGACGGCTGTCAGCATCGAGGATGCCGTCGAGGCCGGGCATTATCAGCTGGTAGACCCCCAGTCCCGGGAACCGGTCAATGTCTTTAGCGTCAACGCCCCTGCGGAAGAAAGTGATCTGACTCGCCTGACACTGGAAGACCTCAATGACCGGCTGGGCGCTGACCGCTATCAGATTGCACAGAATCTGGAAGAACTCAAGGACCGGATCAATGCCGCCGACCTGGGGCAGGAAGTCTATCCGTTACTGATGGTTCTGGTCATTGTCTTCTTCTGTGGGGAACATCTCGTCGCGAACCGTTTCTACCGACAGGAAGAGTAGCAGAGACGGCGAAATCCCCCCGGAACGCCCTGAATTCCGCTGGTCGACTGACGTTCAGGTCGGGTTCACTCGACGGTAGCAGGGTGACTCGTCACACTTTCTCTCTGGATCACGTGTTCCCATTCCCCGGGAGCATGCCCTGAACGCCGAACCTCGACATCAGGAGACCTGTCAGGCAGAAGCGTTCCTCCATATGAATCACCAATATATTTGACGGCCAGGCGCCCCGATGACCCAGCTCAACAAGATTTCCTCCCGTATTACCCAGCCCCGTTCACAGGGAGCCTCTCAGGCAATGCTTTATGCCACAGGCATGAGCGAAGCCGACATGAACAAGGCTCAGGTCGGGATTGTCAGCTGCTGGTACGAAGGCAATTCGTGCAACATGCACCTTCTTGATCTCGCGGCCAAGGTCAAGGAAGGGGTCGTCGCTGCGGATCTGGTCGGGATGCGGTTCAACACCATCGGCGTCAGCGACGGGATCTCGATGGGAACCGACGGGATGAGCTATTCGCTCCAGTCCCGCGACCTGATCGCCGACTCGATCGAAACCGTCTGCGGAGCCCAGTGGTATGACGCCGTGATCACCCTTCCCGGCTGTGATAAAAACATGCCTGGCTGCATCATGGCTCTCGGTCGCCTGAACCGCCCTGGCCTGATGGTTTATGGCGGAACGATTAAGCCGGGCTGCAATAAAAAGGGAGACAAGCTCGACATCGTCTCCGCCTTCCAAGCATATGGACAGTATCTGTCTGGCGCCATCACTGAAGAAGAACGGGCCGAAATCATCCGCAAGTCTTGTCCCGGTGCCGGTGCCTGCGGTGGGATGTATACGGCCAACACCATGGCCAGCGCCATCGAAGCGATGGGGATGTCACTCCCTTACTCATCATCCATCCCAGCCGTTGACCCTGCCAAACTCCAGGAATGCTTGGACTCCGGAAAGGCCGTTCGCGCTCTGCTCGAAAAAGACATCAAGCCGCGCGACATCATCACTCGCGAAGCTCTCGAAAACGCCATGGTTATCACCATGGCTCTCGGCGGTTCGACCAACGCCGTGCTGCACCTAATCGCAATCGCCCGCAGCGTGAACGTCGAACTGACCATTGACGACTTCCAGCGCGTCTCTGACCGTGTCCCGTTCCTTGCCGACCTGAAACCATCCGGCAAGTTCGTGATGGAAGACCTGCATGGCGTCGGCGGAACCCCAGCTGTGATCAAGTACCTGCTGGACGAAGGCTTCATGAACGGTGACTGCCTCACCGTCACCGGCAAGACTCTCGGCGAAAACGTCGCCAACGTGCAGGGTCTCGCCAAAGGCCAGGAAGTGGTCCATGACCTCGGTCACCCAATCAAGAAGACCGGGCACATCCGGATCATGCGCGGGAACGTCGCTCCCGAAGGTTCCGTCGCGAAGATCACCGGTAAAGAAGGTCTGCTCTTCAAGGGTCCAGCCCTGTGCTATGACCGTGAAGAAGCCATGCTCGCCGGGCTGGAGCAAGGAGAAATCAAAGGGGGCGAAGTCATCGTCATCCGCTACGAAGGCCCCAAGGGAGGCCCCGGGATGCCAGAGATGCTGACTCCAACTTCCGCCCTGATGGGAGCCGGTCTCGGCGACAAGGTTGCACTGATCACCGACGGTCGATTCTCTGGCGGGTCTCACGGGTTCATCATTGGACACGTGACTCCGGAAGCGCAAGAGGGAGGCGTCATCGCCCTGCTGAAAAATGGTGACATCATCACCATCGATGCAGAGAAGAACGAAATCAACGTCGATGTCTCTGACGCCGAACTTGCCACCCGGAAGTCGGCCTGGGTCGCTCCTCCGCTGCCAGCCAAACGCGGCACGCTCTACAAGTACATCAAGAATGTGAAGAGCGCCAGCGAAGGCTGCGTTACTGACGAGTAAGCGTCTTACTCACTCCATAACATGGCCCGGCTGCTGGTGTTTCACCATCCGGCCGTCCATTCTGAAAATCTCGAACGGTCGGATGTCGAAACGATGTCCGGCCGTTCGACCATTTACGGGGAAAGAAATGCCTCTTGCCGCCCCAATGGGCAAGTGTGAAATCCGGAAAGCTGGAGAACGATCATGGCGCCCTGCTGCCGTTGCAGAAACTCCATCCCAACTCACGCGTCTGAGAGCTCACCGCCAAACCGTTTCTTCATTTCCCGACAGAGTCTCGTCTGCTTCGCTTCCGCCTGTGGAATTGGGCTGCTTCCCAAGTGCCCCGCGTGCGTGATTCCATGGGTCGCATTGCTGACCGGAGTTCCCTTGTCGTTCTCAACTGCTGGGTTCTTACGTCTGCTGGCGCTGTCCGTCTGTATCATTCTGGTTGTCTTCACCGCTCTCCGCATTCTCGGGGGCAAACGCTTCCGATTGCGGTTCGCCGTCGAAGTTCCGTCTGAATCTGAACGAGTTCCCCCTCACTCTTCCAATTGAAAGCGATCATCATGTCGACGATTCCCCATCCCCCCATCGTGACCCGAGAAGAATGGGAGCAGGAACGAAAAGCACTCCTCGCAGCCGAGAAGGCGCTCACCCGACAACTCGATGCGGTGAATGCACAACGCCGTCGCCTGCCGATGGTCAGGCTCGAGAAGTCCTATGAATTCGACGGCCCCGACGGGAAAGTCAGCCTGCTGGACCTCTTCGCCGGACGCCGTCAGTTGATCGTTTATCACTTTATGTTCGACCCGGCCTGGGACAAGGGGTGCTCTGGCTGTACAGGACTCGTCGATTCACTCGGCAGTCTTGAGATGCTGGAGAAGCGAGACACGACTTATGTACTCGTCTCGCGCGCGCCGCTGGAGAAGCTGTTGAAGTACAAGCAGGAGCGAGGCTGGGACCAAACCTGGGTCTCTTCTTACGGGTCTACTTTTAACTATGACTTTCATGTCACGCTGGACCGGCAGGTTGTTTCCCTTCAATACAATTATCGTAAGGAACCTGAACTGGAAGCCCGTAAAACGGAAGAGCCATGGTTCCTCGAAGGAGAATCACATGGACTGAGTGTCTTCTTCCAGATGGATGGACAGGTTTATCACACCTATTCCACCTACGCTCGCGGGTGCGAAAGTCTGACAGATGCCTATCCCCTGCTCGACCGCACGCCCTATGGCCGACAGGAAGACTTTGAGGATTCCCCCGCCGGTTGGCCCCAGCGGCCGACGTATGGAGGCACTTAAACCCGTCTCGTTAAAAGTAGTCCTGAAAGCGGATCCAGAACAGATCGGAGTGATCGCTGGTTCGGCCGGGGGCGTATTGCACTTGATCGGCGTACATCGAACGTTGCCAGTCGAAGGCAATGCGGACATAGCGGTTCAGATACCAGTTCACCCCGCAATCGAGCGTATTCACCCGATTCGTCCAGCCGGTCGGGGCAGCAAGTCCGCCGGTGAAAACTTCGTCGCCCAGTTGAAAGCGATCGAAGCGGGCCTGAATCTCCCAGGCGCCGGGTCCACGTTTGCCTTTTCGCAGATCGAAAGGCCGCTTCACTTCGACCATCGTCCTTCGGGTGATCTCTTCTCCGGTCAGGAAGTAACCAAACTGAACGTGCCAAGCCCAGACCGGCACTTCCACCGCCCCGGCTTGATTCCGGAACCCGTAGGTATTCACTCCGCCATCGACCGCGGCCATGAACGTCAGCTGCTGATAGTAATAGGCCAGATGGGCCTCCCAGAGAGAACGCTTTCCTTTCTCTAGGACATGGTCATTCAACCGGAGGAAAGTCGGCACCCCGACATCTGTTCCACCACTGGTGGTTGCCGAGGCCGATGTATGGAACGAGATCGGGAGCGGGGCCTGATCCTGCCAGCCAAAGGCGAACGATCCCCCCAGGTTCATGTATTCCAGCCAAGGAAAGCGGCTGCTGTGCTGAAACGGCCGGACATTCAGAAAGCCCAGCAAATCTTTAGCGGTGTTCGTGTCGTAATAGGAATTCCGCGGGCCGTTCACAACAGCGAGTGCATATTCCGCACTCTCGTCCAGAATTTCACCATGCATCATCACCCCGGTGTTGCGGTTGTACCCATAATTGAGTGCGAAGACAGAACGTTCGGGCGTCGTCAAAAACTGATTACTGAGTGCGTACCAGTCATAAGTAAATGGCACCCGATAACGACCGATTTGAAATTGTGCCCGACTGTCGTAATTGAAATTGAAATAGGCATCGAGCAGGTCGAGCGAACCGAGTCCCTTATTAATGGAAACGTTGTATTCGATCGGCTTCGTCAAATGCCCGTTGAAGATCAGTCGCATTCGCGGAATGTAAAAACCGACCTGATTCACCGGGTCCTGATGAGCCTGTCCATAAGCCCGGATGTCGAGCTGCGTTTCATTATGAAACTGCAATGTCCATTCGCCGTCCTTACTTCCCCAGATGAGAGGTTTCGCAAACGGATCCTGTTCTTCTGCCTCTAACTCCTGCGGAGTGAATGGCTGATCTGTCCGGACTTGAGAAGGCTGCTCAGTCTTCAGAATAAACAGCGGCAACTCGTCACCGGCAGGGATCTCCGGCATGGAGCCCGCGGGATCGACTTCAGTTTCCGACGATTGCGTCTGCAGTCGCGCGGTCAGATCCGCGTTCTCCGCCCGCAGTGCCTCCAGCTGCTGAACAAATGACTGATGTTCGGCTTCAATCTTCCGGAGTCGCGAGGCAACGTCATCGTCAGGCGGGAAGAGCGCGTCCTGTGCCTGAGCAGAGCAGAATGAAATTGAAGCCGCGAGCAAGAAGAGCGCAATCCGGATCCCAGTCACCATTCTCGTGCGACTGATCCAGTTTGACTGCTTCTCGGAATGATCGGATTCGTATCGCATACTGCCTGACGTGAGGACAAAGACTGCATTCGATTCAGCGGGCACATTGCCGTGAAGTGCTCGTACTTCTATCCCGGGGAGAATAAGCAGGGAGGTCGTCTCACCTGACAAGAATCAGCAGGATTTTATCTTCGCGACATCCATCGGCTGAAACTGCCGAGAGTCCTCATGATTCAGCGAGATTTCCGAGAGATTCTCGTTAGACAACTTATTTTCAGGCCGCTCACCGGCTCGGTTCTGATCGACTCAGGTGGCGATAAAAAACGAGCGTGAGACCCCGATAGGATCTCACGCTCGTGAATCGCTTCAATCCAATTTTAATCCGTCAGACGCCGACCGATCGACAGCCTGACGAGGATGACCTCTGGAAAATATCCGCAACGTTAATCTGGCAGCCAGAGTTTCTTCTGGGCACTGGAGGTTTCTTCCGACTCGGCTCCCCAGACTGGCTTTTCTCCAACTCCGACACTTTGTGGAGTCAGGATCGAAGATTCCCAGGGAGGATCAACCCGAAGGGCTCGCACGAACTCATCGAGACGGGCTCGAACAGCCGGCAGCTTCGAGCCATACTGATTCCAAACTTCCAACAGGACTGCCTTGAAGGCCGGATCCTCAGTGTCTCGGGCACGCAGCGAGACTTCCCGCATCTTCCACATCAGCAACGTTTCAAAGGCGTTCCCGTGCTCTTTCGAGAACTGGAATCCCTTGGCGAGCCATGTGAAGGCTTCCTCATCTCGCAACGAACGGCTGCAGAGATCGGAGAGCGTGATGTAGGCCTGTTCGGCTTCCTGCGGCTTCTTTGCCACCAGAGCCGGACGAGAGGTCACCAGCTCAGACAGCAGGCGATGTCCGAGAGCACAGTGCTTCACGACGATCGCGCGCTGCAGGAGGTGATCAAATGCATCGTCCGAGAGAGAGGAAGTATCCAACCGCAGGAGCTGCGGGACCGACAGCGTATTCAGATCCTGATCTGGCTGTGGGACCAATGGGGTGTTCTCTGGCAGACCCAGCTTCTCGCGAAGCGGTGCCTGCTCAAGAATCACGCTGCGGCGATCCATGAAGGAGTCGAAGACACGCAATGCTGCGATCAATGCGACGCGGGCCTTGGCGTCACCAGCAGCCTGAGCAGGACTTCGTCCCCCCAGAGCGGCGAGCGGTGTTTCCAGCCAGATCTGCGGAACCGATTTCTCGATGAACAGCTTCCGCAAGGCGTTTCGCACGCGAGACGGAGTCTGTGGCGGGAAGAAGGCGGCTTCTGACAGAGCCAGTTCTTCGTTCGAGTGCCACCCGATGGTTTCGTCTTCTTCGGGTGATCCATCTTCCTTAACAGCAGCTTTGACCAGATCGCCTGCTGCGTTCGTGAAAATGCGAATCGACTCATCAAACCGGCTTCCCTTCAGCGCATTCACATGAGCTTGAGCAGGTGAACCGGCTTCGTTTGAATCGAACAGCGTCAGCTGTCCAATGGCGCGAGGAATGGACTCCAGCGTGATCTGTTCGAGTTCAGCCTGTGGCGGAATTGGGCGATCGAGGATGTCGTAAGCCGCGCTGACGCCGTTCTCCAGAGCCTGCTCCATCAGCGTCACGCGACAGAGGCGGTCTTCGTTATCGAGCCGAGTCAGCAACCGGGAGAGAGATTCGACGTCATAGGAACGGACCAGTGCCGGAATCTTGTCATCCGACTGGCGACGCTCCAACAGCTGAGCAATCGTCTCGACGTCGACTGCTTTTTCTTCGTCCTGGTACAACTCGGCGGCGCGATGCAGCGCGATGGCTGCACGGGTTTCATCGCCATCCCAAGCACGCATCAGACCGATCGTGTGATACAGTTCGGCCGAGTCCGGTTCCTGAGCGGCAACCTGATCCAGCAGATCCGCGGCTTCTGAGAAGCAGGCATGAATGTACAGCCGGTGCGATTTCTTCACGGTCGCGGCAGCAGCTTCCGACGGAAGGTACTGAGGCAACGGCTGTGCTCCGCGCAGCGGATACGGGATGCTGGTGTCGGAATCGAATTCCAGCATGGCGAGCAGCGTCTGTTGCCGCTCCTTCTCGCCTTCCAGTCGGAGCACAACAGCCATGTGCTGCCGGGCAGCCATGTCCTTGCCTGTCGACAGGAAATGATCGACCAGTTTGCCAGCGAGAATCGCAACCAGCCGGGGTTCAGCCGACATGCTTTTCAGAAAGGCGCGATGCAGCACCTTCTTGCACTGATCAATCGGCTCGATTTCTGACATGGCCACGGCAAGCAGCGCATTCGACAGCGGATGCTCGGGGGATTTGCGGAGGTAAGCCACGAGGTTGTCGCGGGCGTCTTCGTGGCGATGATCAGCAATCAGAGACATGGCTTTCTGATTGATCAGCCAAGCGTTGTCCTGATGATCTTTCAGGAGCTTATCAATCAACTGCAGAGCCATGCGTGGCTGATTGTTTTCCTGCAGCCGTTCGATCTTCGCCATTTCCGGCAGGATCGCCTGACAGCAGAATTTGACCTTTTTGCCGCTGCCGCAGGGGCAGAGCGCATAAGAATCCATAACCCGTCTCTCCTAGATGTATTCGATGGGGGAGATCTCGACCGTACCCGACGTCCATGGGGTGCATGTTCGTCGACCGGATTGTCGAGAGGACCTCCTGCACTGCGGCAGGTCGCGTCCTGCCACTGGCAGGACAAGTGCTCTCACGCAATCACGGGGTTAAGCAGTGTCATGGTCGAGCAACTGCTCTCACCTGGTTCCGGCGCACCGATCTGGATTGCGATGATGCCACGTGTCTTTTCAATGTCACGGCGGCCGGAACGTCGAAATGTTTTGTTCCCATGAAGTTTAGACAATCCGGGAAAGAATGGACAGGCCGCTCTGCCCCGCCCCGGGCCGCAGATTTCGCGCAAATCACGCATCTTTTTCCGGCGAAAAGATCGCTCAGAATACGGATTTGCGCTCACGCCAAAGAGAGGGTAAACGAGGCCGTTTCGCCCGCTCGGAAACCGGCGACTAAGCGACACACCCACCGAGAATAGGGTCGCCGTCGAAGACAGCCCCCTCGTCGCGACCAGCTGCGTCAGTGAGACCCCCTTGGGGATTTCGACGCACAGGCACCTGAACAGCCGTTAAGCAGCCGACTGATCGGCCTTCTTCTTCGGACCAATCGGACGGGACTTGTTCCCAGCCCGGGCGCGGAGGTCGAACAGTCCGAAAATCTCGCTGGCGGTCAGGCTCAGCGATGCGTCCTCGTTGTTTCCTTCGCCGAGAACGCGACGAAAGAGTTCCCGCTTTTCGCGAAGCACCAGATCGATTCGCTCTTCGATGGTGTTCTTACAGATGAGACGGCTGACGATGACCTGAGTCTTCACACCAATCCGGTGAGCACGGTTGATGGCCTGATCTTCGATGGCCGGATTCCACCAGCGGTCGTACAGGAACACATAACCGGCGAACTGCAGATTGAGCCCGACCGCCCCTGTTCCATAACTCATCAGAATCAGATGGCTGTTTGGGTCGTTCTTGAACTGCGAGAGAATCGGCTCCCGCTTGGGAGTCGGAATTCCTCCGTGATAGACGAGACAGCCGAACTGCTTCGTCCGTTCCTGGAGCCAGTCGAGCGTCTTGGTCCACTGGCTGAAGAGAATCGCCTTACCGCCTGAGGCCTGAATTTCTTCCATGTCGGCGACGAGACGTTCCAGCTTGCAGGACTCACCTGTGAGTGGATCGGCGTTGCAGATCTGCTTGAGTCGCAGGACCAGCTCGAACACATGCTGCACGGTGATGGAATCACCCATCTCGTTCAGCTGAACGATCCCTTCCTTCTCCGCATAGTCATATGCCTGCCGCTGAGCGGGGCTGAGATCAATGATCTCGTCACGATCCAGTCGCGGCGGCATATCCTTCATCACCAGATCTTTGGTGCGGCGAAGAATGAAATCTTCGCTCAGCTTCGAAAGCTGGTTCACATCCGGCGACGCACTTCCCGGGATCACCTTCATGAACTCGAACAGAGAGATCATCTCTTCCGCACGGTTCTCAATCGGTGTCCCGGTCAGGCACAGGCTCCGCTTGCGGGGGATGCCGTGAATCGTTTGAGCCGTGACTGAACCACGGTTCTTGATACGCTGAGCCTCATCGAGCACGACCATGTCGAACTGAGGAACCTCGTCTTTTTCCATACTCTGGAAGTCGCGGACGACTGACTCATAGTTCGCGAGCAGCACTGCCGAACCCGGCATGTTCCAGATCATCTTGCGACGATCGCCGCTTCCCTCAACTGTTGTGACCGGAATCTCTTCGGCCCAGGTCTTGAACTCGCGCTGCCAGTTCGGAATCAGCGGCTTGGGACAGACCATCAGCACGCGACGCACTTTGCCGGCCCGCAGCAGCAGACGGAGAGCGGTGATCGTCTGCATCGTTTTACCGAGACCCATCTCATCGGCGAGCAGCGCGGCATCCTGCGAGAAGATCCAGGCGATTCCCTCATACTGATAGGGAAACGGCTCGAAGGGCATGATCAGTTCCTGCCCGCGCAGCCAGGACTCCAGCGGAGGCTGCAACAGGTAGAACAGTCGGTCTTCAATCGAGAGTGCATTGGCCGGTGGCTTGATGCGGGTCGACTTCGGCCGTTCAGCACCCTCCTCGACTGGCTTGGGAGCCGGTGGAGCGATTGCCCGAGTTTCTTCTTCCTCAGCTGATTTTTTGGGAGGAAGGAATTCAATTCCAGCAGGGAAGTTGAACCCGAATGTTTTGACTTTCGGCCAGAATGGCTTCCATCGGGGAACAAACCCGGCCTTGCCCAGAAGACCAGAGAAAGAAGTCTCCACCTGCGGGAGCCGCTTCAACGCGCCATTCATGCCGGTGACATGAATGTCTGGCTGGCGCAGTTCGCAGTCGAGCGCATTCGTTGATGCCGACTCCACCAGTTGAGCGGCGAGAGCACGGAGGTCTCCTCCTGCCGACACAATCTCCGCACCGGGGAAGAGGTCTTCAGTCCGCACTTCTGGTTGGTCAGAGTTCGGCGTCAATTCCATCAGCTTCCCTGCCTTTTCCTCGCGCCACATCTGCATTGCAGATGTGGACTGACTCGCCCTGTCTCGCCGGGCAGATCATCAGCTGCATCCCTGCAACTGTTCCTCCCCGCTTGTCACTCGAGTTACGCGACGGCGCCGGCCCGAAGGGTTTCCTTCAGGGCATCATTCACGCGCTCGAGCGGTTCCAGCATGTCGGCTTCGGCGGGAATCCGCTTGGTAATCGCCTGCATGCGTTCCAAGTCATCGGCAAACTCAGGGTGAAGCTGGAAGCTTTGTCGTCCCAAAGTCACGCGAAGAGGGTCAGGCAGGTCTTTTCCAGCGTTCCCCTCGAGCAGGCAGATGACCGGAACATCAACCTGCCGACGGACTTCGAGAATGCTGTCCTGCGCGATGATCAAAACATGCGGCTTGACGGTCAGACGCTCGAACAGCGTCTTGCCAATCAATTCCGAATAGATAAACGGTTCCAGAGTCGGACCGTACAGGATCTGCTGCGTGCGATTGGCACGGACAGGTGTCGTGCACTGAAACTCGAGCGGCCGGCCCAGGTGATTGGTGACCAGCAGGCCACCGACATACCCTTGGTCGGTCAGCGCGACTCGCAAGAATCCGAGATGACAGCGGTTCTCGTTCGTCTGCGTCATATGAGAAACACCTCGTCCAGTAGTCGCTCAACGGAAATCCTTCCCCGTTGCCTGCTCAACATCGTCAGCTGAACGGGGGGACTTGAGCCCGGTGCCCCATCCCCGATTTAACCGGAATGACCCTAACCCATTCTTGTATCGAGCCTTGAGAAACGGCAACGACTCATATTCATGGATCGCCAAGGCCACTCACGCCGGTAATTCCGATTGCACCGACCCTGCTGCCAGAAAATTTCGCACGCTTGTCACAATCTCCGCCCCATTGACTTGCACGTCCGAAACCCAAAGCTCCAGACACACACTGCACTGTACGCCCATTCCGTTTCTGAATGAAACAACAGGTGTACAGCGACGATTGCCTGAAATTTCACTCGAGAAGCAATTGGCCACCGAATTTTTTGGTTCCAAGTGGACCCCTTCTCCCTGCGGAACCGAATCATTCCCCTGTCAAACCGGTCGCAAGCCCCTCGGACATGAGGCGGCGCACGCCTGAGAGTTGGACCCCCTGAAGACGAGCCGAGAGTTTCCGAATGAGTGCGACTGCCAATGTGTTCACCCCCGGCCCTGCAGACAGAACCGTGAAAGCCGCAGACGGCCGGGTTCTCACGGTTCCCGCCGATTGGGTTCTCCTCCCGCCGGGGGATGCCGGGCTGACGCGACGCGTCAAAGCCGCCGGTGACCATTGGGTTGTACAGGAGAAGAAAGGGAGAAAGATCTTCTCTCGGGGAATCTGGGCTCCGGCACCGACCATCGAGAAGATTCGCGCCGACCTTGAAGCCGAACGCTCGACCGAGAGTTACGCAAAGAAACGCACGGCCGCAACGAAGCGACGAGAAACGGCTCAGGCCGCGTATGTCGAAGACTTCCAGCAGGCGGTTTTCGACTTTCTGGAATTCCACCCCACGCACCGGGAACTGGCAGACCGCCTCGCACAGGCGATTTCAGCTCACGCTACGCCCATTGGCAGCGGGACCGTGGCACGGACTCAGCGAATCCCGATCGAGCAACGAGCCGAAGCCGCGGTCATCGCCTGGATGAGACACCAGACCACGGCCTATGACCACATGGTGATCCCGCGAGTGAAAGGCAAACGCCGCGAAGTCCGCCGCATGCTCGCCGAACGTTCTCGCGTGCTCCTCACCCAATACCGCACCGGAGCCGGGCCCGCAGAAAACTGCCCGCTGCAGGCAGCGCTGCTCCGGCCACAGCAAGAATAAATCGGAAGGATTCAGAGCCGCCGCCAGCGTCCTTTGCACCACTGGTTAACAACCTCTGCGTCGTGGCCCAATTCGCTGATCGAGAGACGGGGTGGCTGGGGCGTTTGAGAAGCGAACATTCACAAGCGAGCGAGAGTCGAAGACAAACGCGTGGCAAACTGAGAACTCGCCCTGACCCCAGTCGAGCCGAACTGGGGCCATGAGCGTCGCATGTCGACAGAAACCCCGTCCAGCGCCCCAGCCACCCTGCCGCGCTTTAACCGGCAGTCCGAATAGCATAATCTAACACCTATTCACAAGCGCTACTCGGCAACTAATTCCCGTATCTTTTGAATGATCGCCCCATAGTCCACGCCACCGTCACTAAACTTTTCAACAAGCTTTAAATCACTCATGCCGCCGGGAGTCAACACCGAATTAACGAAGTCTCCAACTGGCGTCCCCATCTTAAACAATCTAACTAAATCGTCTTGGTAACCCGGCAACTCAACAGGAACGTGCCCTAACCCGAGGCCGGCTAGCTCATTGCTGATGGCATTTCGGACGTGTACGCCAAGCCACCGGGTGGCTGGGGCGTTCGAGAAGCGATCATTAACAATCGGGCAAGAGTCGAAGACAAACGCGTGGGGAACTGAGAAATCGTAATGGCCCCAGTGGAGTCGGACTGGGGCCATGAGCGTCGCATGTCGACAGAAACCCTATCCAGCGCCCCAGCCACCCTGCCGAACGACGTCCCGCAAGGTCTCCCGGCGAGAGGTCGCAGTGATACACATCACAATTTGAGCAATCTCCACTATGCCCGAGCGGCAGAAGCAAGTTCAACAAAAAGGCCCTGCGACACGTCATGTCGCAGGGCCTTTTGTCTTTTAAGCGGAGAGGGTGGGATTTGAACCCACGAACCCTTGCGGGTTGCCGGTTTTCAAGACCGGTGCATTCAGCCGCTCTGCCACCTCTCCGAGCGGAACTTTCAACCAGAAATCCGACGATCCGTATCGAAAAGCACGGGACCGTCAGTTCCTGCCAGCAGACACCAGCATGGTCGCCGGGGCTCGCTTGGGCGGGGAGTCTACCACACAGGTTCCTTCTCGCAAAGTCACCCGTGACCGCCCCTCGGAAACTCATCCTCCAGTGGGATTTCCTGCCGGAGAAGGTCGCCTCACCCCGTGCATGAGGTGAGGCGTTTCCTCCACGATTCTAGTGCGAAGAGGTCGACTCAGGCGCCTTGATCGGGGTCCCAATCTTGTTGAAGCAGCGGGTCTGGAGGTGAGCCGGTCCGACGTTGGTGGCGGTTTGCACCCGCACCTGAACGTCATAACGCTCTTCCAGATTGATCATTTCGCGACGCTTCTTGTTGATCAGATAGTCGGCGACTCGCTGGTGAACTTCGACCCGAACTTCTGCAACGTCCGGCAGCGAGGCAGCCAGCATGAGTGCTCGCATGACTTCAATCGCCATGCTCTCTGCCGTCTTGACCTGACCGACGCCACCGCAGCAGGTGCAGTCTTCATAGGTGCTACGGCGCAGTGAAGGACGGATACGCTGCCGGGTCATCTCGATCAGACCGAACGGACTGATGCGCAGAACTTTCGTCCGGGCTCGATCCCGCTCCACGCAAGTGCGGAGCTTTCGCTCGACGCCTCGGCGATGCTTTTCGTCACGCATATCGATGAAGTCGTTGACGATTACCCCACCCAGATCGCGCAGACGGATCTGGCGAGCGATTTCTTCAGCGGCCTCAAGGTTCACCTGATAGGCGGCCCGTTCGGCATCATCAGCAGAGCGTGAGCTGCCGCTGTTGACGTCGATGGCCACCAGGGCTTCAGTCTGGTCAATCACCAGCGACCCGCCGCCCTTCAGTGGGACGCGACGGTGTTGAATGCGGTCGATCTCGTCTTCAATCTTATAGCGATTGAAGAGCGGCTCTTTACCGTCGTAGAACTGAACGCGGTCGACGTGCTTCGGGAGCACAACCTTCATGAACTCACGAGCCCGTTCATAGGCCCCGATCTCATCGATCCAGATCGACTCAATATCAGTGTGATAGATATCCCGGATCGTCCGGGTGATCATGTCACTTTCTTCGTAGATGTCGATCGGCGAAGGCATCGTCTCGAGGCGACGGACGATCGTCTTCCACAGACGAAGCAGATAGTTCATGTCCCGCTGCAGGTCTTTTGCGGAACGATCGACACCCGCGGTGCGGATGATGAATCCCAGACCGGCTGGCGGCGCGAGAGCCTTGAGGATCTTGCGGAGATCACGACGAGTGTCTTCATCCGCGATCTTGCGGCTGACGCCGAGACGGCTCAGACCTGGCATGAGAACCAGATATCGCCCCGGGATGCTGATGTAGGTTGAAAGCGTCGGCCCTTTATTGCCGAGACCTTCCTTGATCACCTGAATCAGCACTTCGCTGCCGCGCTGGAAGATGTCCTGAATCGGCGGCTTGTTCCGTGAGCTGCGTTCATTCAGCTTGGAATTGCGACCCCGTTCGACTTCCTGACGCTCTTTTTCGTCGAGCAGGTGCTTGTAATACTGGTATTCCACATCACTGACGTGAAGGAAGCCATTGCGCCCGACACCGAAGTCGACGAACACCGCCTGGATGCTCGGCTCGATGTTGACAACCCGGCCCTTGTAGACGTTGCCGACATAGCCCTCGGCACTTGAACGTTCAACGTACAACTCTTCCAGCACCCCATCTTCAACGATGGCAATGCGGCTTTCCTCCGGCTGGAGGACATTGATCAGCATTTCTTTTTTCATGAGTCCCTCTTCGTCGTCTGGGACGAACAGGGTGTATCGCGAGAATGTGGCCCGAAGTTCCGGGCAGTAGAGTCTCGTCGCTGAATTGCAAAACGGCCGCGTCTCTGGCTGCGAGGTCAAGTTGTGCCCACTCGTGCAGACAGACCATTCCTCCTGGGAATTTCTGGCCGATTTCACTGGGCCCTGAATCCGGCGATGACCTGAATGGGGTCGGCAGATTCAAGCAGCTTGGAAGCAGACGGATTGACTCGATTTCTCCAGGCGGAGACCGATCAGTCGCAATGGCTTGGTCGGCGATCAGGGGTCGCACAGGATCATCGCAGTCTGACGTCGGGCAGGATGTCCGTCCGACTGCTGCGCTGGTTGACCCGGGAAGTTGGAACCCTGATCGATTGGATAACGCGCTGGTCACCTCGAATTCCGGCTCGGTCGGCATCTGATGCCGTGGCGGGTCCGAAGTCAGCTGGTTACCGCGATACACTCTGGTCACCCCTGTCAGGTGGTGTTTCTATTAAAAAATCTCGATGCGTTGTATTCGATTGAATCCTGGCGCTGCAAAAACCCGCTGCGCAGGATCGGTGATTGTGGCATAAGGTAATGAACCACACGGTTTCCAGCAAAGCCCGAAGAGGGGGCATTCGTCCGAAATTCCGTTCAGTCACGGAATTGTCGACCACGCAAACCGCTAAAATTCGGCCTGAGATGCTTGAATTTGCTGCACTCAAAAACGTCTTTCGCACCGCGCTGAATTCGCTTTGCCAAACTTGAAGAAAAGTTTACAAAAGCGAGACAACTGACTCATGTCACTGAACTTGCGGCAGAAAGAACCAATTATCAGCTACGACACTTCCGGGGTCAGATTTCTTCCTTAGATCCTGCTCAGACCGGGAACCCTACTCTTGACCCGATGGCTTGGCGGATGGATGATTGCTTCGTATGGATGAATTCAACGGCCTCGCCTGCAGACCAGACTTTCACGTCGGTCGCGGCGATTCTGCCCATATTTCCGAGGCTGAAGGATATTCCGAAAGCTGAAGGAACAGAGATGCTTGTCTGCCCCAAAGCGGACGGCATCATTCACTGATTCCGACGGAGACCAGGGACCCATTTTGCGCAGTTGATTTCCAAGTCGCGCGAACGAGTGGGTGTACACAAGGATTTCAAATCGATGGGATATATTCTATTAACTGGCGCTACCGGTCTGCTGGGACGCTACCTCATGAGAGACTTGCTGTCTCGTGGGGTCCAGCTTGCGGTTCTGGTTCGCCCCAGTCGCCGAAACGATCCGCATTCGCGAGTCGAAGCGGCCATGCGAACTTGGGAGTCCTTGTTGCAGCGGGAATTACCGCGCCCCAAGGTTCTCTGTGGCGACATTAATAGCCCGGATCTGGGACTCTCGGGGCCAGAGTTAAGCTGGGCGACTGAGAATTGCACATCCATCCTGCATAACGCAGCCAGCCTGTCCTTCGTGAGCACAGGCCGTCAGAGCGAACCTTGGCGTTCGAACGTCGGCGGCACAAAGAATGTCCTCGACTTCTGTGCTCAGTCGGGAATTGACGAGTTCTTCCATGTTTCCACCGCATACGTGGCAGGAAAGCGGACCGGACGCGTCTACGAAACAGAACTCGACGTCGGGCAGGAATATGCCAACCCGTACGAAGAGAGCAAGGTTGAAGCGGAGACCATGGTTCGCAATTCAGAGTTCATTAAGACTCTGACGGTGTTCCGCCCTGCCATCATCGTCGGTGACAGCCAGTCCGGACTGACATTCACCTACCACAACTTCTACGCCATGCTGCAGCTGGCAAGCACGCTGTCCCAGAGCATGGGAGTGATCGACATCACCGGAAAGCGTGCTGGCGGAACCTTCAAGATCAATGTCGATGGACACGAAAGCAAGAACTTCGTTCCCGTTGATTGGGTCTCTGAAGCCATGAGCCGGATTATCGTCAACTCGGATCTGCATGGAAAGACCTATCACCTGACGCCACGCGTTCCAGTGACTGTCCGCCTGATCCGTGACATTCTGGAAGAAGCGGCCGGCCTGTATGGAGTGACTTTCTCTGGCTCACAAACCGCAATGGGCGGAGAGAATGAAGAAGAAGTGGAACAGCTCTTCTACAAGCACATGGAAGTGTACCACTCCTATTGGAAAGACGATCCGGAATTCGATTCTTCGAACACCGTCAACGCTCTGCCAGACCTCCCTTGCCCACTGGTCGACCGGGAGATGCTGACACATCTCGCGAAGGTCGCTCTGAAACAGGGATTCAACTGGCGGGACCCAAAAGTTGAACCAACCTATCGCCAGTCTGAACTGGTCGCCGGGTAACGCTGGAACCTGATCATTCAGGATCCAGACATCAGCATTCGCGAGCCGCCTGCCTTTTATCGAGGCAGGCGGCTCGTTGCTTTTGCTGCTGCCCATCCCACGCAATCAACAAGGTCTTCCGGAGCATCCCTGCTGACTTCATGCTGCCCCCCACTTGAGAGACGGGCTTTTTACGGTTTTTTCAAAACTTCAGGTGCTGTAGCGAAGTAAACCTGAATGATTGAACTTGCTCATTTATTCGTGGGACGGTACACCAATCTGATCGACTTTAGGGGGCATGCGGGCCATAACGCCGTCTGCTATACTGGATTCTCGCGCAGGGATCCGAGTTCAGTTCGATTCGAACCATTCCGGGTCCTGCTCGCAAAGAGTTGCGAGAACCGAGATCGCGGCCTCTCTGACGTCTATGCAGTTTCAGACCTGACGTCGCACTCGCACCTTCAGAAACAACAGATCGTTCGCAGGCATCTCGCCGAACCCTCAATCGAGACCTGTCCATCACGGCTTCAAAGGATAACTCCATGACGTATTCCGCTGGCTTTCGCCTCTTCTCTGGCCTGCTGGCCACGCTGTGCCTGCTGGCGTCAGGTTCCGCCTGGGCCGCGGATGATGAGGTCTATGCCGAAGACCGCATTCCTTCGAATGTTCTGCTCTATGTGACATCCTTGGATGCCGCGGGTGCCTATGAGAAGTTTCAGAACACCTCAATGGGGAAACTCATCCAGGATCCGGCGATGAAGCCGTTCATTGACCAGATTCATGAACGGATTGGCGAAGCGAAGTCAGAACTGGAAGAGAAGTGGAAGATCTCCGTCAATGAGCTGATCAACGCCTTCCAGGGGGAAGTGGCATTTGCCGTCATTCGCCCTGTCGGTCAGGGAATCGGCTGGGTCGCCTTCCTTGAATATGGTGATGCAAAGTCAACGGTCGACGCCGTTCTGGAACGGGCTCAGTCTGAGCTCAAAAAAGAAGGTGAACTGTCTGTCGAAACTGAAGATTTCGAAGGGACAAAGGTCACGACCTACACCTTCACCAAGAAGGACGAAGATCAGCCAACCACGGTTTCGATCTCGTTGCTTCAGAAGGATGGACAACTCGTCCTTGGAAGTGACTCAGGAGTTCTCTCGGCCGTTATTGATCGCTGGGATGGCGAACATGAGGACACCTTCGGCAACAACAAGATTTACGAGACGATCTACAACAAGTGCATCACTGATGACGATGCTGATCCGGCTCTGATTTATTACATCGATCCAATCGGTCTGCTTGCAAACGGTCTCTCGATGACCCCGCAGACCCAGAATTATGCTGCTCTGGTTTACATGCCGCCACTGGGACTGGCCAGCCTGAAAGCGATCGGCGGCGTCACAGAATTTGACACCAAAGACTTTGACTATGTCAGTCGATCGCTGCTGTATCTGGACGGACCTCCAACCGGAGTTCTGAAGATCTTCCAGCTGCGATCACAGACCCTCAATGTTCCGAACTGGGTGCCAGCAGACGCCAGCCAGTACTTCACTCTCGACTGGGACGTGAAGGGAGCTTATGAAGCGATTGAATCCATCTATGATTCCTTCTCCGGGCCAGGCCGTTTTGCTATGGCGAGCTCAGGTCTGCTTCAGCAGGTCGGCCTCGAACTGAAATTAAAGCCAGATGTCATTGATGTCCTGAGTGGGAAAATTCAGGGCTACATGCAGAACTCTGCTGACGAGTCCGGCATTCCCCGTGGAGTTCTTTCCATTGGGATCACCGACAAAGCCAAAGGCAAGAAGCTGCTGGACGCAGTCTGGCCACTGGTCGGCGGTGCCAAGAGCAGCGATGTCTCCGGTGCCACCCTGTATGAACCAGAAAACGACGAGCAGAATGTCGCCATGGCTGTGAAAGACGATGCTGTGCTGATTTCTTCAGATGCTGCTCAGATTCAGACGGCTCTGGCTTCAAACCCAAAGAGCCCGCTGACTTCATCCAGCGAGTTCAAGGCAGTTCTCAAGCACATTCCTCCTCAGGTCTCTCTGTTCAGCTACCAGAATGCAAATGGCCAGATTGCTGAAGCCTATGAGAAGGCTCGCGCTGGTGAACTGGATGCCATCGTCGAAGGAAAGCTCGACTTCTCGGTCCTGCCTCCATTCGAACAAATCAGCAAGTACTTCACCGCGAAGGGGGGCTATTACATCCCTGATGAAAAGGGAACCCTCGGCGTTCAGTTCGGACAGAAGATTAAATAGTCAGCTGCTCTACGAAGTGAGAAACGGTTAACGAGACCCGTGTTCGACCAAACCAGTTGAACACGGGTCTTTGTTTTTCTGATTTGCTTTGCGGAGAATAGAACCAAACGCTTTCCAGCCATTCCATCACCCGAATCGACTCAACACCGCATGAATGACCCTCGCCCTGAGTTCGCTTTAATTGACTGGATTTCACGCACTGCCGGGAATCGAAAAGAAGTCGTTCTCGGGATCGGCGACGATGCCGCAATTCTTGGCGTTTCAGATCAGGAATGGGTCATCACGAAAGATGTGCTGATTGAGGACGTTCACTTCGACAGCACCGCTCGTCCTCACGAGATCGGGTATAAGTCACTTGCGGTGAATCTCAGTGACCTCGCCGCGATGACAGCGATTCCCGTTGCCGCTTTCGTGGGGATCGTGATTCCAAAAGGCGAGCAACAGGAACGGATCCAAGGAATCTTCCAGGGGCTACAGGCACTGGCCGATGACTGGAACGTGACCCTCGCAGGGGGCGATACCAACAGCAGTTCCGGCCCACTCGTCATCAGTGTGACCCTGATCGGAACGGTGGAGCCCGGCACGGCGGTGCGTCGCGATCGTGCGCGTCCGGGAGACTGGATTTTCGTCACCGGTCCACTGGGAGGCTCACTTGCTCAGGGAAGGCATTTCCGATTCACTCCTCGAATCCGCGAGGCGCTGCTGCTGAAAGAAGCCGTATCACTCCATTCAATGATGGACATCAGCGATGGAATCGGGAGTGATCTGTTCCATCTCTTAAATCGCAGTCAGGTCGGCGCAAAACTCATTGCCGCACAGATCCCCGTTCACCCTGACGTCGATTCCAATCAGAGCGCCGAGCAGCGCCTGCAACAGGCGCTGTCGGATGGAGAGGACTTTGAATTGCTCTTCACCGTCAGTCCTGAAGATGGGGCCATGCTGCTCGAGAATCCTCCTGCGGGAATGACGCCGTTCCACATCGGTGAGATCACGGCCGAGAGGGAGGTTCTTCTGATTCACGACGACCGCACCGAACCATTGGTCCGATCCGGCTGGTCTCATTCTTTCGGGCAGTCGGCACAGCATCCGTAGGACGACGTGTCAGGCCAACTCGTTCACAGAGATGGACTCTGAGGCGATGGACTCTGGAGCAGAAACCCGCATCTCGACGCGACGCTGCCATTCCACCAGCATTCCGATGACCAAGGCGAGACCCGAGCAGGCGGCGATCATCCAGCTCATCGGCCCCGGGGTTCCGTTCTCGAGCATTCCGATTACCGCTCCGGTCCCGGCACCGATCGCAAACTGCAAAGTCCCATAC
>JAEZFD010000064.1 GCA_023417655.1 Planctomycetota bacterium | reverse complement strand
GTATGGGTGGCGGCGGCCAACAGTCCATGGGCGGCGGCATGGGTGGCGGAGGCATGGGTGGAATGGGCGGTATGGGGAGCATGGGTGGCGGAAGCATGGGCGGCATGGGAGGCGGCGGTGGCTTCTTTTCCATTCCTGCCGACAAAACCCTCAAGGTTCCCTATACCAGCGTTTGCCTCAACCATGGTCTGAAAGATCCGACGCCTCGCTCGAAGTACAAGATCATTCCAGTCGAACAGTACACTCAGGACCCTGCCCTGCAGGCCTTAATTAAGATGGTCGGAACCGGGCAACTGAATTCTCAGGCTGCTCAGGCTGCAACCTGGAATCTGGCAAACGGGCTCTCCTGGCAGCAGCTGGCATCGAAGACCACGTCTCCGATTCCAGGGCCAAACCCTCCATATTTCTCACAGCAGCAGCTTATGGCGGCCCAGAACATCGTCGGGATGGCACATGCCCGCGGCGCAGAACTGGCTGAAAAGCAGAGCAAGGACGAGACGAAGCCGACGGAAGAGCTTCCCCGTCGCGTTCTGCAGTCCCGCTAAACGCAAGTTGCTCTCCCCACGTAGAACGTGGCGGAGTCAGGCAGACCTAGAAGTAAGATGGTCTGATCAGCTCGCAAAATCTCTGACCGCCGAAGCCTGAAACCTCGGCTTCAAAGAATCGATCAGCCCCTGACCGCAAGTCTGACATCTGTCAGGCTTGCGGTTCTTTCATTTCCGGACTGCCGGTCGGAACTCTGTCTATCTGAGGACAATGTCCTCTACACGGACGCACTATCTCTCGGGCGAGATCGTTTTGCTATTTGATCTGCCCGTTCTCGCCACGCGGAACGAAGTCGTACGTCATTTGACACGCGCGCTGTCCCGTCGCTCGGGATAGCAAACTGCTCTCGTAGATTCAGTGGGACATCATGCCGACGGAATGCATATGTCGCGAATGAGGCCCCGACGCGGAGCGTGGGGAGACGGAATAGAAGATTCTGCTCGAGACCGGGCAGTCCGTCTGGCTACCAAGGCGCTTCCATGAGGCTCACGACCTGCCGCGCCATTTGATTCACGGCATCCTGTTTCGCCGTCGCAAGCGATTGCCCCGTTTCCGGTGCGAAGCTCACATTGACGAGAGCTTGGGCCAGATGAGCGTTCAGGGGGACCATCTTCTGAGCCAGAATCTGACCGCTCCGGAGATCTTCCCAGACGATTTCCAACCCAATCGAGAGATCGAGTTCTCGCGGATCGTCGTACTTGTTCTGGTTCACATTCCGTTTCGCCGCACTGACCAGACGTCCGGTGAGCCGGGAATCCGCTCCAACATCGTCGACAAGCCGGAAGGGAGTCCGCAGCTGAATCTGTTTCTGAACCGCCTCCGTCAACTCCAACTCGATCCCCCGACGAAAGCCATCATTCGAATAAGACGCATTGAAGGCATCGTTCGAAAAGGTTGGAACGTGGACTGACCGAACTTCGGCGCCATAGGGGCTCCCGACAATGTAGCCGCATCCAGACAAGACGTTCCCTGCTCCGGCGATGAAGATCGCCAGCAGACAGATTCGAAACGTCTTCAGTGTCAGGATCATTTCTTCGGTTTTACAGGAGCTTCCTTCTCGTGACCGACCAGATCATCCCGCATCAGCGGCCGGTTTTCGTCCGGTGGCGATTCGAGTTTCGGAGGTTCGACTGCCCGTCTCAGCGGATTCATCCGTTCGAGGAAACCCGGTTTCGGCGTCGACTCGGCGGGCTTCTGCGAATCGCTTGCGTCAGGATCCGGGAGAACGACTCTTCCTTTGGAACTCGGTTCCTGTGGTTGAGCATTCTCTGGCTGTTTTGGCTGCGGCTGTGCTGACTGAGTCGGTCGCGGTGCTGCTGCCTGCGGCTGCTTCTTCTTCCGAAGATTAAACGGTGAGTTGGCCCAGGCTTTTTCTTCTTCCTGAACCTTCAGGATCATCTCACTCGCCAACTCGGCATACTTGGTATCCGGATATTTATTGATGATGCGATAGCAGTGCAGTTTCACCCCTGCGTTGTTCCGTTTGACGCGATAGAACTCAACGAGGTCCCACTCCCGGGCAATCTCGGCATCTTTGAGAATGCTGATTTCTTCCAGCAGACGTTCGCGTTCTTCCTCGGTCAATCCGGGAAACAGTGCGAGGAGTTCCTGCTTCAGTTGCTTCGCATTCTCCAGAGTTTCGCCGTCGTACGCTGCTCCCTGATAGCTGGCGAGAGTCACGTGTGACCCCAGCAGATAGGCATCTTTCAGGTGTCGACTGTCGGGATATTGCTCCCGCAATAAGGCGTAGAGGCGGCGTGCTTCGACATAGTCGTCGGTTCGCAGGTTGTGATTGGCCGCGAGCATCAGGGCGTCCGGAGCCAATGGACCGGTCGAGTCATGCAACCAAATCGAACGGAGTGCCTGTTCGCCTCGCCCATATGTGTCGAACAACGGACGTGATTTATCAGTCAGGTTCGGAAGAACGGGGACGCGGGAAAGAGACGATGGCTTGCGACCATTCGCAAGGACCTCCTGCGAGGCGGTCTCGGTTGCGGCGACTTTAATCTCGCCGTTCTCATCTTCCGTATCTGGGAAGTCGAGCCAGTAACGGGCGATCCGGAAGAGGCGTCGAGTCGTCGGATCCAGATAGCGAGTGGACGGATAACGTGTCAGAAGATCTTCATAGGTCGTCTGCGCGTCGGCATATTTCTTCTGGGCGAACTGCGATTCGGCCAGCATGAAAATGGCATCTTCTTCGATGGCATCTCCATAGGTGCCATAAAGTTCACCAGACGTTTTATCTTCCAGTCCCCAAGTTCGGCGGAAGCGGGTGGCGAAGGACTCGTAGCGCGCTCGTCGCTCTTTCCCGAGCTTCTTGAATTCCTTCTCGGCGGCGGCGAAGTTCTCGGCGTCGTAGAGAGCCAGCGCATTGTCATAGGCTTCGAGAGCTGCCTGCGTTTCAGGGTCAGCCCCGCGAGAGAGATCTGCCCGTTTGCGTTCCCACTTGGCCTGATTGAGTGCTCGCTCCTGCGGACCACTGATCCCTGCAATGGAATACTTGGGATTCTCGTCCAGCTCTTTCTGGAGAGCTGCCTGACGGGAGCTCTTTAAACTGCCGCACCCTGAGCCGGCGGCCAGACCTGCCAGCAGCACTGCAGGCAGGATCCAGGAGTCGACTCTTCGGATGAAGGCAATCGGTTTGAAAGGCATCAGACCTGTTCTCAGGAATGCGATGTCTCTGACTGGGGTCGGGAACATCGGCCCGGTCGTCAAGAATCTCACTTTGAACGAGATTCCCAGAGTGCTGGGTCGGCCGAATTCCGTCGCCGTGGCGGCAGGATTACATAGTGATCAGGGGCAAAGTCTTGGGACGACGGCCGAGCAAGTGGCTGATCGCCGCTGTC
This sequence comes from Planctomycetota bacterium, assembly GCA_023417655.1. Lineage (GTDB taxonomy): Bacteria > Planctomycetota > Planctomycetia > Planctomycetales > Planctomycetaceae > Planctomicrobium. Next base: position 26,357 of record JAEZFD010000064.1, on the reverse strand, counting down.
AGCAGTCGTCGAATTTCCATTTTCTGTCGCGGCGCGACCGTGAGATTCCTCAGCGAATTACTGTCTTCTTCCAGCAATCTCCGCAGTAATCCCAACGACTCGGCCGCGAATTCGGACGCTTGATACTCCGAACGGCCACAGCTTGAACAGATCAATCCGCCTTGCGAGACCCAAAATCGCCCAGGTTGATCGATTGGCACTTCTTTCTGGCAGATTGTGCAGGAGTAAAAATCGGGAAGCTGGCCAATCTCGGACTGCAGTGCCAGCTCAAAACGAGTCACGGCCATAAACGGAGACTCTTCGGTCTCCAGCAGTTGGAGAGTCTCGCAGGCCATGTCAAACAATTGAGGATGCGGGTCATGTTCCTCGACAAGGGAACTGAGCAGCTCAGCGACGTAATAGCCTGCATACAGATGTGGAAGACTGCCAGCGCGGGGACGGAAACGCTGGACCAGCTGCGATTCGGTAAGGAGATCGAGCGTGCCGTGCGACTTATGGATGAAGACGATCCGGCAGTGGGAGAGAAGATCCAGGCCTGACTCAAACGAGCTGCGCAGTCGTTTCGCCCCTTTGGCGAGAGCCGAGATTCTTCCAAAATCGCGGGTCATCAGCGTGACGACCTTGCTCGATTCACTGAAATCTGCGAGCCGGATGACCAGCGCTTCCGTTTTCTCAGTCGACATTGCTCGCTCCGTAAAAATGAACTTCTTACCGACCGCGGTTCCTCGACGGGATTACTAGGGACTCGTTCCCGTGCGGACGCGCGAGGCATCCGCACTCGGCACGGTCGCGGCCCCAGTGAGCTGGTTTGAGTCGAACTGACAGCTCCGGGCCATTGTTCCAGCGTCGTCTTTTGGAGTCGGTCATCCTCTCAGTGGCATTCCCACCTTGCCCCGCCTCGCCATACCCACATTGTATGCCCCAGCCATCTCTTGCCCGGTGAAGGTGGCCGTCGACAGGCAAGAAAATAGAGGAACCGACGGTTTCTCCGCGAGATGAGTTGGCTCACGGATGAATCGAGTTCAATGCGTCCCCCGCAAGACAGCGAGCGTCACACATGCTCGACAATTGATCTGAAGCAGCCTCGAGAGCAAGCCGGCGGCAGCGAGCGGGAGTCGATGCCATCCACAGAATCCCACAGGTCACCTTCCTCGTCAGAGTCGAAACGGCAATTCCTGGGGCGAATCGGAACCAATTTAAGGATGCTGGCGAGAGTGAATGTGGTGGGATCCCGGGTTTTCCCGCCAATGAAGGTGATTGACCCAATCCACTGATGGAAAAGAAGCGTGCTGGAACTATAGTTTTTTCTGACGATAGCTCCCATTTTCTCGGAGAAGACAGTGCGGAATGTGACCAGGATCTTTTCGGTACTCTTTGTTTTCAGCGTGCTGTGCACCGGATGCCAGCCCCGAAATCAGATGGTCCCCCCGCCTCCTCCCAAGGTGACGGTGGCTCTGCCCATCCAGCGTCCGGTGCAGGATTACTTCTATACGACCGGCCAGACACAGGCGATGGCCTCGGTCGAGCTGCGAGCCCGAGTCGCGGGATTTCTCCAGCAGATTAATTTCAAGGACGGGGATCTCGTCGCCAAGGATCAGCTCCTGTTCGTGATCGATCCGGCTCCTTATCAGGCGGCTCTCGATTCTGCTTCTGCCGCACTTGAAAAAGCGAAGGCCCAACTGGTCCTGGCCGAACGTCAGCTTGCCAGAACGAACATCCTCGCCCGGGAGAACGCCGCGACGGAAAGCACTCTGGACATCCAGAATGCGGAACGAGCCTCTGCAGCAGCTGATGTCGCCGGAGCGGAAGCTGCTTTGCGACAGGCCCAGCTGAATCTGGACTACACGGAAGTGAAGGCTCCCTTCGCTGGCCGGATCGGTCGCCACTTGGTCGACCTCGGAAATCTCGTCAGCGCCAGCGCCACGTTGCTCGCCACAATTGAAACCGTTTCTCCGATCTATGCGAACTTCACGCTCAGCGAACAGGAACTGCTGGGGTTCATGGAGAAAACGAAATCAGGTGAGCTGAAACCTATTGAGGAGTCTGGTCCTGTCGTGATCGAACTTGCATTGGGGAATTCAGACAAATTCCTCTACAAGGGTCGGCTGGACTTCATGGAATTCGGAATCAACCCTCGGACGGGAACGACTGACCGACGGGCAATTTTTGACAATGAAGATGTCTCACTCGTACCCGGGATGTTCTGTCGGCTCCGGGCTCCAGTTGGACCACCACGGGAACGCCTCCTCGTGGACGACCGGGCCATCTCCACCGATCAGCGGGGGAACTATCTGCTCACAGTCGACAGCGAGAACACCGTCGTCATTCGGCCCGTCGTGCTGGGAAGTCTTCAGGATGGCCTGCGAGTCATTGAATCCGGCATCAGCCCCGAAGACCGCATCGTGATTAATGGCCTGCAGCGGGCCCGACCGGGTTCCGTCGTCGAACCGACCAAGGGGTCAATGATCCCGGATCGATCGAACCGCCCGGCCACTCCAGCTCCGGCGAAGGGAGAACCGGCCCAGGGAGAAGTGGAAACGACGGCTCCCGCCAGTAGTTCGAATGCACCGGCCGGGGCTGCTCCCGAATCGCGACCGTCTGACAAGCCCCAAGAGTCCGCGAACTGACGGCGTCAATTCTCTCTTTCTCCCGGCAGCTGCCTCACGACACGGCCTCACGGAAGTTTCCGCATGCTTTCCAAGTTCTTCATCGAACGCCCCATTTTTGCAAACGTGATCGCCATTATCACAATGCTGGTCGGGGGCGTCGCGCTCTGGGATCTGCCGATCGAGCAGTACCCTGAAATCACTCCCCCTACCATTCGCGTGACAACAAACTTCCCGGGAGCGAATGCCGGGACCGTTTCCGACACTGTGGCCTCGCCCATTGAGCAGCAGGTGAACGGCGTCGAGAACATGATGTATATGCAGTCGACCAGCTCTGGCGACGGCTCATACAGTCTCACGGTCACGTTTGAGATTGGCACCGACCTGGATGAAGCACAGGTGCTGGTGCAGAACCGAACCTCGATTGCGGAACCCCAGCTTCCGGAGGAAGTCCGTCGGCAAGGGGTGACGGTCAAAAAGCAGTCGTCCAACATCATTCTGGTGATCTCGCTGACCAGCGATGATCCAAATATGAACACGCTGTTTCTTTCGAACTATGCGACGCTCCGTCTGCGTGACGAACTGAGCCGCGTGAAAGGTGTCGGCGAAGTCACCGTGTTCGGGACGGCCGCTTACAGCATGCGGATTTGGCTGGATCCCGAGAAGCTGAAAGCCCGCGGGATGACGACGGCTGACATCGTCGCCGCTCTGCAGGAGCAGAACGTTCAGGTCGCCGCCGGCCAGATCGGGCAACCGCCCAACAATCAGAACGTGGACTTCCAGTACACCGTCACGGTTCAGGGACGGCTCTCAGAACCGAGTCAGTTCGAGAACATCGTCGTGAAGGCCGGGACCGGAACGCAGCTCGTCTACCTCAAAGACGTCGCGCGGGTCGAACTCGGAAGCCAGTCTTACGACCAGTTCACCGAGAAGGAAGGGAAAGAGAACGCCAACATCGGGATCTTTCAGCTGCCCGGTGCGAACGCTCTGCAGGTCGCGGAAGATGTCAAAGCGACCATGGAGCGATTGAGCCGACAGTTCCCTAAGGGGCTGCAGTACTCCGTTCCTCTCGACACCACGATCTTCATCCGCGCCTCAATTAACGAAGTCTATAAGACCCTGATTGAAGCGGGCGTGCTTGTGCTGATCGTGATTCTCGTCTTCCTTCAGGACTGGCGTGCCGTGCTGATTCCGGCAACGACCGTCCCTGTGACCATTATCGGGGCGTTTGCCGCGCTGGCGATGCTAGGCTTCACCGTCAACATGCTGACGCTTTTCGGTCTCGTTCTGGCAATTGGGATCGTGGTTGACGACGCGATTGTGGTGGTGGAGAACGCGGTTCATCACATCGAAAAGGGAGAGCCTCCCAAGCTGGCGACGATTCGCGCCATGAATGAAGTGATCGGGCCGATCATCGGCATCACTCTGGTACTGCTGTCGGTCTTCGTCCCTGCTGCGATGATGGGCGGGATCACCGGGCAGCTCTACCGTCAGTTCGCTCTGACCATCGCCGCGACTGCCCTGATCAGCGCGATCAATGCCGTGAGTCTGAAGCCGGCGCAGTGCGCGTTGTGGCTGCGACCAATTGATCACACGAAGAAGAAGTTCTTTTTCTTCCGCTGGTTCGAGGCGGTGTACTCGGTCTTTGAGCGGATGTACGTCGCGATTGTGAAGGTGCTGGTCCGCAATGTGATTCCCGGCTTTCTGGTCTTCACAGCGCTCCTGGTCTTCACCGGCTGGTGGTACACCCGATTGCCGACGGGATTCCTCCCGACTGAAGATCAGGGCTACTGTCTGATTGCCGTCCAGCTGCCAGACGCGGCCTCTCAACGTCGAACTCGTGAAGTCATGGCGAAGATCGACGGGATCTTGAGGGACGTCGATGGCGTCTCTGACTGGATCACGATCGGCGGACTCTCACTGCTCGACAACAGCAGTGCGTCCAATGCAGGCACTGTGTTCGTGACCTTTTCCCCATTCGAGGAGCGAATGAAGAAGGGGATCTCGATGCAGAAGATTCTCGGAGCCATTTCGATGCGGCTGGGGCAGATGCAGGAAGCAGTCGCCTTCGCGTTTCCACCGCCGGCAATTCGAGGCCTCGGTGTCCGTGGCGGTTTCGAGATGCAGATCGAAGATCGAGGCGGAGCTGGTCTCGAACAGCTGCAGGCAGCGGCGCAAAACATCGTCGCTGATGCGAATACTCAGGACGGGCTGGCTGGCGTGCAGACAACCTTCCGGGCGGGGGTCCCCCAGCTGTTTGCCGATGTCGACCGCGAGAAAGCAAAGGTCCTGGGAGTTCCATTGCAAACAGTGTTCGGCACGCTGCAGGCCTATCTCGGGTCGGCTTATGTGAACGACTTCAACAAGTTCGGCCGGACCTATCAGGTGCGACTCCAGGCCGACCAGGAGTTCCGTGCCCGTCGGGAAGACATCCTGAAACTGGAAGTGCGGAACAGCGAAGGTCAGATGCTGCCGCTGGGATCGATCATCGATCTGCAATCCTCATTCGGTCCTCAGGTGATCAACCGGTATAACCTTTATCCGTCGGCAGCAGTCTCCGGAGCAAGTGCGCCGGGCTTCAGCTCTGGTGATGCTTTGACCCTGATGGAGCAAATTGCCCGTCGGGTTCTGCCTGACTCCATGGACTTTGAATGGACGGGCATGGCGTATCAGGAGAAGCGAGTCGGCGGTGAGGCGATCTTCATCTTCTTCTTCGCGATCGTGCTGGTCTATCTGGTGCTGGCGGCTCAGTATGAAAGCTGGATCCTGCCGTTGGCGGTCATTCTTGTGGTGCCACTCGGTGTGCTGGGAGCTGTCGCTGCAGTCGCCGCCCGTGGCTTCGACAACAATACTTATACGCAGATCGGGATCGTGCTGATCATCGCCCTTGCCAGCAAGAACGCGATTCTGATTGTGGAGTTCGCCCGTGAACTGAGAGCACAAGGGAAGACAATTCTCGAAGCCGCCGTTCAGGCTTCGCAGATGCGATTCCGCCCGATCATCATGACGTCGTTTGCGTTCATCCTCGGAGTGGTGCCGCTCGTCACAGCTCATGGTGCCGGTGCGGCAGGCCAGCAGGCTCTAGGAACAGCTGTGTTCGGAGGGATGCTCGCCTCAACCATTCTGGCGATCTTCTTCATCCCGATTTTCTACGTGATCTTCCAGTGGCTGGACGAGTCACTCCGTGGTCGGAAGAAGCCGGAAGATGAGCCCCCTCTCAGTCCGCCTGTGGCACCGAACGCCCCAGTAACGCCAGCGGCACCTGTCCACTGATCGGGGTGTGAGATGTGAGCTGAGATGTGAGCCCTGACGGGGAATCGCATTCAGCCAGATTCCGACAGCCACCGCCCACTCAAAAAGAAAACCCGCGTGCTCCCCGTTTCGAATTCGAAACGACGGTCACGCGGGTTACTTATTGGCACAGTGAAGTGAGTTCTCTAGTCGCCAGGCAGAGGGCTCGGCTGCTACTCAGGTTGATCCAGAGCGGGGAAACGGAAGACATTCGAAGGAACGTGTTCCCGGAACATGATGGCCTGCATCTTTGCCACCACATCCGGATGAGCATCAGCAATGTCGTGCGTTTCGTTCTCATCTGATTTCAGGTCGAACAACTCGAGCGTCGCCTTCTTTCTCTTCTGCTTGTTCTGCCCCTTCGCGGGCTGAGGCATCAGGTTCTGGCGGACCAGTTTCCAGTCACCCATTCGAAGCGCCTGCTGGCCTCCATAGCCAGGGAACTCCCAGTAGAGAAACTCATGCTGCTTCTGCTCACCGGGCTTGCCCAACAGCGTTGGAGCGAATGAGATCCCATCGACACCAGCTGGCAACTTGACCGCGGGTTCGTCTGTCAGATCAAGCAGTGTTGGCAACCAGTCGTAGTTCGCGCAGACATGATTGGAGACGGTACCGGGGGCGATATGCCCCGGCCAGCGGACGATTGCCGGGGCTCGGATTCCCCCTTCGTAGAGCGAGCCTTTCCGACCACGCCGCCCGGCCGTAGATTCGAAGAAGTCCGAATCGGCTCCTCCGACATTATGGGTGGGCCCATTGTCGGACGTGAAGATCACGATCGTTTCGTTCTCTAGATTCAGGCGACGCAACAGGTCGAGCGTCCGCCCAAGGTCGCGATCCATCCGACTGACCATCGCCGCATAAGCGGCGTACGGCGTCGGGTGTGGCAGATACCCTTTATTGCCTTCATAGGGAATCTCTTCAAACTTTCCGGTGTACTGAGCAAGTGAGTCTTCCGGAACCTGCAAGGCGACGTGCGGAACGATGGTCGGGAAGTAAAGAAAGAACGGGCGATCCTTATTCGCTTCGATGAACTGCAGCGCGGCGTCGGTATACAGGTCCGGGGCGAACTTCTCACCTTTCAAACCCGCGTCATTCCCTTCCAGGCGGATGTGCTCACGATCCTTCCAGAGATGCGTTGGGTAATAGTTGTGAGCGACTCGTTGACAGTTATAGCCATAGAAGTGATCAAACCCTTGTGAGAGCGGATCACCACTTGAGTTGACAGGCCCGAGTCCCCATTTGCCCATCGCGCCGGTGACATAGCCCTTCTCCTTCAGCAGCTCGGCGAGTGTCACTTCTTCTGCCGGGATTGGTTCCTGACCTTCCGGCTTGAACTCACGATTCGAGCGGATGTAGGCGTGACCGGAATGCTTCCCGGTCATCAGGCAACATCGCGACGGAGCACAGACCGCATTGCCGGAGTAGTGCTGAGTGAACTTCATCCCCTCTTGAGCGAGCTGATCGACATGGGGAGTCTGAATCTTCTTCTGCCCATAGCAGCCCAGTTCTCCGATCCCGAGATCATCCGCAAAGAAGAAGATGATATTGGGTGGCCGCTTCGCGTCAGCGGCATGGACCACAATCGGGCCCAGCGCGAGCAGAACAAGGATCGACCGTACCGCATTCAGACACATGACGGACACGTTGCTTCTGCTCTGAGCCTGGGCCACATCCGGCAAGCTGGTCCGCTTCCAATTCTCGAACAACATCAAACACTCCTACTGAGACTTTCAACTCGAGACATGTGCCGGACGCGCGACTCGCCAGGACAGCGCACACGATACCGTCCCAGAAGTCCACACAGCAAACCCGGCGATGTTGCAGTGGAGTCATCGAAATGCGAAGGAGCTCTTCCAGACATGGAAACGAGTTCACCTGCTTCACGGAAGATGCAACCAAGATCACCGCATGAGTTGGGTTCACGACTCATGTTGAATTGGGATTGGTAAGCCTCTGCGGATCCAGTCTAAGGATCGCGAGTTCGCGAGCGAGCGGCTCGGGCAGGAGCCTCGCCCTCCCGGATGAGAGCAAGCATGATGAAGGCTCTCCGCTTTAAGATTCAGACGAGCCTCGATCGGCTTCAGAAAAGGGCCAAGCCCACTGCCTTATTTAGCACCTCACAAGCGTGGAACGTTTCACGTGAAACCAGATGTTGATCGCGACCTCGGAGGAACGCCTCACCTGACAATTCGCTGGCCCAATGATCCCCTGCTGAATTCAGACTGCCAAGCGTGCACACAGAGCACGACGCAGCAATTAACACACAGAACTAACCTGCAACTTAGCAGAAGTAATTAACAGACGCTCGGGCATGTCGAAGCAGTACTCGTTGACATCAGTGATTAAGACCGAGCCATGAACTTCATGGAGACACTTGACGGACGCTTGGCCTTCACCCCCAAACAAAGCACGCCATCGCAACGTCGAGAAGACTGTCACGAGAACATCTCAGAGCGAGACTGATGCCAAGTTGGTTTCACGTGAAACCAACATTCACCCAACGGCAGGATGGGACCATCTCGATATGCAATCATGAACGATCGAAGCTCAGCATCGATCACCTTTCTTACTCAGCAGGCACGACATCTCGTTGCCGTTTGACCGTGGCCTTGTTTCACGTGAAACCAATCTACTGATCGCGACGCATTAAGAGACTTCAACCGGCCGCTGTGATCGTGGTCAGGAAGTCGCAGCGGACGCATCAGTCACTTGAAGAGTTCACCAGCATGATGGGTTCGCGCAGAGAGGTTGTTTCACGTGAAACTGATGGACGTGTAATGGCCTGCCAGCGAGTTCTCAACCACACGTCGAACAAGCATTCGCTGCATTAAGTCGAACGACTGCTGCTTGACTGATGATGTCCATCAACAAGCCAGCCCCGCGGCATCCCGATGAGGCTGAATGGAATGATCCGTCAGAGCGAGGTCACTCCAATGACTCATCATCAGTGGATGCATGCGTGCCTGCGGTGAGCCGATTCGTGTTTGCTGGACAAGTTGAACGGAGGTCTGCAGAGTGTGGTGATGAACCGTTCTCTCAATCCGTTCTTGGCCTCGCTTCTGATCCTCGCAATCACAGCGATCTACGGTCGTGCGCATCGGCTCGCAGATGTATCCATCGAGCACTTCGATGAAGGGGTCTATGCCTCGAACCTGTTCATTGGACCGCCAGAGTTCAGGTACCCCTTTCAGGAACTCTACGCTCCTCCATTGTTTCCGGCGGCCATTGAATGGGTCTTCATTCTGTTCGGAGCAACGGCTCAGCATGCCCTGTGGGTGAACGTTCTCCTCGGTTCGGCGTTAGTGCTGGCTCTCGGCTGGACGGCAAGCCAACTCCGCACAGACAGCTCATCAGATTTGGGATTGATTCCCTTCCCCGTCAGCGCGGCGGCGACCATGTTGATTGCGGCCGCTGCCGAGATCTTCCTGCAGTACAGTCGAACCGCTCTCACTGACATCCCACTGACGCTGTGGCTGGTGTTGGCAGTCGGAGCAGGAGCCCGAGGACTGACTCGCGGGGACTGGAAGTGGGTGGTCGCCGGGGGCTGCTTGACTGCACTGGCGTGGTGGACCAAGTACAACGGCTGGCTCCCCATCGCCATTCTCGGAGCCGGAGTCGCAGGATGGTCCCTCTTCGATCAGCGGCTGAGCCGCACAGTTGGAGGCCCCGTCGTTCGCTTCCTGGTACTCACCGTGATCGCAATCGGGTTGTGGCTCCCCTGCCTGTCGGCCTTACAGAAGACTGGCGGATATGCCGCCGTCGCGGCGAACCATGCAGGTTATGTCAGTGGCTTCTCCGGTTGGGGATCCTCAGCCCTCCGCCACCTGCAGGTCGACCAGTTTTACACTGGCTGGCTGACTGCAGCCGGGATGGCCATCGCGTGCGTCGCCGTGTGGTTGCTGAGTTCAGCGCGACTTCCGGCGGGGACTCCGCGAGCCAACTTCCATATCCCGAGGCTCGTCATCTGCACGCTGTCACTGGCAGGCGGAGTGCTCTTGGCAGGATTGCTGCCGGTCCTTTTGGGGCTCTCGCTGTTCGCGTTCGCCCCGCTCTTCAGTGCCGCGCCGCCACAAGAGCCCCAGGTCGCTCATCGGAGAAAACGGAAAGGCTCCGAGGAAGTTCCGGACAGCCGACCGACGACGCTCGGAACATGGATCCTGCTCGCCTGGATACTCGGATTGTTGCTGGCGACACCGATGTACCGCCCGTTCCCTCGGCTCATCCTTCCGCTCACGGCCGGGCTCCTCATCTCTGCCGGGGTCGGACTTGAAGCCATTCTCACTCGCAGGCGGAAGGGAGTGGCCGCGGAGTCTCCCCTTCAACCAGAGCGAGGTGACCACGCCGAACTGCTTGGCTTTGCTGCGCTGGTCGCGGGTACACTCCTCGTCGCGACCGTGGCCTCCGTGAACTTGCTTCCTCAGCCAGCGCTCGAGGGGCGGTCCGGACTGGTCATCGCGGCACGGCAAATCGAGACCGCGATCCAGGCAGACCTGAGCGACCATCCTTCATCCAATAGCGGCGACGTTCAGGCACTGATTGCGGTCTACGGCGAACCCGGCCTGTTTTTCTCTCTGTCACAGCACTATCACGAGGGCGGGCCCTTCGCCGCCCAACCGGTCAGTTCCACCAGCCCGGTGACCGGCCTCAACTCGAATCCAACGGTTCCGGTCTATCTCGTGACCGGGCCACACGCCCGGGACGCGGCAGAGGAACTCTCCGGGAATCGGGACGTTCGTCTCGTCGCGACGCTGGAATATTCTCCGAGCCACCTGGTTCTTCTGGACGATTTTTCGCCTGCGGAAGCCAGCGGGCGCGCGAGCGAGAAAATTCAGGTCTGGACCCGAGAGCGTTGAAGTCTTAAAACCCCGCAAGGGGAAACCAGGTAAAGGAACGCCCTGTCTGCCGTGAGGGACGCAATCTTCGCACCTTGCCCAGACTCGCCCCTCAACCCGAGCAATCGCCCCAACCATTGGAATCAGAAAAGTCGTCACAGCAGGCACCCCCGACATGAAGAGCTGTCGGAGTGACTGCCGAAGTAAGTGAAGTGGTGCCGTCACACAGGGGTGGCCGCACCCGTTTGAACCGGCCAGCGAGATGAGCCGCCCCTGCAGCAACGGATTGCTGAACGCCAAATTGTTGGAATTGAAACGGACTTCTCCCATGAGTGACTCAACGCCAGCCCAACCCTCCCGCCGCCTTGGCCGCGGATTGTCCGCCCTCCTGGGAGGAAGCGGTCCGGCCTCAGCCGAGTCAAATCCAGAGCTGAACTCCGAATTGCGCCAGATTGCCGTGGGCCAGCTCTCGCCCAATCCGTTCCAACCCCGCCAGCAATTCGACGCTGAAGCCCTCGGGGAACTGGCAAGCAGCATCCGCGAACACGGGATCCTGCAGCCGCTGCTCGTACGGGAAGTCAGCCTGGGGAGCTTTCAGGTCATCGCCGGGGAACGCCGCTGGCAGGCTGCCCAGAAAGCCGGCCTCACGATTGTCCCCTGTCGAGTCGTTGACGTCGTCGACAAAACCGCCTGCGAATTCGCGCTTGAAGAAAACCTGAAACGGAAAGATCTGAGCGATCTGGAAAAGGCTCAGGCGTTCAAGGACTACCTGACTCAGTTTGAGTGCTCGATCGAAGAGCTGTCGAAGCAACTCAGCATGAACCGGTCGACGGTCAGCAATCTGATTCGTCTGCTGGACCTGCCTGCTCCGGTGAAGAGTGCTCTGAACGCTGGTCGCATTTCGGCTGGCCACGCCCGAGCTCTGCTCCCGCTGCCAGAAGCAGAACAACTCGAACTGGCTGGACGAATTCAGGCCGAACAAATGACTGTTCGCCAAGTCGAAGCCGCCGTCAAGAAGCTGCTGGGGCGAGACACGGAAGGCGAACCCGCTGCGGTGACAGCGCCGTCTCAACCGACGCCAGCATCCCCTGAACAGGTTGACCATGCTCCGGCTGCCGAGTCCGTCGCAGGGGAACAATCGGCTCCGACGGTAGAGAGCGTCGATCCCACTCCCGTTGAAGCAGCTCCTGTTGCCGCTGAGGTCGCACCGGCGACACCGGAAGAACAGGTCGCAGCGGAGCAGGATTCAGCTCCAGAAACCATTCCGATGCAGCCTCCGGAATCACACAGGACCCATCATGTCGACTCACTGGAAACCCAGCTGCGAGACATTCTGGGAGTCAAAGTGGAGATCCAGCTGAACGCCCGAGATAGCGGAAAGCTGATCATTCCGTTTTCCAGCAATGAAGAATTTGAACGAGTTCTTGGCCTGCTTCGCCGGAACGCCGCGTAAGATTGTCGACGGGTTCTGGCGGAACCTGTCGTCCATCGATGGACATCGCATACCGGATCGACTAACACTGATCAACACGGGACGCGGCTCTGGCCGTGCCCCGTTGTTTATTTTCAGTTCCGGGATTTCAGTTTGCCTGGGGACAGGCAAACAGCGGAGCTTCACACGGAATCGGACAGGTTCAGACACAAGGTCGTGATCCAGCTCAAGCGGCGATCACTCTTGATTGAGAACCTGTCAGTACACCAGAGATCTGGCCCTCCCATTTGGAGCGGCTGACCGAGCGGATGACTGAAGTGCGTCCACGCCCGGTTCGCCTGACCAAGGAGGTGGCTTGAAAATGCAAAACGTTTGGTCCACCAATTGAACCGCAGATCTTGCGTTCGAGTTGACGATTTCAGACCGCGTTCTTTTTAGACTCTGTATTGGGTCGGGGCACGCGCTGTGAGAAAGAACCTGTCGGATTCATCCCCCGGCAGGCACGTTCCGGTTCCCTGACAGTGGTGTCAGGATCACCATTTGAGAGTTTTGAGACGGGTACCGACATGGACCGACAACCGATTACGCGCGAAGGTTACGAGAAGCTGCTCGCGGAAATTAAACACTTGGAAGACGTCGTCATGCCCCGGATCGCCGAGGCGATCGCTGACGCACGTGCCGAAGGTGACCTCAAAGAGAACGCCGAGTACCACGGCCAGCGCGAAGAACAAGGTCGTGTCCAGGCAAAGATCTATGCCCTGAAGGGCAAGCTGGGTTCCTGCTATGTCGTCGACAAAGCCGACATGCCGAAGGGGCAGGTCACGTTTGGATCGACCGTCACCATCAAGGACGTCGATCTGGATGAAGAAGAGACCTACGAATTCGTCGGCCCAGGGGAAGAGAACTACGACGGCCCGGTCATGAAAATCCTGACCACCAGCCCGATCGCCGTCGCATTGATGGGGAAGAAAGAGGGCGACGCCGTGGAGATTGAACTGCCACGAACAACGATGAAAGTCGAGATCGTGCGCATTATTGACCACGGCGACTGATCAGTACGCCTCTGATATGAATCAGCCTTGCTGACTTCAAACGAATCGAAAAACCGAATTGGTCCGGGCGGAAGCACATTCTCCCGGACCTTTTTGCATTCTGCTTTCGGGTTCAGGAAGAGTGCGATTCGGACCTAAATCGAGATCGGGCCCGGCCGGTCGGTGGCAGTTCCCAGCTATGGGCTGTTCGTTCGGCGTCGTGGAATGGCGGTGCGAACTGCTGACTGGAAGATGGCGTACCCGATGACGTGCGAATTCGCACTCCAGACTCGATTCAAGGGTCCGCAGATTCCATCTGATGCGATACTTTTTCGAGTCGCGCACAAAGCTCCATGCATTTGATCCATAAACGGACTTGCATTCTGTCCCACGACGTCAAAATAGAGGCATGTACACGACAGCCGCCATTGCGCTTGGAGGTAACGTCGGGCACGTGCCGCAAATCTTTCAGCGAGCTCTGGCCCGACTCGATCTTTTGCCTGAAATCCAGCTCGTTGGACGCAGCCGGAATTTCGAAACTCGGGCGATGGGAGATGATGCCGGCACCCCCTATGTAAACGCGGTCGCACTGCTGCAGACGACTTTCACTGCCAGTCAGTTGTTGTGCCACACCCAACTGATTGAGGCAGAATTCGGTCGTGACCGCTCTCTCCGGTGGGGCCCCCGAACGCTCGACATCGATCTCCTGAGCTTCGGAAATGACACAGTGTGTTTTGCTCAGACAGGCGAACAGAACGATCGGGCGGGCCTCGAGCATGTCCAGCATCGTCCAATGGACACCTACTGCGGCGCACTGCTCATTCCGCATCCCGGCTGCTGGTACCGCCGATTTGTGCTCGATCCGTGGTGCGATGTCTCCCCCAACTGGAAACATCCCATCCTGAATCAGACCGTCAGGGAACTTCGCTGCACTCTCATGGAACGCCCCTTGAATGTCTGCCTGGGTGAAACCGGAGCTGAAATCTTCGACTCACTGCGACAGCAGTTGGAGGCAGAGGGACTCGCGGATCAGGTCCGATTCGTCCCCGCTGACCAGGAACGAGTGCATTTCGCATTCGATTTCAACGGACAACAATTCGCAACCTCTGATCAACCTCGAACGATTTCCCTGCAGAACTCCCAGTCCGGAATTCGCCTCGCAATGGCCGTTCTGCATGCAGCACTTGATCAGCCGATCCCATGCTCCTCTGGCTGAACGGCGTTGGATCACGTCTCGCCCTGACTGGGCCGCTGCAATTCCGGCTGCGGCGGGACGGCTGACTGCCCAAGAGAGTTTGCATCCTGCAGGAGTTTTTCGAGAGCCCGAACGCAGCCCTGTGCAGCTTCGACAGCCTGCACGAAGTTCGTGTGACTCGAGATTCTGGGAGACTGCTCCGCAAACTTGTCCACGGCCCGGCGAAATGCTCCGAGCTTCTTATTCACGGTCTTGAAGAACATCGGTGGATTGTCGACATGGACGTCGACCGCCCGGCACAAATCGAAAATGGCCCGACCGAATTCACCGAGCTCCGGGTAATCTTCAGCCTCGTCGCAATGACGGAGGAACGCACGAATCATCCAGGCGTGGGCCAGTGTGACGCGGCCTTCCTGAACGAGGGACAGCGCTGAAGAATCGTTCATCATTTTGGAGACCACATTCTTTAACCACGATCTTTGACCGCACTCGGGAGAGAGTCAGAACTCTTCCACTGCGATGACCTCAGGCTTCCGCTCGAAGCTTCGCAGTCACGATTCCAAGGTGAGTTTGGATCGCGATTCATCCATGGAACAGACCAGTGCGATGCACTCCCATCCGTAGGAATGAACGATGCGATTTCGTGAGCCCTGAAACCGCAAACGCCAGGATTTTAAGATCCTGGCGTTAGCGAGAACAAGTTGTATCAGCATTCAGAACCCGGCCTCTTCGACCGGATGTTTTCATTCTGAGTGCTTATCTGCACTTCCTCAATGAGGAGCAAGCGAGAGGTCACTCTGCGAATTGAGTGGAAGGATCCGACTCTCCCGCGTCCTCCGCTTCATCCCGCTCAAAGTCAGGGTCGAGGTGATCGTATGCCGGACGGGCAAGCCCATACTTCTTCAAACGACGATCAAGTGTCGTCCGTTCAATCTGCAGAATGCGGGCGGCTTTGGACTTGTTCCAGTAGGTCGATCGGAGCACCGCCTCAATGTACAGCCGGTCGATTTCATCGAGAGGAGTATTCTGTTGGATCAAATTTCCAAAGAGTTCTGTCTGCAACTCCGCGCCAGAAGGCTTCGCTGGAGCCTCCATATTAGAGACGGAGTGGGCAAGGACCGGCTGATCGTCGAGATTGAGATTCAGCTTTGTCAGAATGATGTCTGACGAACTCAGGTATTCATTCTCGGAGAGAATCACTGCACGTTCGACGACGTTTCGTAATTCCCGAACGTTGCCTGGCCAGTCATGTGCCTGCAACTTCTGAATCGCTGCCTGAGTGAATCCATGCAGTCGTCGATGCGACTGAGCGGCAAACCGACTCAGGAAGTGCTTTGCGATTTCCGGAATGTCCTCAGGGTGCATTCGAAGTGGCGGCACTGTGATCTCAATGACCTGTAGCCGGAAGAACAAATCTCTCCGAAGGCGTTTCTCCCGCACGGCTTCTTCGAGATCGCGGTTCGTCGCGGTCACCACGCGCACGTCCACTGAAACCGCCGAACCTCCCCCGACCCGTTCGAACGGCTGCCCCTCGAGCACCCGCAGGAATTTGGCCTGAACTTCAGGGCTCATCTCCCCGATTTCATCGAGGAACAGAGTTCCACCGTGTGCCTGCTCAAACTTGCCAGCGCGACGGGAAGCAGCTCCGGTGAAGGCTCCTTTCTCATGCCCAAAGAGTTCACTTTCCAGCAGACTCTCGCTCAGTGCGGCACAGTTCACGCAGACGAAGGGGCCATCTTTCCGCTTACTGTTGAAGTGAACTCCCCGAGCGACGAGTTCCTTTCCGACCCCACTTTCTCCGCGAATCAAGACAAGGGCATCTGACGGAGCGATTCGGGCAATTGCCCGTCGCAGTTCTTCCATCCGCGGACTCGAACCGACGAGTTCCGTTTCCACGCGCAACTGATCATGAAGATCACTGAGTCGGCGCTGAGCCCGATCAAGGCCGACTTCCAGTTGCTTCCGTTCTCGAAGAGCGAAGAGTTGATCCCCCAGCTGATCAGCCACTGCGAGGACAAATTCAAGGTCCTCTTGCGTCAGCCGAGTGTCCCCGGACACCGTGTATAGATGAATCACACCCAGGACATGTTCATCGTGACGGATGGGTGAGCAGATCGCGCTTTCGGCTTTCAGTCCTACCAGACTGGGCTGCGACGAGAGCGAAGCATGATTCGGGATGTCGCGTGCAAGAATCGCATCGCAGTCATCGAATGCCACCTGCGTCAGGAATGTTGAAAAGGGAACCGCCCCTGGCCCTATTTCAGCACACGGAATGAGATCCTGAAGGTCAGGGACCGGGTGCTCCTGCTCAGGTAGCAACAGGACCCCGCCGAGGCTGGCAGATAACTGGGCAAGTAATCCATCCAGAACGACCTGACAGAGTTCCTTCTCGGACTGGCAGTTGGCCATCCCCCGGGCGATCCGGAAGAGTGCAGTCGCCTGATCGGTCGGAGCCTCAGCACGGGGCTGACTCGCGGGGCCGTCGTACTGCGTCCCTGATTTCCGATCAATGATTTCAAAGGGTGGGTTTCCAGTCCCCATCCCTGACACGCCGTCGGAAGCAGGGCGTGGTGCGGGGGACGCCTCATCACTCAGAGTCATGGAGTACTGACCGATGGTGACGACGCTTCCCAACGCTAATGGGTAATCCCGATCGACTTTCAGACCATCGACGACGACGCCATTTCGGCTATTCAGATCACGCAGGAACCATTGAGAATTTCTCCAGTAAATCTCGCAGTGTTGCCTGGAACATTTGGCGTCGGCAATGACCACCCGATTGGAATGGGCGCGTCCGATGGTAATCCGGCCATGTTCCGGGAGTTCAATGACGTCCAGCAGAGCAGAGCCACGCTGGACTACAAGATAAACCTGCTTTGGCAGGCTTGCGGCATAAGTGGATGTTGATTCCATGCTGAGTCGAGTTTTCTACCCTTACACCTGCGAGGAAAGGCTCTGGTCGGCGTCAACGGATCGGTCATGGTCCGTTACAATCCAGAGGGGCTTCATCACATCCCTTGACCGTAAAGGGGATATCAGCGTGCCTGAAACGACGGCTCTCACCCGTGCCGGTGGCTAAGCAGATCGAATGCCAGAGGTTCAGTCTGAAATTTTGGGAGTTGGGCGTGTGTCAGCACGATGCGAGTCTGTCGATGCAAATTGGGACAGTTCGTCGTCATAAGAGCCACTCCGCCTCGCATCAAATCGCAACATGTTGATTTCACGATTCACAAGCTCCGCACATTTTTCACCCTGAGGCAATTGGCACAGATCTTGCTACTCACCGGGCATCAATCTTCTGTTCGCAGTTTCTGGAGCAATGAGCATCAGAAATTTGCGGGGTTGTTCTGAAAAGTGATTTGATTCAGAGCAAAAAGGAGAGCGAATTTTATTCCCATCGATCGCCATATTGTTAGTTCGTCCCGAGAAATTTTGTCATACGCAAGGCCTGAGAATTTTTTCCTCTCGGAATATGGCGAGCCCGCGGCACCTGTGCCGCGGGCTGTTTTTTTGCACCTTTACGGACTGTCTGAGAGTCCGACGAAAAGAAAATATGTCCCGGTGCCTTCCCTCAACCCAACCGTTTTCAATCGATTGCGCCGATCAATCTGCGGGCGAAACTCACCCTGAAGGCGACATCAGGTCCAATTCACAATGGACCGTCCCGCGAGCTTGACCGACCTCCTCCCGATGGCTAAAGTTGGCCCCGCACGTCATTGGAACGATGATGTGCGGGTCTTCAAGGGGGTTTTTCCTAATAATCCTATTAGTGATTTCCCTTTTGCCGACTGCATAGGAAGTTCTGAAAAGCGCCCGTAGCTCAGTTGGTTAGAGTGCATGCTTGACATGCATGAGGTCACTGGTTCGAGTCCAGTCGGGCGCATTTTTCTTCCTCTCTACTGTCGCAGCCCTGCGCTGCACTTCGGAGCGATTTCGCCACCGTAGCTCAGTCGGCAGAGCGACGCTTTCGTAAAGCGTAGGTCGTCAGTTCAAATCTGACCGGTGGCTTTTTGTCTGACACCGGAGCGGCGGCCTGGGACGAAGACCAATCGGGTCTTAGGCCTCACGGCCATCTTCCTCCGTCTCGTCCCCATTCTCTCTGGGCGAACAGACTCTCTCCTCTTCCCTTGTTGTCTGAGCCATTCCTCGACAACATCAGCGGCGGGTGACTCTTATCGTTGCCCATTCCAGGTCCCTGCTGCAGGTTGAACCATGCGCCCTTCCCGACTCTGGTCCAAGTACGCGACCGACGCGGTGGAAATTTTCAGAACGGCGGTTGCTGCGGTCGACTCGAGCTGCTTGGTGAGAAACCACGTTGCCATAACGAACGACGGACTGACGATTGGCGGGCGTCCGTGGCGAGCAGAATCAGACAGCCGCATCTGTGTCGTTGGTGGTGGAAAAGCAGGAGCGGGAATGGTCCTTGGTCTTGAAAAGGCATTGGGACCAGAATGGCTGTCTCGCACGACCGGCTGGATCAATGTTCCTGCGGACTGCGTTTGTCCAACGCAAGCGATTCATCTGCATTCCGCCAGAGCACCGGGGCAGAACGAGCCGACACAAGCTGGCGTCGACGGAGTCGACGAGATGATTCGACTCGTGGGATCTCTCCGGCCGCAAGACCTGTGCATTGCACTGATTTCAGGTGGCGGAAGCGCCTTGATGCCCTCCCCTGTTGAGGGGATTTCTCTTGAGGACAAGCTGTCCGTCACTCGGATCCTCATGCGGAATGGTGCAACCATCCAGGAGCTAAATTGCGTTCGAGGTTGCCTCTCCAGGTTTAAAAGCGGGGGCCTTTTTCGACATTGCACAGCAGGCCGACTGGAAGGGCTCATTATTTCGGATGTGATTGGTGACCCCCTGAATGTGATTGCGTCAGGCCCCACCGTCGACATTCCCCCCGATCCTCAACGTGCGATCCTGCTCTTACAGCATTTTCAGTCAAAAAGTGGTGAGCGGATTCCTAAATCGATTTTCGAGGCGATCGAAAAATTATTGGGTCAATCAACTCCTGTTTCGCGCGCTGATTGCCAGACAACCAACACGGTGATTGGAAACAACCAGACTGCTGTCAAAGCCGCCAGCAGCCAAGCGAAAAAGCTCGGATATGATGTAGTTTTCATCGAGTCAGATCAGTCAGGCATCGCCTCAGAGGAAGGCAGGAGACTCGCTAAGTTCATGCTCAGAATGACCGAAGAAGATCACAGGACGAAGCAACCCTGCTGTCTCATCTCCGGAGGTGAACCGACCGTTGAACTAACGAAAACGGATGGTCCTCAGAAAGGAGGGCGGAATCAGGAGGTCGTACTCGCAGCGACCACTTATCTCGCGGCGCAGTCCTCCCTCCCGGAGATCGCGTTTTTATCAGGCGGGACCGACGGGGAAGATGGACCAACTGACGCCGCAGGGGCCATCGTGGATCAAGCACTGATTGAGGAGATTCGGGCCAGCCAGTTTGTGCCGGAAGAATACTTGGCCGCGAACAATTCCTATCCGTTCTTTGAACACTTCGGTGCACTTCTGAAAACGGGTCCGACGCACACGAACGTCATGGACTTGCGGGTCGGCCTGTTTAAGGCACTTTGATCTCGCTCGTCCGCGCGCAGCATGCGGCTCGATTGACGAAGGATTCAATCCCCCAAGCAGGAGACGAGCGGACCCCAAAAGCAAAACGCGCTTACCCCTCGTGATGGACGACCTGACCTAATACATCCCCTGACGAGGGAGCTATCCAGTGGTCCCGAGGTTAGTGGACATTCCTCAGTCTGAAATCACATAGTCGCGTGTATTAAGAGCGAGCAGACGACAAGTCATGTCGTCTCTCTGCGGATAAGTCACCCGACCTCACGCCGGCGACTTTATTAAAGTAGTGACTCGCAGGTGGCATGACCCCTCAACAGGTCACTTGGCGATGAAATCGCCAAAGTGCCGTTATGAATAGCTCAGATCGCTATCCAAACGGCACTTCTAAATGAGGTCGTCGCTTCAGATCATGTTGGATGAAAGCGGCTTCGTGCAGGCTCCAACTAGCGGCTGACTGGGCGGGATTCTCTGGTCCCGATGAGAAGATAGGTTCCACGACGGGACACTGTGTACTGGCGCGATTTAATGACCATCGCAAGGACCTGCATCGGATCTGCGTCGGTGAATTGTCCGGAGAAATCACCGGCCACATTCGGATCCAGAATGATCGTCGATCCTGAGTGTTCGGCCAACACATTGAGGACGGACGCAATCGGAGCGTCTTCAAAGCGATAAGACCAGGTTGCTGGACGTTCGCCAGGGCGAATATCAATCCCCTCGCTGGACATCAATTTTCGGCTGTTCGCACCATGATTATGAGTCGACAGGCCTTCCGCTTCAGGGAAGACAGACGACTTCACGGTCGTTGGAGACTGAGCCTGGGCTGTCTGCTGAATTGGATCGGGAACAGGGATCGCCAGAACCGGAGTCGGATTGGCTGCAGCGGCCTGCGGCGGCAGCGGGACCGGTGTCGACTTCGTCTCCCCAGCGATCCATAACGGTGGAACAGCTGCAGGAGCGGAAGCTGGAGCTTGAACCGCCGTTGGAACTGTCGGAGCACTCGGAACAGCCAAGGCCATCGCCGGTGCTGAAACAGCGGTCGTTTCAGGGACCATTGCAGGTGCTGGGGCTGCCGAGACCGGAGCCTCTTCCCGAGTCGGCGCTAGGCCGAGAGAAGCCGTAGGATTCGCCATAGCAACTTGAACCGGCGGTACGGCGCGCGGCACAGATACAGCTTCGCGAACTTCAGGAACTGAAGCAGGCGCTGCCTGAGGAACAGTCGCTGGAACGGCTTGAGCAACAGGGGCAGGAGTTTCGACCGGAGTCGTCTCAGTGTTTTCTGAGACGGCGATCTCTTCTTCCGCTTCTTCTGCGGAAGACTGTTCCTGCTCTAATTGTGCCAGCATGCGTTCATGTGGAAGCATTGGTTGGCGTTGAGCCCTTAACGCCAGACGAATCTCGTTGGGGTTGGGTACAACGAGCAAAGTGGTCATCACAAATGCGAGACCTAATGCCCAGAACGCAGCTCGGAAGGGAGTTGAAGACATGACGATTTCAGAGCGATCCAGCTCTCCTTCCTGGTGATGCGGATTCGCGGGTGGGCTTCAAATTACTTATCGACCCGGGTTCCACCGATCTTCCATGAATTCAGAAAATTCTGGAGCAGCCACGCTCAATAGCTCATGGCGGTGAAGGCATCTGGAAGAAGAACTCGGGAGACGGGAAGCGGACGAGAATTGCAAATTGCCATCGAAGTGGACAGGTCAAAATCAGTCACTGTCTGTTTCGATCACTCGGAATTCTGTGCTTCCAGTCCGAATGCGGTCGTCGCCTCAAACCATTGGTAGAAATGAAAAAACGCGGCAAGGTCCCCTCAAAGCTCCCAGCTTCTCCTTGCCGCGTTCTGGATATCGATTGTCAACAATCGCGCCGCCTCAGGGCAAGTTGCAGTCGTCTTCGTTCGTTTCCCGGGAGATAGCTCCGAACACAACTTCAATCAGAGTCAGTTGTTGTTGGGATCCCGTCGGAAGCGATCACTGCCGCGTTGTTAGAGGAAACCTAGGCCACGGAAAATCGAAGTCAAGAAGTTTGCTGGAACTTCGCAATTCAGTTGAAGTCGCAGATTCGGCCGAAGAAGCAGGCCTGTGCAAAGAGTCTGTGATTAGTCAGATTGATCGGTGCGCATCTCACCCGAGGTTCGAAGCGATTGTCCTCGGCACAAATGCGGGAAGAACTGAACGAATTGGAGATCCACCCATCGCGGAGCCGTTGTCTTCCCGCATCACTCGCGACCAGAGCAATCGTCGCGTGAAGATTGATGGCAGGCGTCCAGCGATGTCATTCTTGAACGTTAATTCCGTTCAAAACGCCGGGCCCAAACGGCTGCGATCTTCAGGTGTCATCGCCCCCGAAAATCTCTCACATCACAGAGAATCGCAGCCGGGCCCGACAATCCAACAGAACTCAATACGAGATGGTCACTCGCCTCGCCCCCCGACGATGGAGTCTTCTTCGGACGAAACCGTGCAGAACACGCGTTCGGATCCGAGGAACTCCCGGCGGGCCTTCTCGCGGCAAATTGCCGGTTCTGCTGGCAGAACTTCAAATACACCTGTCCCACGGCAAGGGCCGAGGTCACAGCAGCCGCGTCGAATTTGTCAGATTCGCCCGCATCCCCTCTGCCGACCGAATTGAGCGGTAATGTTGCCCCCACTCAGATCGACGGCAAAAGAGTCTTAGAACACATCCATGGTGTAGTGTGTTCCCCAGTGATAGGGCTTCTTCTCTGGGTAGAAGTTGTACCAGTCTTTGTTGTACACCGGGATTTGCCGCTGCTGCGGGTACCGGTAGTACAAATGGTCATAGCTCTGGTTCTGAGCCTGGAAATTGTGTGGATAATAGACGTATGGATAGTAGTAGAACCGCTGCCAATCGGTAGGCTGGCCTGGAGGAGCGGCTTCCGCTGTGCCTGAGTTCGCAACAGCCATCGTCATGAAGGCTGCGACAAAAAGACCGGCGGTGATTGAACGCCTGATCATAAATCACTCCATTGGATCAGTTGACTCGGGGCCTGCCCCGCGGAGCTCTACCCGGTATTCAGTTCGATCCAGACAGCAATACTTCCAGAAATGATCTCTGAAGACGCGAGATCCAGCTGGTCAGCCCTGTCTGGCATGAGGTCGACATAGACACTCACTGGATTTTTCGGCTACAAGCAGGCTGAAGAACAGGAATTCTCGGGAGATTCGATGCAACCCCTACAACTCTCGTCCCGTCTCTGTGCCGGCCGAATCTGCCAGAGACTCGGTCTGACTCTCATCGCTGTGCTGCTGGTTGGCCTCGCCCATTCAGAAGTTGTCGCTCAGCAGCCGATCACGGCCAGTCAGATCCGTCCCCACATCGAATATCTCGCCAGTCCCCAAAGGCGAGGTCGGCGGGGCGACGGAAAGGAACAGGCACGCAAATACATCATCTCGCATTTTGAAGAAGCAGGTCTGACCCCACTCTTTTCCGGTGAATGGCGACAGATCGTTCCTGATCGAGGAGCGGACTCAGGTGAGGCCGGCGAAGAAGGTGCCAACCTGGGTGGCTTTATTCCCGGGAGTGACCCGGTTCTCAAAGATGAATGGATCATCATCAATGCCCATTACGATCACCTGGGGGTCCAATGGGGTCAGGTCTTTCCAGGCGCCGACGACAATGCGTCAGGCGTGTCGATGCTCATTGAAGTCGCTCGGGAACTGAAGAAGACTCCTCTCAAACGAAGCGTCGCTTTCGTGGCGTTTGACTTTGAAGAGTCCCTGCTCTGGGGCTCCCGATGGTTTATGGGGCATCTCCCGATGCCGGTCGAGCAGATTCGCTTCAGTCTGACCGCAGACATGATTGGCCGATCGCTGGGAGGTCTGGGACTGCCGACCGTCTTCGTGATCGGAGCGGAACATTCTGGAGTTGTCCGCAACGCTCTCCAGAATCTACAGGCCCCCAAAAAACTCGAGATTGCCCAACTTGGGGCGGACATGATCGGGACTCGCAGTGACTATGGACCTTTTCGGGATCAGCAGATCCCCTTCCTGTTCTTTTCCACAGGTGAGCATCCTGACTATCACACCCCCGACGATACGGCCGACAAGATTGAGTACGACAAAGCGGCCCGCATCTGCAGCGTGATTCGCGAACTGGTGTTCGTCATCGCCAACGGAGATGTGGCTCCAGAATGGGAGTCACCTGCCTATCAGAAACTTGAAGAAGCGCGAGCGGTCTATCGCGTGACTGAACAGCTGTTGGAGTCAGAAATGGCAGGAGACATCCGGCTTTCGGCCATGCAGCGATTCTTCGTCACTCAGGTGAAGGCCAAGTCGGGCTATATGCTGAAAGCCGGACGCGTCTCTGATGACGAGCGGAAGTGGGTCGCCCGAACCGCTCAACTTCTCCTCGTCGCTGTCTTCTGAACACAATCAAACAGCGTGCGGACGAAGAACCATGCTCTACGTCATCGAGACCCAGCGTCGCAGGACGGTCGCCGGGATGACGAGTGCCAACGTGATCAATGCATAGTTCAAAGCCTCTGGCCCGCGGTAGAGATAGATCACCATCGCATTCAGGCTGATCACTGACAGCAGCATGGCGCCGACAGCCATCTGAATCATGCCCGGTGACGGCTTACTCAACGCATTGATGGCACGTCGATTGATCGTGAGTGCGATTGCTCCGAGCAGGAAGAACATCGGTTCCGGCGGCTGAAACTTGCCGGGGGGCATCGGGATTCCCCAGCTCGGGAGAAGTCCGCCAATCCACACCGCGAGCATTCCGAGCCCAAGATCAATGACGATCAGCCCGGGGAGCAGCGATGAGATTCGCGCCCCTTCTGCTTCCCGCTTTGCGAAGAGCGTGACCCCGGTAATGTAGACGCCCATCGCTCCGGCGTACCAAATCTGTGGAAGGGCCCAGAGATCTGATACCACAGTGGCCGCACTGCTGGCGCCCAGCAGGATATTCAGAAAGCGGCACAGGCCCATCGAGACAGGGCCGATCGGTGTCTTTTTAAGAAGTCCGTTGTAAAGGAAGATCGCAGCGCACAACGCCAGCGCGACCAGCAGACTGAATTTTCCTGCGAAGGCCGCGGCGATGAGACCTGTCAGCATCAGTCCGCTGCCGAACAGAATCGCGAACGGAAGCGAGACCTGCCCCGACGGAATTGGACGTTGCGGACGCTCTTTCAGGTCGACATGTCTGTCGAACACATCGTTAAAGACCATGCCTGAGAGATAGAGTCCGGCCGACGCCACAAGGAGCGCGGCAAACTCTGTCCCCGGCTGCCAGTCCCGGTGCGTCAGCAGGAACGCGGCACAGATGTCCGCCAGTGCCGTGAAGACAGCAGGAAAACGGCAGAGTCGATAAAGTGACAGCGGAGTCGATGACATGCGAATCGCCGGGCAGGAAAGACGAACCGGAAAACAACGACACACTGACCGGATGACCGGCCAGTGTGATCAACGTGTGTTCAAGTTGTAACTGGTTCCCGCCGAGGTGGCACGTCAGGGAGCCTGAATGGCCTCGATTGCCGCCTCGACGACGGCTCGAACTTCTTCCGGCTGTGAGAAACTGACCTTCTGCAGTTCCGGAATAGCTGGCTTCGCTGCGGGACCGATTCGGCCCAGCAGTTCTGCCATGGCGGTGAGAACTTCAGGTGACTTGTTGGTCGCAAGCTGCTTTCTCAGGTCATCGACAAACGGGGCCGCTTCTTCACCCAGTGAACCGAGATTCATGGCCGCCAGTTGACGGATCTGAGGATCGGAGTCGTCGAGAAGTTGAATTAATGTCGGAATGGCTGCCGTGGAACGTTCAGGGATCTGCAGCAATGCAGCGGTCGCATTTGCCCTGACGAATGAAGCCTTGTCATGTAGTGCGGCTTCGAGAGCCGGTGCGGCGGCGACAGCATCTGCTCCGAGCAATGCGAGAGTCGTTGCTGCCAGCTCGCGCTCGACATCGGTCCCTTGTGTCAGCTTCTTGGCGAGACCTAGGGCTGCATCGTGCTTCAGAGTCAGCAGTTCCTCGTGAGCCTTTTCCCATTCCTCGGCAGGCAGTCCGGGGCGTGTGAGCGTCTGAATCAGGCGATCGACCTGCTGTTCATGTGCGTCGAGTGGAGCAACCTCGGCTGTGACGAGAGTCCGAGGCACTTCAGGAGAAGTGGTTTCGACAGCGGTTTCGGCAGTCCTCTCAACAGTCGCAGAAGGCTCCACAGCGGGTCTCTGACCGCACCCGGGTGCTCCGGCGAGACAGAAGAGGAGTGCAAGGGGTCCGGCACTTCTCAGTCTGTGACGGACGGCAACAACGGACATACGGTTCATCGGGTGATCGAATCCTTTCACACAGGTCACCGGAATTCCCCGGCAGAGGGGCTCAATCGAGATCCTCGGACAACATTCCGCAGCAGAATAATTCCACGAC
>JAEZFD010000042.1 GCA_023417655.1 Planctomycetota bacterium | reverse complement strand
CGGCTGCGCATTTTTTTTATACTAAACAGACCCACGACTCCCTGCCGGAAGGGGGCGCTGTCCTGGTCTGTGAAAAGTTGATCGCAGATGATCGACGAGGCCCGGATTGGGCGCAGATGCAGGATCTGAACATGCTGGTCTGTACGGAAGGGCGAGAGCGCCAGCTTGCTGATTACGCCCGACTGCTTAAGACCGCCGGATTCACAGAGATCGAAGGACGTGTCACTGACTCGCCAATTGACGGGATTCTTGCGATTCGCTGAATTCAAGAGAGCTGGGACATTATCCCCCGACAACAACTCTTCCGTCAGCAAGGAAGTCCTTCAAAATGAAGTGAGTTCGGGTCGTCACGGCGGTCACTACGGCGTCCAATCCGTGGTGCTGTCATGCCCGCTGGTGATCCCCGCATCAGCGAATTTTGTTGCATTAATGATTCGCGTGAGGTATAAAAGCAGGGTGTACCGGAACAGGCCCGCCAGAACGGGCCTCCCTCCGCGGCGGACCCCGGGGCAAGCATTCAATTCATCCGAATGCCCACCTCTTGATGACACCCGGGTTGACTCTCCGAGCGGAGGTTCGAGTGCCAGGACGCATCGACCATCCCAGCCCTGCAAGTGTCGAATCCCATGCGCTGTCTGTTTTTGACAATCGGCTGCTTCGTCTCAATCTCTGCTCTCTGTCTCGCGGCAGAAAGCGAACCGGCTGACGCCGTCAGCTTCCATCAGAAGATCCACCCGATCTTGCAGGCCCACTGTCAGGGTTGCCATCAACCGGCGAAAGCGTCGGGGGGGCTGATTCTGACCGGATACGATCAACTCAAGCGTCCCGGCGAGAGCGGGGACGCCACCCTCGTCCCCGGCAAACCGGACGAAAGTTCGATCCTGGCGATGGTCACCCCGGTCGATGGGAAGGCTCAGATGCCTCCTAATGCCGCTCCATTGTCCGCCGAAGAAATTGCCTTGATCCGCAGTTGGATTCTGCAAGGGGCGAAGGACGACACTCCGACCGGAACCGCAGATCCGATCGATGAACAGCACCCTCCGGTTTACCACCGCTCGCCAGTCATTACCTCGCTGGATTACTCCCCAGATGGGAAACTCCTCGCGGTGTCTGGCTTCCATGAGGCCGTTCTCTGGTCTCCTGAGACTTCTTCCCGCGTTGCACGACTCGTCGGGCTGGCCGAACGAATTGAATCGGTCGCGTTCTCGCCGGACGGATCTCGACTGGCTGTCGCCGGAGGGCAACCGGGACGTCAGGGCGAAGTTCAAATCTGGAACGTCGGCGACCACAAGCTCCAACTCTCAATTTCAACGACATTCGACACCGTCTATGGCGCTGCATGGTCTCCGGATGGACAGATCGTCACGGTCGGTGGAACGGACACGGCCGTTCGGGGCTTCGACACGAAGACCGGAAAACAGATCTTCTTCAACGGGGCTCATGACGACTGGCCGTTGGACACCGTATTCTCCACGGACGGCAAACTGCTCGTTTCCGTCGGACGTGATATGTCGACCAAGCTGTACAACGTCACCGAAGAACGGTTCATCGACAATGTGACCTCCATCACTCCTGGGGCGCTGAAGGGCGGAATTTCGGCGGTCACCCGACATCCGACCCGGAACGAGATTCTTGTCGGCGGATCAGACGGCGTCCCTCGCACATACCGCATGGAACGGGTGTCTGACCGCAAGATTGGTGATGATGCCAACCTGCTGCGACGCTTCCCCGCGATGACCGGTCGAATTACCGCGGTCGCCTATCATCCCGATGGAAAATCGATTGCCTGTGCATCGACTCTCGACGGTCAGGGACAAGTGACGCTGTTCACTGCGGATGATGACTTTGAGATGCCGGAAGAGATCAAGAAGATCGTCGAGAAGGTGGCCTCACAGCAGACTGCTGAAGAGAAGGCGACGCTGGAAGCCTATGTCACCAAAGGGGTGAAGCAACTGGCGACTGTTGCTGTCCCCAGCTCGATCTATGCTCTGACTTTCCATCCGTCCGGTGAGACACTTGCAGTCGCTGGTGGCGATGGACTTGTTCGGGTCCTGAAAGCCGGGACGGCCGAGATCGTGAAGGACGCTCAGGTCTTTCCAATTGAATCACAGACCTCTCCGCAAAATCAGGCCGCAGGGAAGTCTTTGAACGTGGTCAGTCTGGAGCCCCTCGCCGGTCAGGAAAAGTTGCCAGACGGGGCTCAACTGACGGCACTGGAGGTTTCTCCGAAATCTGTCGCTCTGCGAGGCCCCTTTGAGACGGCGCAGATTCTGGTGACGGGTCTCCTGTCCACTGGCGATCGCGTGGATCTCACACGGCTCGCGCGATTTACAATCACCGGCGATTCCGTGGGGATCTCTCCGCTCGGTCGAGTCTACACAAAGGCGGACGGAACAGCTCAGCTCGGCATCAGCTTCGATGGAAAACAGCAGACCATTCCAGTCACGGTCGAGAAATTTGATGAACGCGAGCCGATCAGCTTTATTCAAGATGTGAATCCCGTCCTCACCCGTCTGGGATGCAATCAGGGAACCTGTCACGGGGCGAAAGATGGGAAGAACGGATTCAAGCTCTCCCTCCGCGGGTATGACCCACTGTTCGACGTACGAGCCTTTACTGATGACCTCAAAGGCCGCCGCACAAACGTCGCCTCGGCTGATGACAGCCTGATGCTTTTGAAGGCATCCGGCACCGTTCCCCATGTGGGAGGACGACTGACGGCTCCCGGCGATGCGTATTATGAAATTATCCGCCGCTGGATTGAAGATGGTGCTCAGCTCGACGTGAGTGTTCCCCGAGTCACTTCTATTTCAATTGAACCACAGAATCCTGTCGTTCAGCAGATCGGAGCCCGACAGCAACTCCGCGTCATTGCAACCTACTCTGACGGCAAACAACGAGACGTCACCGGGGAGGCCTTCCTTGAAAGTGGAAACACCGAGGTTGCAGAAAACAATCGGGCGGCTGTCGTCACAGCGCTCCGCCGTGGAGAAGCACCGATTCTGGCCCGATTCGAAGGCAGCTATGCCGCAACCACACTGACCGTCATGGGCGACCGAGATGGATTCGAATGGAAAGCTCCGGAAATCTGGAGCCCGATCGATGAGCTCGTCGCGAAGAAGTGGGAGCGAATGAAGATCTTTCCATCGGGACTCTGTTCCGATGAGGAATTCCTCCGTCGGGTCTCTCTTGATCTCACCGGGCTTCCACCTTCCGCCGACGATGTCGTGCAGTTCCTGCAGGACTCTCGCCCGACACGCGAGAAACGGGATGCCGTGATCGACCGGCTGATTGCGTCCGATGCCTATGTTGAATATTGGACGAACAAATGGGCCGATATGTTGCAGGTCAACAGTAAGTATCTGGGGGCTCAGGGAGCCGTGGCCTTTCGAGGATGGATCCGGAAGAATGTCGCGGAGAACCGGCCCTATGATGAGTTCTGTTATGACGTGCTGACCGCGACCGGATCCAACAAGGAGAACCCTCCGGCGTCGTACTTCAAAATTCTCCGTGAGCCAGATGCTCTCGTCGAGAACACGACGCACCTGTTTCTGGGAGTGCGATTCAACTGCAATAAGTGCCACGATCACCCATTCGAACGATGGACTCAGGACCAGTATTACCAGACGGCCGCGTTCTTCGCTCAAGTCGGGTTGCGACGCGATCCCAAGAATGCCGACGGAAACATCGGCGGGACCGCAGTCGAAGGAGCCAAGCCGCTCTGGGAAGAGATCTTTGATCAACCGACTGGCGAGATGAAGCATGATCGAACAGGAGAGATCACCGCTCCCCTCGTTCCTTATGATCGCGACGCAGGGGAGAAACCCGAGTCGCTGACCCGGCGGCAGCAACTCGCGAAGTGGATGATTGATCCAGAGAATGACTATTTCGCGCGCAGCTACGTCAACCGGATCTGGGGCTACATGCTCGGGGTGGGTCTGATCGAACCACTGGACGACATCCGCGCTGGCAATCCTCCCAGCAACCCTGAGCTTCTGAACTATTTGACTGACCAGTTTGTCGCGCAGAAGTTCAACGTTCGCGAACTCCAGCGCAGCATCTGCAAGAGTCGGGTGTATCAGCTCGAGGTCGCGACGAATCAATGGAACAGCGACGACCGTTCAAATTATTCGCACGCTTTCCCCAAGCGTCTTCCGGCGGAAGTTCTGTATGACTCGGTCTACGCGGTGACCGGGGCCAAGATGAAGATCCCCGGTGTTCCGGAAGGGACCCGTGCCGCGGCGTTGCCTGACGTTCAGATCAATCTTACCGACGGATTCCTTGAAAATCTCGGTCGTCCGGTTCGCGAGTCCGCCTGTGAGTGCGAACGCTCTGCTGACCTGCAGCTGGGGCCGGTGATGGCGCTGATGAACGGGACCACCGTCAGCGAGGCGATTTCACAGCCAGGCAACCTGCTGGAAAAACTCGCGGCATCAGAACCCGATATGAATCGGGTGATCGATCAGATTTTCCTCAGCATTCTCAACCGCCATGCTCGCGCAGAAGAGATTCAGGCCACTCTGGGACTGATGAATGATCTTCAGACTCAGAATGCAGAACTCGTTTCTCAACGCAATCTCTACCGGGATTCAATCGCCCCAATCCTTGCGGAAAAAGAAGCTCGCAGGGTTGAAGCGGTGGCGTTAACAACGAAGGAAATTGAGAACCTCAAAGTCGCCCTCGCGCCGAAAATCAAAGAGCAGGAGTCCGCCCAGCAGGCTCGAATCGCAGGTGTTCAGGCAAAGATCGACCAACGGCTCGAGTCATCTGATGTCCGCGTTGCCGAATGGGAGAAGACGCTGACCGAATCTCCGACCCCATGGACTCGAGTGGCGTTCAAATCACTCAAAGCGACCCAGAAGTCCCAGCTCAAGCAGAACGACGATCAGACGATTCTGGTGACCGGGCCGAACGGGAAGGGCGCCTACATTCTTCAGGGACAGGTCAGCCTGGATCAGGTCGCGGCTCTGCAGATCGAGACACTTACCGATCCTACTCTTCCTCGGAATGGGCCAGGGCGTTCCAGTGGAGGGAATTTTGTCCTGTCAGAGCTGACAGTGGAGTACTGGCCTGCCGACCGACCGGCCGAGAAGAAGCAGGTCAAACTGCAGAATGCCAAGGCCGATTTCAGCCAGTCCGGCTATGGCGTCGAAACCGCCATCGACGGGAAAGCCCCTGCCAATTCCAATGGCTGGGCCGTCGTTCCGCAGACAGGCAAAGACCATTTTGCCACCTTTGAATTCGCGGAACCGATCTCGTCAGCGAAGGACATGGTTTTCCAGATCAAGATGGATCAGCAGTACACCGATGCGACCCACTCCTTAGGGAAATTCCGGATCTCGTTCACAAATAAAACCGGCCCGGTGAACTTCGGCCTGACTGACCAGGTTGCCAACGTCCTGCCGGTCCCCGCTGCAGAACGAACCGAGGCTCAGAAGCAGGTTCTCAGAGATTACGTCAACAGCCTCGATAAAGAACTGAACGACCTGAAGGCCGCGCTGGCACAGGAGAGAAAGCCGCTTCCAGAAGATCCTCAACTCACCGAGCTGAAAGAACGGCTGGAAGAATACGAGAAACCACTTCCACCGGATCCGCAGCTGGAGCGACTGGAACGTGCTGTCAAACTGAGTGAAACCCAATTGCAAAATGCGCGGCTGACGACCGCTCAGGATCTGGCCTGGGCACTGATCAACAGCCCTGCGTTTCTGTTCAATCGATAGCGAAATCGATCGTGAATAGCGGACGGGATTGGCTTTTCGAGTTTCTGAAGTCCTACAGAACTGATTCAACAGGGATCCTCCCTGGGAGACGTTTCCATGATCATTCGAGTTTCCGGACAGCCGGGAAAAGATCTTTGCGATCGGCATCTCGGTGTGACACGTCGCGATGTTCTACGGGTTGGAGGCAGCAGTCTGATGGGCCTGTCCCTTGGCTCAATGCTGCAGTTAAAGGCGGCTCGGGCAAACGGGGGGCACAAGGAACCTCGGGCGAAGAGCATCATTCTCGTCTACCTGCAGGGGGGGCCGAGTCACATCGATCTCTGGGATCCGAAGGAGAATGTTCCTGAGAACGTCAAATCGGTATTCAAGAACATTCCCACTGCACTTCCCGGGGTTCACTTCACCGAACTGCTCCCCAAGCTGGCTCAGGTCATCGACAAAGCGACCTTGATTCGCTCGATGAGCTATACCCCGAATGGACTGTTCAACCACACCGCGGCCATCTATCAGATGATGACCGGCTACACGACTGACAAGGTGAGTCCGTCAGGGCAGCTTGAACCGCCGAGCCCGAAGGATTTCCCCAACTTCGGATCAAACATCATCCGTCTTCGGCCACCTCAAGAGCCGATGCTGCCGTTCGTGATGCTGCCACGACCGTTGCAGGAGAGCAATGTCGTCGGGAAAGGCGGGACGGCCGGATTTCTCGGAAAGGCCTTCGATCCATACACCCTTTACCCGCCCGGCGATGATATGGACATGGCCAAAATGAATACCATCAACGTCTCAGACCTGGAGATGCGGGCCGACGTTTATGGCGAACGGATGGAACGTCGCGCCAAACTGCTCGATGTGATCAATGCCGGAATGCCGGAAATCGATCGAGCCGTCAAGGACTACAAGCTCAATGAGTATTACGATCAGGCCCTGACTCTGATCTCCTCAGGTCGGGCCCGTGATGCCTTCGCACTGGAACAGGAATCCAGAGAAACACGGGACCGATATGGACGTAATACCTTCGGGCAGAGCCTGCTGCTCGCTCGACGCCTGGTGGAAGCTGGCACGCGCGTCGTGGAAGTCGTCTGGCCGAAAGTCGCCAACAGCGACAACCATTCCTGGGATGTGCACGTCGGGCTGCCCAAGAGAATGAAAGATCAGGCGGCACCGCTTCTCGACACTGGCCTCTCGGCACTTCTGATCGATCTGGACGAACGCGGTCTGCTGGATGAAACGCTGGTTGTCGCAGTCGGGGAGTTTGGCCGCAGCCCGCAGCGGGGAGTCAGTACTTCAGGAAACGGAAACAGTGCAGACGGACGGGATCACTGGCCTTACTGTTATTCCGCCCTCGTCGCCGGGGCAGGAATCAAGCGTGGTTATGTCCATGGGAAGAGTGACCAGACGGCCTCAGCCCCCCTGGAAAACCCGGTTCATCCCGGCGAGTTGCTGGCAACGATCTATGAGTCGTTCGGAATCGCGCCAGACACCATCGTCTACAACCATCTGAATCAGCCTCGTGAATTGGTCAAGGCCGAGGCCGTTTCAGGTCTCTTCGCGTAATCCCGCCGATGGATGCGCAGGCTCACGCGATCAGGTCCTCGAAAACAAAACAGGTCGAGGGTTCCCTAGAGAACTCTCGACCTGTTTTTGTGGAATCACTGTGCTTTAACCGAAGGGGTGGTCCCAACATTCCTGCAGTTTTGGCCCAGTGAAGCAAGTTCCTTAACGCATTGAGGTCAGCGGCGGTGTGACTTTCTCTGCTTTTGATCGTTCGATCAAACCGCTTTAACGAGTGACCGTCCAAAGCGAGGCCAGACCAGTTCCGGCTTCGTCATAAGTGGCTCGCAGTGATTCGATCCGGGAAGCACAGACATCCCGAGGACGCGAGACGATTTCCTCACCAGCACGAAGCCCCGAGGAAATTTCAATCTGTGTCTCGTTCACCAGCCCCGTTTCGACATCTCGCACTTCCACGGAGTCACCTGCGCGGACAAATGCAATGCGGCGTCCATCAATCGCAACGACTGACTCCAGCGGGACGACCAGAGCTTCAGGGCGGTTGGCAACGATGATTTGAGCAGTTGCCGTCATGCCTGGAGCCAGCAATTCAATCGTTTCCGGATCGGTGTCGATGCTGACGACCACGTCATAGTCGCGAAGGTTCTGATTCGGATAGAGACCGGCCTGTGGGACCGTTGCGCAGCGAGTCACTCTGCCAGTGAGACGAATATCACTACGGGCATCCACCTGAATTTTCGCAAGTTGCCCCACTTCAACTTGTCGAATACGCGATTCGTGCAAACGCACCAGCACTTCCAGCTGACTTCGATCTGGCAACTGCAGAAGCGGCTGAAGGTAGCGGACCAGATCACCCACCTTGACAGTGTCTACTGAACGTCTGCCGTTACGGGCATAGATCACCTGACCATCCTGCTGTGCGCGGATGGTGCAGGCGGCGATGTTCCGCTTCAGGCGGTTCAGTGTGTAAAGATGTGCATTGCAGGATCGTTTACAGGACTGAATGCGGATTTTCCCATTCAGCAAAGAAGCATTTGCACGAAGTTTCGCACGTTCAACTGCCCGTGCGGCTTCTTCTTGTTTGGCAATGAGTTCGATCAGTTTGCGATCGCGGGAATAGCGATCCAGCGTGTGCAGCAGGTTCTGATGATTGCGAAGTGCCTGCTTAGAACGGAGCAGACTCAAACGGTCGGACTCGCGTTGCGAAACGTCCTGATAGCCCAGCTCGACCATGCGGCTCGTGTATTCGTACTTCTTCTGGGCATAGTTCAGGTTCGACTCAGCAATCACAATCTTCTGCCGAATGTCCTGCCGTTCGCGGTTTGCAGTCGCGAGTTTATAAGCGGCCAGTTCCAGTCGGGTGAGAATCAGGTTCAGCTGAGTCTTGGCCAGCTGGCTTTCGTTCGACAGTTCCTGAACCTTCAGGCTTGTCTCATAGGTCTGAAGCAGTGACTGTGCCTTAACGAGCAGAACTTCACGTTCTTTGACACGTTGCTCGAGCAGCGAGCTATCAAGCATGGCGACAATGTCGCCGGCTTTCACATAGGTCCCTTCGTCCGCGATCCACAAAAGATTGACACCGTATTCGCACTTGCTGGTCAATGTTTTGGTGCGGGTGCTCTGAATTTCGCCTCGTTCCTGCAGAACGACTTCCATCGGCTTCTGCTCAACGACGTGGAATCCCTCTGTGGGAATTCGATTCAGCGTACCGGGGATGCCGTAAGAAATCATTGGCATCGCAATCAGACCACCGAACAGACCGAATGCCGTAAGCAGCACTGCGGTCGTCCGGCCACAACGACGTTGTGGACGCGAAGGATCCTTCATTGCATGGATCTTTCAATTTGTTCCGAAACGACCCCAGCCAGTTTCAGGTGGGATGGGAGATGCCGGGTGGCTTCGGACGGAAGGATTACGGAGGTAGGCGTCAGGTTCCTTAGGCAGGATGGGAAAGGAACCAACACAGGGATGATATCGTCCAAAACGAATGGATGCGAACCGAAAAGGCCGTCAAGAAGGGAGTTCCCGGAAGAATGGCCGGTGCGATTCCCCCTTTCAAGTTGGGTATCAGAATCGACAGAATCCGACACCGACTTGAGAATAGCGCAAACCGGAATACACCAATTGGCATATTCCATTACGGGGAATCACCTTACAGCAGATGCAGATTCCTGCCGGTTCAGTGCTGCGGACCCTGCGTTCGCCTCTGAGCACGCAAGAATGGCTCAGTTCGGGTCGAATTGACCTCATCTGCACTTTCCTGCCGACCGGCAGGCGGCCAAGGGGTCCTGTGAGGCCGTCCGCAGCTCGAGCAGAGGTCTGTCGTCAATAACGGCTCCCCACAGTGGTTACACAGAGGAACCGGGCGTTCGGATTGTTCCAGACTGACCTGCGGCACCGGGACGGGGGTCGGGGGAGTTACTGTGGCTTTCGCAGCCGGGGTCGGAGCCGGGGGCAATGGGCGGGAGAGCGGGACCGGTTTAATCGGAGCGACTGCTGCCGGGCTTTGAGTCGCAGGGCTTTGAATCGTGACCCGAGCTTCCCCCTTGGCATCGGGACGCTTCACCTTCAACGGAGGAATTTCGGACTCTGAATCCGATTCTCCAGCCGAGGAAGGACGCGTAACAAGTGGACGGTGAATCGTCGTGTCTGCCTTCTTCCCACTTGTGACTTCGATGGCCTCGACGTAGAGTTTGGCCTCTTCGTCATAGCGAAATGTGACCTCAATCGGCGATCCGATCGGGAGTCCCGGCGGGAGAGCATCAATAACGCACTCGCCAAGCTCAACATAGGGTTCTTCCGGACTGGTTCCGCTTTCGATGATATGAAGATCCACCTGCTGCTGATTCTCGACCACAGTTCCAAATCGTTGGCGATAAGCACAAGGGAGCAGAGTATTTGCCGGAATCAACGGGTGCGGTTCCCGTTCCTGTGTCTGCATGTTCCGGACGAGAAGGCCCAGTGACCGGCCACTGACACTCTGCTGCTTGAACTTCGCCAGCCGGGTCGATGCAGGCTTTTCCAGTTCCACCTGCCCGGGCCGCTGCCCTGTGAGCAGGATCCCTGCATAGTAGGCAGCTCCATGAGAAATCGACTGGTCCGGTGAGAGAATCTGATTGAGCGTTCGCCCACTGATTCGCTGGAGCATGTTACGGATCATAGGCATCCGGCTGGCTCCGCCTGTAATCAGCACCGCGTTGACATGAGCCCAGCCCATCCGATTTGACGAGAGAAGTTCCTGGGTGAGGACTTCGGAGCGTTTCGTCAATGGGAGTGCAATCTTTTCGAATGTCTCGCGGTCGATGGGGATCGAACGGCGATGATTCTCAAGTTGAAGCGAAATCGCGGAATTCAGCCGACTGCTGAGACTGCGTTTGGCCTGTTCCACTTCCAGACTGAGAGCCTGAGTTCCGGCTCGATCCAGACGCAGTTCCTCTCCTGTTTCCTTCAGAATCCGCTCGTGAACATAGTCCTGAAGACTCGCATTCCAGTTGAGGCCCCCCAATTTAAGATCGCCGCCTGTGGCAATGACGATCACATTCTCTTTGTTGTAACGGACCAGAGAGAGGTCGAGCGTCCCGCCCCCGAGATCGAAGACAAGCACGATCTGATCGTCAGCGAGTTCCGCAAACCAGAGTCCTTCACCCAGGACATAACAGACCGCCGCTGAGACCGGTTCGTTGATCAGGTCAACACGTTCCAGTCCTGCCATCAGTCCGGCTTCAATCGTGTCACGCCGCTGCAATTCACTGAACTGCGCCGGAACGGTGATCACTGCATGTCGAACCGCTCCGAAAAGTTCCTGTGCGGGATGCAGAAGTTTCTTCAGGATCAGCGAAGCGATGTCTTTGGGTCGATAAACACGACCATCAACAACCCAGCACTTATGACGATCCCCCATGAATCGCTTTGATTGCTGAACGACTCGATCCGGCATCGTGATTGATTGCCGCAGTGCTTCCGTTCCGACAATCGTTTCATTGCGATCAAAGAGAACAACAGAAGGAGTTGCCAGCTCGCCTTCGTCGTTAGGCAACGTGACCGGTTGCCCTTGAGGAGTGAGATAGGAGAGACTCGAATAGGTCGTCCCGAGGTCGATGCCAACAGGCGTCAATGCCCGACGGACGGCAGATGAGGACATCTTGGCGGTCTTTCCGGAAGGTGGTGCTGCCATGATCTGACCCGTTGAATGTAACATGAACTGCAATCCCTGAGAGGCAGAAAATCGAGCGAGCCGCGAAGGCAGCGGGATTTCAGAAGTGCCTTGTCAGGTTTTCCGGTTCCTCAACGGGGCCCTAAGAGGTACTATGGTTCTGATGAGCTTGTTTTGAGAGGTCATGGTTTTACCGCGAACCAGTACCGAGCAAACAGTGCGGAAAAAGGGACACTGCAGTCTTACCGATTCGGCATTCCTATGCCGATTTTCTGAGCTGATATGCAAGACCTCTGACTCATCGTTGCGACGATCCTCTACGATACGAAGTTGTGACGGAATCCCTTTCCCGTTAAACGTGTTGGACTGCCGGGTCATCAACACCTGACATTCTCTCCCCGCCCAAATTTCCTCCCGACGACCGCTGAGTGATGATGGCATTACCATCTTTTGACTTTCATCCCGGAACTCGACTGATCTTTGGCCCCGGTACGCTCTCAAGGCTGGGGGAGCTGGCATCCGAGATCGGTGCGACTCACGCTCTGCTTGTCACTGATGCTGGGTTGCGTGCCGCCGGACATGGTCAGAGGGCAGTGAACTCACTCGAAAAAGCAGGAGTCAAAGTCTCGCTGTTTGACGATGTGCGTCCGAATCCAACAACCGAGGATATTGAACGGGGAGTCGAATTCACCCGGCCGCTCGGTGTCGATCTGATCATCGGCATGGGGGGCGGCAGCAGTATGGATTGCGCCAAAGGGATCAACTTTGTCGTAACCAACGGCGGTCGCATGCAGGACTATAAAGGGACAGGCAAAGCCACCCGTCCGATGCTTCCGCTGATCGCGATCCCGACCACGTCAGGTACCGGCAGCGAGGCACAGTCCTATGCAGTCATCGCTGATGCCGAAACGCACATGAAGATGGCCTGCGGGGACAAAAAGGCGCTCGCTCGAGTTTCGATTCTGGACCCTGAGTTGACGATCACCATGCCGGCTGCAGTTACGGCGGCCACCGGCATCGACGCTCTCAGCCATGCACTCGAGACCGCCGTCACAAAAGTCAGAAATCCGGTCTCTCAGATGTTCAGCCGCCAGGCGTGGCAGCATCTGGTGGAAGCACTTCCGATTGTCCTGAAGAACCCCTCCCACATCGAAGCGCGCAGCCGCATGCAGCTCGGAGCCTTCTTCGCCGGAACGGCGATTGAGAACTCAATGCTCGGGGCGACACATGCTCTTGCGAACCCCTTATCGGCTCACTTCAATGTGACTCATGGAATCGCTGTCGGTGCGTTACTCCCTTATGTCATTCAGTTCAATGCGCGCGATGAAGCTGCCGCCGCAACATATATCCAACTAGCTCATGACACAGAAATCACCGATTGCACCGGAAGCAAAGCTATCTCCGCTCTCGTGCACCATCTTCGGTCGCTGCTGACACTCGCCGGGCAGCCAATCACGCTTCGCGATTGTGGAGCCACGCAGGACCGCCTGCCGCAGATGGCCGAAGAAGCCTCGTTGCAATGGACTGGACAGTTTAACCCCCGGCCAGTGGACTCGGGGTCGCTGATGGAGATCTACAAATGCGCATTCAGTGGAACCGACGTCAATTTTTAAAGAGCGCCGCGATCTCTGCTGCTCCGCTCCTTTGTCCATCGCTCGGGAATCGTCTGGCATTCTCCGCACAGGAGACCACTGCCGCCTCGCGCTGGGTCTCATTCCGTAACTCGCAGGAGAACATGGGGCTCGCAGAAAAACTGGACCCCAGCAAACTGATCCAGAAATGGACGTTCCCGACAAAGGACGGCACTTCTTCCACGCCTGTCATTGCTGACGGCCTTGCATACATCGGAACACTCGCCGGATCGCTCCACTGTCTGCAGTTGTCGGACGGAACCGAGAAGTGGAAAGCAGTCTCAGCAGAAGGCGTCGCTCCGAACAGCTTTCCACCGGGATTCAACGCACCTGCTGCACTCAATGATGAACTGGTCTTCATCGGCGATGATCAGGGGACGTTTCATGCTTTTGACCGGCAAACGGGTAAGACGCGATGGAAGACTGAAACCGACGGCGAAATTGTCGGCGGAGCGCAGCTTCATCAGGGTCGTGTCATCTTCGGATCACACGATGGCCATCTTTACTGCCACGATGCTGCTTCCGGAGATCGAGTCTGGTCCGCGGAGACACATGGCCCCGTCAACGCCACGCCTTGCCTCTCAGGACAATTCACCTTCACGACAGGGTGTGATCAACCCATCCTGCGGGTCATTGATCTCGAAAACGGCAGGCAGGCTGCAGAGGTGCCGTTGAATTCACTGCTGATCGCTGCCTGTGCGGTTCGCGATGACATTCTGTACTTCGGGACGGATAACGGCACGATCACTGCCCTCGACTGGAAGCAGAAGAAGATTGTCTGGGAATATTCATCCCCGGGAAAAGAACAGCAGATTCATTCCTCACCGGCCGTCACAGCAGACCGAATTGTCGTCGGCAGTCGGGACAAACGGGTTTATTGTCTCGATCGTCAATCCGGAAAGCCGGTCTGGACATTTACGACCCGGGCGAAAATTGACTCCTCTCCGGTCATCGCGGGCGACACCGTTTATTTCGGGTGTTCGGACAAGCAGTTCTACGGGGTCTCCATGGCCGATGGCACCGAGGTTTTCAAAAAGTTCGTCAAAAATCCGGTGACTGGATCCCCTGCAATCGCTCAGGGTTATCTTGTCTTTGGCTGCGATGCAACGAATGGGCAGATCTTCTGTTTCGCGGATCCGGATGCCGCCCGCTGAACTCGTGTGGCAAACAGCATATTGACCTGATTTCCCGCCTGAGGGTAAATTCCCGTCGAATCAATTCATGCTCCGCCTGAGCGTTTCGCTCGACACCGGCCAATCGACGCCCCTCACAGGGAAATTCTCGGCATCCCATGACTGACCAGTTGCTCGAAGAACCAGAGTCCCGGCAGCGCCGTCCTGCCTGGCGTCAGCGCCTCGTTGATGCCGAGGGAGGATTTCGCGACGGGATGCGTGCAGACAGTACGCTTTACGCATTCTTTTTCTGCGCGGCCGGCGTGTTTCTCACCAGCCTGGTACTGGGCCTCACCCGTGTCGAATGGGCAATCATGATTCTCGCGCTCGGGTTTTCACTCAGTGCGGAACTCTTGCACCAGGTTCTGAAGATGGTCGAAGCAGATAGCGATCTCGACCAGAATGGCGCCTTCCGACTCGGAACGTCCGCCGTAGTCGTCGCACACTTGACGGCGGCGATTGTCGCGGGTTTCCTTCTCTCACCCCACTTCAGTTCACTTTGGGGCCAGTAGAAACCTGCTCGCAGCGGGGACGTGAGATCGGGAACTCACCACCTTCGAGACGACTGGACCACCAAGGATTCACCGAGTTCAGACCTGAAGAGTGAGGGGAAGAAGTGCACCTAAATCTGCACTCGGCTATCCCCTCACTCTCTGTAATGTCCGGTTGATCACATCGACGCGGACGGCAGCGGGCCGAATTGCCAGATCAATCCGATATGGACTCGCTGGTCCATGTCGTAGCCAGGCACGCGAACGAAGTTGTTACCATAGTCAAAGCGGAATGCGAGACTCTGGCCCACGTTCAGCCGCATCCCGAACCCGGCACTCGCCATGAACTGATCGCTGAACTCACCTGGTCGTGGTTGCATGACGAACGCCTGCCCCAGATCTGAAAAGATGTAAGCCCGGGCTCGGGCCTGTTCACCACGGACACAGAACTGAACGGGGCGTGGTCCGATTTCAAAGCTCGTCTGCCAACCGTGATCACCGCTCACAGTACGCTGATCATAGCCACGAATGCTGTCAAAACCCCCGAAGCCGAGCATTTCGCTCCAGAGCAGTCGATCGGAGGTTGTCTGACCGACTCCGCGGAAGGCGAGCTGCAATTGGTCAGTAATGTTGTGAGCCCGCTCGTAGCGCAGACGACCATAGATGAACCGTGGATTGGTGCCCGGCCGAATGGTGTCGAACGCGGCCACGGTATTGTCAGGTGTAAATCCGGCACCGGGTCCGATCCATGTATCCGCGTTCAGAATGACATACTGGTCAAAGTCATCACGTTCAAGGTAGTTGTAACCAACGTGAATTGACGTCAGATCAGCGGTTCCGGAAAAGACATCATCTCCACCGAATTCCAGATCGTTGTTTGTCGATTTGAAGTCGAATCCGGCCGACAGATTCTCATCGACATAACGGTCCTTCTGCAGAGTCTTAATGACCGAAAAGCCGGTGATCCAGCTCTCACCGTTCTGATTGAAGCCATTCGGCATGGTGGGAACGACTCCTGCCCAGCTGCCGTAGGTGAGGAATGTATATTCGCGATTGATTGGGATCGTGTATGTGGCGGCATGTGCATGCAACCGACGGAAATCCGAGTCGGTTGTATACTGATAGCTGGCGACATCACCATGACCAAAGAGATTGCCTGCCGTCAGACCAGTCGAAAGTCGCTCCAACCCCAACGCACGAACTCCGGTGTCGTCATAGCCGACGTAAGCGCGGACGGGAAAGACATCATCGACCGTGAACAGAACATCTGTCAGCCCGTCCTGCCCGCCGGGCTTCAAATCAACGCCCACCCGACGAAACGGATTCTGGTTAAGCCAGAAGAGGTCATCCTCCAGCCAGGGTTCATAGATGGCCCCACCAGCGCGGGTGTCTTCAATCCAGCGCGCCGTTTCGTCAGCACTGAAGAATCGACCTTCCTCAACTCGAACCTGCCCGATCTTCCCTTCGATCACCACAATCTGAACAGTGCCGTTCGTGATTTTCTGCTCTGGAATCAGCACGTCGATGACAGGCTGCTTGTGCTTGCGATACAGCAGAATAATGTCCCGCGACATCTGATTCAGAGAGTGCAGTGAAACCGGTTGATTCAGATACCGCTCGATGATCGCGGTGAATTCTGCGGAATAGACAAGTGAGCGGGTATTCGAATATTCCC
Organism: Planctomycetota bacterium; assembly: GCA_023417655.1. Classification (GTDB taxonomy): domain Bacteria; phylum Planctomycetota; class Planctomycetia; order Planctomycetales; family Planctomycetaceae; genus Planctomicrobium. Next base: position 21,036 of record JAEZFD010000042.1, on the reverse strand, counting down.
GAATCACGCCAGTCGCATCTGGATGACAGCCCTCCGCCTGCACAGCTGCAACGTGATCTCTGATCACGACGGCTTCCAGTTTATCGAGCAGAATCTTATCACTGCCGCCAACTGGTTCTAATGGCTTCTCAACATCTGGCGAAGAGGGAGGACTGACAGGCAGCGGCTGGGGCCGGTATCGCTCGAAATTCTGAGCAAATGCTGTCGATCCGGTGATCGAAACGATCAATCCGGCCCACAGTATTGCATGCTTCTTGCGGTCACTGCGAAACATCTTTCATTCCGTTTCTAAGTTAATGATCCTGTCCGTGGGGGAGGGGTGTGATGAATGACGATTTCGCAAAGTCGCCTTGGTCGAGAACTGTGTCCCGGCCCAGCAGCCTCCGGCGAATCCCACAATGATTGAACTTGTGAGCTCAAGTTCCTGCCGCAGATCAAAGTCCTGGCCTGCCCGTGTCTCCTCATCACCCACGGTTCGGTATCGGAGCCGTTCCAGCACCGCTGAAAGGTCGCAAGGCCGGGATCTTCCAACCTGAACCGCTCATCTGTTTTTTTGCTGGAGCAAAGAAGTTTCTGTGAACAAAGAGAGCGAGCCCTTCAGACGGCTCGTCGATGAGAAACTCTTGTCACTTCGCAAGAGAGTTCGATGCAGAATCGAATACATGAAAGAGGGTGACGCACAACTCAGTAATTCCTGTCGCGTTCTATTAACCGAGCTGCAGCTTCTGCCTGTTCATCATTAGCATTACTGCAGAGACAGTTCGCAAAGCAGCAGGCAATTACTCTAACATGACAATAGCTTTTCCGGGCTGAATTCAGATTGACCGGGAGACCTTAGAAACTTCGCTAATAAACTCCATTTCCCTTTAATGAAGTGGAAACATTCGCATTCCAGCCATCTGCCTCCTTTGTTGCCGCCAGAACAGCTCCGAATTCGGGGTCAGATTCTCGCCGATACAGTGAAATTCCGTGACTCTGAATGAAAGAACGCCCTTGCTGATGACTCTCAGCAAGGGCGTTCTTGAAAGCAGACAAATCAGGCAGCCAGATTTACTTGGCCGTGTTCATTTGAAATGCAGTAATCTGCCCAGGGATCTGTTCTTTCTCCTCTTCCGTCTCCGGCCAGAAGATTCGAATTTCACCTGGGTGCTGAGGCGGTGTCAGGTTCTGAATCCCGTGGAAGTAGTTCTCAGGACGATCGAACATGTCTTCTGCCAACGATTCGAGGTGGAAGGCCTCAGGCTGCACGTCTGCTGGGATCACGACAAAGCCGTTGACCAAGGTCGCAAGGGTCACATTATAGTTCTCTGGGTTGAACTGCGTACTCCCTGTGATGGCGGATGTGACAGTGTCGTAAGTTCCCAGGGGAGCCAGCTGCGGTGTTCCTTCGCTGGACATGGCGACTGTGTTCACCTGATCTCCATTCTTCAACCCGACCACAGTGAACTCCGTTCCATTGAAGACGAACTGCTGGTCAAAGTTCTTCACCTGCGAGTTCGGCGTAATGGTCAGGTTCGCTTTATTCACAGTGAATCCGTCGGTCAGCGTGCCGAAGTCGATGTTGTAGTTGCTCGCATCGAACCCATTACCGCTGTTCGTGATTGCTGAGGAGACAATGTCATAGTTCCCAGCATTGGCCAGAACGTTCGTTCCATCGCTGCTGAGAGTCACCCCGGTGACGGTGTTCCCGTTCTTCAGCCCCTGAATCGTGAACTCTGTCCCGTTGAAGGTGAACGTATCACCGTAAGTCTTGTTCTGGCTCGTCGGCGTAATGGTCAGGTCCGCTTTGTTCACGGTAAATCCGTCGGTCAGCGTGCCGAAGTCGATGTTGTAGTTGTTCGCATCAAACCCGTTACCGCTGTTCGTGATTGCTGAGGAGACGATGTCATAGTTGTCAACATTCGCCAGAACATTCGTTCCATCGCTGCTGAGGGTCACCCCGGTGACGGTGTTCCCGTTCTTCAGGCCTTCAATTGTGAATTCAGTTCCATTGAAGGTGAACGTGTCACCATAAGTCTTGTTCTGGCTCGTCGGCGTAATGGTCAGGTCCGCTTTGTTCACGGTAAATCCGTCGGTCAGCGTACCGAAGTCGATGTTGTAGTTGTTCGCATCGAACCCGTTTCCGCTGTTCACAATTGCAGACGAGACGATGGCGTAGGACCCAACGTTCGCCAGTGCGTTTGAGCCATCACTGCTGAGGGTCACCCCGGTGACGGTGTTCCCGTTCTTCAGCCCCTGAATCGTGAACTCGGTCCCGTTGAAGGTGAATGTGTCGCCGTAGGTCTTGTTCTGCGAAGTCGGCGTGATCACAAGTTCCGCCTTGTTTACGATCAAACCGTTCGTCAGCGTCCCGAAGTCGATGTTGTAGTTCCCAGCATCAAACCCGTTCCCGCTGTTCACAATTGCAGACGAGACGATGTCGTAGGACCCAACGTTCGCCAGAACATTCGTTCCATCGCTGCTGAGGGTCACCCCGGTGACGGTGTTCCCGTTCTTCAGCCCCTGAATCGTGAACTCTGTCCCGTTGAATGTGAATGTATCACCGTAAGTCTTGTTCTGGCTCGTCGGCGTAATGGTCAGGTCCGCTTTGTTCACGGTAAATCCGTCGGTCAGCGTCCCGAAGTCGATGTTGTAGTTCGACGACTTGAAGCTCTTGCTTTGGGTAATCGAAACGGCGGTGATGTCATAGGAACCGACATTCGCCGAGGCGGCTGACCCGGCACTCGTGAGCTCCACGCCGGTCACTTTGTCATTGTTCTTCAATCCGACGATTGTGAACTCAGTCCCGTTGAAGTTAAACGCATCTCCATACGTCTTGCTCTGGCTGGTTGGAGTAATCACCAGATTCGCCTTGTTGACTGTCAGCCCTTTGTGATTTGTTTTATAAATAATGTGGTAATTCGAGGACTTGAAGCTGGAACTCTTGGCGATGCCAGTTGCCTTGATGTCATACTTCCCGGCATCAGCGTATTCCGAAGTGCCATGGCTCGACAGATAAACTTTCGACACCTGATCATCATTCTTCAAACCATAGATGCTGAATTTTGTCTGATCCAAGGTTAGCGAATCACCGTAGGTCTTGCTCTGATCTTTCGGGGTGATGACCAAGTTGGCCTTGTTCACCGTCAGACCGTTGTAGTTGGTCTTGTAAGTGATGTTGTAGTTTGAAGCCTTGAAGCTCGAACTCTTAGCAATGCCAGTTGCCTTGATGTCATACTTCCCGGCATCAGCCCCAGCAGAGGTCCCGGTACTCGACAGATAAACTTTTGACACCTTGTCGTCATTCTTCAGACCATAAATGCTGAACTTCGTCTGATCGAGCGTCAGAGAATCCCCGTAGGTCTTGCTCTGGTCCTTTGGCGTGATGACCAGGTTGGCCTTGTTGACCGTCAGACCGTTGTAGTTGGTCTTGTAAGTGATGTTGTAGTTTGAAGCCTTGAAACTGGAACTCTTGGCAATGCCAGTTGCCTTGATGTCATACTTCCCGGCATCAGCTCCAGCGGAAGTTCCCGAGCTGGAGAGAGTCACCTGAGACACCTTGTCGTCGTTCTTCAGACCATAAATGCTGAATTTTGTCTGATCGAGCGTCAAAGAATCCCCATAGGTCTTGCTCTGATCTTTCGGGGTGATGACCAGGTTCGCCTTGTTCACCGTGAAGATGCCATTGGAAGTTCCAATCAGTTCGTAATCACTGTCAAGACGATAGCCGTTCACTTTCAACGAGTAGGTTCCGGCATCGGTCCACTTGTCGATGTCGAAATTGGTCCGGAGTCCGATTCCGGTCAGCGTGTCACCCTCCTTCAGCGATTCGCTTCCTTCCATCAGTGACATGCCAGGATTCGTGACTCCGGTGTCACCATAGGTGGATGATCCATTGTTCGCCTGGACCAGCAAGCCAATTGCTTCAATATAGAACCCGAAGTTTCCGAGAGAGGAATCAATGTCATAAGGGCCTGTGAATGGCTGGTAATCTCCCTGCCGATTCTTCAGATACCCCAGTTCGTTCTTCAGATTCTTTCCCTGAACTCCGTTGAACAGAGTCTTATCAGAGACCGCCAGGGTGCGCTGATAGGGCAGGTAGAACCGCAGTTCGCCAGACTCCGCACTTACAAACTGGCTGTGGCGATCCGCTTCCAGTTTCGAACTCGATCGCTTCTGCTCGACCGCGATCCAGGTGTTCCCTGAGGCATAAGCGCCATTCTCACCCTGCTGGTGTCCGATGGTCGCTGCTTTCAGTTCCGCCCCCTCACCGATCCAGATTTTAATGTCACCTGAAACTGACTGATTGATGAGGGTCGAGTTCTGAATGCCGCCATGGCCGATGGCAGCTCCAATGTTGTGGGAGCTTCCGCCGTCCAGCTTCAGCTGGCCTCCCAATGAGAGCTGGATGTTTCCACCGAACTCATAAATCACAGGGCAGGTAATCAGACTGTCGTCAGACTGGTAACTGGTGTGGCCGAGCTGAGCGTAGGCTTGATTGTTGTTTGCGCGGAATGACACATCATCCCCCGCGAAAACCGTCAGATCACCCTGACGCGAGCCACTCGACTCGAGTCCCCCGTGACCGAGCTGAGCGAACGCATTCGAACCGGAGCCTGCTGTGAAGCTGATATCATCCTTGGCAGCAACGCTCATGTTCCCGTTCAGATTCCCAACCGTTCCGAATCCTCCGTGCCCCAGCAACGCATAAGAGCCAGCGACTCGTCCCCCTTGGAAGTTGATGTCGCCAGCGGCGGCGATGCTGATGTTGCCCTCATAATTCCAGGCATCAGTCAGACCGAACTCCAGTCGATTTCCTCCATGCCCGATCTGGACGTAGGACGACGATCCTCCCAGTCCCTTCAATGAGGTCGAACCAGCTTTTGCAGTCAGACTTCCGGTCAAAGCGACATTCAGATCGCCTGAGGCAATCGTGTGACCGACATCTCCGCCCTCAGTGTGGTGATACCCCAGTTGGGCATACGCGAATGAGCTGTCGCTTCCTCGTAGGACCAGGTCTTCTGCAAAGACATTTGTTCGACCATGAGCACTGCCGACGGCGACACCGGTGGACTGATTTGAGCTACCCAGATAGACGCTGCCATCTTTCTGTCCGAACGGATGCCAATGCCCTTTCATGACATTGACCTCAAGCAAACTCGTCGGGTCAAAGGGAGCGAATGTGTCGCTAACCAGGTTAAGTCCCGCGATTCCGTTCCAGCCGGCCACAACGTTCAGATCACCATTTCCGGCGTTCTGAACGGAATTCTCAAACCGGATGTCGGCCCGGGAGAGCAGGCTCAGACTGTTTGAGGTCTGAACATCAATCTCGCCCTGGACCACCATTCCACCACGGGAGCCTCGGTTTTGGTTCAAAGATCCAACCGTGACGTGCCCGCCCTCCAGATTCAAGGCCATTTGCGACATGAACTCCTGATCGAGAACAGTTTGCTTCGCGGGCTTGTCGTTGAAGGACATCTGATCGAGCGTTCCGGTCAGGAAAGTGATATTCGCATCACTGATCCCAAACGGAGTCGCTGTTCCGTGGCCGATTCGCCACCGTGACTCGCCCTTCGCCAGTGATGTCTCATCCTCGACGAGGATCAGAATGTCACCGGAGATCGATCCTTCTGTCACGTTCAGCGCATCGCCGTTGCCAATTTGAGCGAACGCCGTCCCATCGACACCGCCCTGAAGGAGCAGGTCGGACTGCGTGTGGAGAATCAAATCGCCACTGTGAGTCCCTTCATAGCCGGTGCCACCATTCCCGAACTTCGCAAACGTATAAGCTCCGCCGCCAGCTTTGAATGAGATATCGCCGCGTGCCACCAGGAGGTGGTCACCGCTTGTCTCCCCCGCCCCCAGATGTCCGATCTGAGCAAAGGAACTTGCTCCGCTTCCACCGACGACGTTGACGTCGCCAGCCGTGTACACGCCAATGTCACCGGTCGCGTTCGTGTTCGCCCAGCCGCCGCCATGGCCGATCAGGGCATAAGCGACATCACCGGATCCTGCCTGCAAGGAGACATCACCCATTGCGAAGACACCAATGTCACCCTGGTAATCCCAACGGGAACCGAAATCCCCTCCGCGATTCCCCCCATGACCGATCTGCACGTAAGAGGTTGATGAGGTCCAGCCTCCCTCGGAGCCGGCCGTAGCATTGAGATCCCCCGTCAGGAATGCCCGGATATCCCCACTCGCGACAACGGAGTCAACAGGTTGTCCGGCGACATGGTAATAGCCGAGTTGAGCGGAAGCGGCAGCACTGTCACTGCCGCGGAGCACAAGGTCATGAGCGAAGACATTCGTGTCACCGAAAGCACTGCCGACGGAGATTGACTTGGTCTGGTCTGCGCTTCCGATATAGATACTGCCGGAATCGAGTCCGAATGCAAGATAATCGTTGTCGAAGTGATTGCCGCCGATCACCAGACTTGATGGGTTGAATGGAAGGATTCGACCAGAATCACCATCAAAATCGAATCCTGCGAAGCCATACCATCCTGCGACAACATTCAAGTCACCGCTGCCGGAGAGTTGGACATGATCCTGGAAGCGAATGTCGGCTCGAGACAGCAGGCTTAGACTGTTGCTGCTCTTTGAGAGAATCTTACTCCCGACCACCATGCCGCCAGTCTCTCCAGCGGTCTGGTTGGTGGAGCCGATTGCCACGTGACCACTTTTCAGATTGGTCACCATTTTATCGATGAAGTCCTGATTCAGGACTGTCTGAGTCGCTGCCGTCTCGTTGGTCGCGGAGTAATCCAGTGTCCCGGTCGAGAAGAAGATGTTCGAATCGCTGACGCCGTTCGCAGTCGCGGTTCCATGACCGATGCGCCATGTGCTCGAGCCGTTCACCAGAGAGCTCTCACCGGCGGCGGAAACGTAAATATCACCGCTGGCCAGCCCCCCGAATTGATTCAGTGCATCACCGTGGCCGATCTGAGCGTAGCTGGAGTTCGAGCCACCCTGAAGCAGAAGATTCCCGCCTGCGCCCAGCAGCAGGTTTCCAGAATCGTTCCCCGTTGCTCCCGGCCCTCCGTTACCAAACTGAGCGACAGCATACAGCCCGGATCCTCCGATAAAGGAGACATCCTCCCAGGCAACGACTGAGTGATCACCGCTGTGATTCCCGACTGCGAAATGCCCGAGATGTGCAGATGAGGAGGTTCCGCTCCCGCCCTGAAACGTGATGCTCCCGCCAACCTCAATCGAGTAGTCACCACTGAGATTCGCATTGCCCGCACCGCCGTGGCCGAGCAGGGCATAAGTGACCTCACCACTTCCTGCACTGAACAGGAGGTTCTCTTTCACGGTGATGTCAATGTCCCCGGAGTGATCCCACTGCTGCGTACTTCCAGCACCGACCCGGTTTCCGCCATGACCGATCTGGACATAAGAGGTTGATGGAGACAAGTTCCCGATGGCTCCCGCCTGTCCCGTCAGGCCGCCTGTCAGAGCCACGCGAATGTCACCGCTCGTGATCTGAGTTCCGGCGGCCTCTGGCCCTGCGACACGGTAATACCCCAGCTGCGCTGAAGCACCTGCGGTATCACTTCCTCGGAGCACCAGGTCATGAGCAAAAACATTGGTCGAGCCATGGGCGCTCCCGACTGCGAGAGAGCTCCCGTGGCTTGCACCGCCGATGAAGACGCTGTGACCATTGTTCCCGAACGCAGAAACATCGCAGTCGTTGAGCACATCGATAGAAACGAATGCTGACAGATCAAACGGTGATGCCCCGCAGATCCCGGTCGATTGATCCCAGCCTGCGACGACGTTCAGGTCACCCGAGCCTGAGTTCTGGACGCTTGCTTCGAAAACGATGTCACCGACCGCAAGCAGGGTGAGCGAATTTCCGGAATTCCAGAGAATCGACGACTTGACGGTCACGTTTCCGGTTCCCTCACCGGTCGATCCGTACGATGTATTATTTTCGGTCGTGAGTACGATCACATTGTTATCCCCGAGATCCAGACTGATGGTCTCGGCGGCTTCGCAATCAATGATGTAGTCATAGGGATCAAGCAGGAGTGTTCCGCCACCAGTTCGGGTTTGTCCCTGATAAACCAGCGACTCTTTCCCCGAGACTTCAACGAACCCTCCCTGTCCCAGGCGGGCACCCTTCGCAGAAACAGACCCGAAATGTCGGGTGCTCCCGTCCGACCAGATAAAGACTTGGCCTCCATCGCCGGAGATTAATGCATCAGCGATGATCTGCGTGTCACGGTCAATGACCGTCGACCGGGAGTTCGCGACCGTGGCGTCCTTCCCTTGGAAGCCGCCGCCGATCTTGACGGTTCCCCCGCCATTGGTGCCGGATGCTTCGATTCGGGCTCCCTGCAGTTCGGTCTGCTTCCCGGTGATGGCGACCTGACCACCGACTGGGCCAGACACATCAATCTGCCCGGTGACTGTTGTTTTGCCAGCTCCGGAGTCAAGAACGACTTTCCCGCCTGTCGCTTCCTTCGCCGCTTTTACGACGGCTTCCTGCAGAATGGTTCCGCCGGGACTGACGAGGTAGACGTCCCCGCCGATCTCGAGCCCGCCCGTTGCCCGGAGGGTCCCGCTATTACGAATTAGGGCAGCAGTTTCGCTGATCCCGTTCATCACGGTTTTCTGGTCCGCCTGCGTATAGATCCCACCATGACGCAACTGAACGCTTCCGCCAGTGAGGAGGTTAATACTTCCTCCTTTGCTCTCAATCAGGCCTTCGTTAATCACCTGATTCCCGATGAGTGTCGCACCACCGGCGCCTGTCGAAATCGTCCCCTGATTGAGAATACTGGCAACGCTGTTCCCCTCGAAGTTCAATGGCCCACCAGCCATGAAGTCTCGATTCGCAATGTCCAGCACGGACGCAGTGAAGCCATTAGTGTTGATCGTTCCGGTCGGTCCGACGACGATCCCCGACGGATTCACCAGATAGACATTGCCGTTGGAAAACAGGTTTCCATAGATGGCTGACGGATTGCCTTGAGTGACGACCCGGTTTAGCACTGCGGATGAAGATGACGGCTGATAGAAGTTTGCAGAGTGGCCCGCGGCAACGTTGAACTGATCCCAGTTGATAATCGTTCTGTCAGTCTGAGTTGTCACATTCAGATTGGTTCCATTCTGAACGATCGCGGCCCCGCCACCGACGACGACCGGGTTCTCTGCCGCCAGCGTCACCGGAGTCCATAGAATCTGCTGACATAACAGCGACATCGCCGTCCATTTAGAAACGCGACGCCGAAACGAATCACGGAGTGCAAGGCTGGCCATAGATATACTCGCGAAGTCTTAATTCAAACTGGGAGGTAGGGGGAGGTCGTAATGTCCTGTTGATCCGAGCCATGCGGGGCCGCGCCTGCTGTCCGAAAGTTCTCCGCTGCCCGACAGCGGGAACAAACTCATGTGGCCCGTTCAGCACGGAATGACTCGAATCTGCCCGAGAGAGAGCGTTTTCGACTCGACTGAACTGCGACTGCGTGATCCGAAAACATCCCTCAGAGCTCGCAGTCACCGCATTCTCGGTCTCAGTCATCGTCAATTTTGCCCGCGCAGTCATCCACCTCACTGCGATGATTACAGATTTCCTCAACCCTCAATCTTGCCAGCAAATCATTGCATGGACTGGCGCGAGCAGGCGGCAGTGATCGCCTCTGGATGAGCGCGAAATCACGCATCGCATCTTCCGGCGTGTTGACATCAGGCAACACGGGAAAAAGGATCCGGCCGACAGACCCACAGCTCACCTATGAGTGATTCCGCTTCATTCCTGCAAACGTGCTGAAAGCCGTGCGCCGGCTAAATCAGGAGGTCGATGCTAAATGCACTTCCTGACCGTGAGCTTCCATCAGTCAGGGGTCGCGAGAATCGCGGAAGGAACTGCGATGAATCAGGGACTCTCCTGAGCCGGATGTCAGGATGGCGCATTCATCGTCTGAAGTTTTTTCCAGGTCACTCCTCCGGCGTTCTCTGAGATGGGTCTGTCTGCGAAACGACGCAAGTCATTTCATTCAGCGACAGAGACCCGCACGCGCCGGATGTCCGATTTCCACGACGACAGACTGAAAGTTGCAAATGAGACTGACAAGAAAACTGTTGTTTGCCTTTACGCTCCTCTGCGGAGCTCCCATGGCCCCAAACCTCCAGGCTCAAATGACCGCTACGCAACTCCTGGGTCCCGCAGTGGACAATGTTGACGATCGCTATCGCGACGTCTCCGATGCCATCGTTCTGTTTCAGCGCGGCAATGGCCCTGCGGCTCTGTCGATGTTGAGGGAAGCGCGCAAGAAGCAGACGCAACTGCCTCCCGGCGAGGTGATGTTCGCACACCTCTGTTTCGCAAGCGGCAATAACAAACCCGGGCTTGATGCCTTGCAGGCCGCTGCTGTCAGCAATAGCAATGATCCAGAAGTCTGGAACATGCTCGCCGATCTTCAACTGCGGAACGATCACCTAGCCGAAGCGGAACTTCTGTTCCGTCAGGCTGCGAACGTGGCCATGGAGTACACCGGCAATGAGAAACGCCGTATCCAACAGCTCAGCAGCGCTTATGCAGGAGCCGCGCTGGCGAATGAACGGCGCGGACTCTGGAAAGAAGCCGAAGTCCCGCTACGGGCATGGCAGGAAATCGCACCTGAGAATGCTGAGATCGCATCGCGACTGGCGATCGTGCTGATTAATACCGAGCGATTCGACGAAGCGACTGCTATGCTCGAGCAGCTTCGGGCGATCAATCCACAACTGCCTTCAGCTGAGATCGTACTGGGCAACGCTTACGAGCGTCTGGGGCGCGATGCCGAAGCCGAGAAGTCGATGCAGGCCGCACTGCAGAAGCATCCGGAAGATTTCGATACACAGATCTCCGTCGCTCGCTGGGCCATCGGCACAGGTCATCTCGATCAGGCACTGGACTGCGCCAAGAAAGCCGACTCGATTCAGCCGGATTCTTATCTGCCTGAACTGATCATTGCTCAGGTCGATTATCTGCGAGGAGAGTTCCAGAAAGCGGAAGGGGAGTTCCAGAAAGTCTTCCAGGCCAAACCGGGCAACTATGACGCGATGAATGGCCTCGCTCTCTCTTTGCTTGCTCAGAATGATCCGCAGAAGAACCGTCTGGCGCTCGAGCACGCGGAAGTCATCTCCAAGACGAACAACCACCTTCAGACAGCGCAGGGACGCCAGGCCGCCACGCTGCTCGCCTGGGCTCTGCATCGCAACGGTCGCAACGAAGACGCCCAGAAGTTGATGGACGGCATTCTCGGCAGCGGCCCTGTCAGCTCAGAAGGGGCTTACTTTGCTGCGGCCATTTATTCCGAGCAGGGGCGGAATGATCTTGCCCAACAGGCGATCGAGAAAGCCCTTTCCACCCGGTCAGCTTTCCCATATCAGCAGGCAGCGACTCAGCTGCAGCAGGCCCTGCGAGAAACCAAAGGAACCACCAAGTAAAACCTTTCAGGCAATCATCACGGGTTCCCGTCAGAGAACCTCAGTGAATTGCTGAAAAACATGGAAGCGGTCGACACCCCACCTGTGTCGACCGCTTGCTGTTATTTTCAGTTGAGGCATCTTGCAGGGACGATGTCCCGGCTTACACAAGACCTTTCCATTTCCGCAGTGCCCATTCCAAGCTTAGCACCGAGATCAGTAATAACAGGATCGGCCACCCGTCCCACAGGGCCAGACGATGGGTTCGTTTAAACTCGCCTGGGATGCCTTCTTTCAATAAGGTGGTGAAGTACTCACCGAGTGATTCCGGCGGGATCACCGCTCCGCCGGTCAGCGTGGCAATCTCGGCCATCAGAGTCGGATCAGAAGCCGGGTGGTCCAGCTCCAGATCTCGCGAGTCAACGACGAACCGTGTCATTCCCGACATCCCAAGTGACTTCCCCTGACTCGATGCCGAAACGCGAACCCAGTAATCACCCGGCTCATCGGCGCGTCGATATTCAGCGATTGCACCTGTGCCAGCCCGTTGTGGGGTGACCTTCTCCGTCTTTCCGTCCGGGCGGAGCAACTCCACGTCGAACAGAGCGTCCATGATCGGATTCCCCTCTGCATCCTGTGCGCCGACCTCAATGGGAATGCGAGCCAGTGGAGGAAAGTTTCGGGGCTCCACCCGAGCCCAAACTGGTTGATCGGTATCAAACTCTTTCCGCGCGAGCCAGAGCATCACCTGCTGCCAGAACCGCTGATGCTCGGCCGTGAATCCATGCAGATGCCATTTCCAGGTTTCATAAACTGCAATCGCCAGCACGCGGCCCTTACCCGTGTCCGCGGCGATCATCAACGGTTCGAGCTGCTCTGATTCGGCCAAAACTTCGACCGCCCCGGACTTCGGAAGAATCCTCGCGGCCCCTGACATTTCGGGCAGCATGCGCCACGCCTGATCATTCTGCGGCGTCGCCAGCTGCATGAGATACTTCCGCTCACCGTCTCGCGTCGGCAGCATCCTGACGGGATGACCTAACCCCGGCGAGGGAGCAGCCCCCGGCGCAATCCGTTCATCTGGCGACATCTCGACCGGCAGAAGTTCGGCAAGCGGCGAATTGGCATATCCACCGGCGCCGAAGTTGCGAACGCCTCCCAGCATGGCAAGTCCGGCACCTTCACGAACACGTTGTGCCAACTGCACAAGCAGATCCTGTCCCTGCACCTGAAACGCCGAAGCTGGCAGGTCGCCGATGAGATAAACGTCATAAGCACCGGGCTGGAACATCTTCGGGTCGAGCGTCCCGGGGTTGGCTCGCTTCCCGCCGATCAGATACTGCGTATCCAGTTGAATTTTGGAAGTATCATTCAGTTCACGAATGAACTTCTGCTCCAGTCGCAATGGATCGAAGTAGGCCACTTTCAGGCCTCCCTTCCGAACGGTGATCAGCGTCTCCAACCGATTATTGTTCAGCCGAACTTCGCCTTCCTGCGGGACGATCTCCGCAGCGATCTTATAGTCACCCGGCTGTTCGGCGACGAATGCCAGATCGACATTCATCGCCGTCGAATTCTCGGCAGTTCGAATTTCGGTAATGGACTTTGCTTCAGGGGAGATCGGAATCGGTTTCAATGGTCCCGACTCACCGAGTGCTTTGCCTGTCCGATCTTCAATCATCAACTGAACGCGGGCATTCCGTCCGGCCGCTCCTTGAAGACGGACACGCAATCGCACCGGAACCACTTTTCGTTCGAAGGTCACGGGCTGATCGAGAATCAGTTCCTCAACCGCCAGATCCAGGCCACTTGTTGAAAGCTCTGAAGTCCCGAAGACCACAGGGTTGATCGGAATCCCCTTTTCTTCCGAGAGCCTTCTCGCGGCAAGGAGGGGATCAACATCGTTATCGCCCGCCGCCCGTTGAGCTCCATCACTCAGCAGCATGACTCCGATGACACGATCTGACTTCGTCTGCTCACGCAGCTCATCAAAGACTCTTCCGATCGCGGTGAATTCCCCTTCCGCTCCTGTTCCCGGCGCGGTGATGGGCTTCAAGGTGTCAGCAAAGTCCATCAGCTTCAGATCGACTTCCTTGCCCAGCGCCTCAATCTGCGGCTGCAGGTCCTGCCAGAGTTTGACGACCGCTTCCCGGCGGGTCAGACCTCCCTGACTGTCGGGCGTCTGCATACTGCGACTGCTGTCAAAGAGCACCACGAGTTCCGAGTTCTGTTTGTCGGTCTCTGAAAACTCCAGCGAGGGCCGAAGCATGAGAAAGACGAGCAGCAATGCCGAGAACAACCGCAGCCCGATCAGAACTTTTCGCCAGCCCCGTGAGAGTTGTTTTACTCTCTGCGGGTAAGTCAGCAGGACCACGCCGAACAGGGCCGCGATGGCGATGCAGACCCAAGGCCAGCTCCAGACGGGTTCGACGAACAAACGCATGAAATGAAATTCGGCCTCAGGTCACATTCTGGAGCAGAAACGACAACACCGACAGCCCGACAAAGCAGTCAGGTGACGATGCATTAGACCATATTTCCCAAGCGAAGTGCATGGCCGTTCGCTATCAGATTTCTCGTTCGCACAGGAAGCCTCCTGCACAGGGGCGCGACTTCCGGAGAACTCGTTATAGTGTTGAAAATGGAATGCAGTCCACCGGAGAGAAATCAATGCGGCCACTGTTTTCGCTTCCGTTCTGCCTGGGATTGATGCTGACCTGTCTGGTCTGGTCTCCGCAGGCTCACTCTCAGGACGCACTCGCTCCTGCTCCGACGATTCCGGAATGGGATCTCAAGTCGCTCTTCAAGACACCTGATATCTTCGACACAGAAGATTGCCAGAAGCCAGGCGTCCGCTCGATCTATTACTCCGGTCTTGAGTATCAGGGGAAGCCGACCCGGGTTTTCGCTTACATCGGTTTACCTGACGTTCCAAAAGGAACCAAGGTCCCCGGCATCGTCCTTGTCCATGGAGGCGGTGGAACAGCCTTTGACAGTTGGGTCCGGCTCTGGAATTCTCGAGGCTATGCCGCCATCGCGATGGACAACTGCGGCGGCCTACCAGAGCGGGAAGAGCCGAAACGCTGGAAACGACATGCTCACTCCGGTCCCGCTGGCTGGGGAGGCTGGGGTCAGATGGAGAACGCTCCGACTGACCAATGGACCTATCACGCGGTTGCGGACGTCATCCTCGCTCACTCTGTGCTTCGCTCCCTCCCTGAAGTCGACGTGGATCGTATTGGACTGACAGGCATTTCCTGGGGAGGCTATCTCACCTGTCTGACGGCTGGACTCGATTCCCGATTTAAATTTGCCGTCCCGGTGTATGGTTGCGGTTTCACAGACGAACACGGTTTCGCAGCACAAGTCAAAAGCCTTGGCCCTGAAGGCTCACGCCGCTGGATGGAATGGTGGGATCCTTCCCGGACTCTGCCGAAAGCAAAAATGCCGATCCTCTGGGTGAACGGCTCTAATGACTTTGCCTACACGCTGAATGCCTGGCAGAAGTCGTACTGGTTACCACCAGGAAAGCGAACGCTTTGCGCACGTCTCCGCATGCCTCATGGACACGGACCTGCAGGAGAAGGTCCGAAGGAGATTCATGTCTTCGCTGACAGCATCGTCAACGGTGGAACTCCACTTGCGAAGGTGAACTTCCGCGGTCGTTCCGATCAAACAGTCTGGGCGACATTTGACTCAGCCGTCCCCGTGACCAAAGCGGAACTCAATTACACCACTCATACCGGCCGCTGGCAGGATCGTGAATGGAAGAGCATTCCCGCCACCATCGAATGTCAGAAGATTACTGCCACGTTGCCAGAAGAGACCACTGTCTTTTACTTCAATCTCTTCGATTCTCGCGACTGCGTCACGAGTACTGAGCATCAGGAGTTGGGGCCTCAATAACGCTCGTGAGATTGAACTCCACTTTAAGCCGCTCATTCCCGCAGATTCACCGACCGTTGACTTCCTGCCTTTTGGGGCAATGCCTCGTCCCCCCGATCACTCACTCGTTGAGGAAACAGACCCCATGATATCACGCAGTATCCTCGTCTGGTCATTCGTACTCATGTTCTGCCTGACGGGCGGTGACGGGGTGACCGCAGCTGAAAGTGTGGCCACTCCTGCCGAATCGGTTCGGGTGAAACCCGGCTTCAAGGTGGAACTGCTGCATTCTTCGCTTGCAGGAGAGGGCTCATGGATCAGCATGACATTTGATCCACAGGGAAGACTGATCCTCGCTGATGATGTTGCCGGACTTCGACGCATGACTCTCAATCCCGTCACCGGCAAAGTGGAACTCGAGAAGCTCGCAGGAACCGAAGTTCTCAAGCATTGCCGGGGTGTTCTTTACGCCCATGACTCCATTTATGTCTGTGCAACAAATGGGGAAGGCATTTATCGACTTCAGGACCATGATAAAGATGGGCAGTTCGAAGAGATCAAGCTGTTGTGTCCACTGGTTTATAAAAGTCGCTATGGACATGGTGCCAATCAGCTCCGTCTTGGCCCTGACGGAATGATCTATATCGCAATCGGAAACGATGTCTATTTCCCGGAAAAGCGCAATCTGAATTCTCCTTACAAACATCACGCCTTTGACCGCATCCCGATGAATCCGCGAGATGATGGTCAGGACGAACGGGTCGGCATCATTCTCAAGATGAACCCTGAAGGAACTCAGTTCACCATGCTCGCCGGAGGCCTGCGAAATCAGGTGGACCTCGACTTCAATCAAGATGGCGAGCCATTCACCTGGGACGCCGACATGGAATGGGACGTCGGGATGCCCTGGTATCGCCCGACCCGTATCAATCACATCGTGTCGGCAGGTGAATACGGCTGGCGCTGGGGCACCGGCAAATGGCCGTCGTGGTTCCCGGACAGTCTCCCCAGCAATCTCGACACCGGGCTCGGGTCCCCTACCGGAGTCACTTTCGGAACGAACAGCAACTGGCCCGCCCGACATCGCGATAGTCTGTTTGCGGCCGACTGGCAGAACGGCCGGCTGCTGCAGATTGACATGACAGAGCAGGGGGCCTCCTATACCGGCAGCTACGAAGTTTTCGCAGAAGGGAGCCCATTGAACATCTGCGACCTTGAGTTCGGTCCCGATGGCGCACTTTATTTCATTACCGGCGGTCGCGGTTCTCAGTCAGGGTTATATCGGATCACGTTCACAGGCGATCCGAACGACCCGATCCATGCAACATCCAAATCCCCTCGCACTCCCGAAGCAGCGGAGGCGCGCGAGTTGCGTCGCAAACTGGAACAGCTGCACGTCACACAGGACGTTGAGCAACTTCCATTCATTCAATCCGCCTTGGATAACTCGGATCACTGGATTCGGTTTGCCGCGCAGCGTGCTCTCGAAAATCAGCCCTTAGATTCGTGGAGAAAGTGGGTCGCCAATCGCCCTGACGACGTGGCACGTCACACCGCCCTGATGGCACTGGCAAGAGTGGGAGAACCGGTTGACCAGAAGATTGTTATCAAAGGCCTGCGAGACTGGGACTTCACAAACGAAGCAGAATTAATTGCCGGGCTCAGAACATTCCAGCTCACTCTCGCACGTCATGGCGAGATCAGTCTGGCCGATCGAGACAAGCTGGCTCGCAAGCTCAACCAGATTCCGCAGGACAGCCGTTTTCCAGTGCAGTGGCTGCGTTGTGAGTTGCTCGTGGCTTTGAAAATGCCGGGCGCCGTCGATCAGGTCGCCTTGCAGTTGAAGCAGGCACAGAGTCAGGAAGAACAGATTCAGTTCGTAAAAACTTTACTTCGGGCGGGAGACGGCTGGACCCCGGAAACCCGTCAGCAGCTCTTGGATTGGCTCATCGAGCATAAACGCCTTCCCGGCGGAAAGCTCACAAAGACCATCCTTCAAAACATGCGAGACGACTTCGAAGCTTCACTCACGGAGTCAGAGAAAACCGCGTTTACAGAGAAACTGGCTCTGATGAAGCAGGCACCAGAAGAGACGGACCAGTACCCGGTCCCGGTTCGTCCGTTCGTGAAGAACTGGACCATTGATGAACTGGATCAGGAGCTGACCCGCCTGAAGGATCAACCTTATTCCGCAGAACGCGGGCGCCGGCTGCTTGCATCCGCACTTTGTCTTCGCTGCCATCAGTTCAACGAAAGTGGGGGGCAAGTCGGCCCGGACATCAGCACGGTCGGGAAACGCATGAATCAGCGCGACCTGCTGGAATCGATTCTTGACCCCTCGCGGCAGATTGACCCCAAGTATCACTTGTCGAACTATATTCTCGAGTCGGGCAAAGTGATCACCGGTCGAACAACACTCGTCAGTCGAGACGTGATCGGTGTCGAAACGGACGCTTTAACAGGCCAGTCCGTCTCCATTAAACGTGCAGAGATCGCAGAATCCCTGACGTCGCCAACCTCTCCGATGCCAAGTGGTTTGCTAAATTCGTTTACTGCGGAAGAAGTGAACCAGTTAATTCGTTATCTTCGAAACGAGGTAATTTCGAAATAACGGACTGACAATCCGTCACCCTCAGCCGAGCACAAGGTCTCATCAACAGAAAGCTGCTCGCTGATTGCACGTTTCTTTACGGAAGTCCGAATCCTTTCACGGAGCGCTCACCGATGAACGTTGCTCGATCCCTGCTTGTCTTGCTCGCCTGCGTGGTGACTCCTTCTTCTTCACTCTTAGCAAAGGATGACCCGGCGATTGTTCGCTCTGAGTTTCTCTACGAAACCGCTCCCTTTCCAAGCGTGCATGCCTCGACTATTGCCGAAACCAAAGACGGTAAACTGGTTGCTGCCTTCTTCGGGGGGACTCATGAGAAGCATGCGGACGTTGGCATTTGGGTGACTCGATTCGAGAACGGAAAGTGGACTCCTCCTGTCGAAGTAGCGAACGGCAATCAGCCGGATGGATCTCGACTCCCTTGCTGGAATCCGGTCCTTTTTCAACCGAAAGAGGGTCCGATGCTGCTGTTCTATAAGATGGGCCCGAATCCCCGGGAGTGGTGGGGAATGGTTCGCCCGGTCGATGCCGACCCAAACACCGTCCCATCGACCCGATTGCCAGATGGAATCCTCGGGCCGATCAAGAACAAGCCTATTCAGCTCGCGAACGGAGACATTCTCTCGCCGACCAGCACAGAAGAAGACAGGAAGAAGCCGGACGGAAAGACTCAGCGGATCTGGAAGGTTCACTTCGAACGCAGCACCGACAACGGGAAGACCTGGACCAGCACCGGACCAATTCATGACGGAATTGAATTCTCTGCGATCCAACCCAGTATTCTGAAGCTCTCTGACACCAAGCTGCTTGCCGTCGGACGCACACTGCAGGGAGTCGTCTTTCAAGTCACGTCAGAAGATGCCGGCAAAACCTGGGGAAAGATGGCTGCCAGTTCTCTTCCCAACCCGAACTCCGGGACGGATGCCCTGACCCTGGCCGATGGACGTCACCTCATCGTTTATAATCACACGCGTGAACCCAAGCGAACGCCACTCAATGTCGCCCTTTCAACGGACGGCTTCGATTGGCAACCGGCTTTGGTGTTGGAAACCGACCCGGGCGAATACAGCTATCCTGCCGTGATCCAGACCGCTGATGGATTGATTCACATCACCTATACCTGGAATCGAAAAAAGGTGAAGCACGTAGTGGTCGACCCGACGAAGCTCACCGTGAAACCAGCTGCGAAATAACAGCTACTGACTGACCGGATGGAGAGCCGCGATGAAATCGAAAACGGAGTACTTGACGTTCGAAATCCCGGAACGGATGGGATTCATCAACATCACTCCGCAGATTGAACAGATCGTCAAAGCCAGCGGCGTACGCGAGGGCCTGCTGCTTTGTAACGCCATGCACATCACGGCCTCGGTCTTCATCAATGATGATGAGCCGGGGCTACATGGTGATTATAAGAAATGGCTGGAAGAACTCGCCCCGTTCGATGCCTCGCCGCAGCGATACGCACATAACCGCACCGGGGAAGACAACGCGGATGCCCACATGAAACGCCAGATCATGGGCCGGGAAGTCGTCGTCGCGATCACGAACGGCCGACTCGACTTCGGCCCCTGGGAACAAATCTTCTACGGCGAGTTCGACGGACGCCGCCCCAAACGCTTACTGGTCAAAGTCATCGGGGAATGATGATGTTCAAGCCACCGCGTAGGGTGCGTCTCGATGTGTAGCAGGGTTGGGTGCGATGCTCATGTCGCCCAAGCAGCATGAGCATGCGGAGCGATAGTGGATCGCTGATTCACCTGCGCCCTGTGGACGGGATGCGAACATGACGCCAGGAAACAATCATCTCACACCAGCACTGGTCCGACTGTCGATGACCATTCGGACTCTCCTTCATTCAGGCTATCCGGTCGCCTTGATCGCGACTGGGATGTTCCTTGTCGATCTCGAGTTCCGCGCCGGTCTGCATCCAGCACCACCTCCGTGGGTCAGGATCTATAAGGAGATCAGAACGGGGAAGTTCGGGCTTCATCTCCAGCTGGCCGTCGTTGGAACAGGGGTTCTCCTGATCCTGCTTGGCGCAGTCATTCTGCTGCTTCGCCTGCTCAGGCGGCCTGTGAACAGAAAGTGACCTTCGCGTGCAGCATTGACGCCTTGAAAGCAAGACTTGCTTGGATCGGCCAAGCTCTGTGGCGACGACTTCCGCCACGCCGAGTGAATCGGTGCGTCGAGACGCTCCCTATTAAGGCTTGAAGGCTACATGACAAAAAGCGACAAAATATCAACACGTCTAAACTTCAAAATATCATGGTGCCTTGAGACTGACAGCAAACTCACCGCTCTCAAACACAACCAAATTGCATGGCTCCCGCATTTAACAATAAAGGAGATGGCCGAGAAGCAGATCTATTTGGCTGAACGGGAGAAATCGCCGTACAATCAAAGCACACTGGGAGTGGTCGCTGTTTCTCTCTCAGCGTTCTATGTGGAGGCGGCTTTAAATTTCTTAGTTAGCCAGCACTTACCAGATTCCAAAAACGTCATCAAGAAGCACCGCTGGAATGAAAAGGCCAAAATGCTCACGGCGCCTTTTTCTGGGAATCTCAAGCCCGGAAAGCACCCATGGCAGGATGTAGCAAAAGCGTTCAAAATTCGAAATCAACTGGCGCATCCTAAGTTCGCGGTGGCCGTTTTCTCCTCTGAAGCGCCACCACCACTTCCCATATTCCAAGGTGTCACGTTACCAGCGGCTCGAAGATATTTTCTATCCTGCTGCGAATTTGTCTATCAAATCCACGAAGTCATGTTTGGAAGTAGGGAGTTTGCCAAGATTCCCTCGAAAATTCTGGGCGCAGTCTTAGACGAAGCTCGACCTTCACAGACGGAGTCCCGAGAAGGTCCGTGGTGGTACCGAATTACCTTCGAATTCCTCACTTTACCGGAGTACATCTACGAGCAAGACATCCCATTACACGAGCGGCACAAATGGAACTTCGAGAATGGGCGTGCGTTTACGTGGGGTCCAGGAAACATCCTTCTCAACATTCAAGCTGGACCAGCCACGTGAGGTGCGCTTGGACGCACCGTGTTGAGGCCCGTCCCAAGGATTCAAGTGGCAGGGTGGCCGGGGCGCCGTGTTAAGTTTCCATTGGAGTGAGGCGTTCATGGCCCCAGTCATGGAC
>JAEZFD010000041.1 GCA_023417655.1 Planctomycetota bacterium | reverse complement strand
ACCTCTTTGGTTTTTTCGATGCTTGACCCGTTTCGGCATAAGAGCCATCGGTATTCTCCTCGTCCGCGTAATCGCCTAAATCGACCCAAACTTTAACGCCAATCACACCCTGTGCCGTTTTGGCGATCGCAAATCCGTAATCCACTCGCCGCTGCAACGTTGACAGCGGAATTGATCCTCGGCTGGCCTTTTCGCAGCGAGACATTTCTGCCCCGCCAAGACGCCCAGACAACTGAATCTTCACTCCATTCACGCCAGCTTCCATCACCTGATCGAGCGTTCGTTTAATTGCTCGGCGGAAGCTTCCTCGCTTGGAGAGTTGCTGGCTGATATCTTCAGCCACCAACTGAGCCCGCCGGAACGGGTTATTGATCTCAATGATCTTGACTTCCATCCGGCGACCGAACACGTCTTCGAGTCGAGCCTTCAGGCGGTCAATTTCCTGTCCCTTGCGGCCAATGATGATTCCTGGCCGAGCCGAATGCAGGAACACAACAACCTGATCCCGGGTTCGTTCGATCTCGACCTTTTCGATCGCGGCAGATTTGTACTCTGTCGTGATGAACCGGCGGATCTTCTGGTCTTCAACCAGCAGATCGCCGAATTCTTTTTTGCTGGCGTACCAGCGGCTCCGCCAGTCCTCGGTGATCCCGATCCGAAAGCCGAGCGGATGTGTTTTCTGTCCCATAATTCACTCGTCAGTAATTTGATGTCGTCTGACTACTGTTCCAGCCTGTCCCTACTCGACTTCCGGTGCGTCGATCGCCACAGAGATGTGGGCGAAACGACGGCGGATCATGAATGCCTGACCGCGAGACCGCGGCCGGATGCGTTTAAACATCGGACCGCCATCGACGCGAGCGTCCACGATCGGCAAATTGTCCACGTTACGGGCACCACGATCTTCGGCGTTCGCAGCTGCGCTTTTCAGCACCTTCTCCAAGAACCGAGCACCGCGATTAGGAATGTACTTCAAGGCATTCAGCCCCTCTTCGACCGACATTCCCCGAATCAAATCGGCGAACGGCCTAACCTTGGTGGCCGAAATGCGGGCAAATCGATGAGTTGCTTTGACCTGTGACATTGTCTTCCTCATTCACCGTGCGTCTGACGAAGTAACTCTTCAGTCTCAGACGGCCAGTTGCCTTCTGGCAACTCTCCGGTTCCCTGCGATAGTGATTTCAGTTCCCGATACCGTGGTCAGAGCGGCAGCTTCTGAGCCTGGAAAAACGATATTCCGCATCCGATAAGCCAGTCGATGCAGGCTACCGGTTGCCTTTTGCACCGTGGCCACGAAAAGTTCGCGTCGGAGCAAACTCACCCAATTTATGGCCGACCATGTCCTCGGTCACATAGACCTGGATGTGGGCTTTGCCGTTGTGGACGAGGAACGTATGTCCGATGAATTCCGGTGAAATCGTCGAGCGACGAGCCCACGTTTTGATCTGCTGTTTTGATCCGCTCGAGTCCAACTGTGAAATCTTCTTCAACAGGTTTTCATCGACAAACGGTCCTTTCTTCAGCGACCGACCCATATCCTCATCCCTTTAGATCATTTGCACGGAAAACTATTCGACGCTACTCGGTCACTGCTCACGAGATACTCTGATCGAGATCAGATCTTCTTCAGACCATTTCGACGAGACCGTCGACGCCGAATGATCGCCTTTGACGACGACTTCCGTCGTTTACGTGTGTTTCCACCCTTTGCCAGCTTACCAGTCGGACTACATGGATGTCGTCCACCAGCGGTTCGGCCTTCGCCCCCCCCCATTGGGTGAGCAACCGGGTTCATGGCAGTACCGCGGACATGAGGACGGATCCCCTTCCAGCGATTACGGCCGGCTTTCCCGATGACGATGTTCTGATGATCGGAGTTTCCAACAACACCGATCGTCGCACGACACTTGCCGGGCAGGCGACGAACTTCGCCAGAAGGAAGAGTGATCTGAGCCCAGCCTTTGTCGGTTGCGTTCATGACGGCGCTGATGCCGGCACTTCGCACAAGCTGACCGCCTCGACCTGGCTGCATTTCAACGTTGTGAATCTGTGTGCCAGCTGGAATCTTTTCCAATGGCAGGCAGTTGCCGTTCTTCGGTTCAGCGTCAGGGCCGTTCATGACAACGTCGCCAGCCTTAAGGCCGTTCGGTGCCAGAATGTAAGCCTTCTGCTGCTTCTGCGTTTCCGGGCAGGTGAACTCGATAAGAGCGATTCGAGCTGATCGGTTCGGGTCGTATTCTATATGCGTGACTGTCATTGCCACGTTATCAAGACGACGCTTGAAGTCAATGATACGGTACATCTTGCGGTATCCACCGCCGATGTGCCGTGACGTAATCTTACCATGGAAGTTACGTCCGCCGTGCTTCTTCAGCCGGATCGTCAGGCTTTTCTCAGGCTTCTTCTTGCGGTCCGTAATTTCCGCAAAATCACTGACAGTCGCCCCGCGGCGCCCAGGAGTGACCGGCTTGTAAAAACGAATCCCCATCGTACTGTCCTGACAATGTTCAATCGCTACGTGAATTCAATGACACGATCTCTGACCGTGTTGATCTTAGAAGAACGAAATTCGGTCTTCTTCGTGAAGCTGCACAACCGCCTTCTTCCAATCGGCCGTGCGACCAATATTGGCACGATTGCGACGGGGCTTGCCTTTGCGTGTCTGTGTGCGAACTTCAACAACGCGTACATTCCACAGCTTCTCAACTGCGTTCTTCACATCGCCTTTGTTGGCCTGGTTGTGAATCTCGAATGCGTATGCGTTCAGGCGTTCTGACTGATGAACACCCTTTTCAGTCACCAGCGGTCGCAGGATGACTTGATGGGGTTCGAGTTTCAACCCGCCGGTTGTGGCTGCTGCCGCCGCGCTCTGTGCTGACATGATCCCGATCCTCTCACTACATCTCATTCGCGGAACCAAACACGATTCCGGCGGCTTTTTGTCTTCAAATCAGTCCGCCAATCAATGGACGGACGAGTGCTGACTAGCTGGCTGTTACGGCCTGCTCGGCGGGCTGCCGGGCGAGGTCGATTGCTTCACGAGTGATCAGCAGGCGCTTCTGGTGAAGCAGCTGATACGCGTTCAGTTCCTTAACCGGTGAAATCCACAGATTTTGGATGTTCCGGCCTGATTGCCAAACCTTTGTATCGTAATCCGGGATCACGAGCAGCACTGACTCAGAGCCAACTCCCAGGGTCTTGAGCATCTGAGCGATGGTCTTCGTTTTGACTTCGCTCATGGCGAACGAGTCCAAAACGGTTGCTTCCTGATCCTGGAACTTGCTCAACAATGCCATGCGAGTTGCAAGGCGGATTGCTCGCTTAGGCAGACGGTAGCTCCAGTCTTTTGGACGCTTGGCAAATGCATGCCCGCCCCCACGTCGAATTGGAGACCGCTTCGTACCGACGCGAGCGTTACCTGTCCCTTTCTGGCGGAACAGCTTTTTCGTACTTCCGGCAACCTCACCGCGGTTCTTGGTTTTCACAGAACCCTGGCGCTGGTTGTTTTCGTACATGACGACGACATCGTGCAGCAACTGCTTGCTGATACGATCGGCCAGCTCGTTTCCGTCAAACTCGTACGAGCCAGCGTTCTGGCCGTCCATTCCGCGAACCGGTGCGGAGATCTTGTTGTTCTCAGACATCGATCAATCTCTTCTCAGTCTTGTTCCACATTGTCGGGACTGACATGCCGTCGACAGGAACCCAGAACGCTATTTCGCCACCCGGATGATTACGTAACCGCCGTTCGGGCCAGGAATGGCTCCGTTCACCAGCAGCATGTTGTTCTCAGCGTCCACCTTGACCAGCTTCAGATTTCGAACGGTGGAGCGGGCGTTGCCGTACTGTCCGGCCATCCGCTTCCCCTTTTTGATCATACCGCTGGTACCGCGGTTCATTGCGTTGGCACCGATGCCCCCGACGCGACGATGAACTTTCTTCGTACCGTGGGCACTGCCCTGTCCGGAGAAGTTATGGCGTACCATTGCACCGGTGGTTCCGTGACCCTTGCTGGTCCCAATCACGTCGACGCTGGCAACACCATCGAAGACGCTGGCATTGAGCACCTGGCCGACTTCGACTGAAACCTGTTCGCCATCAATCCGGAATTCACGGATGAATCGCTTTGGTTCACAATTCGCCTTGGGGCGAGGTTCAATCCCCGCTTCCAGAAGGCTCTTCTGTCGCTTGCTTTTCAGGGCAGCGACCTGTCCGCGTTCAGCGCGATTCGCACGACTGCGATTACGCTGTTCTGGATCGCGAGCCAGATCTTTCTGGCTGAGTTTGTCATCAAAGCCGATCTGAACGGCCTGATAACCATCACGCTCCAGTGACTTGACTTGCAGAACGGCACAAGGTCCTGCTTCGATCACGGTCACCGGGACGATCACGCCCCCATCACCGTAGACCTGCGTCATTCCAATTTTTCTTCCGAGTAGCCCGACGGGCATGGCTCGACCCCTCAAATGTTCCAGCGTACCCAGGGCACGCGATCGATTAAACAATGGGCAAGATCGTCAGGAGACACCTGACTCATCACCCCGCCTACGCTCGCCTGACGAGAAGCGTCGCGATTACGTGGAGGCCTTAATCTTGATATCAACACCAGCTGGCAACGAGAGCTTGTTCAGTGCGTCGATCGTTTTGCCGGTCGGCTGTACAATGTCAATCACGCGTTTGTGAGTCCGAATTTCGAACTGCTCGCGAGATTTTTTGTCAATGTGCGGACTTCGCAGTACTGTGTACCGCTCAATCCGGGTTGGCAGCGGGATCGGACCGTGAACAACCGCTCCCGTCCGCTTGGCGGTGTCGACAATATCCGTTGCCGACTGATCGAGGATGGTATGGTCAAAAGCCTCCATCCGGATCCGGATTCGTTCGTTTCCTGCCACGAGCCAACTTCCTTTGAGTGAACAACTTACGCGCCCAACAATAGCGGCACCGAGTCTTTGGCCCGGTGCGGGAAACGGAGGATGGTAATAGGGGCTTTCTTGTTTGTCAAACGAACCATGGTGCCAGTTTGGGCTTGTTTTGTCGGGAATTTCCGCATTTTTCGAGGGCTGGTCTTGCGGGGACCTTGATGGAATTCCCTTGTTTTTGTGGGAAAACGGGGAAATTGGTCAAGGCGACGGGGCGGGATCGTGGTGTTCTGCTTTTTCGTGAAATTTGTTCAGGTTGTTCGGGAGGGTGATCGCTGAGGGGGAGGAAAAGGAAAACGCCACCTGCGAGCAGGTGGCGTTCGAGTGAGTCAAAAGAAGACAGTGCCGTTTAGCTCGCTTGTGGGTAGAGACTGTTCAGGCAAGCGGATTTGCGGCAGATGCCTGAAGTTCACACGGAGGTGTGGACGTTCGCGGACATTAGCCTTCCATGATGTCTTTTTCTTTTTCCTTCGCGACGTCGTTGACCTTGCCCTCGTATTTCTTGGTCAACTCCTGGATCTGATCCTTGACCGTTGCCGTCTGGTCTTCGGAGATCAGCTTCTCTTTTTCGGAAGTTTCCGCGTGTTTGTTGGCATCGCGGCGGACATTGCGGATGGCGACGCGTGCTTCTTCCGCGAATTTCCCGACGCGTGTGGTCATTTCTCGGCGGCGTTCGGTTGAAAGGGGCGGCACGTTGATTCGCACGATTTTCCCGTCCGAATTTGGTGCGAGACCAGCGTCGCTTGCCTGAATGGCCTTCATGATGTCGTTAAGAATGCCCTGGTCAAACGGGCGAATCACAATCTGCTGTGGTTCAGGACAGCTGATATTTGCGACCTGTTTTAGCGGCGTTGGCGACCCGTAGTAGTTCACTCGCACTGAATCAACCAGCCCGGGAGAAGCGCGGCCAGTCCGCAATCCTTGAAGTGCATTTCTGAAGACATCAACTGCCTTTTCCATGCGTTCTTCGGTGTCCAGCAGTATCTCGTCAATATCCATTGCCATGTCTTCTCTCCCGGAAAACAGTTCATACGCTCTGTGTTTTCACAGAGGATTGTCTGAAGACAACAATAGTCCACCAGCTTGGAATTGAGAAGTGCCTCGAAGCGTGGAATCAGCCTGTGCGGGGCGGCATGATGGGGTCGAACAGGAAGTGCGGGACGACATTCTTTCCGGGGACTGGTACACTTCGTTTCGTTTTCACAATTGTTGCTCTTACAAGCTGATTTCAGAAGGCCGCAGGTTTTTTGGGTTCGGTTTCAAACTTCCAAGGATGATCGATCACGATGAAACATGTCAGCCCGGCATACAGCATCACCGTTCGCTTGAAATACGACGATCTCCCGGGGGCGCTCGGAAAGATCAGTTCAGCCATCGGCGAAACCGGAGGCTCGATCGGAGCTGTGGATCTGGTTGATAGTCGCGACGGGGTGATTACCCGTGATTTGACGATTCAGGCGACTGATGTTGAGCATGGCGAACGAATCGTAGCGGCGCTCAACCAGTTGCAGTCCATGGAGGTGGTCCGGGTGTCTGACCGGACGTTCCTCATGCATCTGGGCGGCAAGATCGAGATGGTTTCCCGCATCCCGATCAAGACTCGTGATGACCTGTCGATGGCGTACACGCCTGGTGTGGCTCGAGTCTGTCGAGCGATTGCGGAAGATCAAGATGCTTCATTCAATCTCACGATTCGCCGCAACATGGTGGCCGTGGTGAGTGATGGCTCGGCAGTGCTTGGACTCGGAAATATTGGTCCACATGCGGCAATGCCGGTCATGGAGGGAAAGGCCCTACTCTTCAAGGAGTTCGGTAAGGTCGACGCGTTTCCGATATGTCTCGCTACTCAGGATGTGGAAGAGATTATCAGCATTGTGAAGGCGATTGGCCCGACGTTTGGCGGCATTAATCTGGAAGATATTTCCTCTCCACGGTGCGTTGAGATTGAAGAGCGTCTGCAAGCCGAGATGGAGATCCCGGTGTTTCATGACGATCAGCATGGAACTGCGGTCGTCGTGCTGGCCGCGCTGATCAATGCTCTCAAGGTTGTTGGGAAGCAAGTTGACCAGATTAAGGTTGTGATGAACGGGGCGGGAGCTGCCGGCGTTGCAATTGCGAAGCTGCTGTTGTCTGTCGGCGTGAAGAACATGATTGTCTGCGATCGCTCCGGGGCGATTCATCGTGGGCGTGCTGATGAGCGGAATGCGCTGAAGCTCTGGCTCGCGGAGCAGACAAACGCTGACCAGCTCTCCGGCAAGCTGCATGATGTGATGACCGGGGCGGACGTGTTCATCGGGGTCTCTTCAGCCGGAACACTGACTCGAGCCGACGTGGAGCGGATGGGATCGGACCCGATTGTGTTTGCATTAGCTAACCCGGACCCTGAGATCACACCGGAAGAGGCCGGTTCTGCCGTGAGGATCATGGCGACGGGACGGTCAGACTACCCGAACCAGATCAACAACGTCCTGTGTTTTCCGGGACTATTTCGCGGGTTGCTGGACGTGCGTGCCCGAAATGTGAACGAGGAAATCAAAGTCGCTGCGGCTCATGCCATTGCGAGTGTGATCTCTGATAACGAATTGCATCCTGATTACATTGTTCCGAGTATCTTTGACCGTCGGGTGTCGCAGGCCGTTGCAGAAACAGTGTCACGCGTTGCGATTGAGACTGGCGTTGCACGGAAGAGTCAGGTGCCGCAGGGCAACTGATGACGTGATCGTGACAAGCTGAGAAACATAAAGACCCCGCAGCATTCAGTGTGATTGCTGCGGGGTCTGGTCTTCTATGGGCTGAAAGGTCTCTACCAAAGGCTATGCCGAGGATTACTCCAAGGACTATGCCTCGGACCGGAATGACGGACGCCGGGTGTGCCAGTCGGTCGCCTTTTCATACATCCGGGCGACTCGCAGCAGCTTGCTTTCTTCGAACTGAGGAGCGATCAACTGCAGTCCGATCGGCAGTCCTGATGATGACAGCCCGCAAGGAAGCGACAGGGCGGGATGACCGGACAGATTCGACCCGATGGTATAGATGTCGTTCAGATACATCTGCAGCGGGTCAGAGGCCAGTTCTCCAATCCGAAAGGCAGGAGTCGGACTGGTCGGTGTCAGCAGAACGTCGACCTGGCCCAGTGCCACGGTGATCTCCTCTGCAATCTTGCGGCGGACCTTCATTGCCTTCAGGTAATACGCTTCATAATACCCTGAAGACAGGGCGTACGTTCCGATCATGATCCGGCGTTTGACTTCAGGCCCAAAGCCTTCCCCCCGACTGGCCTCGTACATGTCGACCAGATCGTTGAACTTCTCGGCTCGGTGCCCGTAATGGACTCCGTCAAATCGGGCGAGATTGCTCGAGGCCTCGCACGGAGCGATCACGTAGTAGGCAGCGACGCCGTACTTCGTATGAGGTAAATCAATTTCGGTGACAGAGGCACCAAGGCTGCGGTAAACATCGAGCGCTGCATGGACGGCCTGAGCCACTTCCGGGTTCAGCCCTGAGGCAAAGTGCTCAGGAACGATGCCGATTCGCAGGTTCGCCAGCGGCTGTTCCAGCTCGGCCAGCAGGGAAGGAGCAGGGGCGTTCACCGAGGTTGAGTCGCGTTTGTCGTGACCGCTGAGAACTTCCAGCGCCAGGGCTGCGTCCGTGACGTCTCGGGAGAACGGGCCGATCTGATCGAGTGAACTTGCGAAAGCAACCAGACCATAACGTGAGACGCGACCATAGGTCGGTTTTACTCCCACGAGTCCACAGAACGCGGCAGGCTGCCGGATTGAACCGCCAGTATCCGAGCCGAGAGAGAGCGGAGCCATCCCGGCCGAGACTGCAGCAGCGGAGCCCCCGCTTGACCCGCCGGGAGCGCAGGCGAGATCCCAGGGGTTGAATGTTTTCTGGACGGCTGAGTTCTCGCAGGAGGAGCCCATTGCGAACTCGTCGAGATTCGTGCGGCCGATGAGCACGGCATCTTCGGCCTTCAGTCTTTCAATGACATGGGCGTTGTATGGGGGAGAGAAGTTCGACAGAATCTTGCTCGCGCAGGTCGTCTTCCAGCCCTGAACGCAGATGTTGTCTTTAATCGCGATGGGGATCCCGGCGAGGCGTCCGAGTGGTTCTCCGGCTGCCCGTTTCCGGTCGACTTCTGCAGCGGCCTGAAGCGCGCCTTCTTCATCGAAATCGAGGAACGCCTGCACCTGAGATTCGCGCTGGCGAATGACGTCGAGGTGGGCAGACGTCAGTTCTGCTGCGGTCACTTCGCCTTGTCGCTGCATCGTCAGCAGTTGGGTGGCAGTCAGTTCCGTCAGTGACAGGTTCTGCGACATGTTCAGGCTCCTTCCAGAATCTGAGGAACCAGAAAGTACTTCCCGTCGGTTTTGGGAGCGTTCGCAAGTGCGTCTTTACGGTCCAGTGACGGCGTCGGCTGGTCTTCGCGAAAGACGTTCATCAGATCCCCGGGGTGAGCCATCGGGAGGACGCCATCGGTGTCGACCTCATTGAGAAGTTCGACGTAGTTCAGAATCTTGCCCAGCTGGTCGACCAGTTGTCCCGGTTCAGATTCACTCAACTTCAGCCGCGACAGTCGGGCGACTTTCTTGACGTCGTCCTGGGTCAGTTTCATGGGGATGGCGCTCAATGGGATCAGAAAGCAATGCTTCCGGCGAAGCTCCGGAAACCGAGTGATGATGGCGACTCAACGGAATCGCGGCAAGCGACCGGTCAGACCCGCCTTCGTAATACGTGGCATTCGGCTTTCTGAGTGGACAGCGAAAAGAGAATGTGGGGCTCAGTGCTGATTCAGGAAGCTGTTTTCCATAACGAAAAATCGATTCGCCGGAGTGCAACGTCGATGACGAACAGCAGCATCGCCAGCGTAACCAGCCAGGGCCACAACGGAACGGGGCGGGTCGCGGTTCCGGGGAGATCGAAGACCTCTGATGCAGCAGGCGAGAAGCGTCCATCGGTGACGGCCGCGATCTGGCGGAGCAGGGGTTCGTTGGTCGGGCGAATCCGAAGTTCGGAAGGATACCCGAAGCTGACTCCACGTGACTGACGGGAAAGAACCTGCCCTTGAGATTTCGTCGCGATTTCAAGGTGGTACTGCCCTTTGTCAGGGATCTGGAGTTCCTGCTGGTAGCGCCCCGGTGCGGTCTGCGGCAGCGACAACACCTGCTTCCCGAACTGCGGATTGATCACTGTCACCTCGACTTCGGCTTCATTCAGGAATCGTCCATCCGGATCAACGGCCTCGACCTGAATGTCGAGTCCCCCGTCGCGTGAGACGATCTGAGTCGCGACGCCTCGGGAATCACTTTTCCGCATGAGCTGACGAATGACCTGAGTCCAGAACTTTCCATATCCGGGCCACGTCAGCCACTCCGCCGCCCAGCGACTTTTGGCATCAGAAGTAAAGGCCCCGGTCATTCCGAGCCCGTATCGCCACCACACCAATAACGGGTCTCCCTTTTCAGTGGCGAGTATGACCTCTGAAGTCGGCTTAGGCCGGGTCATCACATATCCGAGAAGGGAGGGGGCGGCCTGCAGATCGAGATCGGCGAGAGCATGCGTCGAGCGAATGACCTGTGGCAGGAACGGTTGCTCGTCGATCGCCGATTTGCTGATTGTGACGGTTTCTTTCGCAAAGATCTGAGGAACAGATGCCGGATCATCTGTGAAGTAATAGCGACCTTTGCCCACGCGGGCGATCTGTTCCAGCAGCTCGCGGGCAGACCCGGTTCCCAGTGCCACAGTGGAGACGGTGATCTTGTTGCTCGCCATCTGCTGTGCCAGACCTTCAAAGTCACCCGGCGTTGATTCTCCATCTGTCAGCAGGATCATGTGCTTTAGCTTGGCCGACGCCCGTTGGAGGGCTGTGAAGCCTTCCTGCATGGCTGGCTCCATATTGGTGCCGCCGTTGGCGTCGATTCGTGAAATGTCGTCCTGAATGCGGGCGTGATTACTGACCGGCTGCATTTCACTGATGACATAGGTGTCGCCATCGAACGCGATGACTCCGATCTGGTCACGCCGACCGAGAAGCTCGACCGCCTTGCTGGCCGCACTCTTGGCCATCTCGATGTTGTCGCCAGACATCGACCCGGACTTGTCGATGACCAGCACCATCGCGACGCTCGGCTTCTCTTTCTCCTTTTCAAAGTCGCTTCGAACCGGCAGGATCTCTTCCAGAGTCGTTTTGTAGTACCCCCCGAGTCCGAAGGATTGATCGCCTCCCAGCATCAGAAAACCGCCGCCGAAGTCCTGTACATAGGTCCGGGCAATCTGCATCTGTTGTGAAGTCAGTGCCGTCGCGGGGACGTTGGAGAGCATCAGGAGTTCATAGTTCTGCAGGTCTGTCAGCGAGTCAGGCATCCCCTGCGGAGGCCGGATGTCGGCCTGAATCCCTTCATCTTCGAGGGCATAAGCAAGTTCCCGAATCTGGCCGGGATCGCTCTCGATGATCAGCACCCGCGGCTTTCCCGAGGCCTGAACCAGTCCTGAGCCGGTGTTGTTGTCCAGCAGAGTGTCTTCGTTCAGGTTGGAGATTCTAACAGCGAAGGCGGCCAGTCGTTCCCTGTCGATCGACTGCTGAAAACGAAATCGGTTCTCGCCGGTCTTGAAGTCACGCCGTTCACTGATGACCTTGTGATCACCGCGAAATACTTCGATCAGCCCGGCGTCGTCATGGTTGGACTGCACCACGACTTCGACGTGAAACGGCTCTCCTTCTCGCACTTCGTCAGGGACCAGGACCTCGGCCACCTGGACTTCCTTCTCCGTCCGCTCTGGTAACGGAACGGTCAGGCAGGGAATCCCGGCTCGCTCCGCAGCCTGAAGTGCATCTCCGGCGGTCTGGTTCCCATCGGTCAGCAGGACGAGCCGTGGCACTGACCCAGCGGGAATTGATCCGGCGGCCGCAGTAATTGCATCGGCGATTCGGGTCCCTGGATCCGAATCAGGAGTCTTCTCCACTGGAATGCGTTCCGAGGGGGGGGCAGTAAGTTCTTCCGGGACCGACTTCGCGAGGATCCCCGGCGTTTCGGCAAAGGGGAGGAATGCCAGTTCGTGCCGGGTGTTCGATGACTGAACGGAATTCAGATATTCCTGCAGGAACTTCTTTCCTTCGTCACCGACGCTCAGGCTCCGGTCGATCAGGCAGATAACGTACTGCTGGTCAGTCTGCGCGCGCCAGGTGAGGCCTGCGAGTGCGAATGCCAGAAGGACAACGATCACGGCCCTTGTGAGAAATGAGAACAGCTGCTGACGCCAGGGGAAGTCACTCAGGCTCCATCGGTAGTACCAGATGATCACCGGTAAGGCGAGCAGGGTGATCAGTGCCCAGGGGCTTATCAGCTCGAGTGGAAACATTCGTGAGGTCAATTCCCCGGGGGCGTGTTTGCTGTCTCAGGTCTTGAAGTTGCAGTTTTTGAAGTTGCAGTTGAGGTTCCGGTTTCAGTGAAGGCAGGTTCTCTACGAACTCATCGAATCACGCGACGCTGGTAAAGACTCCACTCAACGGTGATCAGAATCAGGGCCAGCAGAACAAAGAGGCTCCAGAGCGGGTATGAAAGCCAGCTTGCCTGAGTGACCTTGAGGTTCCCAGTGACTTCTGTCGGCTCGGGGGGACGCAAGTCGGTCTCGGTCGCATTCGCCAGATTGCAGGCGAATGTCTGTATCACGGTTAGCTCTTCGGTCAGCTCGGCGGGGGACTCGTCGGAAATGGATTCCAGTTGCCAGAGCCCGACCTGATCGAAAGGACCGACTTTCCATCCGCTGTTGTCGGAAGCGACTCCAGAAGTAGTTCCAGAAGAAGTACCCACCGGGAGGCGAACGGGAACCGTTTTTCCATCAGGGCGGCGAAGCTGCCAGTTTACAGGTGCGGGTTGCGATACCGGTGGCGGGACTGCGGCGACCTCGCCGGTGGACAGGGCTGGATGAATTTCTCCGGAAGTCCCTGCGAACCAGGCCAGCGCATTGGTCACGAGAATCGGAAACGCAGTTCGCAGGGTGAGATCTCCTTCATCAAGATTGGTGGTCAGCACCAGCAGCTTGTCTTGGTTTCGCTTCACCTCGGCATAGACAGCGTCATTGGTGAACGTCCCGGCAAGGATCTCAGGTGATGTTGTGAATGAGAGCTTCCGCGCCTGCGGCATGACCACATTGTCGAGTTTGACATGCAGCATCAGCGGCGAAGTTGCGTTCTGATTGGTAATGATGGGATTCTCAAGAATTCCCCCTGCTTCAAATGCGTCGCAGCCGTTCTCAGGGTCGATCACCCAGACGTTGCCCGGCGGCAGCTGCAGCGGAATCTGGCGGTGCAACACAATGACCCCGGACTCTGGCCATGACGCGGGGGCTTCCTGAATAACAGTCAGGCGGACCAGCGGATTGGATTCAAATGCCTTCTGCAGAAATAGATTTCCCGGCGTGACGAGGAGAACCGGCTGGACCTCCCGACCGGGAATGATCGCACTGGCGCGATTGTCGAGATCCAGTCCATCAGGAAAGGGATTGTCTCCATCCATGAAACGGGTCAGTTCAGCAGTGAGAGTTCCCCCCTTCAGTGACGTCTTCTCCAGCGAGCGACGCCAGTTCTCATTTGGACCCATCTGAATTGGAATGATGTCGACCGGAATGCCGTCGAGTCGCAGTTCCACTCGCAGGCTGACTGCGGAATCAGAGGCATTCCTGACGGCCAGCAGAACTTCGTAGCCGAGCGGATCGATCTGGCTGCGTCGAACCTGAAACTGAGTCAGGCCGACGTTCTTCAGCGGCGATCCGACCGTGAGCCGTTGGACCAGCGGGCGCTCTTTGAGAGCGGTCCAGTCCGCGGTGCAGCCGTCACTGATTGCGATCACTTCACCGTGAGGATGTTCTGCCAGCAGCCGGGTTCCCAGTTCGACGGCGGGGAGGAGATCTGTCGGTTCATCCGTTGGAGAGAGCCCGTGAATCGCGGACTTGAGTGTCGGAAGATGACCTGTGAATCCGCTGACAACTCGCGGATGTTGACCGGCGACCAGAATGGCCATCTCGTCCGGAAATCGCATTCCGTCAATCGTTCGCTCTGCCAGTTGACAGGCCTCTTCCCACCGTGAGGATTTGCCGGGTTCACGAACCTGCATACTGGCCGAAGGATCCAGAATCAGGACAAGACGCCGAGCTGATAACGTCTGCCAGGAAAAAACAGGATCCGTACAGGCGAGGACAAGCAGGGCCAGCAGGAAGAGTTGGGCGACCAGGGACAACAGGTGTTTCAATAGATCCCAGATGGAACGGGGAGGGGCTTCATCGTAGATCTGATCCCAGAACATGGTGGTCGATGTTTGGATACGGCGACGACGCACCCGCAGGAGGTAAAACCCGATAATGGGTAATGCCAGCAACGTCCACCAGAACGCGGCAGGGAGAGCAAAATTCATTGTTCACCTCCTGTTCCGAAACGCTGCCTCCGGATCGCTGCCGGGGGATCATCGGTGAGTAACACAAAAAGCACGGGACTCCAGTGACGACATCACTTCTTTAACTGCGACGCACGCATCATGTGCAGGATCAGATCGTCAAAGCTGACTTTTGTGCTGGTCTGGGTGCAGCCCATTTCATGCAGACGGCAGTAGTTCCTGACATCCTGCTGGTGCTGCTGGAAAAGTTTCTTGTAGGTTCTCAGGTTCTTCTCTGTGACGGTCACCTGCCGGGTGGAACCATTCTCGATATCGACGAGCTCGACGTCTCCTAGCAATGCCGGATCTGCTTCGGCCGGATCATGCAGCTGGAGGATGTGAGCATCGAAGCGGTGGTGACGGAGTTGATCGAGGCCTCCCTGAAAGCCATGCGGGTCGAACAGATCGCTGACAACAATCGCAAGTCCCCGACGGACTCGTC
This sequence comes from Planctomycetota bacterium, assembly GCA_023417655.1. Classification (GTDB taxonomy): domain Bacteria; phylum Planctomycetota; class Planctomycetia; order Planctomycetales; family Planctomycetaceae; genus Planctomicrobium. The sequence goes on along the minus strand of JAEZFD010000041.1, from coordinate 2,267 downwards.
GATGCAGAAGTCCCTGAACGGCGGTCGACAGATGAGTGTCGCGTCCGCCGGTCGTGAGACGTTCAAGGAATTTCAGCAAAGGCAGAATCCGGGCCTTGCCGCGGGTGACCGGGAACTCTTCTGCGATGCCATCCGAGAAGGCGAGCACTGAGATGCGGTCCAGATCTGCCAGTGCGATATATGCCAGTGCCGCCGTTAATTGTCGGGCGAGGTCGAACTTCAATGTCTCGCCTGTCGATGGAGATTGAAATCCCATACTGCGCGAGCAGTCCAGCAGCAGGAAAACAGTCAGATCCTGTTCTTCCTGAAATCGCTTCAGCAGCAGATCGCCCAGTCGGGCGTAGATATTCCAGTCGAGATAGCGAAAGTCGTCTCCGGCGGAATACTCGCGATGGTCAGAGAACTCGATCCCGGATCCCTGCTGGACGGTGCGACGCTGTGCCAGTAGAGAGCCACGGAAGACCCGTCTCGAAATGAGAGACAGGTATTCGAGTCGCGTCACAAAATCGCCCGGGAATAAACTCATGCTGTCTCCCGATTCGGGACACGGTCCTCAGAACTCTTGAGCTAAGGGGATCATTGCCGATCAGGCCCCGGCGAACTGAACTTCTTTCGGAAGAGTGGAAATCATCTCATCGATGACATCGTCGGTGCTGACGTTTTCAGCCTGTCCTTCAAAGTTCAGGATCAGGCGGTGACGTAAGACCGGCTTCGCAGAGGCAATGAGGTCTTCCCGTGAGACGTGATAGCGTTCATCCATAATGGCGCGAATTTTTGAGGCGAGAATCAGCGACTGCAGCCCACGCGGACTCGATCCATACCGGACATACCGTCGGGTCGGTGCCGGAGCCATTTCGTTCTCAGGATGAGTGGCCAGAACCAGTGAAATTCCATATCGCCGCACGTCATCCGCGAGTGGAATCTGCCGGGCGAGTGCTGACATCTCCAGCAGCCTCTCGCCTGTGAGGACCGGAGAAACGGTCGTGTGCAGTGATTCTGTGGTGCGATCGAGAATTCGTTCCAGATCAGCAGCAGAGGGATACTTCACCAGCAGCTTGCAGAAGAATCGATCGAGCTGGGCTTCTGGAAGTGAATACGTCCCTTCCATCTCCAGAGGATTCTGTGTGGCCATCACGAAGAACGGAGGAGGCAGTCGTCGGGTCTCTCCGGCAACAGTGACCGAACGCTCCTGCATGGCCTCGAGCAGCGCCGACTGCGTCTTTGGGGTTGCGCGATTGATTTCGTCTGCCAGCACAACGTGTGAAAAGATGGGCCCATGCTGAAACTGGAAGACTTTGCCGCCGTCGGCGGTCTCGACGACGATGTTTGTGCCGATGAGGTCTGCTGGCATGAGATCGGGAGTGAACTGGATCCGCCGGAAATCCAGATGCAGGGCCTCCGCCAGAGTTCGCACGGTCAGCGTTTTTCCGAGTCCTGGAACCCCTTCCAATAAAACATGCCCACCTGCGATCAATGCAATCAACGTCTCATCGAGAATGTCCGTCTGCCCGACGATGACTTTTGAAATTTCATTGCGAAGCGAGTCAAAGTCGTTGCGGAACCGTTCGAGATCCTCTTGCCAGTTGTCAGGTTGACTCATCGCAACTGTCGCTCCGCTGGGAAGAAGGGGACGGTTTGTCGCAGCCTGATCAAGTGTCAGGATGCGAGGGCGGTCAGATCATGCAGCGTGTTCAGAGCATAGCAGGTTTGTTATTCGTTGATACGAAGATGTCTGTTGGAATTCAACCTGCAGAACGTTTTCGGGTTCTGGTTGATTTAAGATTTCTACGTAAGACTAATTTGTTTTGCTTGTCAGAGATTCCTGTTAGTGGCCTATGCGAATGAATATCAGGTCGTTTCTCAGAACGTGTTTTGAAATTGCCTTGAAAGGAGAAAACGGCTACGGCTCCCTTGTGAACATCTTGGCAATCCAAGGAAGGAGCCGCAGCCGTGTTGAGGACGAATTATTCCAGCAATCTCTCGGATGAGCAATGGCAATTGATTCGTCGATACCTCCCCAAGCCGTCTCGAAGGGGGCGTCCTCGCATCGATCGGCGATGGGTATTGGACGCCATTTTGTATGTCGTTCGAACTGGCTGCCAATGGCGAATGCTGCCTGCCGATTTCCCCTGCTGGAGTACTGTCTATGGCATTTTTCGAAGCTGGGTTCGCAGTGGTCTCTGGGAGGCCATTCACGACCGTCTCCGGGAACAGGTCCGACAGGCTGCCGGAAAGAAGAAACGCCCCAGCGTCGCCATTCTCGACAG
>JAEZFD010000072.1 GCA_023417655.1 Planctomycetota bacterium | reverse complement strand
GGGTCTCACAGAGCAGTGGCACGCGAAGAACGGTCTCTCAACCACGGCACTCGGTGATCGTCACAGTCCGGTGGATAGTTCATTCCAACCGGGATGTCTCAATGTCATTCTTTCGAAGATTTTCGTGGGATTGCGTGGCTCGCCTGTTAACATCAATGAACATTTACGTTTCTTTGAGTGAACAGACGTTTGGCCATCGTCTGGCAGGGCATTCCGCTCGACTGAGTGTGTGCATGTCGCAAAGATTTCTGCTCGATGCTTCAAAGTGATTGTTTCAATGTGATTGCGTTGCAGACACTGCACGGGCCATCTGTGTCGTGGTCCTGTGAGTCAGACGATCTCCTGTCGGTTCAGGAGAGATGTCGTGTTAAATCGATCGCATCCTCGAATCGCCTTTACTCTGATTGAACTTCTGGTCGTGATCGCAATTATCGCGGTCCTGATTGCACTTCTTCTCCCCGCCGTGCAGCAGGCGCGGGAAGCGGCCCGTCGATCGCAGTGCAAGAACAATCTCAAGCAGATTGGTCTGGCAATGCATAACTATCACGACGTTTACAACATGATGCCATTGGGATGTTCGGCCAGACCAGACGGTAACGGGGGCGATGCGTCCCTCGGAATCGCGATCTTCTCTGGAGCGTTCACGTCCATCCTCCCCTATCTGGATCAGAGTGCTCTGGCAAATCTGTATGACCAGAAAATCACATGGGAGAAGCATCCGCCCAGTGTGTCCTCCACCGTCATTCCCGTTTACCTTTGTCCCTCCAGTTCCGGACCGGCTATTGTGAACTGGTCGTTTCTGTCGGCCTATCCGGTCGGGCCAAACCTGGGAGGGCTCTGCTATCTGCTCTCCAAAGGCAATCTGAATGGGTGGTGTTTCAACTCGGCCAGCTTGCCGGGTGTTGGCACGTTTGGGATCAATCTGAGAACAGGATTCCGAGATATCACCGATGGGTCAAGCAACACGATCATGATCGGCGAGGGAGCTTATGGGGGAAACTGGAAGATCGCCCGAGGTGCCGCACCCGACACGATCGTCGCGGATGGCCTGGTGGGACAGGCATGGATCGTTCCGCAGCCGAACGCAACCACACTCGTTGCCTCAGGGGCAACTGTCGCTAATACATCGATGTGGGCGTCTACGGTCTATCAACTGAATCGCAATCCGATCATTGAGTCGATTTACAACGATACGCAACTGAGTAACTGCAATGCTCCGGGACACTTCACCGGTAATTTCCGCAGCCCGCACACCGGCGGCGGCCAGTTCCTGCTCGCTGATGGGGCTGTCGTCTTTCTATCGGAGAACATCAGCAACATCACCTATTCCGCTCTCGGCACCCGTTCCGGAAGTGAAGTCGTCGGTGAGTTCTGAATGCCGCTTGCTGAGTTGAAAGGCCGGGTGTCCCGGGTCAAACAATGGGATGACGTGCTGGAATTGCTGATTGATGAAGCATCGAAAATGAGATGCTCTCGAAACCTCGCACCAACTCCAATTCGTCGCAGAATTCATATCCATGCTCAACTGGCCTACCGAACTCATGGCTGCGTCGATTGTACTCCTGGGACTGGCAATTCTGGTCCCGTGGAAGGTTCCGCGTCGCTTCCGAATCGTCAGTAGCGTTGTCCTGGTCGCGATCTCACTCGTCATGTGGAATGTTTACGAAGGTCGATTGAAAGAAATCATACGGCCCGGTGATCCATTAATCCGAGTCGACCTGTTTTTGATTGTCCCACTGTTCGTGATTGGGATTCTCAACCTTGCCTTTCTGGTTTCGGTCTCTGCCGTTTCCAACTTCCACGGTCGCCAATAGACGCACGGTTTGTCCGGCTGGGACCGGATGGGTGCAACTGTGAATGAAAGGCGTCGGAACATACGACCTGCCCTGCCAACTCTGCGGCCAGCAAATGGAGGTCGGCAAATCCCGTCATCGCACGTGAGTGGGAAATGCTCTACTCGACATCACCTCCCTGCACAGGTGACCAAAAGACCCCTGAGTCAGCGGAGGCAGCCGCGATCGAGTTCACTTCGGAGGATGAATAACGATACAAAAACAGCCGACTGAATTCAGTCGGCTGTTCGTGAGACGTTGAATCCTGACGGGGCTCTTTTCGAGCCTCGCGATCAGTCTTTCGTGAGCTTTAAATCGATGACGTTATGCCTTTTTTTAACATCTGCTGTGACCGAACCCTCTCCCTTATATTTTTTTGGCAGCTTCATCCCGCCAGAGGTCTCGATGCGAACGTGGTGAGTCGCGGGAATCGCACCCGTTTTCGTCGCAGTAAAGGCGAGCGAATAGTGTCCTTTGTCATCAGTCTGGCCGTATGAAACCATCGTGGCCGGGACGTTCTGGGGAATGAACGTCAGTTCTGCATTTGGAACCGGCTGGCCGTCCAGCGTGACGGTCCCTTCCACTTCGCAGAGTGTTGGCCCGCTGTCACCGCAGGCAGCGAGCGATAAAGCCACAAGCCCGACCAATAGACAACTACGAAACTTCTTCATCACGTCACATTACCTGAACGACTTTATTGAACAGCATATCCAGAGGACACAGAAGAGAGCGAATTCCGTCGCGATCAGAACTCACCGACAGGCTGCCCGTCGCGGATTCCGGCGAGACGCTGATAGGTGCCGAAGGGGCCATTTCCGTTGTTTGAATCATCGTAAGAGGTCTGACTATGATCGATATTTTCGCTGACGAAACGGACCGCGCCGTCCCCGAACAGGAAATGTGCCCCCCCGGTGTGACCGCTGTTATAAACCTTGTAAAGGCCACCAACGCTCAATGGTGCGTTAATTTTCTTAAAGGCTCCGCGGACGTGTTGAAACATCGAAGAGGTCCCAAGAGAATCATTCACGCAGTTCGTTCCCCCGTTGTTGATAACACTTCCGTAAAGCATCGAGTTCGGTTTGGACTGATTCTGCATCTGATTGGCGACCTCGCCCACCATGATGATGTTCGAAGTTCCATCCGCAAGATCCCGAAAGCTGCGGCAGGTGTTCACACTGAACATTCCGAGCATTGACTGCGGGCGAGTAAAATTGAGAGTTCCGGCGCTGGCTGTGCAAGGTGCCTCGGCAAAAGGTCCGTGAACTCCGGCATAGCTGGTGGTCGCCATGGCAGAGATATATCCCCTTTGGCCGGGATCATGTTGTTCCATCGTGGGCGGTTTCAGGTCGGTCGGGCAGGAAAAGACCGACTGCGGTGTCGCGCACAAACGACTGTTATTCACGACCTGTGGAAACGAAGAGCCCTCTCCGTGCGGCAGGTAGTTGAAGTTGAACTGGTTATAGAGCGGCCCCTGATCCAGATAAGGCAGAATCATCGAGGCCCAGCTCCAACCGCCGTCCATGACGGTCCCGTTGTTTGTGGTGCTGACGTCAATGTACCCCATTGGGAAACGGTTGAAGCTGTCGTGGTAATTGTGCAGAGCCAGTCCAATCTGCTTCAGATTGTTTCTGCACTGAGAGCGGCGGGCCGCTTCACGGGCCTGCTGCACTGCCGGCAACAGCAAGGCAATCAGCACCGCGATGATCGCAATCACCACCAGAAGTTCAATCAGGGTGAACCCTCGGCAGGAACGCAACGGGCGGCCAGTCATCAGTGACTGCTTTGAGGACGAAACACGTTGAGAAAGAGGGTTCATCGTGTGGAACATCATTGAAAGTCCTGTTGCCCGCCCGGCATGGAAAGTTGCGGCCAAATCCGACTGAGGGGTCTTTGCTCTTCTCGGAATTGCTTCCTCGGATGAGCTTCAGTAAACTACCACCATACTAGTCGTGAATATTTACTTTGAACTTTACCGAAGTCAACAGAAATGCGAACAATTCGTAAGGGAATAGTTTTCCCGAATGATCCGCCAAAACAAAACCAGAATCGCAAAGTCAAAGTGTTTCGCAACTTATAGCGACGCAGATCGCCGGTGCCTCCATTCCACAGGATTGAATCGAGCCGATTCAGCCGTGTGTGTTTTTTTCCAGAAATGGGCTCTAATGCCCAGATCCTTATCTGTTCCTTGTCAGAAACGCATTCAATGACGACTCCTGTCGTACGAATTCTCTGCCTCGTGCTGGCCCTCATGGCCGGTTCCGTCGTCCTCGCTGCTGACGGAGTCCCCTCCCCTTCGGCGAGGCGTCCCAATGTCGTAATGGTCTTCATCGATGACATGGGTTGGGGCGACTTCTCCTGCTTCGGAAACCCTGACGCTCAAACCCCGAATGTTGACCAGCTCGCGGCCGAGGGAATTCGCTTCTCTCAGTTCTATGTGAACTCTCCGATCTGCTCCCCTTCGCGGTGTGCACTGACAACGGGCCAATACCCCCAGCGTTGGAAAATCACTTCGTTTCTGAATAATCGCGCAGAGAACACGCGTCGCGGGATGGCAAACTGGCTTGATCCACAAGCCCCCACCTTGGCCAGACACCTTCAGAACAACGGATATGCAACGGGACATTTTGGAAAGTGGCATCTCGGCGGTCAGCGAGATGTCGACAATGCCCCGCTGATCCAACGCTATGGATTTGACGAGTCACTGACCAACTTTGAAGGCATGGGAGCGAAGCTGCTTCCATTGACGCTTAAGCCGGGCGAAACGGAACCAGGTCGGATCTGGGCGAATGCAGAACGACTGGGGCAGCCCGTCACTTGGATGCAGCGATCGGAGATCACCGGAGGCTTCGTCAAAGCAGCCACTAGATTCATCGATGCTGCAGCTGCAGCGAAAAAGCCGTTTTATATCAATCTCTGGCCAGATGACGTTCATAGTCCCTTCTGGCCTCCGGTCGACAAGTGGGCGGATGGCAAACGTGGACTGTATCTGTCTGTGCTGCAGGAGGCCGACCGTCAGCTGGGAGTCCTGTTCGAGCACATCCGGCAGAACCCTGCCCTGCGGGACAATACTTTGATTCTTGTCTGCTCCGACAATGGCCCGGAGCCCGGTGCAGGAAGTGCAGGCCCGTTCCGCGGCACAAAAGGCCAGTTATACGAAGGCGGAATTCGCTCGCCACTCGTCGTCTGGGGGCCGGGTCTGATCCCCAAGGAGAAACAGGGATCACATAACGCAACCTCGGTTTTTGCTGCCTTTGATCTCGCTCCGTCACTTATCTCTCTCACAGGCGTCTCAGCACCTGATGTGGAATTTGACGGCGAGAACGTCTCTGCAACACTGATTGGAAGCAGCACCGCGTCTCGGGCAGCTCCGATCTTCTGGCGTCGACCGCCCGATCGAAAGTTCGCGAATCCCGGGCGCACGGAGCAATTGCCTGACCTTGCCATCCGTGAAGGTGACTGGAAGCTCTGCTGCAATTACGACGGCTCTCAACCAGCACTGTATGATCTTAAGCTTGATCGGTCAGAAAGCACGAACCTCGCCGACCAGCACCCAGCAATCGTCGCCCGTCTCACCGAACTGGTTGTGGGATGGCATCAGTCGATGCCTGCCGACAACGGGCCCAAAATTGGTCGAACCTCCGAATGATCAGAGGAGCACACGGGAAGCAGTGCCATCAGGGCGCTTGCTTCCCGTAAAGAGGTTCGAAGAATCAGGCAACTGGTACGGGTGACCGAGAACGCTGTTTCCATTCCTCACCGGTAATGCGGTAAAGCACGTGCCGCTGCAGCGGGTGTCCCTGCGCGAGGACCGGATGATCAAAGTCGTCTGCGCTATCATGACGCATCCCGAGCCGCTCCATCACTCGGCGAGACGGTGAATTCTGCACTGCTGTGAACGCGACAATCTCCTGAAGATTCCTTTCGCCGAATGCAAAATCGAGAGCCAGAGAAGCCGCTTCTGTCGCGTAGCCCTTCCCCCAATACGCGGGAGCCAGCCTCCAGCCAATTTCAACGCAAGGGGTGAAATGGGCTTCAAATCCAGGAACCGACAAGCCGACGAATCCTGCAAATGGCGTGACCCCCGGGATCTCGAGTGCCCAGAATCCGAACCCGAACTCTTCAGTGCGCGCCCGGATCCGTGTGGCCACCGCGTCGCTTTCTTCGCGCGACAACAGAGCTGGAAAGTACTTCATCACCTCGGGGCTGGCTCCCATGTGAGCAAAGGCCGGGAGGTCTTCGTCAGTCCATCTCCGAAGAAGAAGTCGGGCAGAAGTGAGGCGATCCATGTAAGGAAATTCCCAAATTGCTTTTGCGTGTAAATCTCCGCCGGGCTCCTCACACGCTAGTGATGTTCCTCGCGCGAGAAGCAGCCCGATACGGGGAAGGCACGATATCTGACGTCGACTGGGAATTGCAACATCCTCTCGAAGCGACGGCACGGTGGCAGACGCCGACTCATTCATCAAAGGGGTCTGGCTCGACGGATGCTCCGGTTGAAGATTGTCAAACTGGTGATTCGGAGACCGGATCAGATCCAAAATCACACAAGACAATGCACTCTCACTGAGGGTGCGAAGGGCTAATTGTTCCGTTCTGACTCTCGCGCGGCTTTCACTTCTCGTTCGTAAGCCTCCGGATCTTCGACACCTTCAACAACCTTGTTTCCCCCACCGCCGCCTCCGCAACCTGAAAGCACCAGTGAAACAAACAGAGCCGTCAGAGTTAAACGATTCATCACAGCTGACCTTTAAGAGCCAGAGAAACATGGGGAGACGTCGCTTACGAATGTACACAAACGCCTCGATTTGATCGGCAAGTCGCCTCGATCATGCGAGACCCGAATGATCCGCTTATCGTAGACGATCTACGACAGCAGTACGGCGAACGGCGGATCACACTCTCGCTATTACGCTAAACGAATTGCGGAGCCGCAGTAGGACGAATCACCATGTGTCGGTGATGGCTTCACCATCCTGTGCCAGGCTTAACTGACGAAACACCAGATCGTCGACGTTATAAGCAATCGAGCGCACTGCTCCATCAGCCATTAACGCGTTCACACTTCCGGGGTGCACGCTCCCGAAGAAAGGGGTCCATTGTGACCAGTTCCGTCCTCCACGATCCTTTACAGAGGACCAAGAGGATCCGTTATACTTCGTCGCCATGGAATCATGAATTGGCGTAATCCCGTAAACCGTGCCATCCGCCAGCTTTCCGCCACCGAATCGAATGACGTCTTCATCCCAGCCCGGGTTGTTCCAAGCCTCATTATCTCCGCCTTCCGTTCCGAATCCACTTTCGTGCAGCGATTTCTCGGCCACCATAATCGTGTTCGACGATCCATCTTTAATGCCTTCGATGGTGATGGTGTCCACATCTTTCTTCATTAAGACGCCGAGTTTCCCCGCATTATCAATTTCTCTCATCTGACCAACTGATCGTTCCCCGCCGTTGCCTGCATAATCCGCGCGGAACGGAGCGGTCGGCGACCTCCGGGAGGGGCAGTTGTACAGCCCAATTCCGCGAGCGGCGACCGTTCCGCTTCCCGAGTTTCCCCCACTTGTCGCCCCAACCGCTGGATCCTTCATATCGGAGGTCAGATTGAAGACGGTCATTTGATCAACATACGGAAGAATCCAGTAAAGCCAGCTGAACCCTGCCTGATCTCGCGAGTTACAGCACACATCTGCCACGGGTTCCATCGGCATCGGCGGTCGCTTGCGATACGGTTCGGAAGGATGGTGATCTCGGCCGCCATTGGGTAATTTCCCCATCGCATCCTGGAAGTTATGCATCGCCAGTCCAATCTGTTTGAGATTGTTCTTACACTGGCTTCTTCTTGCCGACTCCCGCGCAGACTGCACGGCAGGGAGTAGCAATGCGATAAGAACTGCGATAATTGCAATCACGACGAGCAACTCGATCAAGGTGAAACCAGTTCTGCATTGAATTCTGTTTACCCCGAGCATCGTCCGATCATTACGCAGGTTGTTAAGATTGCGTTTGTTCAATGGAGTACTCCTGCAAATCGAAATCAATCAGTGATACGAGCCACCCAGAAATAACGAGGCCATTTCAGCGCAGACCGCTCCCCTGCATCTCCATAAATGAGAGAGGGCGCGGCCCGAAAATCAGATCGTAGAGCGAACTGACGAGGTTCCTGCGAAATTGAAACTCAAAATAACTGCCCGACATCACCCTGACAGAGATGAGGGTGGTGTTCTCATACAAATCGAGAACGGGTTTCTCAATGAATCCTTCGCAAGCGTTGTGAAGAACTCGCCAAGAGAATTTGCACGATTGATTTCAAACTGATGGAGATCGCTCGTTTCAGTTCTCCGAACGGAGTCCGATCAAGTGAAGCGGCACAGCTCAACTTCGAAAGAAGGCAAACTTGGAACTACGGCACACAGAAAGCAATGACTGCGGCAAGCAATTGCAGTGACATCGAAGGGCAGGATCGCTCACGTCAATAATACAGCAATGAATGATTTATTAAATTTCAGTGAATCATCCCCAGAATGACAGCCACTGAGAAAAAATCATGTGGCCCACCAGAGGATCAAACGGGCACTCACTACAAATAAACCGTTTCTTACCTAAGGTCAATATCCAAGAAGTGCCCCTGCGTCCATTTTGTTGACTTGCCTCCCCTCAGCAGCACCAGCGATGACGAGAAACTGGCCGCTCAGGTCTGAGATAATGCGGGACGACATACCGGCTCGCGTAAACTGCCACGCTTGATGTGGGGGATTCCGCAGATGTCACTCTTGGCATGATCGCTCCTCATCTTGCCGTCCGGCTGGCGCCCTGTTCAGCAGAAGACGCAGGATGTCGTAGTTCCCGCCGCCCCGTCCTATGGCCGATGTCTATATCGTCGCGAGACGGGGAGACCGATGCAAAAACAATTGCCAAGCCTTCACATGGGACGCCCGGCAACTGAGTTCTCGATCTGGTAATACTTTGAAGTATTTTGAAGCAGTTTTGACAACTCCGGCCCGCTTGTCACACATTCGCCTAACCCCCTTAAGGCGACTGTTCAGGGCTGCTTTCAGTTCCGTCCCGTTCGCGACCGCTGAAAAGACAATGCTGCTCATCAGCTTCTCGGCCGAGTTGGCGAACGCGCGACTCCGAATGCAATCGGCCGTTCAGCGAAAACAGGCGCTATTTGAACTTCGCCCTGCGGACGCGAAGCGAGCATGTCGCCCGGGCCTAACCCCGGTCTCCACACACTGCTCACATGTGCGGCTGCCGCACAACCTGTGGCACATCAATATTTCGCAAGAACGATAATTCCCGAAGTACACATCGGGTCTCAAGATAAACTCTCGTTTCATTGCGCTGCCTCAGTGTCCGTTGTGAAGCCAATTCGGTTCTGGTGCCCCGGTGGCTGGCAAGAGATTTGCTATCCCTGAAGTGTCATTGCGTGAACTTCTGGGCTTCTTACCTGAATGAACCGCGTGGTGGAACCTCACATGAGCGACACGAGCATTCAAAACGCTGACACTGAACCACACCCGAATCAACCCGAATCTCTTCCGGCGACAGCAGAGCTCGATCGTGGCCAATTGGATCCACGCCGAATAAGTCGACTCGAAAGATTGCTACTGAAGCGGATGGTTCAAAAGAGCTGCCCACGAAGTATTCGAGTCACATATGGAGAAAACGACGAGATTGTCGCGGCCACGCTACCCATTTCACATACGATTACAATTAGGACTCGGCCAGCATTACGGAGTCTCTTGCGTCAAAATGTCATGGGTTTTCTGGACGGCTACGCTTCTGGATCAATCGATGTCGAGGGTGACCTCATTGAGTTACTGAGTCATTTCCAGCGAAGATACTCCCTTCATCCGAATCCTCCTTCCTCATTTCTCCGCAAGATCAAAACTTTCCTCCGCCGACGCCAGACATTGAGGTCGCAGGCCAATGTCAAGCGGCATTATGATTTAGGGAATGATTTTTATCGTTTCTGGCTGGACGAGCGAATGGTTTACTCCTGTGCATATTTTGAGAGCGAAAGCCAGGGACTGGAAAAGGCACAGCAACGCAAGCTGGATTACATCTGCCGCAAACTTCGTCTCGCGAGAAATGAAGAAATCATTGAAGCGGGCTGCGGATGGGGTGCTCTTGCTCTACACATGGCACAACATTACGGCGTCCGAGTTAAAGCATTTAATCTCTCGGACGAACAGCTTGAATTCGCACGCGAAAGAGCGATGCGGATGCAACTTCAACATCGTGTCACATTTATCAAAGATGACTGGCGAGAAGTTCGTGATCGGTGCGATGCATTCGTCTCAGTCGGAATGCTTGAGCATGTCGGTCCTGAGAATCTGATGCACTTCGGAAGAGTCATATCGAAGTCTCTAGGGGAGAACGGCCGAGGATTGATTCAGACGATTGGACAAAACACCGTTGAGCCTCTGTGTCCCTGGATTGAACAGCGTATTTTCCCAGGTGCCCAACCCCCGACATTAAAGGAGATGATGGATATTTTCGAACCCTTTAATCTGTCTGTGCTGGATATTGAAAATCTGCGTCGGCATTATGCTCTCACTTTGCGTCACTGGCTGGATCGGTTCAATCGACATGCGGAATCCATTCGCCTCCAACTGGGTGCGAATTTTGAACGGATGTGGAGATTATATCTCGCCTCCTCCGCTTCGGCGTTTGAGACAGGCAGCTTGCAACTGTACCAGGTGCTATTCGCTCCAATAGGATCGTCGTTCTCCCCAATGACGCGTTCTGATATTTATACAGTCCAATTTTGAATATGCTCTGTTGAAACGCCTTTGAGTTGTTGCATTTCACTCAACGCCGCAGGGCTGGGCGACATGCTGACGTCTCGTCCGCAGCGTGAGCATGTGTCCGTCCGAGATTGTTGGAATTTCTTCGTCCGCTTCATTTCTCGGGGATCGGGTCGAGACAAAGGGCCCCTGTTCTACGTTCGCCCTGCTCACGCGATGCAATCCTCGCGTCCGGCACCTGCTATTTCCCGCTGGCGTCAAGAACTAACTCGGGGATTCCGTCCTTAGGGACCGTGATTCTTAGCAGAATTCCACCGTTGGAGTATCGAGCCGGGAGAAACGTCCCCGTGCCGTCGGCGTTCGAGTTATCGAGAACGATCCTGTATTCCCCGGGTTCCATACCGGGAACGGTCCCCCGGTGTTTCATCTCGAAGTTTCCACTTGCGTCTGTCAGCCCAATCCCTTCCCGTTGACTCCCATCAGGCACGAAGACAATACCAATTCCTCCTGCGGGCTTTCCATTAACTGTCAGTTTCCCCTTCACTGGAACGAGCGGAGGAATTTCAGGGTCTATGCTCCTAGAGCATCCGGAGGTGCCGAGGAGCAACACTCCAAAGACAATCACGATCAAACCAATTCGATGCATGTCAATGAGTCCCGGTTGCTGATGGCAAGTCTGTGAACACGGTGTGACGCGGTGATACAAGCGAAGAACAGTCCGACAATCTCAATCCCCTCAAGTCGGACAGTCTTCGTCGGTCTTCCAATAAGTAGACGCTCCTTGATCAGCAAAACTGAATTCGCCATCAGGAGCGTCTTGAATTTGTTTGAGCATTGTGGAGGCAACAATGGCTTTAGAACTCGCCGATCACTTTTCCGTCGGCAATGCTCACCAGATCGAGCAGCGTTGCAAGATTCGTGTTATCGCCAAGGAAGCGAACCGATCCATCGCCCATGAGAGAGTGACAGCCACCGGTGTGGGCACTTCCGACTGCCCAAGCGTACGGAAGATCTACATTTGTGCTCGGCTGGATTTGTGCTGGTGCAGAAATTGTAATCGGCTTGTTAATTCCCGGACTCATTTTCAGCCAGAACGTGTTTGTCCAAGTCCCCCAATATGGCCCATAGCTGGCCGAGGTTTTTCGCATCGAAGATTCTGCCAGCACAATGGTATTGCTCGTGCCATCAGAAAGGTCTCGGATTCTCGCCGCTCCGTTATGCCCAAATGCCGAGCGAGCGCCACCGCTGCTTCCGTTGTTATTCGCCGTGCCCCATAACAGCGAGCTGTTATGACTGTTGTCGTCCCAATTACGCGACACAACCCCGTAACTCGTCCGGGCATAATCGATCGTGTAGTAGTGATTGTCTGTTGCGGCACTGGTGCCGAGGTTATCTGCGGAGTCGGATGGGCAAGCATAGATGGGAATCCGCTTCTTCTTAATAACGGCCATGTTCGGTCCGGCAAGGGTTTCGTTTACCCGAGGCGAATCTTCATGAGATGACAGTCCCACTGGGACCGAGAAGTTCAGCTGATTGTAGAGAGTTGCCTGTTCAATCTGAGGCAAGATGAGCAGATGCATCGTGAAGTTACGATAATTCTGTGAGACCTCAGGGGCAAATGGAGCGAGATGCGAATTCTTGCAACCCGGGTTGATTGTTGCGGGCGGAAGAATTTGATGCGTGTCCAGGTAGTTGTGGAGTGCCAGCCCGAGCTGCTTTAGGTTGTTCTTGCATTGGCTTCGGCGAGCTGACTCTCTTGCTTGCTGAACCGCCGGGAGAAGAAGTGCAATCAGGACGGCGATGATGGCAATCACGACCAGAAGTTCGATGAGTGTAAATCCTCGTCGGACCGGTGATCTTCCATCCGGTCTTCTGCAGAGGCAATGCGAGCCTGAATGGGAGTATTGCATGGTTTGCGTCCGTGATCAGAGAAAGGAATTGAGGACAGTGTCGAGAACCGACAAAACAACCGATCAAGAATTGCTGATACCAGCCAGTGTATATACATTCCTCGCGGGATGTCGAGAATAGGTATCTCGACAAGTTGCAATTTTTCCGTGGTTCTCCGGGGTTCTGACCGGCTCTTGACTCCATTTTTCTGATGCTCTAGGCTCGCCCACTTCGTTATTCACAGAATGGCACTGCCTGGGCAGTGATCGTGCGGGCGATTCGAGCGCGGCAGACTCTTCCCGTCGCAACCTTCAAGGCACCTGAATGTGTCTTTGCTGCAGGTCGCGGATGACTCGAATTGAGAATCGTCGGCAGAGGTTCCATTGGCAAAGACTGAAGCGTTCAAACAATTAAAGGCAAATGATCGATGGCTGATTTGATTGCTCCTCACGGCGGACTCTCTGAACCTGTCTGCTGCACCGTTCCGGCTGCCGAAGCCGATGCTTTCAAGGCTCAGGCTGCTGGCCTGAAGCAGGTTCCTGTCTCTTCCGCTGACGTTTCCACCGTTTACCGCTTCGCTGACGGAACTCTCAGCCCGCTGACCGGTCCAATGGATTCCAAGACCTACAATCAGGTTCTGGACGAATCCACGATCACCCACAACGGCAAGAAATACGCCTGGACGATTCCCCTCGCGTTCCCAGTGACTTCCGCTGTCGCCAAGACACTGACCGTCGGGGAAACCGTTGCTCTGACCAATCCCGAAGGCGAAATCATCGGGACTCTGGAACTGAACGACATCTACGTCTGGAACAAGACGAAGTACCTGTCTTCCGTCTACGGCACTGGCCGTCTCGATCACGCTGGGGCCAACATGGTCCTGACCGGCCCAGATGCTGAGAAGGCCTATCTGGTCGGTGGAACGATCCGTGCTCTGCCACAGCCAAAGAATCCAAAGTTCGGCAAGTATGTGCTGACTCCACGCGAAGTCCGCAAGCTGCTGGGCGAAACCGGTTGGGAAGCTGTTGTCGCCTTCCAGACCCGTAACCCCCTGCACCGCGCTCACGAGTACGCACTCGTTTACGCTCTCGAGAAGCTGCTAAAGGAAGGCAAGAACGCTGGCGCTGTCCTGAACCCACTGATCGGGGAAACCAAGGGCGACGACGTGAACGCTGTCGTCCGCATGGAAACCTATGAGAAGCTGATCTCTGAGCGCCAGATGGGCGACGGCGACAGCGACACCGCTCTGTGGGCCAAGCGAGGGGAGTCGGTTCCAGATCGCGTGAAGCTGCTCGGCCTGGACATCAAGATGTTCTACGGCGGTCCAAAAGAAGCGATCATGCACGCAATCTACCGCCAGAACATGGGTTACACCCATATCGTCATCGGTCGTAAGCACGCTGACGTGCCATACGCCGACGGCTCGAACATCTGGGGCGATTTCGACGCACAGGAAATCTTCAACAAGCTCGGCGGTGAGCTGCTGATCAAGCCGATCAACGTCGGCTTCGCCGCTTACTATGAATCCATGGGTCGCGTCGACCTGATGGAAAACCACAAGGACGAAAAGCCGCTGTTCATCTCCGGCAAGGACGTCCGCAACACGCTGCAGCGCGGCGAAATGGTTGACCCACGCGTCATGCGTGAATCGACCTCACGCATCCTCGCTGCTGCCATGAAGCAGTAATTCAGACGATCTTTCGGGATGGTTTCTGACCGCCCCGAGAGCTTTCGGAAAGCATCTCAGCGACCGGTTGATATTCTCAACCGGTCGCTGTTCTTTTTGCCGCCCCCTGTTGAACCGAGATGGTCCGCCGTGCCCAGTTTCGATCGGTTAACACACCCCTCCGACGAGGCCTTGAATTTCAGGCGACGATTTCCCAGCTGAGGCACCAGTTCTCCGATCCAGCAGGCTGCAGGGGTGTTGACAGGACTTGGAATCATCTAGAATCCATGCCTGTCATTCCGGTGCCGCACCGTCTTGCGTCAGAACTCCTGATGGCTCGGTTTCAGGCGGACCTGGAAATGGTCGATCCGTACAGCCTTTAAACGCCAGTCGTTGCTACATGGATCCACAAGCTCTCGTGTTCGTTTTCCTGTTCGCCGGGATCCTGCTGATCTTCGCGGAGCTGTTTATCCCGTCAGGCGGGGCCATCGGGGTCCTGTGTCTGTGCTGCTTTCTGATTTCAGGCTATTTCGCCTACAAAGCCTGGTATATCTCATCTCCGCTCTACTGGTGGATCTATCTGGGAGCGGTCGCCGTCATTGTCCCCTCCTCCATCATTGGAGGCTTTCAGATCCTGACCAGAACCTCCCTCGGGAATCGTGTGCTTCTTGTGGCTCCGACCGAGAAAGAGGTCCTTCCGTATCAGGAAGAGGCAGAGCGATTGAAGGGGCTGATCGGCAAACAGGGAATTGCTTTGAATCCGATGACTCCTGGCGGTCTGGTGAGCGTTAATGGCGAGCGCATTCATGCGATCAGTGATGGTCTGCCGATCGAGCCAAATGCTCCCGTCGAAGTGATCGCGGTTCGCGGGACACGGATTGTGGTTCGGATGCTTCCCCCGGCAGAACAAGTTGACGAGTTCACGCGACTCGCTGAGGAAGCGGATCAGGGAATGCGGGAGATCGATCCCTGGCAGATTGATGACCCGGAATCGACGACGAAGAGCTGAAGCCATCGACATTGAGGACCGGACTTTCAGGTTTTACTTCTGAGGAATGAAAATGCTGCCGGGGATCAGCCTCTTCAATCTCGCGGGACGCTCTGCCATCGTCACTGGCGGTTCCAAAGGTCTGGGGGAAGCAATG
This sequence comes from Planctomycetota bacterium, assembly GCA_023417655.1. Taxonomy (GTDB): domain Bacteria; phylum Planctomycetota; class Planctomycetia; order Planctomycetales; family Planctomycetaceae; genus Planctomicrobium. The sequence continues at coordinate 119,268 of JAEZFD010000072.1, read as the reverse complement.
GCCGCAGGCCTGGCTTCTGCTGGCGCCGATGTGCTGCTGGTCAGCCGACATCTGCTGGAAGCACAGGCGACCGCCGAAAGACTCTCTGCCGAATATGGGACGAAAGTGGTCGGCTGTGCGGCCGACGTCACATCCAATGATCAGGTCGTCGCGATGATCGATCTGGCACTGTCGGCTTTCGGGAAGGTCGACATCCTGGTCAACAATGCCGGCATTAACATTCGCGGTCCGATTGAAGACATCACTCCTGAGCAGTTTCAATCGGTTCAGGCGATCAACGTCACTGGACCGTGGCTCTGCAGTCGGGCGGTTGTCCCGCTCATGAAGGAAGCAGGTTCCGGTCGCATCATTAACGTTGCGAGCACGCTGGGAATGGTCGGTCTCGCCAACCGAACTCCGTATGCTTCCAGTAAGGGAGCAGTCGTCCAACTGACTCGGGCTCTGGCTCTCGAACTCGCTCCCTTCGGGATTACATGCAATGCGATTTGCCCGGGTCCGTTTCTGACAGACATGAACGTCCCCATTGCGGATTCGGAAGACGCGCGAAAGAACATTATCGGGGCAGTCGCTCTGAATCGGTGGGGGCGACTGGAAGAGATTCAGGGAGCGGCGATCTTTCTGGCGAGTGACGCAAGCAGTTACGTCACCGGAAGTCTGCTGGCTGTCGATGGCGGCTGGACCGCTCGATGAGCATTCACCAGACAGGTCATCGCATATCTGCCGGGCAATTCAGTCAATAGAAGGCTCAGAAGCGCCAGCTGACGCTCGCAGAGTCGAGCGGTTGTCACGGAGCCTCGCCAAATCGAGAGTGCGCACTGGCTCTTGCTGAATCCAGAACAGTATACTCTTAGATCACTGCCCGGGTTACGTCGAGGAAAGGGCCGACCGATAGGTTCGCAAGCTCCTTCCCGATGAAGACATCACCCGGATTGTGTCCTTCCAATTTGTCACATCTGAGAGCGCGAGCAGACGTCATGCAGGACATGCCGAAACAAATGGTGATTGGCTCAATCGCAGTGGCCGGACTGGTCGCATTGCTGGCATTGGCTGACCTGATTGTGGGAATTCCCTTTTCAGGTTCAGAGCACACCCGACTGATGGACATTCTGTTCATCGTCAGTGCCGCCATCGTGATCTATCTCGGCGTCAATTCCTATCGCGACTTCAGCTGAGGTTCGGTCATTCGACAGGACCGGTGGACGCCCCTTCCAGTGGGAAAACTCTGAGTCATTCAGACGATCACAGTCCGCCTTGATCACTGAGTTCTTAAAGCTTTTGTTAAAGTGAGGAATGGTTACTGACTGATCTTTTCCCCCCGCCTAAGGAATGTCTGGAATGCAGAGATATCTCGTTCTACTTGCGATCTGTTGCGGCGTCTTAACGCCAGCCCTGTCCTACGCGGCAGATGAAAACACTGGCCTGAAGGCCGGAGCAGCCACCAGCAACATCACTCCTCCGCTGGGACTCCCGATCGTCGGGGGCTTTGCACCGACACCGTCCAAGCACATCCATGACGAGCTGTTTGCCCGCTGCCTGGTTCTGGATGACGGCAAGAACCGCCTGGCACTCGTTGTCTGTGACCTGCTGGGAATCAGCGTAGAGCTCTGCAATCAGGCACGCGCCCAGATCGAAAAGCAGACCCAGATTCCTGAATCGAACATTCTGCTGTGTGCGACACACACACACTCCGGATCAAGTGCCTTGGGGGGCCATCGTTTTGATCCCAACGCTCCGCTCGATGACTATCAGAAGTTCATCGTGACCCGAATTGCTGACGGCGTTCAGCGTGCCATGAATAACCTGCGTCCTGCTGAGTTCGCATTCGGAACCGTTTCGATTCCTGAGCACGTTTTCAATCGTCGCTGGTATCTTAAGCCCGGCACGATGCCGATGAATCCGTTCGGGAACACGAATGACAAAGTGAAGATGAACCCCGGGGCCGGTAACCCGAATCTGGTGGAACCTGCTGGCCCAACGGATCCAGTCGTCTCCATTCTGTCCGTTCGTGATCGGAAAGGGGTCCCGATCTGTGTGCTCGCGAGCTATTCCCTGCACTATGTCGGAGGCGTTCCCGGGACAGCCATTTCTTCAGACTATTACGGCGAGTTCAGTGAGCACTATCTGCGGCTGGCCGGAAACTCAGAGCAGGATCCTCCACTGGTTCCCATCATGGCGAACGGGACGAGCGGCGACATCAATAACATCAACTTCCGAGAACCCCGTCCGGCGAAACCTCCCTATGAGCAGATTCGTTATGTCGCCCATGACGTCGCCCAGAAGGTCTACGACACCGTTCAGAAGCTGAAATACAGCAAGGACGTCCCGCTGACTGCAGTGATGCGCAAGCCGGAAATGACGTTCCGTCACCCTGAGCCGGAACTTCTCGCCTGGGCCGACAAGACGGTGGCCGATGGACCAAAGAAGGCAACGGACCTATCTTACATCTACGCACAGCGGGTTCAAAACGTGGCGAATTACCCTGAGAAAGGGAAAATTCCGCTACAGGTACTGCGAATCGGCGACCTCTGCATTGGCACCATGCCGTGCGAAGTCTTCTGCGAGATCGGGCTGGAATTCAAAAAGAAGTGCCCGCAGCAGCCTGCCTTCCTGATGTCATTATCACACGGGTACGTCGGCTATCTGCCGCCGCCGCGTCAGCATGATCTGGGAGGGTATGAGACCTGGCTTGGAACTAACCGGCTGGAACGCGAAGCATCGGACAAGATGCTGGCTCAACTGCTGGAAATGGTGCAAGAGACGCAGAAGAGTCTCACCCAAAAGTAGACGGTGATCGTGGCGTTGTGAGACGACCGGCCTGATCAGAAATCGGATTATGTCCGGCGTCTCAGCGCGATGACCGCATTAGCAGATAGCCGCAAACGGCGATGAAAATCAAAACGCCACCGTACTGACCGGGAGTCATATTATCCCAGAAGTCGGTGGCGTATTTTCCATACGCCTTCATGTATTCCCGGGCTGTGTAGTCGAACGCGAGTAACATTTGATTTCCACGGTGCGGAAGGTGCCGAACTCTCTTCAGCGGTAGAAGTTGTGTAGAGCGGACGACTTGCGCTGATCAGCTCCCGCTGAACTCGGCCAGTGCTCCTAGGCACCCTCGCAGTACCATAGCTCACCCCCGCTCCCCTCGCCGGAAAATTTACCCGGTGTCCGGTCAGTTTCGACGTGAAAGATTGTTCTTACCGCGAAACTACTCAATTGCTGCGGTCTCTCAGTCGGATCGACTTGGCAGGCAAGCCGCTGATTGACTCTCGCCAGACGCTTACTGGAAGTGACCGGCCTATTTTGTGACCTGCAGCGTGATTTCATTCTTCTGGCCGGCACTGACGACAGCGGTCAGTGGCGTCAATTCGGTGCTCTTGTACTTCATCGGGAAGTGATGTTCCTCCCGAACTCCTCCGTTCTCGAGGACATGTACGTCGACCTTATAGACGACGACTTTATAAGTACCCTCGGCAGCGCCGTCACCCTCCTCGAATGTCCGTAGCCGGAACGTCCCATCAGACTGCGTCTTCGCGGTCGCGGCAAATTCATGGTCCTGAGGCGCGAACATCACGACAGCCCCCGCAGCGGGCTGACCTTCAAACATGACGCTCCCGGAGACCTGATAGAGCTTCGGACGCCCGGGAATTTCCTTCCTCCCGCATCCACAAAGAGTGACACTCCCTATCAGAAACCAGATCACCGTGTATGAGTTGAACATCGGGTTGCTTAAAGAGAGAAAGGACAATGACGGGAAGGGACGCAACTTTGCAAATCGCTCTGGACGGTTTCGCCTTTTGATCTGCCCATTCTTGCTCTAGAAATCACCGATCACTTCATTTCCCTCCATCGAACCGAGCGCTCCCCAGACACCGAACGGGCTGGGCCCGACCGTGACATCTTTCTTTGACAGATCGCCAGTGTTGATGTTGTCGCTGATGCTGCGGACTGAGCCATCACCCATCAGGATCTGTGCTGCACCGATGTGCCAGCTGCTCACAGGCAACTGTCCATTCGAGTGATCATTGGAACTTTGCAGGCAGGCCGGGGAATTGGGCGGTAAGACCGTGTTGATACCCGTGTAAGAATTCACTCCGTTCGCCCAGCCATTGCCGCGCCAATTCGCGTTGCTTCCGGCCGTTAATGTTCCAGAAGACTGATCTGCTTCGAGGAAGCAGGTGATATTATTGTCGTACCCGGGATCGGCTCCTCTGGCCCGAGCCACTCCGCCGCGAACGTCATTAGCATTATTACTCGTCGCAATCTCTCCCATCGCGATGGTGTTGCTTGTTCCGTCAGTAATGTCGCGAATTTTTCGGGTCACCTGAAACGTAAACATTCCACGGCGGTTTAAGCGGAGGTTGCGACGAACACTCACCGTCTCTGACCCCGAGATCTGACGATTATTATCGCCCCAGCTGAACCCATAATTTGTCTGACCGCCAAGTTTTACTGTTGTAATCAGCTGACTTGAAGGACAGATCATGGACGAGATATTCACCATGAAAGGTTCATAGTTGGCATTCCCAGTCCCTGGGCGCGGACCAAATGCGGAATACGTGACTCCGCCGAATGTCAGCGGTCCACTGATCTGGCTGTAAAGTGCCCCCTGATCGAGGTACGGCAGCAAACCGATGTATCCACTGGCCCGATTAACATTATCGCCAGTTGCATTAATTGTCCCCTCGTCGGGGTGACCTGTTCCGCCGCGTCCATATGGGAAGCACCCGAACGTGTCCAGATAGTTATGCAAAGCAAGCCCCAACTGCTTGAGGTTGTTCTTGCATTGCGATCGCCTTGCCGCTTCCCGGGCCTGCTGTACAGCTGGAAGTAAGAGGGCAATGAGCACTGCAATAATCGCAATGACGACCAGCAATTCGATGAGCGTGAAGCCGATTCGACGTTGGGTCCGATTCGCCAAGATACTCTCCTCAGTTTCGAATGAAAGAGGGCTCCCCGGGGACGCGATGGCTCTGATGAAACCCGGTTTCTCGATCAACAAACCGGCATTCCATCAGCAACTCTTCGACGGAGTTCTCGAACGGCCCACGACTCTGATATTGCCGGGGACGTGTGAGGGACTCTCAGGACTGACAACTCATCAACGCTACCAAACATGAGGAGCACCACCATCAGGAATTCGGACTATGGCCACTCTTTTTTAAGATTTCAGGGCCTCAAGATGAAAATCGCATGAACCTGAATGAGTGAAGACAAACTGAGGCGGTCTGTCCTGCACAGGATGGCAGTAACTGGATGGCAGTGCGCATAAAAAACAGGACCTCTGAACTAGCAGAGGTCCCGTCACACGTTAGGACTGATCAGTCAGCCGTCAGGAGATGTCTTAGCAACTCTTAACGGATCAAGCCGGGAGTGATACCAGAGTCGGCCGGTTGAATGAAGAAGGGCCGCCAAAAACCGGCTAAGGATTTCGACATATCTCCGGCAGCAGCACTAATATCTAAAACGTAATAACTGAGCCCACCTTCGGGTATTTGCATTACAGTTCAATCTGGACGATGTCTGATTCGGCACGCGTTGACAGGGCACGCAGGACATTCATGTCGATGTTCTCACTGAAGAAGGTCACTGCCCCGTCAGCCATCGTCGCCTGAACGCCTCCGGTGTGATTGCTGCCGAAAGATCGATTATTGAATGCCGAATTTACTACCGTATTAGGACTATGAGCCAGATTCTTGGTGGAAACGATCGAGCGATTGCTCGCGGATCCGCGGAGCCAGCAACGGAGGTGCTGCTTGTTTGCATCCCAGGAGGACTCCATGACCAGAATGGTATTGCTGCTTCCGTCGGTTACGTCACGCAACTTCGTAATAAACTGTCGCAGCAGAATTCCGGTCTGGGCCAAGCCGCCCCAGTCACCCCCAGCGGTTTCTGGAATCCAGTGATACACTGTTCCGGTTGATACATTCACAGGCGTGACGGGTGGATTGGTGGTCGTGTCCGTTCCGACCGGTCCCGCGACGCCGATGTAATGGGCCGCAGCATAATTCGCCCCGGTCGGGGTATAAATATTACCGGGGTCCCTTGTTTCAACAGCACTCGGGCAAAGGAAGGCACCCAGCGGCATAACCCCGTACTGACCACGATTATTTTGATCCCAGGCTGTTCCAGCGAACCCGATCTTTTCATAGAGATTCGCCTGATCCATGAACGGCAGAATCATGACGTGAAAGCTCAAACCGTTCCCGGTTGCAATGGGAGTCAGCGCGGTCGCTGCTGTGTTTTCCGCAAATGCGCCCGGTGGAAATGTGCGATGCGTATCGTGGTAGTTGTGCAGTGCCAACCCCATCTGTTTGAGATTGTTCTTGCACTGAGACCGTCTCGCGGCCTCCCGAGCCTGTTGAACTGCCGGCAGCAGCAACGCGATCAACACTGCGATGATCGCAATCACAACGAGAAGTTCGATCAGCGTAAATCCGCGATACGCCTGATGACGGTCCTTGACCACAGACAATCTCCAAAATTGGGCCGGAGAAGACCAGGCGCGTCGCCTGTTAACGGTCGCTCCGCGAGAGAAGAGAAAGTTCGGCTCACAATTTCACTGAGGCCATCAGGCTTCATCATGAAATCGGGGAAGTTGGTCCATCGCGCCGAACAAAGGGCAGGATGCTGTACAAACTCGCATCCACACATGCAAGTATAAGCACACTTGCGAGCAAACAAAAATGTGGTTGGGCCTATTCTCTCGAGATTGTTATCACCAGCGCGCGAACTCAGTCAGTCGCATGCGAACGAAAAGGAGCCCTGTAAGGGAAAGCGGTTTAGATCATTTGCTTTTTGCTCTGCCCGTTCTCACCGTGGGAGGCAGCGTTTCGGTGCTTAAAGTCGCGCTGCGCGGGCACTCGGTAGAGCAAACTGCTCTAATGCCGGTCTTCTCCGGTCAATTTGAATTCAATCATGTCACCGCAATGGGCGAGTGCGATGACACTCCGCCGGATTTCCTCTGCGTCAGCCGTCCCGAGTGGATAACTGTTCAGCGTCACAAAGTAATCCTGCCCGTCAATTTCCCGGACCGCGATGGCACCGTGAGGAAGTTCTGAGTTCAGCCGTAAAGCGTCCCCATAATAGTGCGGGGCCGCCGGGCAACAGAGACTGAAGATCTGAAGCAGTCGCTCTGCCGGGGGATGCCGACTGGCTTCGATGAAAACAGTTTGCTTTCGACCGCTGGGAAGGACCACCGTTAACTCAAATCGCTGGGGCTGCCGGGCCCATTCGACCTGTGGTTCATACCGAAACGCCGCGTGCAGGAGCGTCTCAATATCGCGCATTTGACCGAGAATCGCCTGTAGCAGTTCCGATGCTTCAATCCCATCAGTCGGGCGATTACCAGGACTCTTTTCCAGCATCATGCCGACCGCTTCGCAGACCTCAAGCGGAAGGCCCGGGACCAGTGTCCGCAGGTTCGGCGGAGCATCATGCTGGATCGCGTTGGACAGTGCCGACAGGCTATCTCCGTGAAAAGGAAGCTGCCCAGTCAGCATGTTGAACAGCGAAACGCCCAAAGCATAAATGTCACTCGCTGGAGTCGCCGGCGACCCCATAAAGAGTTCCGGGGCCATAAAATGCGGGGTCCCTGCAAGCGTCCCCGGCCCTTCACGAGCTGAATTCCCATGCAGGCGTTTCGCGAGACCGAAGTCGCCGATCTTCGGAATTCCCTGATGCGTCAGAAGAATGTTATCTGGCTTCAGATCCCTGTGAATGATTCCCAGCCGATGCGCAGCCGCGAGTCCGTTTGAGATCCCCAAGGCGATGGTCATGGCCCGAGCCGGTTCAAATGCCCGTTCTTCCAGCATTTTCTGCAAGGAACGTCCCGGCACGAATTCCATCTCCAGAAAGTGGTAGTCCTCCGACCTTCCGATTGCATGGACAGTGACCACGTTCATGTGGTTCAGCGACGCCGCGGCCTGCCCTTCCGTGTAGAAACGGTCGAGATACTCGAGGTCTTTCAGCACTAGATTCGGTGACAGAATTTTGAGCGCGCAAGGCCGATTGAGCTGCAGATGCTGAGCCAGAAAGACCCAGCCCATGCCTCCTTTGCCGAGCAGAGACCGAATGTGATAGCGGTCAAGTGTCGAGTCGACCAGGTTCGACAGGTCAGTCTTCGGAATCTCGGCGATAACCGGACTCTGTTCCCCCAGCGTGAGGTGGATTGTATTCAGCGACGACTGCGGCTGTTGCAGGGCGGCCATCCCGCAACGGGGACAGCGGGAATCGCCATAATGACCAAGAAACGCTTCATTACAGGCGACACAATAGACGGTCAATGGATCCGCGTGGTGCAACATTGCAGGCGGCCTGTCTTTCCGGAGCAAATATCCCTGCTCGACTCGAACCTGAACTCGAACGAAGCTCCGCGTTCATTCATGCTCGTTCCTAACTATTTGACAGTTTGCGGCCGCCTCGCGACATCCTGCGGAAATCGGATTTCTCCAAATCGCAGTAAATTTCTCCCGATCCGATCAGGATGGGCTCAGACTACTTCAAACAGTCCCCGAATAATGGGATCCCGCAGGCTGGTCGCGATCCCCTTCACCCCTTCAAAATTGTGATGCTGACTGTGAACATGCGGGACGGCAACGGCATAGGCCCCGCTGGCAACTGCTGCCCTGCAACCGTTCTCACTGTCTTCCATCACTAGCATCTGCTCTGGGGGAATGTTCAGCCGCCGCGCCGCAGTCAGATAGATTTCAGGATTCGGCTTTCCATGGATGACATCTTCTGCGGAGAGCAGGAAATCGAACCGCGGGAGCAGTTCAAACCGATTGAGCATTGCCAGCAGATAGTTCCTGCCGGAGCTGGTTGCGACAGCCCGGGGAATCTTCTGCTCATCAAGCAGATCAAGCAGTTCCAGGAGCCCCGGCATCAGCGAGAGATGACCATCCAGCAGATTGTCGAAGATCTCGCCTGATTCTTTGGAGAGTTCCTCGATCGTCTCGGTCAGGTTCATCATTTCAATCATGGCCTGAAAGGCTTCATGAGCACGACGCCCCATCATGGCATGAAAAAGTCGGGGCGTCGCTTCTTTGCCGCGCCGCCGCATTAATTCGCTTCCCGTCAGATGAAAGACCTCTTCCGTGTTCAACATCAATCCATCGAGATCAAACGCAACACCGCGAATGACCGGTCTGGCCGAGTCGGCCAGGTGCAGATCCTGAATCACTAAACTCCGTCCTTTTCCATCCTCAAATGACTGGGGGTCCGCAGAACCATCGAGGTCCGGTCTGCGGGACGCAATTTCGAATCGTTTTACGATTTCTTTGCTGTCAGGCGCTGCAGGGTCAGCTTTCTGACTGCACCTGTCGTTCGGTAACTGGCAACTCCCAGCGGACGACAGAATTCCATCTCGATGCGAATTCCGATTTCCTTATCACTGATATCGACGTTGACGATCTCCTTATCATCGATCCAGCAAAGAATCCGGTCATCCAACACCTGAATGCGGATCTGATACCACTGGCCGTTTTTGAATTCGTAATAGCCGAGAGTTTCATTCTCAGAAGCATCGATCCCGTTCAGACTGGAAAGGCCGATGAGACCGCCCCCCCATCCCCCGAGCACGAGCGAACAGGCGCTGTCTTTCACAGGGAAAGTCACCGTCGCAAAGAAATCAGCTCCCTCGACCCGTTGAGCCTCCATCACGATTTCGTAATTGCTTTTCGGCAATTCGCCGCCGCGCCAGACAATGCCGTTCATTGGAGAGCCGCGTCCGATCAGCAGCTGCCCGTCTTTTACCTCGACGGTCCCCTCTTTACCGAAGTCGCCCCGTTGCCATTTGCCGAGCGATTTTCCGTCGAAAAGGATTTCAACGGAGTCGTATTTCTTCGCAGGCTCCTCGGCGGTGCCAGAAGAGACCAGAGCGATGGCCCAGATTCCAGTCAGCAGAACCAGCATGCTGGACCGGGAAGTGAATCGTGGAAGCACGGAAATTCCTTCTGCAAATCGACCCGGGAAGAAGACTGCCATTTCGGATTGCGATCAGAATCGGAATCGGGAACGACGACCCAGTATAGGTCGTGAACAAAGTCCTTTCATCCGGTGCCAGAGCGAGGCGGCTCACTTTCGTCGAAATTCGGGAAAGCGGCTGCAATCTGGCAGTGGCTCTTTGACGCTGCCGGACTTTCCAGCGACAATCATGGCAGTCCATTCGAACGAATTCCCTCTGTGGAATCATTGGTATGAAGCAGGTTTCCGGTCTTTCACATTTGCTGCTGGTCGGGGTCGTGAGCCTGGGCCTGATCAGTCATGACTGTGGCCTGCTCCATGCACAGGAATCCCGGAATCCGCTGGGAGAACTGTTTCGCGGCATTGACCGCGGAATCCGCCGGACGGGAGAAGATCTCGAGCGTCAGAAATCAGGGCGAGATATTCTCGATTCCCGTCCCATTCAGAAGTCGGAAGGGACCCGGACATTCAACCAGGCAAAGACTTATGTGCAGCAAGGACGGTATCACGATGCAATTCTGATCTACCAGTTCCTGCTGAACGAATCCGCCGACTCCTTTACCTTCCAGAATGATCGCCGCTTCCACTCGTTTCTGACTGAAGTGGAGCAGCAGGTCGCGAGTCTGCCAGAGGAAGCAAAACGCAACTATCTGAACCAGTTTTCGACGACGGCCGAACAGCAGTTTCGTCGTGGTGTCGAGCAGCAGGATCTCGAACAGATTCGTCAGGTTGCGTTGCTCTATGGGCCGACCCCTGCCGGTGGAAAAGCGATTGAGTTTCTCGCGAACTGGTATGAAGGTCGTGGGGAATATCAACAGGCTGCGCTGCTGTGGCAGCGACTAATGGCTCGCAGCACCGCAGACGAATTGGACACCGCCCGAGGTCATGCAGAACGGGCATGGTTGCGAGCCGGGAATCTGGCCGAGGCGAGACGCCTGAATCCGGATGTGACGGAAGCCGATCTTGCAAAGTATCAAGTGAACGCATTGCCGAGTCCCACTTCCGGCAAGGACTCGGTCAGTCCGTTTCTCTCTCTTCCGGACCAGCAATCTTCCGCTCACGAAGTTGACCCGATTCTTTCGGCGCGATGGTCGGTTCCCCTGATCGAACGCTATCGGATTCAGGATCGACTGAATGAGCTTTCGACCGAACTTACAGACCAGGAGATCGCAGCAACCCCGACTCTGGCCCCCTTGGTCGTGCATCGCAAAGTCGCTTTTCGATCCCTGCGATCACTGCAGGTGCGCGATCTGGCGACAGGAAATCTTCTTTGGGAAAGCCGTCGAAGCGGCAGTCCTGAAGAGCGATTGCTGGGGATGGGGACGCCGGAATTCGACATCGATGATCCAGAGGAATCGGGCGACTTTCAGGTGCGGCAGCTGGAAAGTCATCGTCTGGCGACGCTGCTCTATCGCAATGAAGTTTACGGCAGTCTCAGCAGTGACGGGCGACGACTCTTCACTTTGGAGATTTCCGGAGATGCTGTGATTCGGGCTTCGAATGACTGGAATCTCTCCGGGGATGAAGATGACATGCGCAGCGATGATGCGACCAATGAACTGGTCGCTTATGACCTCGAAACAGGACGGCAACAGTGGCGGATTGGTGGCAAGAAGATTGAAGACCAGTTTTCGCGTCCGCTGGCAGGTGCTTATTTTCAGGGAGCCCCTGTTCCCTATGGCGATGAACTGTTCATCATCGGGGAACTCGATGGCATTGTGACTTTGTTCAGCCTGTCTCCGAGCACCGGTGATGTTCTCTGGTCGCAACAGCTTGCAACTCCTGGTCGCCCGATCACAGCTGATCTGGTTCGTCGACACTGGCTTGCCCGACCAGTCGTGGCGGACGGATTGATTCTCTGCCCGACTTCGACCGGATGGCTGACTGCTGTGGAACTGGCAACGCATCGTCTTGTCTGGACGGCCCGATTTTCAAATCGGGTTGATCCATCGCTTCACGCACGTCAGCGATATGCACCGCAGGCGATCCAGCCACTGAATCGCCGCTGGCATGCCACAGTCCCAGTGGTCTCACAGGGCCGAGTAATTTTCACACCCCCTGAACTCCCTGACGAGTTCGGTCTCACCAATCCGATGCTTTTCTGTCTGGATCTGGCGACCGGGAAGCGACTCTGGGAACAGCAGAAAAGTGACCGTCCCAATCAGTCGGCACTGTATGTCGCGGGACACTGGAATTCCGCCGTCATTCTTGTCGGAACCCATACTGTCTCGGCCAGAAACCTGACCGGGAACGGGGAGTTGCTCTGGTCAGTCCCACTCCCAGCGCGACCATGCGGTCGGGGGATCATCGTTGAGGACAAGCTGCTCGTCACGACCGAAGGAGGCCGGCTGGTTCGAGTGAATCTGAGTCAGGGAGAAATCGATCAGATTCAGACCCTTCCTGAATTGGAGACACAGCTGGGCTCTTTAACGACAGGGGATGGAATGCTCCTGTCTCTGAACTACTCCTATGCAACAGCGTTCCCTTTAAGTCCTCAGACTCAGCTGGCCGGTGCCGACTCCGGGCAGTTATTTAAAGAGGACGTCAATAGTGCCCGACTGCAACTCGCTGCCGGGAATCGCGAAGCCGCCGCGACCGCATTAACGGCTGCAATATCCCGACCGGGGCTCACGGAATCGCAGCGACAGGAGGTTGCGGGGTTAAGATTCGAACTGCTCGGCCAATCAGTTCTCGATAAAGACAATGCAACCGATCGCGAGTCCTTGATCGGGGAGTACCGCGAGCTAGCTCAGTCATTGGGCCGAATGACCGATTTCCAGAGAACGCTTTCCGAGTCGCTGATGTCGCGTCGTGAATGGGTCCCGGCGTTAGACCTCTATTGTGAACTCATCCGTAAGTCTCCACTTCATGACACATTGCAGGACGGGACTCGCAAAGTGCGGCTTGATGCCTGGAGCGGCGGGCGGCTTCAGGACCTGTCTTCTCAGTTGACACCCGAGCAGCGCGAGAACGACCTCGACCCACGTCTCAATGAACTGGCAGCTCAGGCTCCACAGGATCCAGCCGTTCGGGATCGCTGGGCCAGAGCCCTTTCCTTCCACCCTGCCGGTCAGCGACTTGAACTGCAACTGGCTGAACAGGCATTCGCACAGGGACGCACAGGTGAGGGACTGGTGCGCTGCCAGCGAGTCTCTGGAGGGCCGGACGCCGCTCTGAGGGTGCGGGGTCTGGTTCTGCAGGCGCAACGACTTGCCTCGTTGGGATGGCATCAGGATGCCGCTCAATGCTGGAAGGAACTGCAGTCTCGGATCGAGTCATGGCCTGAGGAACAAAAGGCTCCGCTCCAGAAGCTCGCTGAAACAGGTCTGGAGACCGCCCAGAAGCAGGAGGCCACAGCTGCAGTCAAATCTCCCTGGAGTGGTGCGTGGGCAGTTGAGCGGTTGGGACTGACCGGAAATGAGTCAGCAGTCACGACGGTCGCGATTCTCGGGGCGGGGTATGAGAAATTGCGTTCCCTCCGTTTTCTACTGGATGTCGATCAGCTTCGGACCCGCGTCGAAGATCGATCGAGCGGTGAATTCCTCGGCTCATTTCCGATTCGCCAGATGTCTCATCTTGAATTCCAGCCTGCCGCTGTTGCCAGACTTCAAGGGCCTTATGCCATGATTGTCCACCGGGGGACGCTGCAGGCCATGGACTGGGCGACCCGTCAATTGATCTGGACATGGCAGCCAGAGCTCAAAGGACCGAGCCTGGGGCGCATGAACACCGTTCAGCCGTTCCAGCATCAGGTGTTCGTCTCGGTCTCACAATTTCTGGTTTCCCAACAGAATGCGGCCCATCGCGATCAGGCCGGATACCTTGTTTCCGGGAACAATCGTGTCCTTCTCCTCCTCTGTCGTGACTGGATCGCTTTGGATCCCATCACCGGGGAGGAACTCTGGCGGGACACGAAGGCGCCCGACCGAGCCTACGTCGCAAGTCTTGGCGCGGACCGCTTCGCCGTCTTCGGCCGAGGAGCCAAAGATCTCCGACGAGCCATTGATGGCAGTCAAATTGCCGATGAACTTCAATTGGATCTCATCAGCCGCACATTTGCAGTCCTCGATCAGGACTATGTCCTATTGCGTCGGCACCAGCCTGCCGATTCCTCAGCCGCCACTGTTGCCTTACAGCGTCTTTCCGGAACAGGGGAGATCCGGTGGCAGCGTGAGTTGCCGATGGAAGCGATGCTCGTTCATCCTGATAATGAATCCCTGATGTGGATCTCGCCGGACAACGAGTTGTTTCTTGTGAACCTGAAAACAGGCGACCAGACACGTCTGATGACGGTGACTGTACGAGGACGAAATCACTCGGCTCCGGTTCAAGTGCTGACCGACGCGGGCCATTTCTTTGTCATCACCGACAACGGCGGCCACATGTCGAGTTTTATGCATCTTTCCGGCATCTCAGTCACCGGGGTCGTGAATGCGTTTGATCGATCCGGCAAACAACTTTGGTCGTACGAACCACCGCTCATGAAGAGCACCGCAGGGTCATCGCCGCGCCGTCGCGCCGACGGACAGAGATGGAGACTGAAACTGCTGACCCCGGAATTCGCTGATTCTCCACTCATGGTTCTGGCCGCGGATGTCCATGATGAATTTGGAGAGCTTTCCTATCATCGTCTGAAAATCATCGGGCTCGACAAGAACACCGGCATGCCGCTCGTCGACTGGGATCAGCCGAGTGAGTCAGGAGGCATTTCCTACCTGCATGTCGATCTGGAACAGCGGCATATCGAGCTGCGAACCTACAGCGAACGCATCCGCATTCTGCCTCAAAGTCTGAAGCAGGCTCCCCAGCCGCCGCAGGAGAGTCAATGATCCGATTGCGTGCGCAATGGGTCTTCACCGGCGATGGGCCACCGATTCGCAACGGGAGCGTCGTGATCGAAGATGGTCTTTTCCTCTCCGAGGAAGAGTTTGTCGGTGAGAATACGATTGATCTTGGAGCAGTGGCTCTCATCCCAGGACTGATTAACACACATACCCATCTGGAATTCAGCGACCTTCGTGCTCCGCTCGAACCCCGGGCTGATTTCGCGGCCTGGATCCAACAGGTCATTGCCTCGCGCCAGTCGAGAAGCATCTCACCTGAGGAAAGCATTCAGACCGGATTGCGGGAAGTGGCCTCGACTGGAACGGCGGCTGTTGGGGAAATCGCAACCCGCGACTGGCTCTTTCAATCTGAGATTAAGGCCGATCGTAGAAGAATCCGTTTCTATCGGGAATACCTGGGGCTGCGGAGCGAACAGGTCATTCCCACGCTTGCAGCCGCACGGAAATTCCTCGATCAGGGACAGGAACTGACTCCCGGGTCTGTCGGCCTGAGCCCGCATGCTCCCTATTCGCTGCACCCAAAACTGTTTGCAGGGCTCTGTGATCTCGCCGCAGAGAAGCAGGTGCCATTGACAATGCATCTGGCTGAATCACCGGCCGAACTGCAGCTGCTGTCTTCAGGAACCGGATCCCTCGTAGACCTCTTTTCACGGATGGGGATCTGGCGGGACGACGTCATTCCTCGCCAGACGCGGCCGATGGATTACCTCAAACGTCTGGCCGGTTTGCCCCATGTTCTGCTGGCTCATGGAAACCTTCTCGACGAACAGGAACTGGATTTCATCGCTGAACATCCTGAGTTTTCTATCGCGTACTGCCCCCGCACGTTCGCGGCGATGCAATCGGGAGAACATCCTTGGCGGCGCATGCATGAACGCGGAATCAATATCACACTGGGAACTGACAGTCGGGCGTCAAACCCGGATTTGAGCATCTGGGAAGAACTCCGGTTTCTTCAGAAGCAGGCTCCGGACGTTCCTTGCTCGGACCTGCTGCAATTGGCGACGGCGAATGCGGGCAAGGCGCTAGCGATGGACCGCGGAACCATCGCCCCCGGTCAGGCAGCCGATCTGTGCGTCATCGCGCTGCCAGACTCATTCCCTGTCAAAGACGGTTTTGACTCGCAACGGCATTTGTTTGCTGGTGAGATCTCGAAAATCATGTTGGATGGCGAATGGTTGAACCGTCCAATTGCCGTTAACAGAGTTTGACGTGGTCCTGACCCGCTTTTTCCACGGAATCCGGGAGTGACGTCAGCACCTGACGGATCGAGAGGAGACTCGAGGGCCGTTCGTCACGCGATAGGCGACGGCTCTGAGACAAACTATAGTGCGTTCAACGAATGTCACTCTCTTCAGATGGAACGATCCTTTCCCATGCTGTCGACCGCCCTGCAGAACTCCCGATTAATGAAGGCCGCTCGTTGTGAGCCGACCGATTGCACTCCGATCTGGATCATGCGCCAGGCGGGTCGGTATCTGCCGGAGTACATGGCGGTCCGCAGCAAAGTGACCTTCATCGAACTCTGCAAACGGCCTGAGCTCGCTGCGGAGGTAACAGTCACCGCGCGTGAAGTGCTCGGAGTCGATGCCGCGATTCTGTTCGCAGACTTGTTGCCGATCCTCGAACCGATGGGCTTCGATCTGGAATACCAGAAAGGCGAAGGCCCGGTCATTCATAACCCGCTCCTGAGTGCAGCGGAAGTCGATCACGTTCAGCCGGTTGAGGATCTCGGTCTCGTCGAGTATGTCTTCGACGCTGTGAAGCTGATCCGGGCCGCTTTGCCAAATGACATCCCCCTGCTCGGCTTCGCAGGTGCCCCGTTCACTCTGGCGTCGTACGCCATTGAAGGAGGCGGCTCAAAGAATTACGTCCGGACAAAAACTCTGATGTATCAGGATCGGGCTGCCTGGGACGTCCTGATGTCGAAACTGGTCGACACGCTTTCCCGTTATCTGCATGCTCAGATTGCTGCAGGATGTCAAGCGGTTCAGATTTTCGACAGTTGGGCGGGATGCCTCGGACCAGCCGACTACCGTCGCTACGTACAGCCTTACACCAAGCGACTGATCGAGTCACTTCCTGCGGAGGTCCCCGTCATTAACTTCCTGACCGGGAATCCTGCCTTGCTTGAAGACCAGGCGGCTGCCGGAGGACAGGTTCTCGGAATCGACTGGCGCGTCGACTTCCAGACAGCGAGAAAAGTTGTCGGTCCGAAGCGGGCGATTCAGGGGAATCTCGACCCGGTCTCGCTCTATTGCGACCTGCCGCTGTTACGCGAACGTGCAAAAGAAGTTCTCGATGCTGCCGGCGGACAACCCGGGCACATCTTTAATCTCGGGCACGGCGTCCACCCGGACATGAAGCCTGAGAACGTGAAAGCACTGGTACAGATCGTTCACGAGCTCAGCGCCCGTTAACGTCAGATCTGAAGTCAGCCCTGCCGTTTAGAGGGCTGACGCTTGAAAATCTTGAAGCGAGCGAGTCCGAGCTTCTGCAGCCAGTATTGCAACATGATCCACAAGGTCGTGAAGCCATACTTGATGCAGCGCCGAAAGTTGATGCTCGAGGCCTCGTCAAAGTATCGCACCGGGACCGGGACGTCACCCAATTTGAAACCGAAGTAAACTGACTGAGCGAGAAACTGGCTGTCGAACGCGAAGTCGTCAGTGTTGTCCTGCCAGGGAATTGTCTCGAGAACCTCCCGCCGATAAGCGCGAAAGCCGCTGTGGAAATCCCCGAGGTTCTGGCCCAGTGCCATGTTCTCAATTGCTGTCAGAATGCGATTGGCGAAATATTTCCAGGCAGGCATCCCGCCTGCAAATGCTTCTTGCCGTGATCGAATCCGTGAGCCGAGCATCACATCACAGATTCCCAGCCGCAGAAACTCAACGGCCGCGCCGACGACTCGGCTGTCGTACTGGTAATCCGGATGGATCATCACAATGAAGTCTGCGCCGCTTGCCAGAGCCTGCGTATAGCAGGTTTTCTGATTCCCGCCGTAACCTTTGTTCTTTTCATGAACAATCACGGTCAGTCCCAGCTTTCGGGCCAGTTCTGCAGTGTGGTCACGGCTGCAGTCATCAACGAGGATCACTTCATCGACGATGCCCTGTGGAATATCGGCGACAGTTCTTTCCAGCGTCGCTGCCGCGTTGTAGGCCGGCATGACAGCGATGACCCGCGGCTTCCCGATCGATGGATTTCCGGCATCTGACCGGACGGAAGCGAGTGGGGAGGCAATCGACATCTCTGCAACCTTGTGATTGACGGTAGTCATGCTGACTCCGTCGGTGAGAACAGTTTTCTCCGACCGTCAATTGGTTCGTAGGGAGACAGATCAGAGCCCGGAAACGCGACGGGAGGGCTGAAGCTCCAACCTCCGGAACCGACCCGATTTTCGCAAGCGTTCAGGTCCGCTGCTTAAAAAATATGTCCAGATTGAGGACCATGACTGGTCAGAGTCAGAATTTCCGGACCCGACTCTGTCATCAGCAACTGATGCTCAAATTGTGCGGACAACGAGCCATCTTCAGTCAGCACAGTCCAGCCATCCTTCAGCGGACCGCGTGTCATCCGGGTTCCGAGATTGAACATCGGCTCAATCGTGAAGCAAGCCCCGGGTGCCAGAATATCCCGCTGACTTTCCCGGACCGGAATATGTGGAATCCCTGGCTCCTGATGAAACATCCGTCCGATGCCGTGCCCCTGGAAGTTTTCCACAACTCCATAGCCGCACTTCCACCCGTGCCGCGACACCGCCAGTCCGATCTCCATCACAGAGCTGAAGGGCTTGATCGCCTGAATACCGAGCCAGAGTGAATCAAACGTCGCCTGCACAAGCCGTCGGGCTTCCACGGAGACCGGTTCAATCAAAAACGTTTCTGAAGAATCACCGAACCATCCGTCGACGATCGACGTACAGTCGACATTCACAATGTCGCCGGGCTTCAGTTCTTCGTCATTGGGGATCCCGTGACAGACGACGCTGTTGATACTCGTGCAGATCGACTTGGGATATCCGTGATAACCGAGGCAGGCGGGAATGTTTCCATGATCGCGGGTGTATTCCTCGGCCAGCGCGTTCAGTTGATTGGTTGTGACCCCTGCCTTCACATGAGAACGCAGGAAATCCATCAACTGGGCGTTAAACTGACCGGCCGCGCGCAATCCTTCCCGCTCCTCCGGCTGGTTATAGAGAGGGAATTTGCGCTGTTTGCGGAATGGAATCAGCCGTCGCATGAGAGTGAAATCCTTTGCCGCTATTTTGGCTGTGAATGCAGATCGCTTCAAGGGGTCTGGATGATTTCCCGGAAATCCCGATGAATCCGCGACCTGAGCCTGACAACTCAAATCCCGTGATCTCACGTGCTAATCCCGTGGCAATGGAACACTGGACAGACCTTGCCCCGCCGGTCCGACATTCTGTCGATTGACGAATTTCTGCCAGCTGAATGACAGGGACGGTAGTGACCAAAGACCGAGGCCGGTACGATGGAACTCTGCTCATTCTGGAACCGGCCCCACAGGAGAATGATATGCCTCGCGCATCCCGTCGACAGTTCCTCAAGTCTGCCGCAGCCGTCTTCGCGGCCCCCTACATCATTCCTCAAAAATGTTTTGGTGCAAACGAACGGGTGACCGTCGCCGCGATTGGAGTCCGTAACCAGGGGCTCGGCAATATGAAGGCCTTCATCGGTCGAGGCTGCAACATGGCCGCGATCTGTGACGTTGATTCCGATGTGCGGGCCACTGCCGTGAAAGCCGCTGTCGAGAAGAATCAGAATCCGACTGAATACGGTGACTACCGCAAGGTGCTCGATCGCAACGACATTGATGCCCTCATTGTGACAGTTCCCGATCACTGGCATGCTTTGATGACAATTCATGGCTGTCAGGCAGGGAAAGACGTCTACTGCGAGAAGCCCCTGTCGCTGACGATCAATGAAGGCCGTCGAATGGTCGACGCCGCCCGAAAGTACCAACGGGTTGTTCAGACTGGATCACAGCAGCGGTCAGGTGAAGAGTTCTGGACTGCCTGCACGCTGATTCGAAATGGACAGCTGGGCAAGATTCAGGAAATCCTGGTCGGGATTCCGAAGTCAAATTATCCCGGTCCGTTGCCAGCGGATTCCACTCCTCCAGCCAATCTCGACTACGATATGTGGCTCGGCCCAGCTCCGATGCGCCCCTATAACGAGAAGCGAGTCCACTATAACTTCCGATTCTGGTGGGACTATTCTGGCGGACAGATCACCAACTTCGGAGCTCACCATCTCGACATCGCTCAGTGGGCGCTGGGGATGGATGATTCCGGCCCAATCTCTGTTGATGGGACCGCAACCTTCAACCTGCCGAACATCTCGGAAGTGACCGAAACCTGTCGCCTGACCTACAACTATGCCAACGGAACCAAGGTCATCCTCGGGCAGTTGCAGAAAGACATTCCCGGCGGAATCACATTCATCGGGGAAAAAGGGAAACTGGCAGTCAATCGCGGCAAAATCACTGCGACTCCAGAAGAACTCCTGAAGGTCGACGTCACCACTCTCCCGACCCAACTTTATCGCAGCAAGAACCATCATCAGGACTTCCTCGACTGCATCAAGAGTCGGGCGAAACCAGTGGCGGATGTTGAAATCGGACACCGATCCGCAACAGCTTGCCACTTGGGGAACATCACTGCCCGACTCGGCCGTGGCGTCAAGTGGGACCCGCAAGCTGAGAAGTTCATCGGTGATGCGGAAGCTCAGTCAATGACGGATCGCCCATACCGCAAGCCATGGGCTCATGACACTGCTTATCAGCCCTCGTAACGAATATCCGACTTCGATAATGAATAACGCCCGCGGAAATATCCGCGGGCGTTACTGTTTAAATAGGCAGCTTTGACAAGTTTCGGAGGAGTCGGCTCCGCGCTTTCCGAAGAGAGGACTGATGGCCTGCTCCGGCGGGCTCGGGTCAATCTCGATTTCAATCTTTGAGATCGAACTGCAAGCGATTTGATTCTCCGCTCTTGATCGTTGCTGACAATTTGCTGACGGTCGGATCAAGATATTTCTCAGGGAGAGCATGCTTCGCCGTGAGAGGAGCAGGTTTTCCTGCTGGTTCGGAATCGGAAGGGCCATCGGTAATCGGGGCGCCGCCATCATCCAGCTTTTTAATAATGACACCGTATTCACCCGGCACTGCCCCGTCTCCCGGTTGATAAGTCATCAACTGAAAGGAACCCGACGAATCCGTCATCGAAGTCGCCGGACGCTGCTTCGGATTTGACGACGCCAGAATAATCGTGGCTCCAGCGAGAGGAGCTCCCTGATAAGTCACGACTCCACCTGCCTTCACCGGCTTCGGCCGTGACGCACTCCATTTATCTTCCACGCCACCACTGCATGAGACCATCATTAGACAAAATGGAATGATCACTTGTTTTGACAACATGACTTTCATGGAAAAACCTGACATCCAGATACAAGGGAAAATCAGTTGTGGCAGATCTCGACCGCAGAGGAAGCCCTGCCAATCAACGGCCCCCTGGCGATCGAGAACGATTACAGTGTGGTGATTCCGCGAGGAGTTCCACGGCATCGGTTCACATGAGAAATCGATTCCCTGTGCATACAACCCGGCCAGCTGCTCCCGCTTAGCGAATGGGCAGAAAAGCAACAGTTCTAAAAGTCTCCGATGATTTCTCCGCCGGAGATGGAACCGAGTGCCCCCCAGATTCCATAGGGACTTGCGCCGCCAAGCGTCCTGATGTCGGTGGTCGACAGATTCCCAGTGTCGATGTTTTCGCTGACAAGCCGCACTGCACCGTCAGCCATGAGGACGTGTGCGCCTCCTGGGTGGAGACTGGTCACGGGGAGTTGCCCGCGATTATTGTCGGTCCACGTGGTCGAGGTCATGCAGGCCGGGGAGTTCGGTGGAAGAATGGTATTCACACCTGATTGCCCGGCTGCTCCGCTGGCCCAGGCCTGCCCCCGCCAAGCGCCCGTCAGAGTTGTTGCGGGGAATCGGCCGGGAGAGCCGGCGATGAGCGCCAGACACGCGATTGGGGAGTTGACCATCGTCTGATCACTCGTCGTCTCCGCTGTGCGGTAAGTTCCCATTCCTGGAACGGCTTTGTCATCGGCTCCCTGAGAAGCAATTTCCCCCATCGCGACGGTATTGCTGGAGCCATCCCGGATATCGGCGAACGACCGCCGAGTCTGGTATCCGAACAGTCCCCTCACGAGCGTCGCGCTCTTCGTATTGTAAGAGGAATCTCCATGCGAGAATCCATAATTGGTCGGGCCAAACGCATGGGTGCTGGGGATTGATGACGGGCACATCAGCAGTGAAATCCGCCTTTGAAATGGAACATAGGGAGTGTTAACACCGGCAACGGCGGACGGGCCAAATTCCTGATAAGTGATTCCGGCATGAGTCTGCTTGGAAGCGATTTCGTTATACAGTGCCGACTGCTCGATATAGGGGAGCAGGACAATGAACCCGCTTCCTTCGTTGAAATTCGACGCGTTGGCTCCACTGCGTGAGGCCCCTCCGGTTCCGCCCCCGGCATAGGGGAAAACACCGTGTGTATCGACGTAGTTATGGAGTGCGATTCCAATCTGCTTCAAAGAGTTCTTGCAATTGGAGCGACGAGCGGCTTCCCGAGCTTGTTGCACGGCAGGCAACAGGAGTGCAATCAGCACTGCAATAATTGCGATAACCACCAGCAATTCGATCAGTGTGAACGCGTAAATTCGTTTCCTGTGTGCGCAGGAATAGCCGCTGTCACGCATGGGTGGCCTCATGAGAAGAAGGTGTGAACTTGCGAACGCAATCAGATGATGAATGGAAATATCACCGATGATGTCCCATGACATCAAGGAAGCCACTATGGTCCCCGGTGAATCATTTTGTCAACAAAAATGTTCCACCGAAAAGCGTTTTCATGAATCCTGTTTATCAATCGCATATGAACGCTGACTTAGCGCTTAGAAATGCGACGACGCCCCAGAACTGCTGTGAGGATCGCAGCCTTCAGCAGGAGATCACGACAGGCTTCGTCCCTGCAAGGTTATTTCAAATGCAGGGCTCATTCCGATCAGCGACACTGCGCTAGGAAGCCATCGAGCGTTCGGTCAACCGGATAAGCGAGAAGCGTGTAGAACGAGGTGGAGAGGTGAATAGCACCGGGGAAGCGTGGGAGTGTGCTTAGCGAATTTGAAGAGAGCTCAGAAGACCCCTGAATCGTCGCACAGGAACGATTCTGTCGCATCGAATCTCATTTAGAGGTGATCTCAATTTTGAAATCATTCGAGCCCGCGACAACTTCCTTCGAGATCTGACTGGTCAGGTGACTCTCATATCGTTTGTGATAACGGGGCTTCGACCGGTCCGTCTTGGAACCTGCCTGTTCGAAAGAAATATCTTTGTCCTCCTTCGAAGGGGTGTTTTCACCGGGCGGCGCAATCTGCACCTGATAGGTTCCGACAGGCAGGTTTCCGGAGTTCCAGGAGTTCACCTGAAACCGTCCCGCTTCATCTGTCAGACCAAATGCGAGAAAGCCTTTCAGGGGCTCCATGAAAACGACGGCATGCCCCGGTGCGAGCGGCTGACCGTCGCAGCTTAAAGTTCCACTGACCTTGCCTGTCTGGCCATAGTCAAACTTCTGACTGCAGGAAGTGAAACCGACTGCCAGTAACAGCACCAGGCAAAGCCTCAAATTGCACCGGATCTTTTGCGAATCAGCGGGGCGAATCGAAATCTCGGGGAACCGAGGGTGCATTCCTGAATCTTTCACAGCATTTGTCCCTGACGAACCTGACAGATCGAAATAGCAGGCCGCCCCTGTTGAGAGAGTCAAGCTAAAGGGCGCCGCATGAAGCCAAGTGCGTGGCCTTGAAACCATTTTACTTTTTCGCCTGCCCGTCTCCCCGACGTGGGATCAGGTCTTTCGGAGATCAAGGCGCGAGCATCGCGTAGAGCGACCGAACCTAGAATTCGGGAACCGGTTGTCCGTCGTCGCGAGTCGCCAACCGTTTCAGTGTTTCGAGATCCATGTTCTCTGTGATAAAGCGAACGGATCCATCTCCCATGCAGACTTGAACGCCACCTGAATGCATTGAGATCAGCGGGTTATTCAGGCCGTGCGTACTCGACATCCCTGGGAACACCTGATTCGCGAATGGTCCTTGATTTGGGCGATATCGAATTGTTGTCACATTAAAGAAGCGTGGATCAGCATCGCAACCATCATTGTTGCCTGTCGTGCCGCAGGCGGGATCGCAATAAGGTGGAGCGCCGGCCATTCGCGTCCCCATCAGATATCCAACGACATTGGTCGCGCCATCCGACTTGGCATATTCACTTGCGAACAGGTAATTCCTTGCCCCATCCAGTCGGGGGAGCGAGCCCCCCTGTTCCCCGATGGCAAGAGTATTACTCAGGCCATCTGTCACTGTTCCGAACTTCACCCAGACATTCGGCGGAAGCATTCCTCCTCCGCTTTGCATGGCAACTCCAGTGGAAGTTCCGGATGTGGTTGTATAGATCCGGGACTCCGTGAAGGTCACCGGTTCCGCTGCCCCGGCGATTCCCGCATACACATTGATCTGCTCCCGCGAAGTCTGGGCGGAGAACACAACCATGGAAGGACAGAGCGTCGGTGGACGGGCCCCGATTGCCGCGGCTGCATTCTGGTTCCCCGCACTTGGAGTAGCCTCACCGACATATCCGGGCGATTTCCCATTCCATGTCATGGAGTTGTATGCGGCGGACTGCTCCAGATAGGGGAGCAGCATGGCGATATAGCTTGGACCGAAACTATGCGTCCCGGCGCCTCCCCGTGGAAAGCCGGCATAGGCACAGCCTGCCGGTAATCTGCCGTGTGTTCCTTCATAATTATGAAGTGCCAGACCAAGTTGCTTTAACTGATTCTTACACTGCGTACGACGGGCAGATTCTCGCGCCTGTTGGACGGCCGGCAGAAGCAATGCGATCAGAACGGCGATAATTGCAATGACGACCAACAATTCAATCAGTGTGAAACCACGAGCGTGAGACTTCATTCGACCCTCGCCAGCAAAGAGTGAGGAATCAGAGACCGAGAACAAAGGGCAGATCAAGAAGAGACTGTCGAAGACGGCTTCGAATTTGTGAATTCACTCAAGCCTAACCCCCACGCACAATTGAATCAACTGGTGTTTATGGGACGTTTGAAGAAAACTTCAAGGTGTCTGCAAGACCTCCGAGGACCGGTTCGCATTGACCTCCTTCAGAACCTTTCGCATGGCCGTTCTTTGCGCCGGCGTTCGCGAGATGCCCGGGGCCACGATAGAATCCCTTCTCTTCTGAACTTCTGACGTCTCATCGAGTCCATAATGTCTCCCCCGAATCCGTTGCCGATGCTGTCGTCCCCTTCCCTGACACTGGTCGGCCAGATCAAGGCGGAGCCTGAAGATTTCATCGTCGAAGAAATCCCAGCCTATCTTCCCAGCGGAGAGGGAGAGCACCTGTTTCTGTTCATCCAGAAACGCGACATCTCAGCCGAGTTTCTGACGGGACATCTCGCCCGATCATTGGGAATCAAGCGGGATGAAATCGGAATGGCAGGCCTGAAAGATCGTCGCGCCATCACCCGGCAATGGGTCTCGGTTCCTGCGACCTGCGAGTCTGCAATCAGTCAGATCGAGACGCCGGCCATTCAGGTGCTGGACTCGAAACGTCATGGGAACAAGCTGAAGACGGGGCATCTCAAAGGGAACCGGTTTGAGATTCTTATTCGTTCCGAAGAGGGAAACGCGGAAGAGTCGGCAGAGATCGCCCGACAAATTGCGGAATCAGTTCAGGCAAACGGCGTCCCCAATTATTTCGGTGAGCAGCGATTCGGGATCGATGGCGAGACCGCGAATCTGGGCTTTGCCCTCCTGAAGAAAGAGACCTCCCCTCGCGACATCGCTCCACAGCGTCGCAAATTCCTGTTGCGACTGGCACTCTCGGCGGCTCAGTCCGCCTTGTTCAACACGGTGTTGTCGACCCGGCTTGAACAGGGATGGCTGCATCAAGTGCAGGCCGGCGACATCATGCAGGTGACGGCCTCGGGCGGGGCCTTCATCGCCGAAGAGGTAGAACGAGAGCAGCAGCGGTTCACCGAACGAGAAACCGTGGTGACAGGTCCATTGTTCGGACCGAAGATGAAGCAACCAACCGGACGACCGTTGGAACTGGAACAACAGGTTCTGGAGTCGGCCGGGCTCACGCTCGATCACTTCCGGGAGTATTCAAAACTCACGTCCGGTGCGCGGCGTCCCCTACTCCTCTGGCCTGGCGATCTGCAGGTGAACTCAGAGCCAGCCGGAACTCGACTGGCGTTCACCCTGCCGAGCGGCTCTTACGCCACCGTCGTGTTGCGAGAGTTCCTGAAAAGTGATTCGACTCCGCTCTAACAACGAATGTCGAATCACGAGTTCCGAATCACTTCACCTGCTTACAGCACCCCTTTGGACGAGGGGACGCCTGTCTGCCGAGGATCGACGACGATCGCCTGCCGCAACGCCCGGGCGGTCGCTTTGAAGATCGCCTCCGAGATGTGGTGACTGTTGTGCCCGTGGTGGAGCACGACATGCAGATTCATCAAGGCATTGGCCGCCACAGCCTGCCAGAAGACCTCGACGAGCTGAGAGTCGAACTCCCCGATCTTTTCCGTGGGGAACTGGAACTTGTCGACGAACCAGTATCGGCCGCTCAGATCCAGTGCCGAGGTGACCAGCGTGTCTTCCATGGGCAGCGACATCGATCCGTAACGGACGATACCGGCCTTGTCTCCGACCGCCTGACGAATGGCCTGTCCCAGCACGATTCCAGTGTCTTCCACGGTGTGGTGCTGATCGACGTCGAGATCCCCTTCGGCATGGATCGTCAGGTCGAACAGCCCATGCTTCGCGAACAGTGTCAGCATGTGGTTGAAGAAACCGACGCCTGTCTGGATATCCGCCTGCCCTGTCCCGTCGAGGTTCAGGGAGAGTGAGATCTTCGTTTCACCGGTCGTACGTTGAATGGTGGCAGTCCGCGGAGCAGTCATCAGGGCAATCTCAATCGGCTCGGAGAATGTGAATTGGCAGGGGAACGTGGCAGCCGGCTCAGACGATCTCTTTCAGGGCGCCCAGCAGCGTATCGATCTGGGCGTCCGTTCCGACCGTGATCCGAATGCCGTCAAGAAGTCCTGTCGGATTCTCGTCAGTCTCAGGCAGTGCGTGCGGGAACTTCATGTACCGGATCAGGATCTTGCGGGCCTTCAGAGCAAGATAGATCTCTTCATGGCTGCGTTGTGGGTGAGTTGACCAGACGAAGTTGCTCTGGCTCGGAACGATATCGAACCCGAGTTCGACCAGTGCGGCCGAAAGACGTTGGCGTGTCGCGATGATCTTGCGGCGGTTCTCAAGCATCCACGCCTGATCGCGAATTGCGGCTTCGGCTGCGGCCAGCGACAGTGCGTCGCAGTTATAGCTGTCCTTCACTTTCTGCATGCCAGCGACATTGTCAGGGTGAGCTACAGCGAAACCGAATCGCACTCCAGCCATACTGTAGGACTTGCTGAAGGTGCGGGTCACAATGATCTGTTTCCCCTGCTCCCCTTTCAGCAGCTGCATTTGATGGGGTTCATCAGCGAAGTCGCCATACGCTTCATCGAGAACGAGGACTCCCCGTGGCGGAACCAGTGACAGAATGGTTTCGTCGTCCCAGCGGTTGCCTGAGGGCGAATTCGGATTCGGAACAAAGAGCATCTTCGACTGCTCGATGAGCGGCCGGTTCAGCTTCCGGTTCCACGACCAGTCGGGATTCAGCCGCAGCCGGGCATGCCGGGTTCCCTGAATTTCCGCCAGTGTCTCGTAGAGGACATAGCTGGGATACGGATAGGAGATCAGATCGCTTTTGTCGGCGAAGGTCCGCACCAGAATCGTCAGATTCTCATCGCTGCCGTTCGCCGGGAAAATCCACTCCGGATCAACGCCAAGAACCTCGGAGGCCGCGCGACAGAAACTGCGACCGAGTGGGTCCGGATAAATCTGAAGCCGGTCTTTGGCGACGCGTGTCACCGCCTCAAGCACAGCAGGAGACGGAGGATACGGGTTCTCGTTGGTATTGAGTTTGACCCAGCCTGATTCCTGGGGCTGTTCTCCGGGAACGTAACCGTGAAGTTTGTCGACGTCAGGGCGAAACAGGGACATAGAAGCGATTTCGAAAAGGTGGCCGACGGAAGACGGACCTGATTCAGGGGAATGGCAACACCGCATTCACCGGGCACTGCATTCAGTAGATACCGCAGGCAGACACGTCACCCGCCCGGCGTGTTCGGAAGATCAGACTTGTCCGGTAATTTCCGGGCGAGTCTGCGTCCGTGATTGGCGGCTGTGCGGATTTTGGCAGGTCGCCACAGTTTGGTCTATCGTACCCTGCTCACCGGGAGAAATTCGCTGGGAACCGTTGTGATTCGCTGGGGAATGCGGCACTATCGCTGTGCCTGTTCTCCTCCCTCATGCCTCACGGGATTTCTCAACATGCGACTCCCCCTGCTCCTCTGTCTGCTGTGCCTGCCTACTCCGGTACTGGCTCACGACACCTGGGTTGAGACGAATACCAGCGTCATTCGCACCGGCGACGCAGTCTTCGTGGATCTGCGATTGGGAAACCACGGAAATGAACATCGTGACTTCAAACTTGCCAGCAAAGTCCAGCTCGATGGCTGCACGCTTGATCTCCTGATGCCCAATGGAATCAAGTTCGACCTGCTGCCGCAGCTGATCGACAAGGGCTACGCCCCCAACGAAGGCTACTGGACAGCCAAGTTCGTCGCACCATTCGCCGGAACTTACGGAGTGGCTCACAAGTTCGATCGCGTCGTGAAGCACGGGAAGTCGGCCCGGTCACTGAAGAGCGGAAAGACCTACTTTCTTGCCGGTGTTCAACTGGACCAGTTAAAGGACATCGGAGAAGGCTGGAAAGAACCGCTGGGGCATCCCTTCGAACTGGTCCCTGTTTCCCATCCAGTCCTCTTCACCGGACCTGGCATGCCGATTGAGGTCAAACTGCTGCTGCATGGTAAACCGCTGGAAGGGGCAACCGTCTCCTTCATCCCACAGGGAACCCCGCTGAAAGAAGGTTTCGACGAAACCTATGAACGCAAGACAAACGCACAGGGAGAAGCCTCATTCACCCCCAAGACCGGCGACCGCTACCTGATCGTTGCCCACCATAAGAACCCCGAAGAAACCGGCCCAGATTTCGAGACCACCAACTATACAGCGACCCTGCAACTGCTGATCCCTGAAGTCTGCCCCTGCTGTCAATAGCTGTCAGTCGTTGTGATTAAGAGTCGCTGATAGCAAACAGCCGATGCCGTAAACAAGTCCCACCTGTGGTTCCGAACTTGATCGAACTATTCTGATCGGCAACAGTTCTGCTGTTCCGCTATGCCCCCCCTGCCTGCCTTTTGAGGAGCATTTGATGCGTCGACGTGAATTTCTGAATTCGTCACTGGCGGCAAGTCTGGGAGTGGCGGCGGTCGGACAGTTGAGTGGTTCTGCAGAATCACGTGCTGCTGAGAAGCCTGCCGAGTCGCTGCCCCTTTTTGTGGGGCATCCGGTCGTCAGCGGACCTGCCCCGGAATCGCTGTCGATCCTGCAGTCGGTGAATGGTCCAGCCAGCGGGTATTTGGAACTCGCGGTTGGCGATGGCGAGTTCCAGAAAATTCAAGGTGAATCAGCCGGACTGCTCCCGTATGACCAGAACGTTCTGAAGTTTGTTCTGCCTCCGCTGCCGGTGAATTCGACAATCCGTTATCGAGTCGTGGCGCGAACGATTCACTTCCAGTCTGCTTACAAGATTCATCAAGGGGAAGCTGTTTCGACTGAAGTGAAAGAGTTCCGGACCCTCAACCCTGATTCCGCCGAGACGAAGTTCACCATCTGGAACGACACTCATGAGAATCAGGAAACGATCAAGAAGCTGGTGGAACTGACCGACTCCTACCGACCCGATTTCCTGCTCTGGAACGGCGATCAATCGAACGACATTTACGATCCGGCGAAAATGCGTGCCCAGTATCTGGCACCGAGTGGGCTCGAAATTTCTTCGCGATGGCCGCTCGCTTATGCGCGGGGCAATCACGACGTCCGTGGACCTGCCGCGAGGGAGCTGTCCAAGTTCACGGGGAACCCGGACAACCGGTTTTACTATGGGTTCCGCAGTGGACCGGTGGCAGTGCTGGTCATGGATACCGGAGAAGACAAGCCGGATGATCGCGCGGTCTTCGCCGGACTCGCTGGTTTTGAAGCGATGCGGGAACGTCAACGCCAGTGGCTGGCCAAGGTCATTGAAGAAGACTGGTTCAAGTCAGCCCCTTATCGCGTCCTGTTCTGCCATATCCCACTCTGGTTCGACGGGTACGAGCCGCCGCCGGATTTCTGGATCTATTCAGAAGTCTGCCGCAATGCCTGGGTTCCGCTGTTGCAACAGGGAGGCGTTCAGCTGGTCGTTTCCGGGCATACTCACAGAGCCCATTGGATGCCTAAATCGGAGACCCAACCGCTCCCTCAGCTGGTGGGAGGCGGCCCGAAGATCGCAGCCGCGACCATCATGGAAGGCACGGCGAATGAGTCCCGATTCGTGATCACAAGCAAATCACTGGACGGGCAGGTGCTGCACGAAGTCATGCTCCCGCCGCTCGTCACATGAAAACGTAAAGGCACCGGCTGAGTGGAAAATGGCTCGGCCGGTGCCTCCTGCTCTCGCTACGCTTCTCAGGCAGCTGCCTCAGCTTGGCAGCTCTGCGTTGTGATAGACTTCCTGAACATCGTCGCAGTCGTTCAGCATGTTCATGAATTTCTCAAAGGTCGGCAGATCATCTGCCGTGATGGCCTTCATGCTCTGCGGGAACATGTTGATTTCCTGAACTTCGAATTCGAGTCCTGGAAATTTCTCCAGCAGTGCTCCCCGGGCCTTAAAGAGTTCTGTCGGCGGAGCGAAAATGGTGATGGTCCCATTCTTGGTTTCGACATCTTCCACATTCACATCGGCGTCGAGGAGGGCTTCCAGCACCTGATCTTCGTTGTCGCCTTTGAATGAAAGAACCGCCAGTTCGTCGAACCACATCGAAACGGAACCAGTCGCCCCGAGCTTGGAGCCCGTCTTAGTAAAGCAGTTTCGGACTTCAGAAATCGTCCGCTGATTATTGTCAGTCAGACAGTCGACGACGACCATGCATCCGCCGGGCCCGAAGCCCTCATAGCGGGCGGGAACAAAGTTCTCCCCGCCGGCGCCCTTCGCCTTCTGGATCGCTTTTTCAATCACGTGCCCCGGGACCTGATCGCGCTTCGCTTTTTCGATCATGCTCCGGAGTGCAGGATTGGACTCAGGGTCGGGAACACCGTTCTTCGCAGCGACATACACCTGCTTGCCGTAACGTGAGTACAGCTTGGATTTTTGTCCGGCCGTTTTGAAGATCGCGTTCTTTCGATTCTCGAAATCTCTACCCATCGTCTGCTCCTCTTCAACCTGTTTCGCGGCTCCGGAACGCCATCAATTCGGGGGCTGCATCGCGAAAGTCTCGCTCAGCCGTGAAAGTATCGAGTTGAATCAAGGGTGACCAGAGAAAGAGTCGCCTGAAACGCGCAGCTCATCAGCGCGGCCGCTTCGCGAACATCTGAACTTCCTTACGATCGGACGAATTGGAAATTTTTCTCCGCAATGCTGCATCCGAGGGCATGCAGCCTCCCTGTTTTCCGGGATACGGATAGAGCTTCGGTCTCGCTGCTCGGACAGGATCGCCCTTGGCGTCTACGCATGCTGCTGTAACTGCTGCAGGATCTGATGAACTGCGAGCGGTTCGACCGGCTTGACAAGATGATGATCAAAACCAGCGGCCTGAGTCCGAATCCGGTCCTCTGATTGTCCCCAACCCGTCAGTGCGGCAATGTAGAGTTTGTGTTTGAGAGGGATCTCTCTGATCCGCTGACAAGTTTCAAACCCATCCAGTGTCGGCATGCCAAGGTCAAGAAAAACCGCATCAGGCTGAAACGGAACAATTGCATCAATCGCGTTTTGTCCGTTATATGCGGTGAGGACCTCATGTCCTAGACGTCTCAGGGCTCGTGAGAGCAGATTCGCGGCGTCGTGATTATCGTCGACAACGAGGACACGAACCCCTGTTTCGCTCTCCGCCTTTTGAGACGGCACTTGAACGGAGTCTGCTTCCGGCGTCTCCCGCACGACAAGTGGGAGCCGGATCCGGAATTCCGATCCCAGTCCCGGGCCATCGCTATAGCCTTCGACTGTCCCGCCATGAAGTTCCACCAGGCGCTTCACGATCGCAAGACCGACCCCGATTCCTTTCTGGGGTTCGTCCGTCGCCTGCTTCAGCTGGAAGAACATGTCAAAAACTTTGGGGAGGAGTGATTGAGGAATCCCGACTCCTGAGTCCTTAATCGAAATGACCGCTTCACTCCCCTCTCGTTTTGCAGTCAGCCAGATCGGACTTCCGCGGCCGCTGTATTTGGAGGCATTGGTGATCAAGTTGCAGATGGCCTGAGCAAGGCGGGTTTTGTCGGCCAGCAGCAAGCATTCTCCGTCAGGAAGTTTGACATGCAGATGCTGTTGACGTTCCTGGACTGTTGAACTGCACATCTCGATCGCCTGCTTCACCGCCTCGGTGAGAGTGAGATTCTCCTTGCGCAGTTCCAGAGTCCCGCGTGTGATTCGGCTGATATCGATCAGGTCGTCCACGAGGCGGACCAGATGCAATGTTTGCCGGGAGATAATCGTCAGAATCTCATTGGATTCCTCCTCGTCGCTCCCGGGCATCCGGAGGACTTCGACTCCGCTGAGAATCGCCGCCAGCGGATTCCTGAGCTCATGAGCGAGCATCGCCAGAAACTCGTTCTTTTGGCGGTCTTCTTCCTTCCGACCTGAAATGTCACGGGCAATTTTGGACGCCCCAATGATCTCGCCGGAGGCATTGCGGATCGGAGAAATCGTCAGAGAGACATCGACCCGGCTTCCGTCTTTACGTACTCGCTCGGTTTCAAAATGCTCGAGATGTTCTCCATTGACGAGCCGTTGGAGATTCTGAGG
Source organism: Planctomycetota bacterium (assembly GCA_023417655.1). GTDB lineage: Bacteria > Planctomycetota > Planctomycetia > Planctomycetales > Planctomycetaceae > Planctomicrobium. Next base: position 86,347 of record JAEZFD010000072.1, on the reverse strand, counting down.
AAGTTCATCGGGATGATTGGGCGGAATCAGGATCTGCAGGGACTGGCCGATGATCTCTTCTGCCTGATATCCGTAAAGATTCTCAGCACCCCGATTCCAGCTTTGGATAATGCCGTCGAGTGAATGACCGATGATCGCATCGTCCGACGACTCCACGATAGATGCCAGGTGCAGACGCGCGGCCGCGGCGCGTTTGGCTTCTGTCACATCCCGGAAAACAAGGACCACGCCTGAGAGCGTTCCATCTTCCCCGAAAATCGGAGCCCCGGAATCGTCAATCGGAAACTCCCGGCCATCCCGGGCAATCAAGATCGTATGATTCGCCAAGCCAACGACGATGCCTTCCTTGAGCACTTTCGTCACCGGATTTTCTACCGGCTTGCGAGTCCCTTCGTTCACAATGTTGAAGATAGTCTCGATGGGAAGCCCGGCCGCATCTTGCGAACTCCAGCCGGTCAGATTCATCGCGATCGGATTGAGAAAGGTCACCCGTCCGACATGATCTGTGACGATGACGCCATCTCCGATGCTGTTAAGCGTTACTTGCAGCTGAGCCCGGTGTCGGCGTTCCTCTTCTCGCGCCAACTGCGCATCGTGAGCACTTTTCTCGGCCGCTTTTCGGGCCACTTCTTCATTCTGCAGCTGTCGTGCGTTCTCTTCAGCCTGCCGGCGTTCCGTGAGGTCTCTGGTGACTTTAGTGAAGCCCCGGAGAATGCCATGCCCATCACGTAATGCTGTGATAACGACGTTCGCCCAGAAACGGGAGCCGTCTTTGCGAATTCGCCAACCTTCATCTTCAATGCGTCCATCGGCGACGGCCCGACGAAGTTCTTCATTTGGCCAGTCGCGGGCGATTGCGTCTGGAGGATAGAACTGTGAGAAGTGGCGACCGATGATCTCCTCGGCTCGATAGCCCTTGATTCGTTCGGCCCCGGAACTCCAGGTGGCGACCCTCCCCTCGGTATCCAGCATGAAGATCGCATAATCTTTCACGCCCTCGACAATCAGGCGGAAACGCTCTTCACTGAGTTTCAGGGTCTGCTCTGCCTGATGGCGTTCGGTCAGATCACGTGTGATCTTCAAAAAGCCGTTCAACTCACCTTTGTCGTTCCGAATTGCCGTGATAACGACGTTTGCCCAGAATCGGGTGCCGTCCTTCCGGATCCTCCAGCCTTCATCTTCGAATCGTCCTGTCTCCGAAGCCGCGGCCAACTCACGTTCAGGCCACCCTGACGCCTGGAGTTCCTTGGGATAAAAGCAGCAGAAATTTCGACCGATGATTTCGTTGGCCTGATAGCCCTTGATCCGTTCGGCTCCTGCATTCCAGGAGATGACTTTTCCACTGTGATCAAGAAGAATGACTGCGTAATCCTGAACGCCTGCGATAAGCTGAGAAAATCGCTCTTCATTCCAGCCTTCCGCCAAGCTGGCGTTCCTTTCTTCGGCCGTATGCCGGTGAAAGAGGCGCCTGAGAAAATTCCGCATAGAGGCTCCGACGAACAATTCAGGTCAGCCTCCCGATGATGCACTGGGAGTTTTCTGTCTAGTTTCTGTTCAAACTCATTCTAGGGAAAGTTGTCAGAGTAAACAGGGTTTTGCCAAAACTCAGCCACTTTCGTTGTAAAAACTGAATTCTTTGAATGGAATTTGCTTCTCAATTGAACTGATCTGCGCCGACTCCGCTCAACCGTCCAACTCGAGACCTGCGAGTCGTGATGAGGACCTGTGGGGACGGGTGCTGGTCATTCCATTTCTATTGTAAAGAGCCTTCGCATCCCTGGGATCCCCCTTGGGATCACTCCAGATGTCGCCCCCCTGCTCACCCTCTCTCGTCCGTCCGACGTTCTAATGAACGCAACGACTTGTTCGAAACCCTTGACCTCGCCCTGTGGGGAAGCGGCTCCTCAAATGAACAGGACCCGCAATAAAAGGTTCAGCCGCGCAACGATTCGCGAACGCTGGATGGACGAACTCCAATTCTCCTCGCCGAAACAAGCTCACACGCTCTGCAACCCTTCAGAACATTAGACCATTGTGCCTTTTGATCTGCCCGTCACCGCCACACGTCATGGAGTCGTTCACCACTCGAGATTCACACTTCGCTGGCAAGCAAAGAGAGCGCGACGTTCATCTTTGATCCTCATAACAACGCGATTATGACTGCACTCTCGCACCTGATTAAATCGCGTCCCGTTTACTCCGTCTCTTACGATCAAAGAATCTTCCGCTGATTGCCGGTGATGACGACCTTTGTGAGCTTCACCCGACAGGATTTCTCTTCAATTGAGGCAGTGCGAATCCAGAGGAATTCCCACCGGTTGACCTCGTCCGACCGCAGATTGCGTGAGGGGCTCCTTCCCGCGCCTCCACAGAACCCCGGCGGAAATATGCACTCGCAGAGGTTCTGAATCTGCCAGAAAACAGAGCGAACGCAATTGACCTGCGCAGTTTCCTTGCGTTCGCCAGAAAGAACTTAGGGCCAAGAAGGGGCCGGCGAGAAGCGGTAGCGGAGAGACTTCTCAATCTGTTTTTCTGTGCATACAATCCATGCAGCCCTGCTCTTTTCTGTTGCACGATTTGATTTTCTATGGCGAACTCCAAGTCAGCTCTGGCGGATGCCCCGCCATTCGAGGGTTTCATCGGCAGCAGCGTCGCCATGCGCGAATTGTTCCGACATATCCGCAAAATCGCGAATAGCTCAGCAACAGTGCTGCTTCTGGGAGAAACCGGGTCCGGGAAGGAACTCGTCGCGAGATCTGTCCACGAGCTCAGTCCCCGTGCAACGGGACCCTTCGTCCGCGTGAATTGCGGGGCGTTAAGCGAAAGTCTGCTGGAAAGCGAACTTTTTGGGCACGTCAAAGGTGCCTTCACAAACGCAATCGAAAACCGCACCGGGCGATTTGAGGCGGCTCACGGGGGAACGATTTTCCTCGATGAGATCAACTCGGTGAACCATACACTGCAGGTCAAACTGCTACGGGTGCTGCAGGAACACCAGTTCGAACGGGTCGGCGATACACGAACGATCAGCGTCGACTGCCGAATCATCGCCGCAACGAACCGAGACCTTACTGAGATGGTTGACGGCGGGTCCTTCCGGGAGGATTTGTATTATCGCCTGAATGTCCTGCCGATTTATGTTCCTCCGCTCCGGGAACGTCGGGACGATATCCCTGAACTGGTCAACTTCTTTGTCGAACGCTATGCCGCTCAAAACCGGCGACCCGTTCTCTCGGTGACGTCAGATGCGCTCTCTTTTTTCAAGTCCTATCTCTGGCCGGGTAATGTCCGCGAACTGCAGAATTACATCGAACGGGCAATCGTCCTGGCCGACGGCAATGAACTGACCCCTGATCTCCTCCCGACTCACGTCCGAGGCGAAGCCCCTGTTCGGCTCGGACGGGTTGATCGCAATGAGCTGCAGTCACTTTGCCGAGAGTTGGTCGAACGCAGCCTCAGCGAGGTCTCCGACGAAGGAAAATGTCACGAGCATGTAATGGGGCTCGTCGAGAAGGAACTGATCCTGCAGGTTCTTCGTGGTTGTCAGGGGACGCAGACGAAAGCCGCGACGAAACTGGGGATCAACCGGAACACGCTGCACAAGAAGATCGAAGACTTCCAGCTTCAGAACGAAGCGAAGTAGTTCGGAGTTCAGGTCAGGCAACCGGCCTCATCGTGCAGGGATAACCCCACGCGATGCTCCCCGGGAGGCTCATTCACATTGATCCGCGCTCAACCCGGTCAGACTGTTAGCGGACACTGTTAGCAGACATAGCCGAGTTTGCGGTACTCGGTCATCTTGTTTCGCAGAGTTCTCGGCGTGACCCCTAATGCTGCGGCAGCCTGATTCTTGTTTCCGCGATAGATTTCCAGCCGGCGGAGAATGACCTGTCGTTCGATCTCCTCCAACGACAGATGCTCAAAGCCGTCAGGTAGTCCGGTTCCTTCCACTTCGGGAACAATAAGTGCCGTCGGCTTCGTGCTGAAGAACTCGACATTTTGAATTGTGTCACCCGTCGAAAGGACGCAGCATCGCAGAATCACATTCCGTAATTCACGGATGTTTCCAGGCCAGTCGTAATCGCAGAGCTTCTCCATCACCGGCCGGGTGACTCCGCGCACCCGGTGATCCAGATCCGCCTGTGATTGCTGGATGAAGTAATTGACGAGTGCCGGAATATCCTCCCGGCGATCGCGCAGCGGAGGCAGTTGCAGCGGCAGGACATTCAGTCGGTGATAGAGATCATGGCGGAATAGTCCCCGTTCGACTTCGGTCTCAAGATCGCGGTTGGTCGCGGCGATGACTCGGGATTTCAGCTGCAGGGTGTCGTTTCCACCGACCCGCTGGAACTCGCGTTCTTCAAGGACTCTGAGCAATTTTGCTTGAGACGTCAGCGGCAATTCACTGATTTCGTCGAGAAAGATCGAGCCGTCGCCCGCGTTCTCGAAGTGTCCTTTGCGCAGAGCCTGCGCCCCGGTGAATGAACCTGCCTCGTGGCCGAAAAGTTCACTCTCGACCAGACCGTCCGACAATGCCGCGCAGTTCACCCTCAAATAGGAGAACTGGTGGCGGGGACTGTTCTGATGCAGATAGCGGGCGAGAACTTCCTTGCCGGTTCCACTCTCACCGCACAGAAGAACGGTGATCGAACTGCGGGCATAGCGTTTTGCCTGCTCCAGAACCTGAAGCATGACCCGTGATTGAAAGATGACAGACATCGCGCCCTCCCCCGCCCCCGCGGGAAGTTGGTGCTATCAAAGCAGGAACTCATTTGCCGTTAGCGTCACGCGGGAACGCCGCGTCGACGGATTCAATTTGGAATCACGTCGGTACTTTCATTTGATCTTCAACTGCGAACTCCAGATTCAACCGAATATTCTCGGAGATGACTTGTTCATCCGGTCAGCGACTCGCCTGCTGATAAGCCCGTTGCATCTGCTGATGGCGGATCCAGGTATCCACTTCCGGCTTTGCTTTTTGTCGGAGGCTCAGCATTCTCTGCTCAAGTCGATGGATTTTCTCAAGGAGCGATCCAAGCAGCTTCTGATGATCTGCAAAAACCTGTCTGGTTGATGAGTCAGGTTTATAACCCCGTTCAATCCACTCTTGCCGGCGTGGCGCCAGTTCGACTTCGATCTCCTGAGCCTGACGCATGAGCGGCTCCAGCCGTGACAGGCAGTCCGAGATCTCGTCAGCCGCTGGATCCGGATCCGGCAGGCACATCTCGATCATGGCGAGTGCCCGGCGGTACGGTCCCTCGGCGCGTTGCAACAGCCCGAGCAGTGCGGTTTCCAGTTTAGTTTGTTCGGACATTTGCGAGCTCCGTCTCCCAGGCCGACAACGTCGCCTGCAGTCGACCGATGTCACCACCGATTACTGATTTCGAATCCAGATTATCCAGCCACCATGAGGAGACGTCTTTCATCCAGTCGGCCTCGGGAGCAACGACGATCCTTCGATAGATCTCGCGAGCCTGATCCAGTCTCCCTCCACGACGGTGACAGCAGGCCTGCATGTATTGCACAAAGAGCTGATCTTCGCGGGACAGCCCCTTCACGTCGGTCTGACCCAGAACTTTCAGACAGGCTTCCGTCTCGCCGGCTCCGAAGAGGCTGCAAGCAAGCGAGAATCGATCGATTTGACCGGAAACGACTCCTTGCTCTTCCTCGCTTCCGTTCAGTTCTTCAACTTTGTCTGAGTTGATGATGACTGGAAGATGGCGAAGGGCTTCTTCGGTTGTCGAACTTCGAGTCGATGACAGGCGATCCTGCCATGCCGGAGGCTGCACAAGATTCGGGGCCCCTCCCTGCTCTGAGTTCAAACCTTGCGGTAGTGGCTGCGGAGACATTACCTGCCCATGATTCTGTCCTGCCCCCAACCCCGACTCTTGACCCGACGGATGGTGAGCAGAAGCGGAACCGTCAGTTGGAACATCCGATTTCCCTGGAGCTCCGGTTTCAGAAGAAGGCGATGGAGCGGGATGTGTGGTTCCGGGAGACGACGGTCCTGTCGAGCCGGAATGGGCTCCCTTCGACGCTGAGTCGGCGGACGGATGAGGGGAGGAAGGAATCGAGACCGTGCCAGTTGACTCAGCTCTTTGCTGTTCCAGCAGTCGGGAAAGATCCTCGATCTTATGCTTGAGTTCCTGAAAACGCTGGACCTTCAGATTCTGCAGCTCCATCAGATTCTCAGCGGGATTGCTGAGAGCCTGATCGGCCAATAGTTCGAAGTCCCCGCGATCGAGGAGCGGGACGGCGCTTGGAAAGCTTTCGTCGATCGGTTCCCGTCCCCACGAGGTCGCCGGGGCAATGCCGAAGGCGGTCGTCGCAGACAGAAAGATTGCTGCCAATCGAGGGGCGAAACGCCGGGTTCGTGTGACTGACTTCACTGGACAGGCTCCTCCACTTCCAGCGCCGCGCTGGGACCAGGCAGAGGCGGAACTTCTTTGGGGATCGTTCCGGTAAAACATTGGATCGATTCGTCGTAATGACCTTGAGCCTGCAGCACCCGTCCCATCACCTTCAGGGTCTGGCGGCGCTGGGAATCAGTAATCGATGGGCGACGGAGCAGTTCACGAGCGAGACGCTTGGCTTCGTCATATTGTCCCTGCAGATACACTCCCTGCAGTTCCGCGATCATGGATTCAATCTGGAATGATTCCGGAGCCTGCTGATTCGCGACGGCACGTCGGCCGCTTGGAAGTCGCGACAGAAGTTCCGGGGCGACATCGATCATGATCGACCTCATTCGGTTCTGCAGAGGGAACGAATAAGTCTCGAGGCTCTGCTGAAAGAAACGCAGCGCATCCTGTGACATTCCGACATCACGGGCCGCACTTCCGGCCAGCCAGGTCCATTGTCCGCCGAAGCAATCTTTCACCTTCAGATTCGTCATCGCAGCAATGAGATTGGTCCCGGTGCGAAACCGGTCATGTTCATCCTGTGCCCAGCGGTAATGAATCAGTGCCGACAGGAACGCCCCTGGGTCCTGCATCTCAGGTGACTTCAAAGCGGGGAGATGTTCCATCAGGACATTGTTCGATCGCTGAAAGTGATTCAGCATGAGATAAGCAGACGAGAGCTGCAGCGTGGCGATTCCTTCATAGGAAGACCCCAGAGACAACGACAGAGCGCGCGTCAGCGGCGTAATCGCGCTGCGTGGGTCATCTTTCTCCAGCAGGATCCGTCCAACATAGAGATAGCTGGCGACTTCCAGTGACTCGCCACTCAGCATGTCGGCCGCACGATAGAACGCAATCACAGCATCATCAGGGCGGCTTTCCAACATGAGAAGCTTGCCCAGGTTGAACCAGGCCACAGGCAGATAATTGGAGCGTGACCGCTGTGCAATGACCTCCTCAAGCAGGCGAATCGCAGCGGGGCGAGAAGATCGCATTGCCGTCAGTCGGGCCAGTTCCATCCGTGACGCCACTGCATCCGGATGATTGGATGACTGCTGATCAGCGAACTGCAGCATGCGAAGCGCGGCCTCAAAGTGGCTTGTCTCCAAAGCCTTCGGTTCTGCAGTCGCGGCTGAGGTGATGTAGATCGTCTTTTCTCGCTTTTCCCAGATCAGGTTGACCGGTTCCAGCAGACAGTCGAGGACAACGCCTAATGGCACTTTCTGGCAATCAGGTTCCAGAGTATGCGCGGCGAGCGCGGCATGAGCTTCAGGATCAACATGAGCCCGCCAACCGAGGTTCTGCACCAGCCGAGTCAGAATTTCGAGCGATGAGGTCCGATGCATCTCCAGGGAGACGAGGAATCGCTCGGGAGCCGTCTCCTGCTCTCCCTCGATGAGAACTTCTGTCCGCAACGGCAGTGCAGCCGATCGAGGCTGCTCAACGGCCTGGGTCGCAAAGCGAACGATGTACGCCGGATTCACAATAAGTTCAGGAGAAAGCAGATTCTCGTCGCGAAAGACTTTCAGCGAATTCCGCACACTCATCTGGTCAGTTGGAACTCTTTTCGAAAAGATCGCTGAGAGGTGGTGGGAGAACCCGCCGTCACCTGAGCGTCCGAGTCCTTCCAGGAGAATACGGGTCAAAGCAGTGGTCGCGAGTTCTGTGCGACCACTTGCGGACCACAGTCGCGCCTGTCCCTGAATGGCAGCATTCCGAACCGCTGGTTCGGAGGAGAGTTCGAGAATTTCGCGGTATCCATTCTGGGCCGCAGTGAGATTGCCCAGTGATTCTTCGCACAGGGCAAGTTTCAATAATAACGTGACATCAATCGCGCTCCGGGTCTGCGTCAACAGCGACAGATAGCGTTCGCGGGCTCCGCGATAGTTCCCGGCTTCGAACTGCAGGTCGCCCAATGCAAGTGTTTCGGCTTTGAGCGAAGTCGAACGCTCCACCGGGACAGGCTTTGATGCTTCCTTTGTTACATCCTTTGAAACGTCAACTGACTCGGCGGCTGGAACAGGAGGAGCTGCCGCAGACGGCACTGCGGAGGGTGATTCCGCGACAACCGGCGCAGCCGCTTCTTCTGCAATGCGTGTTCGAATCTGCTCCGCGACCTGCGCCGGATCGGCAGAAGCTGCCGTATCGAGAGTCTCGAGCCCGACAACCGGGGCTGATTTCTGCTCAGGCAGCTGATGCGGAGGTTCCACTTCTTTTCGAGGACGATCGCCGATGCTGCTTGTTGCTGGTCCGATCGAGTTCGATTCGATCGCACGCAGCGCGAGAAATGCTCCAGTAGCACCGCCAGCGAGACAGATGGTCCCGACGAGTCCCATGAGTAACAGGCGCAGTGAGCTCGATGCAGAACGACTCTGCTCTGCCCCTTCAGGTTCTTTCCCCGCGCCACTCATTCTTGAGCTGACTTTCTCGGCCAATTCGGCATAACCGGTAAACTTTCCCCAGACACACAAAGCATCGGCAGAGGTTTTGCGCGAAATTGAGAGAAAGCATGCAAGTCGCCGAAAAACGCTTCGATAACGTGTTAACCCGAATCAGAAATGAGTTGAACTGCAATGCAAGTGCGTCGTTTTGAAGCTGACTCCCTCTACCTGCCCCGCGGGACTTCTCGTCCCGCTGCTGAACAGGCCGGCGATCGCTCAGAACTGACTCAAACCACTCGCACGACCGGATCCAACTCGAAAACGGAATACGCGTCAGCTCTGACTCCTTTTCTGGACCAGCTGTCAGACATCCCGCGTGTCCGTGCTGACGTCATTGACGCAGCCAGGGAAAAGGTGGCACAAGGATTTTTTGATACCCGGGGAACGGCAGAACAACTGGCTGCGACAACATTACGTCACGAATATTTTCGACCACGGTCCGCAGATTGACGGGATGAGATCCCAGGGAAAGGACAGCAAGCTGCATGGTGGCGGCGCATCACGAGCAAACGGACACAACCTCACTTCACGACCAAAGGTTTGATCCATGGCTCTCACTATTGCCAACAACGTCACTTCGCTGAATGCCCAGAACAACCTGGGGAAGGCTTCGAACGCTCTCGCCACCTCGGTCGAGCGTCTGTCATCCGGTCTGAAAATCAACCGCGGTGCAGACGGCCCTGCCGCTCTCGTCATCTCGGAAAAGCAGCGTGCACAGATCGCTGGTCTGAAGCAGGCAATCGACAACTCCAACAAGGCAGTCTCGCTGGTCCAGACCGCCGAAGGCGCTCTGAGCGAAATCAACGATCTGCTCGTGAAGGTCCGCAGCCTCGCTCTGGATTCCGCCAACGCTGGTGTGAACGATTCAGACGCTCTTGCTGCAAACCAGGCTGAAATCGACAACGCTCTCGATACCATTAACCGTATCGCCAGCAATACCCAGTTCGGCACCAAGAAACTGCTCGACGGCAGCGCCGGCATCAAGGGAACTGCCTCCAGCGGCAACGTGACCTACCTGAAGGGAACTTCCGACACGACCTCTGGTTCATATGCTGTTGTCGTGACCACAGCTGCCGAGCGTGCTGTTGCCACTGCCGGAGCTTCTCAGTCAGCAAACCTGGCCGCCGACGAAAACCTGACCATCAACGGGGTTGTGGTCAGCCTGAACTCCGGGATGTCACAGGCCGCCGTCGTGAACCGCATCAACGAGTTCACTTCACAGACTGGCGTGACCGCTGACACAGCTTCCGGTGCTCTGCGGTTGTACTCCCAGAACTTCGGTCTCGACGCAGAAATCAACGTCATTTCTGATGTCGCTGCTGGTACGACCTCATCCGGAATCGGAACGACTCTGATCACCGACGCTGGCGTCGATATCGCCGGAACCATCGGTGGTGACGCCTTCACCGGCAAGGGAAACATCCTGACAGCCAACTCAGGTGCTGCTAAGGGAATCGTGATCCAGCTCGCCACCAGCGGTGCTAACCCAACCCAATCCGTGACCGGTGCCCAAGGCTCCCTGACCGTTTCGAATGAGTCACTGACCTTCCAGATCGGACCAAACCAGAACCAGACCGCTCGCGTCACCATCGGCAAGGTTGATGCTGCTTCTCTGGGGCTCGGTGTGACCGGCAACCAGTTCGGCAACCTCGCTTCAATCGACGTGACCTCTGCTTCGAAGGCTCAGGACGCCATCGGAGTCATTGATCAGGCCATCAGCGACGTCACCAATCTCCGCGGCGAACTCGGGGCCTTCCAGCAGAACACGCTGACCTCGACCGCCAACAACCTGCGGACGACTCTGGAAAACACCACCAACGCTGAGTCCGTGATCCGCGATACCGACTTCGCATCGGAAATCGCTGCCTACACGAAGAACCAGGTTCTCGTTCAGGCCGGAACCTCGATCCTGTCGAACGCCAACCAGATTCCACAGCAGATTCTGTCGCTGCTTCGGTAATTAACGGATAGAGTGCGGCAAATTCTGCCCGTTGAAGGATTCCTGCGAATTCTTCAGCGGGCATTTTTTATGCACTGGTCGATTTTAAAGCAGATTGATTTCACTGGTCCCCCCGCCGCGCAGCTTCGACTGCGATCGCCCCAAGCGGGGACAGAAATGTCATTTTGCCAGTTGCCCGGGATCGGGCAATCAGGCTCGACCGCAGTTTCTCAAGTGGTTCTGACGTCAACGGAATTCAGTAATGGCCAATGTGAACATCGGTGGACTGGTCTCCGGTATCGACACGGACGTCATTATCGAAGGTCTGATGAAGATCCAAAAGGATCAGCTCGACCTGATTACACTCCGCAAGACCGACGCCGAGAATAAGAAGACGGCGTTCAAGTCGATGCAGACTCAGCTGCTGACACTGAGAACTACCGCGACTTCCCTGTCGGCGAGTGTGAACAACCCCTTCGACGCTCGAGTGGTGAATGTTTCCAATCCAGATTCACTCGTCGCCACCGCGAGCTCCAGGGCGAACGTCGGAACCTATCAGATCCGGGTTCAGTCTCTCGCGACCGCCCACACGGTGGCCTCTCAATCGGTCTCGAACCCGGATTCGGCATTGACCGAAGGGACGTTCAGCATCAGGGTCGGTTCCCAGCAGCAGGCTGACATTGTTGTTGATTCTTCGAACAATACGCTTTCCGGACTCGCTGACGCGATCAACTATGCGAATGTTGGCGTCAACGCCAGTGTCGTTCAGGACGGACCGTCGTCCTATCGTCTCATGCTGACGTCGGCGAGAACCGGGGCCGAAAATCAGATCACCGTTACAAACAATCTGGCCGACTCCACTGGCAGTGCGGCAAAACCGGTGTTCGATTTCGACAATCCGATTGAAGCGGCCGCGGATGCACATGTCACGCTGGGAAGTGGATCAGGAGCCATTTCCGTCACAAGCTCCACGAATACGATCAGCAGTCTTATTGGTGGAGTCACATTAAATTTGCAGTCGGCCGACCCCGCCAAGACAATCGCGGTCACCGTGACAAACGATTCCGAAAAGGGAGTGACCGCAGTCAAAGACTTCGTCACTGCCTACAACTCTTTCCTGGACTTCGTCGATCAGGTCACCAAATACGATGCCGAGAGCAATGTCGGCGGAGTTCTGCAGGGTGAATATTCCGCAATCAGCATTCGCTCTCAGCTGCAAACGGTCATTCAATCGATTATCCCCGGCGGCCCTGCCAAAGCGAACCGATTGAGTGCTCTGGGAATTTCGACCTCTGACACGGGTCGCTTGACCGTCAACGAAACCCAACTGCGAAACCTGATCGACGGCAATGTCACTGGCGTCAATTCTGGGGACCTCAAGCGTCTCTTCGCAGTCGACGGACGGACGAGTACCGGTGCAATCAGCTTCGTTTTCGCGACAGGAAAGACACAGGCAACCAGTTCCCCCATCGAAGTCAATGTGACGAAGGCACCTGAACGGGCGACCTTAACCGCATCAAACGGACTCCCCGCTTCGACCGTGATTGACAGCTCCAACAACAGCCTGAAAGTCAATCTTGATGGCGTCGAGGCAACGATCACACTATCCGAGGGAACGTTCACCCGGGAACAGCTCGCTGTCAACGTGCAGTCAGCAATTAATAGTCATTCCGCTTTTACAGGGCGTTCGCTTTCCATCGGGCTCGACAGTTCTGACCGCATGGTCGTGACGTCCGACAGCTATGGAGCGACATCTCGCATCACACTGTTTGCCAGTTCAGCTGTTTCGGCGCTCGGATTTCAAGGGGGCGAAAGCGATGTCGGAGTCGACGTCGCCGGTGAGTTCATCATTAATGGGAAAGTGGAAGTCGCGAAAGGGAGCGGTCGGGTTCTGACCGGTGTCGCCGGAAATGCCATCACCGACGGACTGCAGGTTCGAGTCAATCTTGGTCCCAGTCAGGTTGTCAGCGGGAGTGAAGGGTCCCTGACCATCTCACGCGGAATTACCTCAAAGATGAACTCCCTGATTGATCAATTGCTTGATGGTGAGAAAGGAATCCTCGCTTCGCTCGATGCGAGGTTCTCCAGCCAGCTCGACAGTATTCAGGGACAGATCGACCGTCAGCAGAAGATGTTTGATACACAGAAAGAGATGCTGACGTCCCGTTTTCAGGCTATGGAACGGGCGCTCCAGCAACTCCAGTCCACCAGTAGTATGCTGGGCTCTCAATTGGCCGGCGTCGCAGGCATGTCGTCCAAGTAATCGCTCGATCATCGAGTACGAAAAGGCGAACTGTTCTCACCGGTAAAACCATCTCGCACACAAGTAAGAGATCAATCGGAAAGCAGACTGCAGTTCAGCTTTCTCCTGCATGACGTCGATAAGAGCAATCAGCAAGGGCAGACCTTACTGGTCAGTCGTCGGCCAACTCATTCTCACTGCTGGTTCCTTCATGCAAGCTCATCACGCTTACCGTCGAAGTGCTCAGGTCGCGTGGACTCGAATTGAAATGCTGCTGGCGCTTTATCAGTCCACTCTGGCCCAGCTCGATGCCGGCATTGATGCCCTGCGTCAGGATGACCAGAGCCTGTACGCCCCCATTCAGCTCAAGGCCGTCGAACATCTTCTGCTATTGGTCGACGGAGCCGATGCCGAGCGTTCCGAAGTGGCAGGCACCGTCCGCGACCTCTGCGTCTTCTGCATGGGTCAGATTGCCGAGCCGAATCTCGAAAAATGGACCGGAGCCAGAAAAGTTCTGGCGACTCTGTGTGAAGGCTTTGAGGCGATTCGCCAGGAAGGAATTCTGCTCGAAGCGAGTGGCGACATTCCTCCGCTCTCCCTGCAGAACGGTCAGACATTGCTGCACGCCTGACCCCTTCGCTTCGCAACTGATTCAAGCGCGTGCTTCGAGTTGTTTCCGTGGAGTCAGTCGTGCAAATGTCCAACCCTTTACACGGGTGGTTTTAACGCCGCGTCAGCTTCTGCCTGAACCGCATCGTTGCCCGGCCGCAATAACGGCAGCGTGACCAGAAACGTGGTCCCTTCCTTGAGTACACTGTGGCACTCAATGGTCCCTTCATGAGCGAGAACCACGGCCTGGCAAATACTCAGCCCCAGGCCTGTGCCGGGAACTTTCGGATCACGCATGCGGCTGCGATCGGCCCGAAAGAACCGTTCGAAGATTCGCGACACGTCATCTTCTGCAATCCCGACGCCGGTATCCGCGACTGACAATCGAACGACGGGAATCGCAGGGTCAATCCAGAGGGAGACAACGATCTGCCCTCCTGCAGGCGTATACTTTACTGCATTATCAATCAGGTTATTGACGACCTGCCTGAGATAGCGGCGGCTGCCGGAAACAATAGCTGGCTGGCATTGCCCCAGGAGGAGAGTGATTTCCTTGAACTCCGCCACACCTTGAAACATATCGACCGCACGGGTGACGACTTCATGCAGGGCCACCGGTTCTGGATCATAAGCCCATTGTCCCGTTTCCGACTCGGTGATCAGAAGCAGCTGATTGACCAGCACTTCCAGCGAGTTTGCCTGGTCGATCAGATCCTCGAGCAAGGTCCTCTCTTCTGGACTCATCTCCCGACCATCGAGTGCCACTTCAATCGAACTGCGAATCGCGGCTAACGGTGTTCTCAGCTCATGGGCCGCATTGGCAAGAAACTCTCGACGTTTGAGCAGATAGGCTGCGATCCGATCCAGCAGACCATTGATCGTCTGCGCGAGCAGGTCGAGCTCATCGTCCACTCCGCGAATAGTGAGCCGCTCGTTGAGATGTGTCGGACGAAGACGGGAAGCGGTTTGAATGATCTCCCCAATGGTTCGAGTCGCACGGCCTGCGAGCCAATAACCGCAAAGCGGGGCCGCCACGATCAGGAGAAAAGCAGCGAAGAGGACCAGTCGATCAAACCGCTCCATCTCTCGCGTGAAAATCGTAAGTCGCGCTCCCACGACAATCTGAGTGATTCCATACGCCTGCGGAGGAACCGGTGCTTTCGCAATTCGAAGTTGATCAAGCGTATAAGGTCCCATGCTCGGGTTTTGCTGGGCCTCCTGAGAAATCAAAGGAGCCCCCTCGCTCGCCCAGATCAGATTTCCCTTGGAGTCGAGCAGTTCGACAAACCATCCATGCTGTCGGTGTCCCTGAGCCTTCCGGCCGAGTTCGTCTTTCAGAAGATAGAACTCGCTCGGATCATGATCGCGGAGAGCCAGCGTGACTTCCTGCAGATCCTCATTCAGCAGCTGATCGAGTTCCTGATAGAGGGCCCACTTCACACCCTGTCGCACCAATGCCAGCGTTGTCAGGCTGATCAGCACGACGACGAGCGCATTCATCAGCGCGAGTCGGAAACGCAGCGTGTTCCGAAATTTTTTCCAGCCAGAACCTTGTTGATGCAGCCCGTCGACCCTCACTGGACTGTTGGGATTCATGCCTCACCTGAAGCCACCTGATGAAAACTGACCACTGCGTCCCGCAGCTGCGACGCTCAGCCGGCGCCCGGATACTCAACCCGAAATGCGCTCGGTCACCGAGTATGGTCGCCCCTGTTCCCGATTCCTTCAATAGGACGGAAGCGAATCGCGGTCAGCAGGATCGTTCAGGAAATCAGGAGACTCTCAGCACATATCCACGCCCACGCACGGTCTGGATCAGATGCTTGTCGAAGTCGCGGTCCATCTTTCCCCGCAAGCGGTTGATATGGACTTCGATGACATTTGTCACACCTTCCCAGTCGGATTCCCACAGGTGCTCGCACAGCATGCGGCGGGTGACGACCTGATCGGCATGGCGCATCAGAAATTCAAGCAGACCTGCCTCGGTCGGAGTCAGATCCACTTCTTTCCCGTCCCGGAAAAAGCGACGGGTCGAGACGTCGAGGGAAATTGGCCCGACTCTCAGATGTTGCGAGGGGGTCTTCTGGGTCCGGCGGGTAATCGCTTTCAGGCGGGCCAGCAGTTCCGGCAGGGCGAACGGCTTGACCATATAGTCATCCGCTCCCCCTTCCAGTCCGACGACCCGATCCTGAACCGATCCCATTGCTGTCAGGATCAGAACAGGAGTCTGATTTCCGAGAGCCCGAATTCGTTCCAGAACCTCGATTCCAGAAATATCCGGCAGCATCAAATCGAGAACGATTACATGGAAGTGATCCATTTTCAAAAGTTCGAAGACCTTCTGACCACTGCGAATCCATGTGCAGTGATTCTGCGCGTCTTCCAGCCCGCGGGCGATTGCTCGCCCTAACATTTGATCATCTTCAACCAGCAGAACCTGCATCGCATTTGGATCTGCGACAGCAGCGGAATCTCTCACTTCCCAAGTCTGGCTCACGATCAGTTCCTCTCAGCCCGAGTTTTGATCACAAAGAATCGCGTTGTCCGGGAACGAGTCACGTGAAGAAGGCTAAACCTAACAGATTTGTAACCCATCCCCCGCTCCTCTGAGACGTTTTCATCGCAGAATTTCCAACACATTTCCTACGTCTCATGAACTTCGTCTCACCGATGGGCACCGCCACCACCTTCGCGACTTTCCTGGCATGACCGATGTATAATGCCGCGCACCGCCTGTTATTTAACGTTCAGTTCTGCACTGACCGTCGATCGCGGATCGCGATGATCATCCGGCCTCCATTCAGACCGGAGTCGACTCGCTGGTCTCACAGTCGTTCGTTCGGCGGGATGTCGTGCATCCGATGAGCGTTTCAGATTATTGACTCCAAATGGCTTCACCCGCCCTCGCAGAAGAGTCTGCTGTTGCAGCCTCTTCAGATGCTCACCTGCTCAATCAGATCCACCATGCAGTCCACGCCTTGCCGGCGCAGGGCCCGATTTCGGTCTTCGTCCATCATAACACGCTTCACGCTCTGCAACACTTGTCGTTCTTCGACGCCCTGCGATGCAGCCAGGAGACCTATCACTGTGAAACCCTGCTTTCAGAATCAGCCTATCAGGAAAAACTGAAAACAGGCCGTATTCGGTCGACGGATCTCGAAAGAATTCTGACCGACGACTTGGCCGAACGGGGGTCGGAATCCATCGCCGGTCTGACCACTCGTCAGGAGCTCCGCCTCTCGATGGTGCAGTTGCCGCTGCAGACTGGAACCGCGTCCGAGCTGGAATGGCTGATTGCGGAAACCGACGCCTTGCGTCGATTCCTGCCACAGGTTTCGGAATCAGTGACGACCCGCATGGTCGATGCGACCCGGCACTGGTTCCAGAGAGAACGCCTGCAGACTGACAGTCAGATTCTGGATCAGGCGCCGCCGGTTCCTCTCGCTCCGTTCCTTGAGGAACTCAGCTTTCATGCCCCTGAATCAGCTCTTGAAAACTGGGGCGAAAGTCGATGGATCGAGGTCTGCCTGAATTCAATCTGGCGGATTAGTCTCGCCGCTGTGACTGCTCACGGGTTCCCTCACCGGGCACCGCCTCAATTCGTCCGTCCAACAGAACGGTTGCGGGCCGCGACCGGCCAAAATGCGGATCAGGTCGTCCAGGAAGAATTGATTCGATTCACTTCTGCCTTTCTCGATCAAGGATTTTCCCAATGGAAGCTCCCTCACCGCGATCAAGGATTTCTGAATTCCTTTCTGAACTATTACGGGCAGACTTCACTCGGAGTTGATCCGCGACTCCGTGGATTCTCTCGCGTCGCTGCATCTGAAGCCGCGCTCTGCCGTTCGCCTCTCGAGATCATTCACGACTGCCTCCAACGTATGGGAATCGCAGTTGAAGAAACAGAACCGTTTCTTGAACGGACGTTACTTGCCCTCCCCGGCTGGAGCGGCATGGTCTGGCAGACGGAAATGCAGACTGACCGGGTCGTCCGGCCTTCACCAAGGGGCACTTTTCTCGAATTCCTCGCAGCCCGACTGATGCTCGACTGCCACGTTTTAAAGCGGATGGCACAGGACGCGGGGGTCTGGACGGGCACACTTGCTGATTTGCCCCAGCTGGGGGATCGACACGGAGCAGGCGCTGATCAGGACGGCGTGATGCAACGCGCATTCACCGTCTTCCAGCTCGCGCAGTATCTCGGTTGGAAACCGGAGACTCTTTTTGGATTGAGTGCTTCGGACTGGCATTGCCTGTTGCAGGAGATCGCGGAATTCGACAATTTCGAACGCCGCCGGATTATGCATCTCGCATTCGAACACCGGTACCGAATCAAGGCACTGGATGCGGTCAGTATTCATTCCGCTGCACCCCACCCTCCGCAAAAGCCTGTACGAACACAGGTCATCTGCTGCATTGATGACCGCGAAGAATCATTCCGCCGGCACCTCGAAGAGATCGCACCTGACCTCGAAACTTTCGGCGCCCCGGGGTTCTTCTCGGTCGCCATGTTCTATCAGGGAGCCGTCGAAGCCCATGCCACGCCGCTTTGTCCGGTCTCTGTCCGCCCCCGGCACTGGGTTCAGGAAGATGTTCCGTTCTCATTGGAGAATTCCGCCCGGCTGCGACGTCGGGCTCGCAAGGTTTTCGGTCAGGCGTCTCACGGACTGCATTTGGGATCACGCACCTTCGCCGTCGGAGCGGTCCTTTCGACGATGCTGGGACCGCTCGCTTCGATTCCAATGATCTCCCGAATTCTCTTTCCGCGTCACACCGCTCTCATGCGCGAGGCCGCCGGCCAGATCGTGGGCGTGCCCTCAATGACGCAGTTGCGACTGGAACGGACTGCCGAGGAACCTGGCCCCGAGGAAGATCAGATCGGTTTCACCGTCGCGGAGATGGCGAATATCGTTGAACGTCTCCTGCGAGATATCGGACTGACAAAAGAGTTCGCCCCACTGATTCTCGTGCTGGGGCATGGCTCCTCGAGCCAGAACAACCCTCATGCGTCGGCGTACAACTGCGGAGCCTGTTCAGGATCACGCGGGGGGCCGAACGCTCGAGCAGTCAGCCAGATGGCCAACGATCCTCGAGTCCGTTTTGAGTTAGCACGGCGGGGAATTTCGATTCCCGACCGGACCTGCTTCGTCGGGGGATACCACAATACCTGCAATGATGAAGTCGAATTCTTCAACCTCGACCGTCTGCCGACCTCGCACCGCAAACGATTTCTCCAGTTGCAGGAAACCATTCTGACAGCACGTCAGCGAAACGCGTTGGAACGCTGTCGCCGGTTCGACAGCGCTGCTTTAAGCATGACGCCGGAGGAGGCGTTGAAGCACGTCGAAGGCCGGTCGGAAGATTTGGCTCAGGTCCGCCCCGAATATAACCATGCGACGAACGCCCTGTGCATTGTCGGACGCAGAGAGCGAACACGCGGTCTATTTCTTGATCGACGGTCCTTTCTGCAGTCCTATGATCCGATGCAGGATGACGAACGATCTTCGATCCTGACGCGAATTCTTCAGGCGGCCGTCCCCGTCTGCGCAGGGATCAACCTTGAATACTACTTCTCAACTGTCGACCCGATTGGCTGGGGCTGCGGAAACAAGCTGCCGCATAATGTTGTCTCGCTGCTGGGCGTGATGGAAGGAGCCCAAAGTGATCTGCGGACAGGGCTCTCTCAGCAGATGGTGGAAATCCATGAGCCGATGCGGATCCTGTTCGTCATCGAGACCACTCCGCAGGCGATGATTGGCATCATGGAAGAAAATCCCTCCATCAGGGAACACGTGATTAATGGGTGGATTCAACTGGCGCTGCTGGATCCCGGCTCCTCCAACATCCTCACTTTTGTAAATGGGGAATTCGTTCCGTATTCGCCGGAATCAACAGAGCTACCCGTCGCCGCCAGTTCCTACGACTGGTTTCGAGGGTGGCGTCAGCACCTGGGATTCGCCTCGATTCGTTCGAGTGACGAGTCCCCCACCCTGGAGCAGCGCCCGGCGCAGGGATCGACAACATGACCATCACGCAAATCGATCATCTCCTGGGGCTGTCGGCAGTCGCTGCCCCATTGGGACTTCTCGCCGTTCTTGGACTCTGCGCGATCAGCTCTCGCAGTCTGTCCGAACGGACGACCTCGCGCCTGACGCAGATCGCCGGGCTGATCGGAATCGTCGCCTGCCTGGGCATGCTGCTCAACATGCTGATCACAGGGCGACGGCACGTGCCGATCGATCTCGGCAGTTGGGTCATGCTCCCCGACCCGCATTTTCACTTTCACTACAACATCAAACTGGTCTTCGACCGACTTTCGATTCCCTTCTCCCTGCTGATCCTGATTCTCTGTGATGTCATCGCCGCTTTCGGCAGGACCTACCTGCATCGGGAAACGGGGTATCAGCGATTCTTTCTGCTCTTTTCCATCTTTCAGGCGGGGATGATCCTCACGGCTCTCGCTGGAACTGTGGAAATGCTCTTCACCGGTTGGGAACTCGTGGGGCTCTCTTCCGCGTTGCTGGTTGGTTTCTTTCAGACGAGACCGGAACCCGTGCGGAATGCTCTCCGCGTCTGGATGATCTATCGAGTGGCCGATGCCGCCTTCCTGCTCGCAGCTGTGGTGATGCACCACCTGACCGGAGAAGGTGATTTCGACAAGTTCACGGGAACCGCTGCACACTCCTGGCCGGAGGGAGTCTGTCCCGTGTCTGACACAAGCGCAGGTCTGCTCGTTGGACTTTTACTCTTAATCGCCGCCGCAGGTAAATCCGCGCTGATCCCCTTCTCCGGCTGGCTCCCCCGGGCGATGGAAGGGCCGACTCCTTCGAGTGCCATTTTCTATGGAGCACTGTCAGTTCATCTGGGAGCCTATCTCCTCTTACGAGTCTCTCCTCTGCTGACGCTGACGCCCTGGCTCTGGGGCACCGTGCTAGTTCTCGGACTATTAACCTCGCTGTATGCGTCTTTGACCGCACGAACTCAAACCGACATTAAGTCGGCACTCGCATTCGCTTCGCTCACGCAGATCGGACTGATCATCGCGGAAATCGGCCTCAGCGCTGGCATCGGGGGAAGCATTGGGCAGACCATTGCCTACTTTGCTCTGGTTCACCTGCTGGGCCACGCCTGCTTGAGAACGCTGCAGTTCCTGCGGGCTCCGTCTCTTCTCAATGATTATGGGTCGCTTGAGAATGCGATTGGCTCCCGGCTGACGGCGCCCCGCTCGCTGTGGGAAAAAGCGGTTCCCGATTCACTTCAACTTCGACTCTACCGACTCGCCCTCGAACGGGGATTCTTTGATCAGCTGCTTTTCCGTCTGATTGTGAATCCGTTTCTTTCGACCTTCCGCTGGTGCGATTCACTTGAGCGAAAATGGGCTTCCTGGCTGCAACAAGGAGCTCCTTCGAGTCCCCACCATTCAAACGTGTCCCTGCAGACGTACGACCAGAAGCCATGAACCTCATTTCTTTTCCCTGGCTGGAAGTGGCCATTGGGGCCCCGCTCTGCACAACATTCGTCATCCGTCACACCCGACAGCCGGAAACCGCACGTTCCATCTGCCTTGCGGTTTCGGTCCTCGGACTGCTGATGACGCTCGGCGGCTGGCTCGACCTCTGGCTGCAGGGGATCCCCGTTCTCGAGAACCGTTGGCTTCATCAGTGGATGCCGGGCATTCTTGAAATCGACCATCTGAATGCGCCCCTTTTGGTGCTAACCTCACTGCTGCTGACATTGAAGGCCCTGACCACTCTCCGGACGAAGTTAAAGAAGTTCTCTTTCGACTTGTTCCTCTGGCGATCGTCACTGGCACTTGCAGTGTTTGCCTGTCGGGAACCGTGGATGCTGCTGACGCTGGCCTCAGTGGCGATGGTCCCTCCGTGGATGGAACTCCGTCAACGGGGGCAACCGACCCGCATCTATACAATCCATATGGGATTGTGCGTCGCCTGCCTATTTGCCGGACAGGCTCTGGTCTCGGCTTTTCCCGCCGCATCCGCGACAGCGACTGCGGGAATGGGCCTACTGGTTGTCGGAGTTCTCATCCGGTCAGGAATGTTTCCGTTCCACACCTGGGTCCCTGACCTGTTTCAACGGGCCACTTTTGGAACCTCTCTCCTTTTTGTCGCACCGATGACGGGTGTCTACCTCGCAACCCGATTGCTTTTGCCGACCGCTCCGGACTGGCTTCTAAGCTGTCTGGCTCACATCGCCGCATTTACCGCTGTGTATGCAGGGGGACTCGCACTCGTGCAGAAGGAGTCCCGACGGTTTTACAGCTATCTGTTCCTGAGCCAGTCAGCTCTGGTGTTGATGGGGCTGAATCTGATTACGCCGCTCGTGCTGACAGGTGCACTCTCTCTGTGGTTGTCGATGGGACTCGCGCTTGGAGGTTTCGGGCTTGTCCTGCGAAGCATCGAGGCGCGGATCGGTCCATTCTCACTGGAGGAATACAGGGGTCTGTACAGCCAGATGCCGACGCTCGCCGCCTTCTTTCTGCTCACCGGCCTGGCGAGCATCGGGTTCCCCGGCACCGTCGGGTTCATCAGTTGGGAACTCATTCTCGATGGAGTCGTCGGGGCCTCACCGTTTCTCGGGGTGATTGGGGTGATTTCCTCGGCACTGAACGGCATCGCGATTCTGATGGCCTATCTCCGGATCTTCACCGGAGCGCAAAGCTCCACGACGATCTCGCTGAGAATCCTTCCCCGGGAACGGGTCGCAGTGCTCGTCGTCACACTTCTTCTTATTGGAGGCGGACTCTTCCCGCAGCCAGCCATTCTTTCACGGTATCAGGCCGCGATGGAGCTGGTGGAACAGAGAGGAGTTCCTCATGACATTCCCAACGCCAGTCCTCATGGCAGTCATTCTCCCTCCAACCCGTGACGCCCGATTTTGCCGGAGTCCGGGTCTGTGGTCGCGCGGCAGCCAGCCAGTTTCCGCCGATGTGAAGAGGCCGATTTGCTGATTTCGCCGGAACGAGGTGCACCTCACGGCAGACTGTGCCAGTTCAGGGGCGGAAGTCCCACCAAAATGGCCGGTGCAACCGTTCTTTTCAGCAAAGGCAGAAATTGCCATAGAATCAGCACGACAGGAAAACGCCTCATGACTCACACAATCGGTACAGTTTGACTGACTGGAGATCCGATAACTCACTCGGGACCCGTCCTCCGTGTCCGCATGATGCAGCGTCAATTCCGGGGGATCAGGTCGCGAGGAATTTTGGATTCCTTATCGTCGATCGCCAGCCGCACGAGCGTGTCTGGCAAGCCAGTCAAGGATGTACTGATGCGGATTCAGCCCTGGATGACAGCCGTGGCGGGCGCAGTGATGCTGCTGGCTATCCATGCCCCCGCGTCTGGCCAAACGCCAGATGCAAGCGACGCCAATTTTTACGCGCCGAATGGTGGGTATGGAAATGCCTATGGATCAGCAATGGCGCCGGTTCCCGGTCCCAATTATGTCGATCCCAACGTGCTTTACCCGCAAGCCACGCCGCCAGAGTTTCAACCCTGGCCGCAGATCAGCCCGTTCCATCCAGGGAACGTCGCGCAGGATCAGCACTACAACAGCAACGGTCTCTGGTTCCGCCAGATCCTGAACCAGAAGCGGACCTTCGTCGGCTCGATTGAAGCCATGGCGATTGTTTACGCCGATGCAGGCTCCGCGACATTCGGATCGGCCTATGCCCAGAACGGCTCGGATGGAGCTCGCAACGTGCCGAACGGCGTTCCTGTCGATCCATACAGCGGCTTGTATCCATCGGTCCCGAACTTCACTCCGCCGGTGAACGGCTTTTATTCTGTGTCCCCTCTGATCTTCCCTTACCCGGTAATCAGCACGACAGCGGTGACAGTCGTCAGCGACAAGGCTTATCCCATCTATGGGACAAGTGTTCTAGGAACACCAAAAACCGTCGGCGGGATCAAGGGGAACCTTGGGTTCTTCAATGAAGACGACACCGGTGTGATTGCAACAGCGTGGTGGGGCGGAGAAGGTGGAAGAGACTTCGCCAGAGGAGCTGAGTACATTAATGGAATTCGGGTGAACCAGGCTCTCACTCTGCAGTTGGGTGGACAGAATCTGACTCCGACAAACGGAAACATCCCCCTCTACAACGGTGAGCCATTCGAAGGGGTCGACTTCGGAGACGGTTCGACGGCGAAGTACGACGTTCTGTATAGTGTGAAGAACACAACTCAGGCAGCTGGAGCGAACTTCAACATCTACCAGCAGCCGGTGTACCGCACAGATGCTGTCAAACTCCGTACGTTGTACGGGATGAGATACACTTACATCGGTGAAGGTTTCCACTTCCGCGGGATTGACAGCGGGTTTAACTACAACATCACTGGACTCACCGCCACCAGTACCGGCGGGGGAACATCCACGACGACCTACACAGGCCGACCAGTCAGTACATCACTCCAGCGGCTGTATGACCAGTACACCGCGACACTGAATAATACTGTCGAGTCCCACATCGCTGGTCCAGAGATTGGTTTGCGGTTTGATCTGGGCGGCCCTCGCAGCGGATTCAAGATGTACGGTGAGACGAACCTGGGGATCGCTGTTAATAACGAACACATCCATCTCTACGGTGATAACATCGGTGACCCGCTGTTTGACGTTCGCTTCAATGGAAACACCACTCCGCGAATGCTGGACGAAGGCAATCGATCCGAATTCAACTCGAAGAAGAACACGACTCACGTTTCACCAATGTTCCAGCAGTCAATCTTCGGGGAGTTCGCGATCCTCGACGTAATTCCAGTCATCAAGAACATGTCCATGTTCGAGTATGCCACCTTCCGAGTCGGTTATACCTTCAGCTGGGTGGGTGAAGTCTCCCGACCGACCGAGACAATCAACTGGCAGGGTTTCCCGCTCTATCCTGAGATTGGCAACAAGCGATCAAGCTGGTGGGCGAATCAGGTCAGCTTCGCTCTCGACTGGGAATACTAGAAACCAGTGGCTCTGACACTCGCCGGGCAGCGTGACCTCTGATCGAAGTCACACTGCCCGCGGCGTTTTCAGCGCCCCCATGAGCTTCAATACCATTCGATGTGGTAGTGCCCTGCGTCTTCCCGAGAAGATGATGTGAAATGCGGAAGGAACGTCCTGAGGTGAGACTAAGTATCAATTCCCTGCCCCGAAGACATTGGATTCCCATCCTGTCCCTGGCCTTCGCTTTGACGGGATGCGGTCAGTCGTCGGACTGTCTGGAACCTGTTGTCTCTGTTCCGGTTCGAATCGATGTCATGCAGTCAGCCTTTATGACACCGCTGACCGAGCAGGATGTCGCCATCTTCCTGCAAGTCCTCGAACATCTTCCGAACCGCCAGATCCCAGAGATCCTGCCTGCAGAACTCCCGACACTCCGGCCGGGTCATGATATCGAAGGTCAGGTGCAGGTGTTACGAAATGCGATGAGATCAGCGCTCTCGCCTGAGGTTCAGGCAGACCACTGGATGGCTGATCCACAGGTACGTACCCATCTGCGCAAAATTGGGATCAATCCAGTTGCCTTCGCCGAATTGACACTTCGCATCAGCTCGGCCTGGAGTGCGCTTGTCGTCGCGCCGGAGACCCGGTCGCCAGAACTTCGGGCTCAGATTCACGAGCAGGTTGTCGCGCTAGTTCATCAGCTGAAGCAGAAATCCGAATCCGCATTCGAAATGGACCAGAAACGCCTGATTCTGGAAGAACTGGTCGCCTTCAGCGAATTCCTGTCGTTGATTGATCTGGTCCCCGAAACGAGTATCCAAACCGTTTCCCGCTGTCGTCGTCAACTCGCCCATGTCCTTCCTGAACGGGGTTGGCTGGCTGAGACCGGAGCTGACGACTCCGTTCACGAAGTCCATCAGGTTTCCGGGCAGCAGCCCGACTCCCAATAGACCAGAATGACAGCTCCAGAGTTCTCATCAATAACTGTCCATATCGCCCCTGAAAGTCGATTTCCGGCGCTGACTGAGGATTTCCCGGAGACTCCCGTCATAACAGGGGGGGCAGAAACTCCTCCCAATTGTCAGCCCGCCCCCTCTGCGGTATGGTTCCTCTGAAACATCGAATTCATCGCAGTCAACAATTGTTCATGTTCGTTACGAAAGAGGCAGAAGACGCATGGCAGAGCGCGTGATCATCATCGGGTCAGGACCGGCTGGCTGGTCAGCTGCCATTTACGCGGCCCGTGCCAGTCTGGAGCCACTGGTTATCGAAGGCGAAATGACGCAGGAGAACTGGGATCTGGGACGTCCCCCTCTGGGTCAGCTGGCCATCACCACCGAAGTGGAGAACTATCCCGGTTTTCCATCCGGAGACCTGTCGCAGTATCTGGAGAATGCTCTGCCGAAAGAACGTCGGCAGATGATGTCTCCTCATCAGAAACATGGTGTGAGCGGTCCGGAACTGATGGAGCTGATGCGTCAGCAGGCGATCAATTTCGGGACACGTACCCTGATGGAAGACGTGACTCAGGTCGACTTCTCAGAGCGCCCGTTCAAGCTGACGACAAGCAGCGGAGCGACTTACGAGGCCGATTCTGTGATCGTCGCGACTGGTGCCCGGGCGAACTATCTCGGTCTCGAATCCGAGAAGAAGTTCAAGAACATGGGGGTTTCGGCCTGTGCGGTCTGCGATGGAGCCCTGCCCCGATTCCGTGACCGGCCCCTGGTTGTGGTCGGTGGCGGCGACACAGCCATGGAAGAATCCGACTATCTCGCGAAATTCGGTTCCAAAGTGTACATCGTTCACCGTCGAGACGAGTTCCGTGCAAGCCGTGTGATGGCAGAACGAGCTCTCAACAATCCGAAGATCGAAGTGAAATGGAACTCGGTCATCGATGAGGTTCTCGGAAACGATGAATCTGGAGTGACTGGCGTCCGCATCCGAAGCGTCGACGATCCCGACAAGACAGAAGAACTCGAAGCAACTGGTTACTTCGCAGCGATTGGTCACACTCCGAATACCGAATTCCTCAAGGGCCATTTGGAGATGAACTCCAAAGGTTACTTGAAGTGGACTGTTCCATTCCGCACGAACACCAGCGTCGAAGGTGTGTTCGCGGCGGGCGATGTCGCCGATGACAACTACCGTCAGGCGATCACGGCAGCAGCCTCAGGTTGCATGGCTGCGCTGGATTGCGAGCGATGGCTGTCGCTGCAACATTGATCGACAAACCAACCATAACGCAGCTCAAGCGACAGATGTGATCGTCATCGATGCACCGTCCAGTGACGGTGCATTTTTACGCGCGGGTCTAAGCTGCCCTCTTGCTTTCAATGAAAGCATTCGATCAACAACGCTTCGGTCGGTCGATAGTCACCTCTGGTCGGGAATTGGAACATCCATATTACCTAAGAAGTCTATTTTCTTCTTTCTACGCTCTTCGGCGGCCGCTCTCCGACAACAGAAGGACTGAAAATTCAGCAGGTTCAATGCGTAGCCGACCGATAATGAACTGAAAACTTCGCAAGGACAATATTTTTCATGTTGCAATTTTAGGTAAGGGTGCTGCAATCAGCACCATCATCTGAAATCTCATTAAGTTCGCCGCAAAATTGCTAGTCATTAGGCGACTGGGGCCTATTCTCAGGAAGTGTTCATCGGTCGATGGTGGTTCGGCCGAGCCCGCATCACTTGGAAAACCCCAATGACAAAGCCCCGGAAGGCTCCCCGATTTCCGAGGAACCCGGAGTTCAGTCAGGGGAAGCACCATGTGACTCGCCCGACACGGCTCGGGAAATCACAGTTTGACTTCCCCCGTCGGATTTCAGCAGAACTAATTGCATGCGAAGAGTGGAATCTCCTTTGAACACATGAGCTCCCGAGAGTCAACAACGGGTCCTGTTTCAGCAACAGGAGCTGTTTCGAGAGCGGACACTGTTTTGAGCTGTCTTATCAGCTGCTAGCCTAAAACAAGCAATAATCGGTCGGGCTCTCCCCTCTGGAACTTGGGAATGTTTAGATTCCCCGAGACGACGACCGCCCGATCGCCGTGAATTCTGGGGCTGAGAAGCAATATTCATTGACTTGTTCAAACCGGGCCATCCAGATTTGAAAAGCGGGCGAATCTTGTAACTGAGTTGTCTATGTCGCTGGAAGAACACTCCGCAGAACTTTCCCTGGCAGTCCTCGCTGCCCAGCAAGCCGGCGATGTCCTGATGGATTTTCAGGAACGCGGTTTCACGATGCGAGAGAAGGCCGAAAACGATTTGGTCTCCGAGGCAGATTTCGCTGCCGAGAAGGTCGTTCTTGACGCCATTCGCGAGACCTTTCCGCACCATACGATCCTCTCGGAAGAAACATGTCCGAAGCTGGAGAGCGATGATATCCCAGAGCATCTCTGGATCGTCGATCCACTGGACGGCACCACGAATTACGCGCACGGACTCCCCCACTTTGCCGTGTCAATCGCATACGCTTGTCGGGGCCGAACGCATTGCGGCGTGGTCTACAATCCTGCTCGAAATGACTGGTACGTCGCTGCTCGCGGAGCGGGCGCCTGGTACAACGATGCACGCATGATTGTCAGCCAGCAGAACCTTTCTGAATCGCTCGTCGGCGTCGGTTTCTATTACGACCGCGACGTACTGATGGAAGCGACCCTCGCGACCATCCATGGACTCTTCAAATCGAAGATTCATGGTATCCGGCGATTAGGAACGGCCTCTCTCGATCTCGCCAATGTCGCCCGAGGCATCTTTGGGGCATACTTTGAATATCAGTTATCGCCTTGGGATTTCGCAGCGGGGCGCCTGCTGGTCGACGAAGCTGGCGGTCGCTGTTCGAATGCATTCGGAGGGGACCTGCCTCTCACAAAAACCAGCATCCTCGCAACCAATGGAATGATTCATCGCGAGGTCCTCGAGATCATTCACCAGTCTGCAGGACATCTCCTTAATCCCACAAAACCTCGATAATCTCATCATATTTTCCGTCGAATGACAAAGAAGCCACCCGCCAGCAGTCGCTTTTGCGATACTCGGCGGGTTTCTTATTTTCAGTTGTGGGATCAATCTTGCTTCTTGATCCGCACACTCTCGGCGCGCGGAACCGAGTCTTTCACCAATCGGAACGCGTTCCGCAGGCACTCGCCAAGGCAAACTGCTCGAGGGGGGCGGAACGAACTGTCACACTCCATGATGAGCAGTGTCAAAGGTCATGGAATAGCAATCACGGAACGTCCCCTGTCAGAATCAGGGCCCAGACGTTCCTGTCAAACCGCACTGCTTTCAGGAATCCCATATGCAAAATCCGTTTGCTGAAGTGATCGACGATGCAACTGAGCTGGATCTGATCGTTCAGGCGAAGAGTGGCAACCGAACCGCTCTGGAACAACTGATTCTCAGGCACCAAGCATGGATCTATAACATTGCGGTTCGAATGGTCTTCTTTCCGCAGGACGCAGAGGAGGTAACACAGGAAGTCCTGATTAAAGCAATCACACGACTAAGTACATTTCAGGGAGAGAGCCGCTTCCGAACTTGGCTTTATCGAATCACAGTGAATCATGTGCTGAACATGAAGCGTCAGCGCGGTGAAGCGGAAGCTGTGTCGTTTACCCGGTATGCCGACGCGATTAATGGCACCCCCGACATGGATCTCCCAGACCCGAAAACGGTCCCCGCCGATGTCTCCCTGCTCGTTGAAGAAGCCAAAATCTCATGTACGACCGGCATGCTCCTGTGCCTTGAACGAAAGCAGCGGCTGATCTTCACGCTCGGAGAAATCTTCGGAGCGAGCGATACCATTGCCAGTGAAATCTTGGAGATCTCGCCAGACAATTTCCGGCAATCACTCTCTCGTGCTCGTCGCGATCTAACCCAGTTCATGCAGGAGCAATGCGGCCTCGTGAACCCGGCCAATCCATGCCGCTGTGCCAGAAAAACCAAAGGGTTTATTCAGGCCGGGCATGTCGACCCTGAACGTCTCCTGTTCATCGCCCCTCACGTGAAGCGGATTTCTGAAGTCGCTGTCGATGCGGTTCGGACCATCGAGAGGTCTGTGGAAGAGCACAATCTGGCTCTGTTCCGGGAACATCCATTCCTTGAACCTCGTGACCAGACCGAATGGCTGCGGAAGCTGTTTGATCGAGGTGAGTTCAGCCGCGTCCTTCAGCTGAATTAGTCCAGCTGCTCTGCCGACTCCCCACGCAGCGCTCCTTCTTCACGGAAATAACGCTGTACACAGCATGGGATGGCATGGCGGGAACGCGGACGGCGATTTCCAAACTCTTTTGAAGTTTCTCGGCTCGAATTGTCACAGCCTCCTTTCCTGTGTGTCTCAGGGGAAGGAGGACAAATCATGTCGAAGCTGAAAAACAAAGTCGCACTTGTCACAGGGGCATCCAAGGGAATCGGCGCAGGCATCGCTCAAGAACTCGCAGCCCAAGGCGCATCTGTGGTCGTCAACTATGCCACTGATCAAGCCGGCGCAGAAGCCGTTGTTGCCGCGATTCATGCGGCCGGGGGTCACGCCCTCGCAATTCAGGCGGATGTCACTCGAGCCAGCGACGTCGCCCGACTTTGCAGTCAGGCGGTTGAAACTCTCGGACCACTGGACATTCTCGTCAACAATGCAGGCATCTATCGCGAGATGACCGTCGCGGAACTGACCGAAGAGGAGTTCCATCGGGAGATCAACACCAATCTGCTCGGTCCATTGCTCGTCATACGCGAATCGCTCAAGCACTTTTGCCCAGACGGGGGCAGTATTATCAACATCGGCTCGGTCGCATCGCGGTCTCATCCGCCGGGTTACGCGATTTATGCAGCCAGTAAGGCGGGGCTGGATGCCGTGACCGGAGTTCTCTCCCGGGAACTTGCACCGCGTCGTATTCGCGTGAACTCCATTAACCCGGGCGCAACGTTGAGTGAAGGAACAAAAACGGCAGGGCTCTATGGAGTAGGAAGTGACTTCGAGAAACAGCTCGTTGCCCTCACGCCATTAGGACGAATGGGGACTCCCTCGGACATCGCAAGGGTTACTGCTTTCCTCGCATCGGAGGATGCAGGGTGGCTGACTGGAGAAGTCATCCTTGCTTCCGGCGGATTACGTTAACGTCACTCAACCAGTCTGGAGAACACTGATGCCAGCCTATATTGTATTTATGCGGGAGCAGACGCTCGACCCCTCGGAACTGGAACTCTATTGGTCGCAAGTGGGAGCCACGCTGGAAGGACATTCCCTGAAAGTTCTCGCAGCATATGGGAAGCATGTCACGCTGGAAGGCCCGGATGTGGAAGGGGTAGTGATTGCCGAGTTCCCATCACTGGAAGAAGCCCGCGCCTGGTATGAGAGCCCTGTGTATCAGGCAGCAGCCCATCACCGACACCGTGGAGCCGTCTATCGCGGCCTGATCATCGAAGGGGTCTGACTCCGCGGTCCTTTACCTGTCCTGCTGGAGGAATCAGCTGACGAAGCCCGTTCTCGCAGCATCCATCCTGTTCATTCTCATCCTGGCTTTCCCCGGGTCGCGGTTCCTTTACAATGACCGCGGCCGGTGAAAATGAGTCAGCGGCCCGTACGAACCATGGAATGAGATGATTGATGACGAGTTTGCCCCCCTGCCCTGAATGCAAGTCAGAATTCACCTACGAAGACCGCAGCCTGTTCGTCTGCCCCGAGTGTGGTCATGAGTGGAGTCCAGCCGCCGCCGCGGAATCCCGTGTCTGGAAGGATGCCAACGGCAACATTCTGACAAACGGCGATACCGTGATGGTGATCAAAGACCTGAAGGTAAAAGGGGCTTCTTCGGTTCTGAAATCAGGCACGAAGGTCAAGAACATTCGTCTGACAGAGGGTGACCATGACATCGATTGCAAGATCGATGGATTTGGTGCCATGCAGCTGAAATCCGAGTTTGTAAAGAAGGTCTGACGACTCGCCGATCAGCTCGCTGATTCTGTGTCCCTGCTCGCCGGAAGAGAGTTCTTCTCACCAGTCCAGCAGGGACATTCAGTTTCATAAGCTTCGCAAGCCGCGTTGTTTCTCTGGCTGATTAAGGGCTCCAGCCTGGCAATTGCGCGGCCTGTTTGATCCAGCTCGTCATCTCCTCCTCATTCAGCTCATCATCTTCATAGAGATCAATCCAGCGTGCCTCTCCACTTTTCGGAGTTCCGCCGGGAGGAACGGGGTCTAATGCAATTCCATTAAAGAACGTCACTTTGACATAACGTGTTAATACATGAAATGACAGGAACCAACCCCGGCCCTCAACGCCATAAAATGGAGAATTCCATCTCACGGCTTTTTTGACGTCAGGAACCGCTTTTACGATCAACTGATCGATTCGTTTCCCCAGTCCGCTTTTCCACCCAGGCATCGCCGCAATATAGGCCTGAACGGGAGCATCGCCATCCGCCTTGGCAATCTGCGGATTCCCTCCGGAGAGAAGCACAACCCCTGACTTTCCGGTCTCCTGGTGCTCAACTGACTTCATAGTTCTCGATGTCGATCGCGCAGGTTTGACTTTCTTCTGATTCGCTTCGACCGCCGCCTGAATCAGCCTTTTGAACGCTGTCGCATTCAGTTTCTCGCCCTCGTGAAGATCAATCGCCCGTCGCGCATTTCCCTCAAGACTCGAGTTAAACAGCCCGTGAGGATCGGGAAGACTGGCTCCTTTCATAAAGGTCAGCTTCACGACCTTTTGATAGGTCTCTCCCGTACAGAGAATTCCGTCCTTTGACCAGACCGGTGTTCCCTTCCACTTCCATTCCTCAGTGACATCGGGAACTGCCTTCTGAATCAGAGCCCGTACTTTCGCAAGGGTTTCTCCGCGCCAGTCTGCCAGTTCGCTGATCCGTTGATCGATGAGACGGGATGCATCTGCACCCGTCGCCGACTCCGATCCTGTTTCTCCGTGAGCGGCCCCCGTCACCTTTGGCTTCGCCTGAGCGCGCGGCTTGCTGGACTTGGTCGCCGGTGTTGTCTTAGCCGCTTCGACCTTTGCACTTTTCTTCGCCATGATGTCCCCGGGGGAGAAGTTCATTTAGCACGCCTCTTCGTTTGCATTTTTAACGCAAGCAGTCGGTCGACGGCGAGACCAATCTGCTGACATCTCGAAGGTCACAAGACGCGCAGAGCCCCGCCTCCTTCGCTGACAGATTTCCGGAATCGCTACAAATAGAGATCGCTTGCCTTCACGACACATCAACACAATCTTATCCTCTGTGCTTTGCCCCTGCGATGACCTTTTGAGGAGCGATCAGGATGTCTCGACCGTGGCTCTGGTGCCTTTTCTTCGTGTCAGGACTTGTCAGCCAGTTGATGGCTGCCGAACCGAAGTCGGACCATTACGTCGTTCTTATCAGCGTCGATGGACTGGCACACTTTTACTTTGATGACCCGAAATCAGAACTTCCGACAATTCGGGGGCTCGCGAAAAAGGGGGCACACGCTAAGGGAGGGATGCAGGCTTCCTTCCCATCAGTCACCTGGCCCAATCATACGACGCTCGTGACCGGCGTCCCCCCGGCGAAACACGGGGTGCTCGGAAACGATTATCTTGATCGCGAGACCGCCGAACCTGTCGCACTGATTGGCGACGCCTCGTTCGACAAATCGGAAATTGTGAAGGTTCCGACGATCTATGATCTCGCGTCTCAGGCAGGTCTGAAAACCGCGAGCATCCTCTGGCCGGCGTCACGAAATGCGAAGACCTTGAACTGGACCGTCCCGGACATGTCCAGTCCCGATTCATGGCCACAATACGGGACCCCTGACTGGCTCGCCGAACTGCGACAGGCAGGCTTGCCAGTCGACAAGCACAGCAGTTGGGGAAAGGAACCGCTCGGCGGGGTTTTACGTGATACACTTTATACCCGGATGTTCCGGCATGTCTGGCAGAACCACCGTCCAAACCTCACGCTGATTCATCTCGTTGAAGTCGACCATGTGGAGCACAAGTACGGTCCCCAATCTCCTGAGGCATATTGGGCGACCAGTTTCGCCGATGATCGGGTCCGCGACATCGTGGAGACCGTCAATCAATCCGACCGTGCCGACCGCACGACGATCATCGTGGCGAGCGACCACGGCTTCTTTCCCATCTCTCATGAGATCCGACCGAATGTCTTGTTCAAGGATCTAAAGCAAGCAGATGGAAAGCCGGCGATCAAGACTACCTCGCAAGGGGGCGGCTGCATGTTGTATGTGCTCGATGAACCCCGTAAGGACGAGCTGATCGCACTGGCGAAAGAACGGCTGCAGGCTGTTGCAGGCATTGAAAAGATCATCGCTCCTGAGCAGTATGCGACCATCGGACAGTTCACTCCCGCCGTTGATCGCAGGGCTCCTGACTTGTGGCTGGCGGCGACAAGGGACTATTCCTTTTCCAACTCGGTTCAGGGTGAAAACGCTGTCGTTCCTCGGGCCCCAGGTGGAACCCATGGGTATCTGACGGAACACCCGGAACTCTTTGCCACCCTGATCCTCTCAGGAGCTGGAATCAGGCCGGGCACGGATCTGGGACACGTCTCGAACATGGACGTCGCTCCCACAATTGCCGAGTTGTTGGGGCTCACGATGTCCAATGTCGATGGAAAAGTTCTCAAGGCGGCACTGAAGAAATAGCCGCTTCGGAAAGACGTCTTTGGAACTCCACCAGGAAAAGGCCCCATTGCCACTGCGGTCCAATGCACAGTCCTCAAAACGCACTGGCATCAAACGCTCTGGCAACGGGGTTTTCTGCGAAACTCGACTCGCAGGCGTTTGAACCCGCCAGACAATTTGGAACTCACTGAATACAATGACGGGGACGTCGCAACGGGAAGCCCCACTTGAAGGCCCCTGCTCAGCGACATTTCTGTGCCGAGGTGCTCCAGTGCCTCGGCCGTCTGACAGGCGCAGTGTGACATGCAGTAAATGCAACACTCTGTGAGCGAGTGTCCCTTACAGTTCAGAGGAATTCGACGGCGGTATGGACTTTTCGCGATTTGAAGATGAGCATCATTTACGGGAGATCTGGGACTCCGTTCGGATCGTCAGACCGGTTCCGTACACCTTGTTCACATTCGGCAGTTCCGACCTTCTCTACTATCTGGTCGTCGGCGCCGAACATCCGCAGAATCCCGTTCAGGTCACCCAGGGCAAAGTCAGCGTGACCCGTCCGCTGATTATTTCCCCCTACAACGCTCCGCCGGAGTTCCAGAACTTCTTCGAAGGCGAAGATTACGACAGCGCAATGAACTTCCTGATGGCTCGGACCGCTGCCTTTTCCAATCTGCGTTTCGAAAATCAGCGTCAGCGGGAAGAACTGATCAGCGACAGCATTGAAGAAGTCGTCGCTCGGCTCAATCGCAAACTTGACGATGAAGATGAGGATCGAGTCGCGATCCTGACCGCCCCTTATTCACTGGGGCCTCTTGCGGTCTTGAAGTACACAACAGAGCGAATCATTGAAAGCACGCCGGGGAACCTGCGCGAACTGCGGGAAAAAGGGTTTCTCCCGGACTAAGCTCAATCCCGAACGAAGGGCTCGCCTCAAGTGACATGCCGTCAGGTGACTCGCCGTCAGTTAACTTGCACTCCGCCAGTAAGCGAATTCCTCTTGGTAAAGTCAGGGTTTCTATCGATGAAGGAAGTCAATCTGATGAGACACTGTCACTTCGTTCATCTCTCGCTGATGATGTTGATCCTTTCGGCGGCTCTCCCGGAAGAAGCACATGCTCAGCAGCCGCAGGTGTTGAAGAATGTCCGGCTGATTGATGGCACAGGCGCTCCGCCGCAGGAGCACGTTGACCTGGTAATCGAGAATGGTCTCATCGCCTCTGTCACTCCGACGGGAACCAGCTCGCTCCCCGCAGATGCCGCAGTCATCGACTACTCCGGGAAGACAGTCGTTCCCGGGTTGATTTCCGTCCATTCCCATATCGGTCAGAACGAAGGGATGAAGGGAGACAACACGGTCTATAACCGGGAAAATATTCTCAAGCAGCTCAGAACTTACGAGGCGTATGGCGTCACCACGGTCACCGCGCTCGGGATGAATCTTCCGCTGATTTATGAGATTCGGGACGACGTCCGCAGTGGAAAAATCCCGGGAGCAGACCTGTTCAGCGGTGACCGCGGAGTGGGCGTCCTCAAGGGGAATCCCGGAGTCAGCCCCAGTCGAGTCGGTCCCGACCAGCTCGACCGTCCCCTGACAGTCGACGAGGCGAGAGCAGCCGTTCGTGACGCAGTCGCTCGCGGAGCAGACATTATTAAAATCTGGGTCGATGGTTCACGAGGAAAAGTCCCTCGCATGAAACAGGAGATCATCGAAGCCATCATTGAAGAAGCCCATCAGAACCAGCTGAAAGTCGCCGCGCACATCTTCACTCTGGAAGACGCGAAAACCGCTGTACGTGCCGGAATCGACATGATTGCCCACGGCGTCCGCGACCGTCCTGTCGATCCTGAATTCATTCAGTTACTCAAGACGCACAACGTCTGGTACGTCCCGACAATCGTGCTGGACTATTCTTTCTATATCTATGCGGAAGACCCGACCCTGGTGACTAATCCGTTCAGCAAACCCGCCCTGCCAATCGATGTCGCACGGCACTTCGCCAATCCTGAGTGGCGTGAGAAAACAATGAAGGCATCCGGAACCGCCGGGCGGCGCACGAATGTCGAGATGAATCAGCGAAACACGGCCCTTCTGCATGATGCCGGAGTCAAAATCGCTTTTGGGACCGATTCAGGGGCTTCTCCAGAGCGGATTCCAGGTCTCGGCGAACATCAGGAACTGGCCCTGTTGAACGGCGCCGGGCTGGACCCCATGGAAATCATCCTGATCGCCACCCGTAATTCCGCAGCGGTACTCGGGCTCACAGATCGCGGGGTCCTCACGCCAGGAAAGCGAGCCGATCTGATCGTGCTCGATGGCGACCCGCTCGACGATATCCGGAACATGCGGAAAATCATCGCCGTCTGGAACAAAGGCCGCCTCGCCAGCGGACCTGTCGCTGAATTCAAACAATAAGACCGCGACTCTCGAGGCAAACCCACCGGGCGCGCGGTCCGATGAGACCGCCGGTTCGCCCTTCTCCTCCCAGGCAACGGCTTCCCTGCGGATCTGAGACCACTCACCCCTTCAGGCTTTCGCTCCGCCTTTGCAGCGAAAGCCTGCTTCATTTTCCGGACACTCATCCGTCCCTCCCCGCCGACTTCCACCAATTTGCCAATTCATCGTAATCATTGACATTGCTATAAGATTATCGATACGAACAGTCCGGTTTATTATTTATTCCCAATTGACTCACTTGCGGTTCCGCGGTAGTCCTTACCTATGCATCTCGAACCAGTTCACATCTGCTGTGAACTTAACATGAGTCTAATTTCTGGACTCCAGATCCTCGCCACACATCGCACGAGATTGCGCCTTATCCATTATCTTTTGCTCTAAAGATTAACACGGTATTAAGGGATCGTCACATGTCGCCCTATAAGCCAACCGGATCCAGATGTCGAGCAGTTTCGGACCGAGAGAATCGCGGACGCTCACCCGGATTCACGTTAATTGAACTGCTTGTTGTCATTGCGATTATTGCGGTCTTGATCGCCCTCCTGCTTCCTGCCGTCCAGCAAGCCCGAGAGGCTGCCCGACAGAGCAGCTGCAAGAACAATCTCAAGCAGATCGGGCTCGCACTGCACAATTATCACAACACCCACGGATGCTTTCCTCCTGGATCTTTCGGAGGATCAACAACAAGCGAAATTCCTTGGACCGTCCCCAACTGGCGCTTACACATCTTCCCGGGAATCGATCAAGGAGCGCTCTTTAATCAGATGGACTTCGATTCCGCCGGACGCACGTTCTCGGGAAGTTCAAATTCTGGCAATGCTGGAAAACTCGCGGGAAAAGTAATTCCCGTCTATGTTTGCCCGTCGAGTACGCTGGACCCAAATGGGATTACTTATGCAGGATCCAACGTCGCACACAATTCCAACCGGATCCAGGTCCCGATGTATGTTGGCGTTGCCGGTGCCTCGATAGGAACGGCTCCCGAATTTCCTCAGGGCCAGAACGTGGGTTTTCAGAATGGCTATGGAATTTACACAAACAATGGAATGTTGCTATGGAACGCCGTGACCCGAATGAGGGATGCAACTGATGGAACGTCTAACATCATCATTGTGGCCGAACAGTCCGGCATGATTGGGAATGATGACATCCGATCGGGGTATTACGGCGGCTACATTGGTGCGACCTTTCCTTATCCTGTCACATCGACGGTCCAGCTGGCACCAGGGATCGGGTCCACTGTGTGGTCAACAGGTTTGTCAAGCTATCGGTTTCGCGTCAATCCTAAGACGAGTTCAGCGGGGATGAGTGCCTCTTATCATCCGAACACCGCGTGGAACTCATTCCACGAGGCTGGCATCCAAGTCGTGCTGGCGGACGGGTCGGTGCGGTTCGTAGGCCAGAGTGTCGACATGGATGTGATGCGTCGACTGAGCGCTCGTAACGATGGCGCACCAATTGGTGACTACTAATTGGCGCTCTCAACCTCAGAATCTCTCAATGACGCTGTGCCTATTTCACTCCCGATTGCGAGTTACATGGATTCGATCATGATAGAATTGAAGCGATGGCTAGCAGTTGCCGCGATGCTGCTCGCAGTCACGGGTTGTAAAAAAGCTGATGAGACACCGACTGGGACGGTTCAGGGGAAAGTGATGTTGGGGTCTGCTCCACTGACCAGCGGTCAGGTTGAGTTCTTCTCATCAGCGGCCGGAATTGGGGCATCGGCTCCGGTGAAAGATGACGGTAGCTATCAGATCCCGACTCCCCTACCGATTGGGGAGTATTCAATCTCTGTGTCCGGAGTCCTTCCAGAACCGGGTCTTCCGGAACCCCCTCCGACGAAAGTGCCCAAGAAGTATTGGTCGGCAAAGACGTCCGGGATTTCCCAGATCGTTTCTGAGGGACCGAACACCTTGGATTTTAAACTGAACGAGAAGTAAAGCTGCTCAGCAAGCCCGATGGCGTTTTAGTCATCGGAGCAGCGGGAGTCTCACGGCGACGAATTTCCTGCCAACTGGATCAGCTCTGATTCAGACAAGGCTCGGTCATAGACCGCGAGACCGCCGATGTCTCCGCCGAAGAAGTTGCCCCATTCATTGGAACGGTGCACCGCGCCGACCGTGAATGGGGCTCCATTCTCACCGCCGTCAAACAGTCCTCGTTTCAGCGGGAAGGGATTGTATTCGGCCAGTACATCAAGCCGTCCGTTGACATAGACTCGTGAATACTCACCGTCATAGCTCATCGCGACACAAACCCACTTCTGCATTGGAATCTGTGTCGCTCCGCTGGAGTAGGTGATGCAGTATTTGTCGCCGGCGGTTGGACCGCCCACATCGGAGACATGCCCATGAATGCGATTCGCTAAGGGATAGCGCTTCATCTCACTGGCATTCGTGCCGCGTGGAGCGTTGAGAAACAGGCAGTACTGTCGCTTCCCCCGGGTTTCATCCCACAACCCGGCAATCGCCTGCCAGCTTGATTTGGATTCCCGACGAATCCAAGCTACGACAGTGACAGACGAGTCGCTGCCATGCCGGTCCAGTGCCCCGACTTCCGGCCGCGGCAACAGGAACCACTGCCCCATTTTAATTCGTGCGGCATAAGGGCCAAAACGCCCGCCTTCCACACGTTCAATCGGGCCACCTTGCTCCTGAAGCGAGAACGCCTCTCGCCCTTTAGCGATGCGCGGACTGCCGGCTGACTCCTGAAAATCCCAGAAGGCAATCAGCCCAGGCATGCTCAATGGAACATCCGGCGTCAATGGGCCATCCGCGCAACTGATCTTCGCGGTAGCAACCAGAATAGAGATTGAGAGAAAGACAACATGCAGGTTCTGCTTCATGACTCTCCTCATCACAAAACTCTGAGTTGAACGATCAAATCGAAGCAAACCGAAAACGATTAATCTCTTTCCGACTTGCGGAGCTCATCAAGCAGTTCAGCTGTTGCAGTGAGTTCCTGAGTAATCCCGTGAACGAGAGATGGGACCTCGGTTCCCGGCAGCACGCCCCAAGTGTAGGTCTCAACTTCGAGGTGCGGAGCATAAAGCAGCCCCGCGATGGCTTTCAGCGCGGACGGTAATTCATCACGCGTCGTTCGCAGGAGCCCGGCGGATTCCTGATGAACCGGAACATGGAAGTGCACTCGCCACGCCTGCGCCTGTTGAAATTCCGGCGGCAGATTGCTGCAAAGTTCCTGAGTCAGGTCGAGTTGGTGAACCACACCTCCAGAATTGACTCGTGCGAACGTCTGGTGGAGGTAACGTGGCTCCACAAACTGCGAGAGCTGCTTCAGTGCCTCAGGATTTTCTCCCGGCCGATCAACATGAATCGCACACGTGACATGCACCTTATTAATGCGAATGTCGGCGGCACTCAGTGACTGAATTGAAGCGGGGATGTCTTCGAACTCGACCGCCTGATGGCAGATGTCATAACAGACCCCGAGATGACGCCGGGCGACTTCTTCCAACTGACGTTGTTCAGCGACTTGGAAGAGCTTCTGGAAAAACGCGAGCGTCTCGGCTGTCGTTTCGAGCACGCAGCAAGGTTCCGGCTCGATTGCCAGACGAATGACCTGCCCCGTCTCATCATGGATCTGATCCAGATCGACTGCCAGCTCCAGCAACTGATCGATACAGGCCTGCTCGAAGCCGGGGGGATGGATCACCCCTTTAAAACCGAGCGGAACCGTGGAAATGCTGCCTTCCGTTCCGACCGGCAACAACTCTGACAGAACTTGAGCACATCCCAGCGTGTAAGTGCGTCGTTCCGGCTGCGACCAGTCCGGAAGATAGACGTTTTCTTTGACGCGGTCGCTGTGAAAATTCCCGAATGGAAAGGCATTCAGCGTATAACAGACGAGACCTGATTCACGGAGAACCGTCTGTAACTCCACCAGTCGATTTCTGTCAGTCAGCAGTTCTTGAATGACAGGGGCGGCCAGCCACAGTCCAGCGGCGAGTCGCTGTCCGAATGCCTGTTGAGCAGGGATCGTGTACGTCTTCAACCCGTGGACCACGGCGTCGACAGTCAGCCCCGGATGAACGTTGGTACAATAACTCAGCGGCAGCGTACTCAAAGACATTCTGTTCACCTTCACGCTGACGGCGCGAGTTGTCCCGCCCCACAAAATAGATTTCAGGCAACTGCGTGACGCGGCTCCCTTGGAGGAACCGGGTCGAATTGGTTTCGAACGGACGGGAGATGAGTGACGATACAGAAGAGCTTACGCATCGTCCGCGTCATGCCCTTCATCCCGGTCTTCGCCACGGCCTTCGTCACGATCTTCCTCAGCCTGCATTTTGAGGAAGTCACGCTCTCGAACGGCTCCCTCCGGAAGAACAGGAGGGGCCAGCTGCTCGGGGGAAACACGCAATGGGCCCTGTGGAGCAGGTCGATCAGGCCGTCGACGTTCCGGCGGAACGAGTCGATCCAGAATTCCGTTCACAAACTGCGAGGACTGAGCACTGCTGAACTTCTTGGCGAGTTCGAGTGCCTCATCAATGGAGACTCCGACTGGGGTGTCGGTAAACTGCAGTTCGTACGTTCCCAGACGCAGGATGGCCCTGTCTGTGGCCGCCATGCGACTGAGCTTCCAGTTAGCGGCAATCGCCTGAATTTTCTCGTCGATCTGTCCGCGATGTTCCATCACGCCAGCAAAGAGTCTCCAGGAGAACTCTCGCATCGACGCATCATTGAGACGGTCGGCGATCAGGTTCCGGACGCTGGAACCATCTACGTCCGGATTCAGATCGACCAGATACAACATTTGCACGGCGACCTGCCGGGCTTTACTGCGTTTCGACATTCAAAAATCTCAAAATAAGGGTGTCCTGGACTGCGTCAGTCGCAGAGGCAACCGCGATGGTCCCCAGGTGTGCCTGATTAGCAGATGATGCCAGTCACGGGGTCCCATGTCACGGGACGTCGGATTCGTGGGCTGACCTATGAGGGCGACCATGGTGTGAAACTCCGCACCGTGGCTCAAAATCCTTGCACTTGCAGTAACACTGCCGCACTGGCTCGAAGAAACATCCGAGGTCAACACTGACGGAATATTTCCATGCCACGAGGGGCAATGCTTTCGCTTCACAAGCCGAACAGAATCGCACCTGACGAGTCGGAACGGTCAAGCATGCCATTCTAACCGGGGCTTGTCTCACTTGTAGAGTGACTCCCCAGAAATTACGGCGAGCCGACAGACATCAGATCTGCTTGAGGACGCTCACCGTCTCAATGGCCGCAAGTGCCGCCTCGGCACCTTTGTTTCCAACAGCCCCCCCTGCCCGGGCGAGAGCTTGATCCATATTCTTGCACGTCAGGACACCAAACAGCACCGGAATGCCCGTCTGCTGGGCCGTGATTGCAAATCCCTGAGCGACCGCATGGTTAATGTAGTCGTGATGATCGGTTTCGCCCTGAACCACCGCCCCCAGAGCGATGACGGCCTGATACTTCCCGGATTTTGCAGCGCGATCGGCCACCACCGGCAATTCAAAGGAGCCAGGGACCCAGGCAAC
The DNA here is from genome assembly GCA_023417655.1 of Planctomycetota bacterium. Classification (GTDB taxonomy): domain Bacteria; phylum Planctomycetota; class Planctomycetia; order Planctomycetales; family Planctomycetaceae; genus Planctomicrobium. The sequence goes on along the minus strand of JAEZFD010000072.1, from coordinate 44,180 downwards.
GGTAAGAGTTTCCAGAGGATGCCCATGACGAGTGAGTGTCTGCACTGCCCCGTCCAGCAACCGCTGCGTCACCTCTTCGTGATAACGCGAGACGACGATAGCGTAACGATCGCCTGCGTCAACTTGCAGCTTTCCAACAATTTCGTGCGGCATGCGTCGTTCTCGTCGAAGTTCTTCATCAGGAGATGCGGCCATTCTGGCGCGATTGGCCAGCATTGCAAGCCAGTGAACTGCTTGCCGTCATCCCCCCTCTTGGGCGCCCCTGATCACGCAAAGGGACTTTCATGGGACATGGGAGATTTACATCTTTTCCTCTTCCCCCGAGACTTTATGATCGATAAGATAATCCTGTCGAGAACGAGCGTCGTAGAAGGTCTATCGAGTGGGTGCCCTGAAGACCTCAGAGCCGAAACTCTTTAAGAGATGCGAATTACGGCACACCGCCAGCAGATTCATTCTTCTGTCGCCAACCATAATTCCAATCGGCCAGGCCAGGACTCATCATTCCCGTGAGCATGTAATTGCTCCGGGTTGGTCTTCAGCGAATCGCTGATGCTGTCGCTCTCAGGGATCTTCAAGTGTGGAATGCCCCTCGTTGGGAGCCGCCCACCCGGAAATCCTGAATTCTCGGCATTCCCCAGACCGGATTCGTGCCGGACAACAGCTTCAACACAGGACAGTCAGCATGCAGAACCCTATTCGAGCCGTTCGGGTTTAACGGCGTTCACGCGAGCATTTGCGTGGATGGCCGGGCAACTCGTTGCCATGCGTTCGCTGCCGGGGTTCTGTCAGTCTGAAGTTGTCACTCTTTTTGCCTGCCGTTGATGAGAACGGTTCAGGGTTTCTGGGGAAACCGCTGCATCCGCTCTTCCATATTTTTCTAAACTGGGTTCGCCATGGATCTCTCGAAAATTCGCAATATCGGTATCTCCGCTCACATCGACTCCGGGAAGACGACGCTCAGCGAGCGTATTCTGTTCTACTCAGGTCGTATTCACAAAATTAACGAAGTGAAGGGCGACGGTGACGGCGCGGTCATGGATCACATGGATCTGGAACGCGAGCGAGGAATCACCATTACCTCTGCTGCAACTCAGGTGCAGTGGAAGAATCATGTCGTCAACGTCATTGATACCCCAGGACACGTGGACTTCACCGTCGAAGTCGAACGTTCGCTCCGCGTGCTGGACGGTGCCATTCTGGTGCTGTGCTCCGTCGGGGGCGTGCAGAGCCAGTCTCTGACCGTCGACCGCCAGATGAAGCGCTACAAGGTGCCCCGTATTGCGTTCGTTAACAAGATGGACCGCACCGGTGCCAACTTCTACAGCGTCGTGAACCAGATTCGCGAGAAGCTCGGCGCAACTCCGGTCCCCATCGTCATGCCGATCGGTGCAGAATCCGCCTTCGAAGGGGCAATCGACCTGCTCGAGATGAAGGCTGTTCGCTACGAAGGTCCCCGTGGGGAAACCGTCGTCAAGAGCGACATCCCTGCAGAACTGCTCGCCCAGGCACAGGAACGCCGCCAGGAAATGCTCGAAGCACTCTCCATGTTCAGCGATGAACTGATGGAAGCACTGCTCGAAGAGAAGGATTTCCCTGTTGATGAACTCCGTAAGATCATCCGCAGTGCAACGCTGACCCAGTCCATCACTCCTGTGATGTGCGGAACAGCGTTCAAGGACAAAGGGGTGCAGGAATTGCTCGACGCGGTTCTGTACTACCTGCCAAGTCCACTTGATCGCCAGATTTCCGCCATCGACATCGATGCAACCGAAAAGGCAAAGAAGGAAAACCCCGAAGCCGCCGACGTCCGCGTCGACCTCGTTGCAGATCCTTCCAAGCCGTTGGTCTGTATGGCATTCAAAACCGTGCAGGAACAGTTCGGTCAGCTGACTTACACCCGAATTTATCAGGGTGCGATCAAGAAGGGTGACACCTACGTCAACACCCGTACCGGCAAGCGAGTCCGCTTCGGCCGTCTGGTCCGAATGCACTCCAATGACCGTGAAGATATCGACGGCGCATCAGCCGGGGACATCATTGCTGTCGTGGGGATCGACTGTGCTTCCGGGGATACGTTCTGCGACGAAAGCGTGAACTACTCGCTGGAAAACATTTTCGTTCCAGTGCCGGTGATTCGCTTGTCCATCGAGCCAGCACAGCGCGACGGGGCAGACCGCCTCGGCAAGGCCCTCGAACGCTTCCGCCGTGAAGACCCGACGTTCCACGTCAGCTCGGATCCGGAAACGAACGAGACCATCATCGCGGGGATGGGTCAGCTGCACCTCGAAATTTACATCGAGCGTATCAAGCGTGAATACCGCGTCGAAGTGAACGTCGGCGAACCAAAGGTGGCTTACAAAGAAATGCCCACCAAGGAAGTCGAGTACAACTACAAGCACAAGAAGCAGACCGGGGGTTCCGGACAGTACGCTCACATCGTGGGTAAGATCTATCCACTGCCAGAAGATGCTGATCCGACCTTCCAGTTCAACAACAAGATCAGCCAGGGGCGTATTCCAGGGCAGTTCATTCCGCCTGTGGAAGAAGGCTTCATCCGCGCTCTGACCAAGGGTCCGCTGATTGAGTGCGAAGTGGTTCGCGTCGGTGCTGACCTCGTCGACGGTAGCTACCACGACGTCGACTCGTCGGAAAAAGCGTTCGAAACCTGCGGTTGGGCAGCAATGCGTGAAAACCTCGAGAAGGCCGGCATGGTTCTCCTCGAGCCAATCATGAAGCTGGAAGTGGAAGCCCCGGATAACTTCCAGGGTGCCATCACCGGCCACCTGTCCAGCAAGCGTGGTGTGATCACCAATACCGAAAACCGCGACAAGACCGTGTACATCAACGCGGAAATCCCACTGGCGAGCATGTTCGATTACGCCAACGAACTCCGCTCGATGACCCAGGGTAAGGGTGGCTTCAGCATGGAATTCGGTTCCTACAAGCAGGTTCCAAAGAACGTACAGGAAGAAGTCGTGGAACGCCGCCGCAAGGAAAAGGCCGAACGCGCCAAGAAGTAAGGATTCGATCACCTCGAGTCCCTGAAGTTCAGCCCGCGGTGCTTTCGAAGCGATTCGGAACACCGCGGGCTTCTTTTTTTGCCCTGCCTGCAGAGCACATCAGGCGCCGATTGCGGGAGCCCGTCCGGTTGCCATAATACCGGACTCCCCGCCTTTGGCTGGACCAGCAGCTTCACTTCAGATTCGGAATTGTGTGAGACATGGCGTTGCTGACCGTGGAATGGACCATCACTGAGGATCGCGTCGGTCGACTTGATCAGATCGTCCAGAAGATGACCGAACGCTCACGCTCAGAAGCCCGGGCGATGCTCGAGCAGAACTGCGTGACGTTGAATGGTCGCCCTGCCAGCAAAGGGGGCCTGATCATCGAGCCCGGCGCGGTGGTCGTCGTGACGCATGATCCTCACACCCGATACAAGGAAGCACCGCGAGAGCGTCCGACCCACAAGTTCGATGTGCTCTTCGAAGATGACGTTTTGATCGTCGTCGACAAAGCAGCCGGACTCCTGACGGTGCAAACCGATCACGGCAGTGAACGCACACTCGTCGACAACGTGACCGAGTATCTCCGACGAAAAGTCCGCAATGCAAAAGCGGTCCCGGTTCATCGGCTCGACCGGGACACATCCGGCGTCCTCGTCCTCGGGAAATCACCGGGCATCGCTGAATCGCTGATGGAACAGTTCCGCATCCGCAAAGCAGAACGGGAATATCGCGCCATCGTCGCCGGACATGTGGAGCAAAAAGAAGGCACCATTCGCAACTACCTGGCGACGTCGAAGCGGCTGCAGCGATATTCCACCCGAGACGTGACAGAGGGGGAACTCGCCATCACTCACTATCGAGTGAACGAGTATCTGCGCGGTGCCACTCTCGTCACTGCCATTCTCGAAACCGGACGCCGCAACCAGATTCGCGTTCATTTTGCAGAAGCCGGACATCCCGTTCTGGGAGATCAACGCTATCGTCCGCATGATGCCAAGCACCCAGAATGGACGAGTCGTGGCCTCGCCCTGCACGCGGCTCTGCTCGGCTTTGACCACCCCGTCACCGGGGAGCACGTCCGATTTGAAGCCCCGCTTCCAAAAGACTTCGCCAAATTTCTTAGGACGCAATCGCTCTCGAAGAAGCGTCGCTGACCTGTTTTTCGCCGGGCGGGCTCTCCCATTTTCCTCCGAAACCTGTTCGACACATGCGACTCCAGCTATCCTGAAGACCTGCATCCCGACCACGGTTCCGATGACATGACCTCACACGATTCGTGAGGTTGCCTCGGACCACATTCCGGCTGAGTTCGAACGGCGGTTGAGCAGAGTGATCTGTCAAAACGTCATCGCACTCCCTTCCGCAAAGACGATTCCAACATGCTGCAGATTCCCGTCATCCGCTGGGGTAAGCCATACGAGTCGATGGAGAAGGCGTCCGTCGTTCACTTTGAGACGGGAGAAGAACTCGCCCGCATGGATCAGGCCAACGGCGGACTGATCAAGATGGATATGCGGAAGGCGGCGAACGCTCGCAAGGCGTTGCGTCAGTTCTCCATCGAAGACATCTGCGAACGTGTTGCCCAAGCCGCCGAGTACTACCTGAATGACACGCTTCCGCTTGGAAACGGCACACAGACTCCCGCCGAGTTCTATCACATTCAGTCCGCGACCACCGGGCTGCCAGAGCACATGTGTGCGTTCAACATGCGGAAGAATGCGTTCGTGCTGAAGCACATGAAGGACGTTCTCGATGCCCTGACCCGTGGTCTGCCGTTCGACATTCTGAGCAATGGCTACGGCATGGAATCCCGCGGGATCATGGTCAGCTATCAGGCGACCGCTCCCGTTCTTGGCGCAGTGCTCCCGAATAACTCGCCCGGCGTTCATGCCCTGTGGCTCCCGTTGATCCCACTGCAAATCGGTCTGGTTCTCAAGCCGGGTTCTCAGGAACCATGGACTCCTTACCGTCTGTTTGCCGCCATGACCAAAGCCGGTCTGCCAGCAGAAGCCTGGGCAATCTACCCAGGCGGCCACGATTGTGGTGCCGCCGTGATGGAAACCTGTGAACGCTCCATGGTCTTCGGTGGGCAGCAAACTCTCGACAAATACGCCGGCAACCCGCGAGTGCAGGCACACGGACCAGGCTTCTCCAAGATCCTCATCGGCGATGACATGGTCGACCGATGGGAAGACTTCATCGACATTCTCGTCGACAGCGTCTTCGCTAACTCCGGCCGCAGCTGTATCAACGCCAGCAGCATCTGGGCATCACGGCATACTCGCGAGATCGCAGAAGCCATCGCCGAACGGCTTGGTCCGGTCGAGCCAAAGCCAATGTCTGATCCGCAGTCACAGCTTGCCGCCTTCACGACCAAAGGCGTCGCCGAGGCACTGCACAACCAGATCGAAGAAAAGCTGAAAGAATCCGGCGTCACCGAAGTCACGGCCAAGTATCGCAACGGCGATCGCTGGGTCGCGTTCGAGCGGCATGACTTCCTGCGTCCAACTGTCGTTCACTGCACCAGCCCCGAGCCATTCCTCGCGAACACGGAGTACATGTTCCCGTTCGTTTCAGTCGTCGAATGTCCGCAAAAACAGATGATCTCGAAGATCGGGCCAACGCTGGTCTGCACCGCCCTCACTGATGATGCAAGCTGGAAGGATCAGCTGCTGGATGCAACACACATCGACCGACTCAACATCGGCGAAGTGAAGACCGTTCAGCTGAACTGGCTGCAGCCACACGAAGGAAACATCATCGACTTCATGTTCCGAAATCGTGCCTTCCAGACCAGTCCTCCACCGGCTCACTAGAGATCCTCGGGACTCGCACTCACAGTCGCCATTTATTTCCATTTTCAGCATTCCGACATCACTTTCGTGGGGTGGTAGCACCGTTAGAAACCTGTTAGGGTGATCACTGGATCAGGCCTTGTTTCCTGTCAATGAAATGGATTGATGACAGAGCTCCTCCTCCTTGCCGCTGGCGACGCTCCTGCAACGGACGTCGTAAAACCTATCCTTCCGATGATTGTGCTCGGCACAATCATGACGATTACTTTCGTGGCCATCGCATTTGACTGGGTCCACAAAAGTGTCGCCGCTTTGAGCGGTGCCCTCGTCGCTGTTGCATCAGCGATGATTCTGGGCGTCTTCAAAAATGGCGAAGGGAAATCGGCATATGACCGCGCCGTGCACGACATCATCGGGCACGATATCGGAGTCATCGGCGTCATCGTGGGGACATCCGTCCTCGTCGAAATCGCAGGACGTTCCGGGCTCTTCCACTTTCTGGCTGTGAAGATCGTCAAGCAGACGAAGGGCGATCCCGTCCGACTGCTGTTTCTTCTGATGGTCGCGACCATGGGGTTTGTCACCTTCCTGACAATCGCCCCTGGCACGCTCATCATGGTCTCTCTGACGCTCGTCGTCACGAAAGAGTTGAACTTACCTCCCACGCCTTACATTCTCGGAGTAGCCATCGTCGCGAACTCCGGGGCATTGATGACGTTCGCGTCAGGGATCTGCACCCTGATGCTAGGTACCGCCGGTCAACTCCCGTACGTTCACTTCTTCTTCGTCTCGACGCCGATGGCCTTCGTGTCTGGGTGGATTGCCTATGCGGTGATCCGCAGGTACTACCGAAGTGAGCTTGTTTCTACCCTGACTCCGGAACAGCGGCTGGCGAAAGTCGAATCGTTCGACGAGTGGGCACTCGTGAAAGATCGTCGGTTGTTCTATCGCTGTGCGGGCCTGCTCGGAGCCACCATCGTCGGCTTTGCCACTGCGAAACAGTTGGGAGTCGGTCTCGACTTCGTCGCCTTCGCCGGGGGAACAGCTGCCCTGCTCCTTTCCGGAATCTATCCGGATGAAGCAATCAAGAAGGTCAACTGGTCGATGATCCTCTTCTTCATCGGTCTGTTTGTGATCATCGGCGCAGTCCAAGAGACCGGATTGCTTGCGTGGCAGGCAATGAAGATGATCGACTTGTCCGGCGGCAGTCATATGGCAATGCTGATGCTGCTGACCACCTTTTCAATGGTGATGTCCGGAATCGTTGATAACATTCCCGTTGCGGCGACGCTGATCCCTGTTGTCCGCTCAATGGAACTTCAGGGAATTCCTGGGGAACCACTGTGGTGGGCACTGGTGCTCGCCTGTAACCTCGGGGGGAATTCGACCCCTATCGGCAGCGTCAGCTCCGTGATTGCGGTGAATGCTCTGGAGAAAGAACGCGGTATCAAAATCGGCTGGGGACAATTCTTCAAAGTCGGGGGATGCATCCTGCTGTTCCAGACAATTGCAGTTTATGCACAGCTGTTTGTCTATCAATATTTCAATCTCTTCCCCACGCGTCCTGTCTGAGGGCACGGAGTGACCCGTCATGTCGATGCATTCAATGGAACCGTTTGAGAGTTCGGAAAATTTCAACGAGGACGTTGGAATGTTCGAGGCCGCGACTCATCCGGTCGTTGCCAACTTCACAGCGCCAGCAATCACAACGATCGTCGTCGCCTTGGACGGCACTGATCAGGACGAGACCAGCAAAGATTTCGCCTCCTCTCTCGCTGCACAGACCGGAGCACGTGTTGAAACCGTCTCCGGTCTGACCACGCCGGCCGAGATTCTGAGTACCGTCGCAACCCATCAGGCAAGCCTGCTGATTCTCCCAGCTCCATTCGGCCAGAATTACAAAGACCTCGGCAGTGAAAGCCTCGGCTCCGTCGCGGATCAGGTGCTGTTGAAGGCGAACTGCCCGGTCCTGTGCATTCGGGAGCCACTGTCTCATGCCCGCGTGCTTGAAGCGCTGAAGTGGGTTCTGGTTCCGATCGCGGTCGCAGATGATCTCGTGCCTCAGGCCATCGGCTGGGGATTCCAGATCACTCCCAAGGGAGGCCGTCTGGATCTGATTGCTGTCGCAGATCGGGACGTTCTCACCGAAGCCGGTCACCTGATTGCGGAGGGAACTTCCGCTCGATCGCTGGGAACCGCAGAGCTGTCTCGAGCCCTCCTCCGGGATATTGGTGGCGTCGTCGCAGCAGCCCAGAAACGGGGACACTCGGAAGATCGTAAGGTCCATGTGGAGACTCGAGTCGGAAAATTCGTTCCGTTAACTCTCGAGGAACTGCATGGACGACCGCACATGATCATCTGGTGCATCACCCGGGATCACTCTTCCCCAGCGTTCCACCGTGCGATCGATTTGCTGCTCGCTTCCACCGGCCCCGTTCTGATGGTGTAAAAGTCCCAAGTCGTGTCGGGAAGGGTTCCCGGAACAGAGAACCCTTTTATCCGACAGAATCGGCCGAACATTACCCCAATTTCTTGGGTCCGTGCTGAGGGATCGCACGCCTTGGGCGCGCCCGATTTCTTCAACATGAATGCCGGACGCCCACAGAGGACAAACGGGGAGCTGAGAACTAGAATGTGGCCCTGCCCTCCACTTCCCGCGAGTGGCAGGAGATGAAAATCGCACATTCCGGCGGAAAACAGCTGCCCGGCGGAACCTCTTTCCGTCTCAAAGACGGTCCAGACGCGATCGAATCTCTGTACTTCACTGGTTTTAATGTGCAGGACTGATTGCATGTCGACTTCGCCCGGCTCTCCAAATCTTGAATCCGCCGATCCCCAGATCTGGGCCGCGTTACAGCAGGAACGCCGTCGTCAGGTTGAAGGCCTGGAACTCATTGCCAGCGAAAATTACACCAGTGCCGCCATCCAGCAGGCTGCCGGGACCATCCTGACCAACAAATACGCTGAAGGCTATCCCGGGCGTCGCTACTACGGCGGTTGTGAATACGTCGATGACGTCGAAACCCTGGCCCGAGATCGTGCCAAGGAGTTGTTCGGCGCCCAGCATGCCAACGTTCAGCCACACGCCGGTTCACAGGCGAATATGGCGGTTTACTTTTCCGTCCTGAAGCCGGGCGACACCATTCTGGCGATGAACCTCGCCCACGGCGGTCACCTGACACACGGAATGAGTCTGAACTTCTCCGGCCAGCTGTACAACGTCATCCCTTACGGTGTCCGCGAGAGCGATCATCGGATCGACTTTGATCAGGTCGCCAAGCTCGCCCGCGAGCACAAGCCGAAGATGATCGTCGCCGGTGCCAGTGCCTATCCTCGCGAGATCGATCACCCGAAGTTTGCGGAAATCGCTCGTGAAGTCGGTGCCCTGCTGTTCGTCGACATGGCTCACTATGCCGGGCTCGTCGCCGGGGGAATCCATAACAACCCTGTTGAAGTGGCCGACTTCGTCTCGTCCACGTCGCATAAGACTCTGCGGGGACCACGTTCCGGCTTCGTCCTCTGCAAAGAAGAACACGCCAAGAACCTCGACAAGACTGTGTTCCCCGGCCTGCAAGGCGGACCGTTGATGCACATCGTCGCTGCCAAGGCCGTCTGCTTCGGCGAAGCTCTGCAGCCGTCGTTCAAGGAATATGCCCGGCAGGTCGTCGATAATGCCCGCACTCTGGCCGAAACCCTGACGGCCGGCGGAATCCGTCTGGCCAGCGGTGGAACCGACAATCACCTGATGCTGTGTGATATGACCGCGATTGGGCTGTCCGGTAAAATCGCTGAAGAAGCCCTCGACCACGCCGGAATCACGGTCAATAAGAACATGATCCCGTTTGACCAGCGCAAGCCGCTGGATCCAAGCGGCGTCCGGATCGGCACTGCAGCTCTGACGACTCGGGGCATGAAGCAGGACGAGATGAAGAAGGTCGGCGGCTGGATTCTGGAAGTCCTCAAGCACTTCGACGATAAAACGGTTGCTGATCGGGTCCGCGGAGAAATCGCGGAATTCGCCCGCCAGTACTCCGTGCCTGGCATCCAGTAATCCGTGTCCCGCAATGGGAAACAGAAACGCAGATCTGCTTGCTACAGGCAGAAAACTGCAGGTAACCGATGTTCTGTGACATGTTGAACCGGGCGGGATGCTGCAATTTCCAAAGGAAACAGGCGCATCCAGCCGTTTCAAAAATGTGTCCGACCATCTGGGTTGCCAGAACTCAGAGAATCGATAGACTTCTGCCATCGCCGTCCGACAAACGTCGGAATGCGATGACAAAAGAGTTGGCGGTGTAGCTCAGTTGGTTAGAGCAGCGGAATCATAATCCGCGTGTCGGGGGTTCGAATCCCTCCACCGCTATTTAAGAAAACAGCCCCCAGGTTTCTGGGGGCTGTTTTCGTTTCTGAACGGTCCGGACCAGTTTCTGGTCCGATCCCTGCGTCTCGTTTTCGGGACACGTGCAAGGGCGCCGCGAGCGTGATCGATGCAAATGAGATTTTCCTGCGCCCCCTGCGGCGTGGCTCTATCCACGCATCCGGTCGGACCCGGCGACTTTCACAAGCTTGTTGTAGATTCCGAGCAGCAGGAATGTCGGTGCCCATTGGCCGACGAAGAGCGCGTCATGTTCGCGTCCGGATGTTTTCAGGAACAGTGAAGTCCCGATTGAGCCGAGAGCGGCCCAAAGGAAGACGTCTGATGGAATCCGCGCTGTCTGGGACTCGATCATTCGGGCGACCGTCCCTTCCTCCTGCGCGGTTCCGGACTGTGACAAAAATTGTTCGCGTGTCATTCCCATAACAATGTCCTCCCTGTGCTGAAACTGCCTGAGTGCCTGATCGATCGAACGATTTGTGATCGGTTGGCGTTCACTCTGAACGGCGGCGTATCGTTGACCGATGCCTCAGAAATCTGAATTCTGCCTGTCGTTCAGAGCCGACATCGGCCCTTCTTCACACAGCAGGTAGAGTCCTTCAAAGGGAGGCAAGTACCGTGCCGACTCGTCGCCCCCCTGACTTTTGGGCTCGCTCTCATACGCTGCAAATCGCTGCGGTCGAGAACGGCAATGCCACCCATGAGCGAGAACTCACTTGGAAAAGGTGGCAGGGACTCCCCTGGAAGTCTAAGATGATGCTTTCTCGTGATATCAGTCTGTTTCTGTACTCAGGCCGCGTCGATCAAGGATCACGTCAGATGTTCACTCCTGCTCTCTCGACTCGCCGGCTCATTGCCTTCGCAGCTCTCGCATTTTTGTCCAGCAGCGCTCTTGCGGATGACGTTCCCTGGCTGGCTGAAGTCACATCTCCCCCGGCCACAATTCCGGCTCCGGCCCCCGAGCTGACTCCATTGCTGACGAATACGGCCGGAGCTCCTTTAACTGCCGAAGAGTGGCCAGCGAAACGGGCCGAACTGAGGCAGGCATGGCTTGATTTCCTGGGGCCGATCCCTCAAGCAGCCGACTCACTGTCGCTGAAGACTCTGAACATCGAAGTCCTCGACGACGTCACTCGCGAGATGATCGAATATGAAGTCGAACCGGGACGCCGTGTTCAGGCTTATCTGCTGAGACCACGAACAGAAACTTCCGGTCGGCGCCCCGCTCTCGTCGTCTTCCACGGCACGACAACAGAGACAAGCAAGTCGGTTGCCGGACTGGGTGAATTCCCACATAAAGCCATCGCATTGCGTCTCGCGGAACGTGGTTTCATCACGATCTGTCCGGCGAATTATCTCTGGGAAGAAAAGAGCTATCTGGCTGCGGTTGCAGCCGCCAAGAAACGCCATCCGCAAAGTCTCGGAATGGCGACAATGCTGGCCGACGGTCAACGTGCGGTTGACGTGCTTCTTTCACTCTCCGATGTCGACCCACAGCGAATCGGTGCCATCGGACATTCACTGGGAGCAAAAGAAGTTCTCTATCTGATGGCATTTGATGACCGTGTCAAAGCCGGCGTATCCAGCGAGGGGGGAGTCGGCCTGCACTCCACCAACTGGGAGGCCCCCTGGTACCTGGGCCCCGGGATCAAGCAATCCGACTTTCCCCGGAATCATCATGAACTGACAGCAATCATTGCCCCCCGACCGCTGCTGGTGCTGGGGGGTGAGACCGGGAAAGGTTGTGCCGATGGCGATCGATCATGGCCCTATCTGGCCGTCGGAAACGATGTCTCGCGCCTCCTCGGAGCGACTCCTCGGCACGGTCTGCTGAATCACCATGAAGGTCACCTGCTGTCACCCACGACAGCACTGAAGGCTTTCGAATGGCTGATGTTCTACGTTGCTGAAACGCCGGACCAGTCCCCATCTCTCCCTGCCGCTCCCGCTGTGGTGAAGTAACACTTCTGCAAGGACTTCTCGTGACGCGAAACTCGCCACACTGACAAGGGAATTTACCTCGGCAAGTATTCCGGTTGAAACGATATGGTGCATTTCCACAACGCACCCTGAGCGAAACAGAACTTCTCCCCCGCAAATCTGGCGACCGTTCACCGCTCTCCGCATGACAGCTTGCATGCGTGTCGGTTAAAATGTGGGAGACAGTCTAACGGGCCCGTGCTAGAGCCAACGAGCCCATACTAAGGACTGTTCCCACTGAACGGCGCCGCTGATTGCCGCTCTCTCGCCCCTTCAACCGGGACTTCAGGATGTCTGACTGGATTCATCAACTCCCGACTCAAGACGGAGCACCTCTGCTTGGCAAAGTCCGCCTGCTTCGCGAACTCGGTCGCGGAGGAATGGGCATCGTCTACGGGGGCTGGCATTCCATTCTTGACATCCCCGTCGCGGTGAAGCTGTTGAAGTCGACGGTTTCACAGAGCCGTGATGCTGGAATGCGATTCTTGCGGGAAGCCCGGATCTGCGCCGCCATCGACGAACCCGGTCTCGTGCGGGTCTTCGACTTCGATCAGTTCAGCGCCGGCTCCTGCCTGATTATGGAGTATGTCTGCGGCCGGAACCTCGAAGAAGTCATTGAAACATCAGGGCCGATGACCGAGACGGAAGTTCTCAGCCTGCTCCGGGATCTTGCCGTCACGCTGATTTCCCTTCATCGCATTGACGTCGTCCACCGGGACATCAAACCGTCCAACCTGATCCTTCGGGCCGATGACGGACGCATCAAACTGACGGATCTCGGGATTGCGAAAGTGGCGGCAGATGACGAGGCCTCGACCGCCGTCGTCGGTACGCCTTCGTTCATGAGTCCGGAACAATTCCGCGATCCTCAACGAGTGGGCCCCGCTTCCGACTTCTTCTCACTGGGAGCAACGGCTTTCCACCTGCTGACCGGCAAAAAGCCATTCGATGCAGAGACGTTCGCAGGAACCATGCAGAACATCTGTGACGTTCCGATCTCTGAAGCCGCGCTGCGAGCACACGGAGTCAGTTCTGCCACGATCGAACTGCTGCAGCAACTGACAGCCAAGGAAATCGAAGACCGGATTTCGACCGGACGGCAACTGCTGGGGAGTCTCCCGCCGACATCGGTTCCGTTTCGCGCTCAGGTGCTGACCGCCGCCAAACCGGCACGAGGACTCAAGCGGGAAGAACGCTGTTCACTGCTGGGAGGGGCTCCAGTCACGAACGACAATTCTCAGGTCTGGACCTCACCCCTGGGTTCCACCACCCTGATGTCAGAGCAGAGTCGTTCACTGCTGATTTGCGAATGCCTGCAGAACGATTTCATTTCCCCGATCCCCGCTGGTCAAAGTCCCCCGAACAAGCTGCATATCGGGCGGGAAGAAGCACTCCGCCTCGTGGGATCTGATCCATCCAGCGGACCATTAGTCCGTGCTCTCTCTGCGTGTGCGGCGTCAGAAGCGATGCGGATCGTGCATATTCGTGACTGGCACGATCCGGACGATCCGAGACAGCAGCCGGAACTTAAGTTCTTCGGCGAACACTGCATCATGGGGACGCATGGGGCTCAGTTCGTGGATGCCGTCGAAGCCTTCAGTCGTGACCGCGGTCGCTCCGCTGTTGTGGACGCGACGGGCATCAACGATTTCGAAGACACTCCCATGGCCGAAACACTCGATGCCTTGGTCGAAGGATATGATCGGGCGACGATTCCAGTCGGGGTCATCGGGGTCTGGACAAACGTCAAGGTGCATTACCTGCTCTACGATCTGAAAACTCGGGCGGGATTCCATAATCTGGCGACGTGTTCGAAGCTCGTCTCGGCCCCTGACCGGATTGAACACCGAAATGCCCTGCGGCAGCTGGAAACAGTCCTCGGTGTCAAAGTCTTCCACGAGATCGATGAGTTCCTGAAATTCCTCGGAGTGAGTCCCGCTCCGATTCTCACCTCCGTCAGCCCAACAGATCTGTCTCAGACAATGGTCGGATGATTCCGTACAGGCTGAATCCGTATGGGATGAATTCAGAAGCAGGCAATCAGGGCGTCTTCGCCCATCCTGACCTCCCTGCTCCCCTGTTTTACGTGAACTGCCCTTCCCGATGTCGGCAGTTTCTGCTATTTGAAGGCTGAGAAAACAGGGAGTTTTTCTCAGCGAGCGACCTCCAGCAGCTCAGGGTGCGGATTCGACAGGCAACGAATCCCGGAGATTTCGAGGAAACCGCAGCCGGACCCTGTGTCCGACTAACTTTCCTTCGACGATTGAGCCCCAGCGAGGATGGTGCGCCGCACGATATTTGGCGTCACATGGAAGGAGCCGACAGGTGGCTCAACGCAGACAAGTCCCCCGTCCCCGGCACCTCTTCCCAGAGGCGGCCGCGTTTTTGATTGATGTGCGGCGATCGGCGTTGTATTTCGGCTTCGGATCACGGGCAGCGTTCGGTCGCATTCCCGTCTGGATCCTTGGTTCGCTCGCCGGCATCACCGCGGTAATGCTCACTGCGACTCTTTTCTTCTCTCGCGACCCCGTGCAGGCAGCACCGGTTGCCGCCGCTCCAGTCGAAGTTCCACCGGTGACCCCGGTCTTCACCCCTGAACCCATTTCCACACTGCCGAATCCCCCGGTAACAACTGTCCCGATGCTGCAGCCGGTTGAAACGCCGATCATTGCATCGCCGCCGCCCATCAAAAATCTGGCGAGACTGACGATGGATCTGGAGCGGACCAACTTCGACGTCCCGTTCGACGAAGTGACGGTCCGAACCCGCTCCTCTTTCGATCAAAAGGTCGAAATCCCGAACTTGACCCTGACCGATCTGTGGCGAAGAGCGATCCAGCGTTCCAGTTTCGCCGCTCCGTTTTACTCCTATGTCGCAAGCGCGGCTCAGGTCAGCGTTCCCTCTCCGGCGTTGATGGCATCTGAACAGGTTCCATTACAGCGGGCACCGGAGTCTAACCGCGACGTTGGCCTGCTGATTGAGAAGAGTATCGTTCCACTCTGTACCCCGGGCGAATCAGTGAGCTATGAAATTACGCTGATCAACGTCTCACTGAAAACGATTGAACAGGTTGTCGTTCGGGAAAGAATTTCCGAACTCCAGCGAGTCACTGAAGTCCTCCCGACAGCGGGGTTATCCGACAATGAACTCGTCTGGACGCTGACCTCGCTGGAACCCGGCGCGACCAAGAAGCTCAAGATCACGCTTGTTCCTGAAGTGGCCGGCGAAATTTTCACCGAGACACTGGTATTGCCGACGACCCGACTGGCAGCCACCGTCAACGTTCGGGCACCGGCGCCTGTCCGACAGCCCAATCCCCCGCAGCCGCCTCCGCAACAGCCTGCCCCTGTTGTGGCGCGGCCTCCGCAGGGAACTCCTCAGCTGAAGTTGACCTACACCGCCCTGCCGTCCCTTAAGCAGGGTGACACCCTGTCGATGATTTTCTCCCTGACGAATATCGGAACGGCTCCCGCAGATGACGTTCAACTCTATCTCCGGCTTTCCGGGGAATTCGAACATCGCTATGGCGATTACGTGCACCACCGCGTCGGTCGTCTGGAACCTGGCCAGACTCGCCGCGCTCTGCTCCAGGCAACAGCTCGAACTCCTGGGCAGGGACGACTCGTCACCTCGGTAACGATGCAGGGAAATGAAACCGAAGCACGCGAACTGAGAATTCCAATCTCTTCCGTCGCGGGAAATACCTCACCGTCCAACACTGCGACGCCCCGCTCCTCGGTCACTCAGGTCCGTCCGGCCTCCACTCGCGAATCCCAGTCGATTCTGGCGTATTCCCCGGAGCTCCCCTGAATCGATGGATGCGGAGTCGGCGACTTCCCCAGGCCTGAGGATTAAGCATGTCGCCCCTGTCGGAAAGTTGGGGCGACAATCTGTTTCAGCCTGACTTCCTCTGAGTCGGCCTCTATAATATTGGGAAGCTGTCGCGGCATCTGACCGCTTTTGGCAGCGTTTCTGAGTGTTTTTCACTCTGAGAGACTGACCCTTAACTGGCTGAGAAATTCGCGATCCGCGAATCTTTTCGCTGGAGTTTCTGGCACGACGATGGCCGACCTGACACTTCCGATTGCTGATTTCCGTTCCGCTCCTGAAGAAGATCCGCTGGATCTGATCGAGGAAATCGAGAAACTCAAGGCGGAACAGGATGCCACAATCCTCGCCCACTTTTACGTGGACGGTGAGATTCAGGATATTGCCGATTTTACAGGCGATTCACTGAAGCTCGCCCGGGACGCCACGCATGTGCCCAACAAGACGATTGTCTTTGTGGGCGTCCACTTCATGGCAGAATCCGCCAAGATTCTGAGCCCTGAGAAGAGAGTCCTGCTTCCGGACATGCTGGCCGGTTGCTCATTGGCCGACAGTTGTCCCCCGCAGCAGCTCGCCGCCTATCAGGCAGAGTTGCGGGCCAAAGGACATGACTTTGTCACCGTGGCCTATATCAACACCTCTGCGGCGGTCAAAAGTCTCTGCGACTGGATCGTCACCAGCGGCAATGCGCGGGAGCTGATTGAGCAGAAGGTTCCGAAAGACAAAGAAATTCTGTTTGTTCCGGATCAGCACCTCGGTCGTTACCTGATGGAAGTGACCGGCCGGGAAATGATCCTGTGGCCGGGGTCGTGCATGGTGCATGAGGTCTTCAGTATTCAGGACCTGATTCGAGCCAAGAAGCGGAACCCGAAGGCAATCGTTCTCGCACATCCGGAATGTCCGGTGAATGTGCTGGAACATGCGGACGTCGTGGGTGGCACGGAGAAGATGCGACGCTACGTCTCCTCACTCGCCGAGCCACATGTTTTTCTGGTCGCAACCGAAGCAAACATGATTCATCCGCTGAAGGCCATCGCTCCTCAGCATGAATATATCCCTGTCCCCGGAATTATGTCCGACACAGGTGAAACCTGCGCCTGCAATCGTTGCCCGCACATGGCGCGCAATACTTTGCAAAAAGTAAGAGACTGCCTGAAGAACGGCCAGCCAGAAATTCATTGGCAGCCCTACTTCGCAGACGCCCAGGACGTACTCCGTCGCAGTCTGCTGTCGTAAAATGCTTGGCGTGATTCCTGTCGGAACCATCGCATTTTAGCGCCTTCTGGTGATGACAAATTGTCGTCAATCGGAGGAATATTGCCGCTCCGTCTCGGCGACTGATGGCTCAACTTTTCGCCTGCCGCAGAAAGTTTCAGCACGTTCTGCCGTCGATTTGCGAAGGGACGGTCGATTGTGACGAATTCTTTGCGACTCGCTCCGACCCGGTTCGTGGAAAATCGTGCCTGAGACTTGAGCACTCAGATAAGTTTGTCATCATCGGAAGGGAAAACTCTGTCCGAGATGCTGCAACACCGTCTCCAGAGGGTTCACTGACTTCCCGAAGTCGGCACACCCCGCATCGGACGACTGTTGCTCCCCCGGCCTCTCCTCAGGTCTTGTCTCAGGACAACTCACTCCCCCAGTGAGCCCGCGACCTGTTTCCTTCCAGACATTTGACTGAAGCCGCAACATGCCGAACACGCTGACGATTACAGACAATCGCACGGGAAAGACCTACGAGATCCCCGTCGACAATGACACCGTCAAGGCGATCGACCTTCGTCAGATCAAGGTGAAAGAGGAAGATTTCGGGTTAATGGCCTATGACCCGGGATACACAAACACTGCGTCGTGCAAGAGCCGGATCACTTATATCGATGGGGATCAGGGGATCCTCGAATACCGCGGCTATCCGATCGAAGTCCTCGCCGAGAAGTGCTCTTATTCGGAAGTCGCCTATCTGCTGTTGAATGGCGAACTGCCGACCGCGAAGCAGCTTTCCGACTGGGACGCCAGCATCCGGACTCATACCGTGGTGCATGAGAACATCAAGCGCCAGATGGAGTCATTCCGGTATGACGCCCATCCGATGGGAATGCTGATCAGCACGATCTCAGCCATGTCGACCTTCTATCCGGAAGCGAAGAAGGTCGGTTCTCCCGAGAACCGCAACGTTCAGATCAAGCGGCTGATTGCCAAGATTCCAACCGTCGCGGCATTCTCCTTCCGCCACAGCCAGGGCCATCCGTATGTCTATCCGAACAACGAACTGACATACACCGAGAACTTTCTGGCGATGATGTTCCAGATGTTCAACAACACGTACAAGCCTCACCCGGCTCTCGTGCGTGCCTTGGATGTCCTCTTCATTCTCCACGCCGATCACGAACAGAACTGCTCCACTAGCGTGATGCGTGCCATCGGGTCTTCTGATGCCGATCCATATTCCGCTCTCGCCGGAGCCGCGGCTGCCCTGTACGGCCCGCTCCACGGCGGAGCCAACGAAGCCGTTCTGAAGATGCTGGCAGAAATCGGCAGCGTCAAGGAAGTTCCGAACTACGTCGCCCGCTGCAAGTCTGGTGAAATGCGGCTGATGGGCTTCGGGCACCGCGTCTACAAGAACTACGATCCTCGCGCCCGCATTATCAAGAAGTGCGCCGAGGAGGTCTTCGATGTCACCGGACGCAACCCATTGCTGGATGTCGCCTTAGAACTTGAACGAATCGCTCTCGAAGACGAATACTTCGTCAAACGGAAGCTGTATCCGAACGTCGACTTCTACTCTGGCCTCATTTATCAGGCAATGGGCCTGCCGGTGAACATGTTCCCGGTCCTGTTCGCCATTCCTCGTGCTTCCGGCTGGCTCGCCCAGTGGAAGGAATCGATGGAAGATTCCGAGCAGCGGATTCAGCGCCCACGCCAGATCTATCTTGGCGAGCGAAATCGCGAGTTCGTTCCAATGGATCAGCGGAAATAGGGACCAAGTCGGAGTCGCCACCGACGAACCTTTACGCAGTCAATCTAAAAGCGGTGCTGAATGATTCCATTCAGCACCGCTTTTTCTTTTTTCGTCACCTTCCCCAATTTCCCGGGAATTGCTGCGTTCTCATCGCAGGAGTTCTTCGATGGAATGCCCTTTCCGCAGACAAATCGGCTTGAAATTTGAGCAGGCAGCCTCACCTGAACACTTCGCATGTGCTGGCAATAAAATTTCCATACACTACCGAATGCGTCATTTCGGGGCGTCTCTCAGGTCGCATCTGAGTTCGTTTGCTCTTTATCGCCGCAGTTCGGACCACGAATCAGGCAGTCCCCCAATCCGATTGACACGATTGGGCCATATTTTTGCCCACGTCGAATGAGCGCGCGAACGCATTCTGAAAATTCGATGTATGGAACTCCTGTTTCCTGCGTTGTTCGGCACACACATTGCGGTTCGGCTATTTATCAGGCATCGAGTCGATGCAGATGCACTTCACGACTGGTCGGCGTAGGGTGATCCTCCGAACAATCAGCTGCGGGGTGCGAGATCACGGTTCGACTTCACTCGAAGGGTCATCAGAGAAGAGTTGAGATTCATTGAGGGATCTCAGTCTGGTGGCAACTAGAACAAATTGCGAAATGGATTCCTTGTTCCCATCACGCGACGCAAACAGTTTCCGAATTGGATGCCGAGTGCACGGGCAACCTGGTGGAGCAAACTGCTCTAGCAAGCAATTAATGCTTTAGAAAACTCGAGACCGCCATGTGTTATTCGACGATTGAGTTCCGAAATCGAATTCCCAAAGAAGGAACACCCCGCTCGGCTTCGATCGTGCAACGTCTTGCTGACCGTCCTGCAAGTCGATTCCGTTCCGATGAACGCAGCCGTCGATATCGCAAAATTCAGGGTCGCTGAAACCGGGGTCATCAGACCTAGATCCAGTTTCCTGCCGAATGTGGGGAGCATTCCTCGCTCCGCTCTGCCTTCTGTCTGAACCAACATCGATCCCGTTCACGGACGTCACGATTCCTGCCGCAAGGACTGCCTGTTTTTCCCATCACTTCCTGAGTCGGGGACTTCCACCGAAGTCCCCTCACTCAATCTGGCACGTCGAAGTTCATCGGGTGTTTCACTGATTTCACAGGGCTCATTCAAACTGCGATCCCTGCCGCACCATCGAGCGGAATTCCCGACGTCGCCCTTCGATTCAAGAACTCGCTTCAACATCAGAATCTACCACCCGGCGTTCCCGACTGAGTGACGGACCGCGCAAAAACGAAAGGGGGCGGCGACTCTCAACGGCTTTCCGAACAATCCGTCAGACCATTCTGCGTCAACGCTCAGCCTGAATGGGGACAGATTCAATCGATCTCGCCGTTCGCCAGAAACCCCGTGATTGTCGATCACCGTTCTGTCACTCTTGAGCCCGGGACCTCGCAAGACGCGGTCCGACAGACCTTCCCCTGGAAACTCAACAGCGGCGGAGGTCGGACTCCCATTGATTGGGACATGGCCTACCGGGAGTTCATCGGACGATTCAAAGAGATTCAATGGCGCGATGGAAAACAGGCTTTCGCAATCGCCTGCCCTGGTCGTCTGACACTCGAAGAATCGTTCCTGCTCTCCACACTCGCTGAACAGGGAATGGAAACCGCTCCCTGTCGAATCGAATCGGCAGCCAGTTCTTCCCTTCTCGCATACGAGAAGGCATTTGGTTCCCCGGTTCCACCCTACAGCCTCGCCGACCTCGAAGAATCCGACACCATTGTCATTCTGGGAGACGATGTCACTTCTGTCTGCCCTCCATTTCTCGAGCGGCTCCAGCGGAATCCCTATTCACCGGATGTCATTGCCATTTCCTCCGGAACGACAACCCGCCTGATCAGTCAGACGCATCAGATCACCGTCGCTCCCGATACCGAGGCCTTGTTACTGCAGGCCATCCTGCGAGTGATGATCGAAAAAGACGGGATTGATCACGACTTCATCTCACGGGCGACGCTGGGCTTCGAAACACTCGCCGATTCCCTGAGGAATTGTGATCTGATTCGTGCCTCCCGAATGACCGGTGTTCCGATCGGTCAGATCGAAGAACTCGCTGAACGCCTGAGTGAGCGTCAACGCGTTTCATTCTGGTGGGCAGCCGACGGGTCTGAACACCGCCATCATCTTGAGAAGGATGCGATTAATCTGGCATTGGCGACGGGGCATTTCGGACGTCCCGGAACCGGAGCGAATGCCCTGCTTCCCTTTGATCAGCTTCTTGAAATGCGTGCCAGTGAAATGCTGACCAGAGGACATCCCGGGCATGAGGGACCACATCAACACGTCCCGCTCGACTGGTCAGAGATTCGCGAGAAGATCCTGAGTGAGGAAATCAAAGGTCTCTGGATCATTGCCAGCAATGCTTCGGCAGACTGGCAGAAAGACCTGCCTGCGAGCAACGTTCTTTCTCGGCTCGATTTTCTGGTCGTGCAGGGTCAGGATGACTCGCCCTCCTTACAGGCAAACGTCGATCTTTATTTTCCCTCAAAAATTTGGGAGGAGAAAGCCGGTTCGATTCTTGCCCGCGATCGTCGGCTGTTTTCACTGGCCGAATTACAGTCGGCCCCGGAACAGGTCCGAAACGACTTCGACATCTTCCGACAGCTCGCCTTGTATTGGGGATGTCGGGACCTGATGGCAGGCCAGGAATCTCCCGAGGCAGTCTTCCGCATTCTCCGGGAGCGATCACAGACATCGCCCCTTGATTTCACCGGGGTCGAAAGCCTCTCGGCATTGGCTCATCATGGAGATGTCCAGCTTCCCTTCGATCAACACTGCATCGCCCCACATGGTGATCGACGGCTGTATGATGATCTGAAGTTCGCGACCTCCTCGGGGAAAGCACACTTCCTGTGCGATGCCCTGGAATGATTTCTCTGCAACGACCCGGCGGAACTTCTCCGCATGCTCTGGCTGAAATCTGGCCCGTTCGTTCAAATGCCTGCATTCAGTTCCGGACGAAGTCGTCGAATTCCATTCGAGCCTGTCGTCCCGTTTGAACACCGCTCTGGGCGGGCACATGGTCGAGCAACTGCTCGAGAGGACGGCCAACACATGTCTTCCGCGCTCCCGTCGAAACCCGATGACTCCCCGGTTGGGTCGGCGACCCTGCGGACATGGGACGTGATCAGTCTGCTGATCGGGATTGTGGTCGGCGTCGGGATTCTCAAAGTGCCGAGTCAGGTGTTTTCACTCGCCGGCAGTCCGGAACGGGCGTTCTTCATCTGGGGACTCGGCGCCTGTCTCGCCTTCTGCGGAGCCCTCTGCTACAGCGAACTCGCGGCTGCATGGCCGAAATGGGGGGGCGAATACGTTTATCTCTCCGAGGCATTCGGAAAACGCTGTGGCTTTGTGTTTGCCTGGATGAATCTGTTTGCCGTTCTGCCGGGAAATATCGGTGCCGCCGCGTTCATCTTCGCGGATTACGCCGGGCACCTTCATCCGATCCTCGCACGGTCCCAACCGTTCGTCGCAATGGCGGCCATCGCGGGATTGATGACACTTCAGCTTCTAGGACTCGTCGCCGGTCGCCGACTTCAGAACATATTGACCGTCCTGAAAATTCTCGCTCTGTCCGGCGTTCTGCTGGCCGGTCTCCTCCTTCCTGCGGCTCCTGTCTCCCTTCAAGAGCCGACCGCTACTCCTCCGTGGAATGAACTGGGACTGGCACTTGTATTTGTGCTGTTCGCTTACGGCGGGTGGAATGATGTGGCAATGGTCACTCCCGAGGTTCGAGACTGTCGCAGGAACATGCCTCGGGCACTGCTCCTTGGACTCGCACTCGTCGCGTTGCTCTATCTTGCTTTGAACTTCGCATTCTGGAGAGTGCTGGGAACCGAAGGCGTGAAGACGGTTTCCGCGCCAGCTGCTGCACTGATCGATCGCACCTTGGGCGGGTCATTCGCAGCAGGCATGAGCCTGATTGTCATGATCTCTGCACTCGGTGCCATGAACGGAATGATCTTTACCGGAAGCCGACTGCTGTCTGCGGTTGGTTCTGACTTTCTAATCTTCCGAAAATGGAACCGCTGGAATCGCCGACAGGTCCCCGTCTGGTCGGTTCTCACCATTGGACTGATCTCAATGACACTGATCCTGCTCGTCGGAGTACGCGCCGGGCAGCAGATCATCGAAACGGCCGTGCAATCCGTGGGATTCCATCCCCCTGACTGGCAGAAATACGGAGGCGGCTTCGAAGTTCTCGTCGCGGCATCGGCTCCGGTCTTCTGGTCCTTCTTCCTGTTGTCCGCCATCGCGCTGATTGTCCTTCGATTCACGCAGCCGCAGCGTGAACGACCATTCCGACTCCCCTTCTACCCACTCCCTGCTCTGCTCTTTATCGCGACTGCCTGCTTTATGTTGTGGAGTAGTCTGAGCTATGCCCGGAACATCACTCTCCTGGTGCTCCCGACGCTGCTGATCGGCTTACTGGTTCCTCTCCGGTCACCGCCTGCCAGTGATCCGGAAAATGAGGTCGGTACGCCGAAACCGCGCGTGTAACTCGGGATCTGGTCACACCAGAGCGAAACTCGGGAAATTCCAGGAACTTCGCATTCAATTCTGTTTCTATTTGAGCAGCAGGCTGCGCTCCGCGTAAAATCAGTTCATCACGACACCCATTCGGAGACGGCGATTCTACGAGGTGCCGCTGCACACTGAGCTCAGCGGTTCGATTTCAGGAGGTGAGTTGCGATGAATGCCAGCAGACACGCCAGCAGGATTGCACTGATCTCGTTGCTGATTGCTCAGGGTAGTCTCGTGCCTGCCCGCGGGGATCTTGTCCGGTTACACAGCGGCGGCGAAGTTCGGGGCACGCTGTTGCCCCTATCACCTGATTCCGGAGATTCGACCGTCCGGACCCGATCAGGGACGCTGATCACAGTTCCTTCCGCAGAAGTCGACTTCGTCGCACGGCGATCTCAGAAGATTGAGGAATATACAACCCGCTCCCGGCAGATCGGGCATTCGATTGAAGAACATCTGGCCCTCGCAGAATGGTGTCGATCCGAAGGCCTGCTCGACCAACGGGCCGAGCAGCTGGAGCAGGTCCTCGATCTCGATCCTGATCATCCCGAGGCCCGTAAGACGCTTGGATTCGTTCGGCATCTGGGCCGTTGGATGACGCAGGACGACGTGATGTCGGAGCGAGGATATTATCGCTATCAAGGCCGCTGGGTGACTCGACAGCAGCTGGAAATCATTGAAAAGAACGCAGCTCAGAAGTCAGCCGAATCCAGCTGGACTCCAAAGATTCGCACCTGGGTCTCATGGCTGACCGGGAATCAGGCTGAACGACAACGGATTGCCGTTCAGGAACTGCAGTCGATTCGCACAGGCGACGCCGTCCCGTCTCTCACGCAATTCATGGCGAACCACCCCGTCCCGGATGTTCGCCTGCTGTATGTTCGAATCCTCATGCAGATCGATAGTCCTCGAGCGCTCCCCCCGTTGGTCGATCAAGCCCTGATGGACGTCCATGAGGAACTGCGAAGGGTCACCATGGATCATCTGATCGAGAAGCAGGCCGACAAGGCACTCCCCTTCCTGATCAATGCCCTTAAACATCGCTCGAATGCCGTCGTCAATCGTGCTGCCGTCGCACTCGGCACGATTGGAGATGAAAAGGCGGTCCCGGCTCTCATCGATGTGTTAGTGACAACGCACTCCTTCCAACGAGAAGTGGTCGTGCCTGTTCCGAGTCAGGGTCCCAATATGGTCGCAACGACAATTGGCCCGCAGTTGTATCCCGGGATTATGCCCCCCAACGTCGAGGGGGCTTTGAGGACCGGTCAGCTTCCCTATGGCGTCAAGGTCGTCGGCGGCCCCACCCCCCAGTTCACAACGCAGCGGATCACGGTTGCAGAAGAGGTCAAGAATCTTGAAGTTCTCGAAGCGCTGGAGAAAATTACCGGCAAGAGCTTTGGCTTCGATGAACGGAACTGGCACCTCTGGTGGGCAACCACTCACAGCTGACATCTGCTCCTGCGTCGGCTTCTGAATCGAGCGAGGACTCTGCTCATACACAGCGAAACTTCGCGTCCGCTGGTTGCCGGGATCACAGTGCGAGATGCTATCATCAGCACCTGATCCGGCCCACTGCAGGACCCGTTACCAGGCTCTTGCGGTTGGCACTTGCCATTGGCTCTCGCAAGCACCCTTCCCCCTCTCAAACAGCGGAAATGCCGATCATGAATATTCGGGGTCCCTTCAGCAGACTGATTCCGATTCTGATCCTGTCGCTCGCAACACTCCAACTCTGCGGCTCTCTGCATGCCAAAGACCCGATTGTGGCTCGCGGGCAGAATGGGATGGTCGCCTCGGTCTCAGAACCGGCGACGCAGATCGGCGTCGAAATCCTGAAGCAAGGGGGAACCGCAGTCGACGCGGCCGTTGCGATTGCTGTTGCCATGCAGGTGACATGGCCCGAGGCAGGAAACATCGGGGGCGGCGGGTTCATGATGGTTCATCCCGGATCGGGTGAAGCACCTGTCTGCATCGAATATCGGGAAACAGCTCCCGGCAATGCGACAGCGGAGATGTTCAAGCTTTCCGATTCGACTTATACCTGCAAGGCGGTTGGGGTACCCGGCACACTGCGAGGGCTGGAACTCACTCACCAGAAGTACGGCAAACTCCCTTGGAAAACGCTGGTCGACCCGGCGGTAAAACTCGCCCGTGAGGGCTTCACCGTAGATGTCGGTCTGGCGAATTCGCTGAATGGAATCCTCCGTCGGATCGACAAAACAGAACCATATGCTGAGTTTCTGCGTGTCTATCAGAAGCCAGATGGAACGGACTGGCAGGCCGGTGACCGGCTGGTTCAGCCAGATCTCGCCGAGACAATGTCCTTGATCGCGGAACAGGGATCGGATGCACTCTACCGTGGCAAAGTCGGTGACCTGCTGGTCGCCGAAATGCAGCGAGGAAATGGCATCATTACCAAAGTGGATCTGGCTGCCTATGAAGCCAAGGTCCGTGAACCGATCCACGTCCGATTTCGTGGATATGATGTCTATGGTCCCCCGCCTCCGAGTTCTGGCGGAATCTGTCTCGCCGAAATGCTGCAGATTCTCGAGCAGTTCGATCTGCGGAGTCAGCCCCGGTGGTCCGCGCGGAATGTGCATCTGCAGCTGGAAGCGAGTCGACTCGCCTATCTGGATCGCGCCCGGTACATCGGAGATGCCGACTTCGTCGCGATTCCCCCGCAACTGACGACACTTGAACACGCAAAGCAGCTGGCCGGCAGTATCAACCCTGCAAAGGCGGCCTCAAGCAGGGAGCTGGCGAAGGACCTGAAGATCAACGGTGAGTCCGACTCCACGACTCACTTCTCGGTGATCGACGGCCACGGCATGGCGGTGTCGAACACCTACACTCTGGAAGCCAGCTATGGATCTCGAGTCGTCGTTCGCGGAGCCGGCTTCCTCCTCAATAACGAGATGGGCGACTTCAACTGGAAAGCAGGACTTACCACGACGACCGGACGGATTGGAACCGAGGCCAATCTGATTGCTCCACACAAGCGCATGCTCAGTTCACAGACACCCGTCCTCGTGCTGAAAGACAAGGAGACGATTCTCGCCACAGGCAGCCCGGGGGGGAGAACCATCATCAACACCGTCTGCGGGGTCCTGCTCAACGTTCTTGAATACGAAATGGACCTCCCCACTGCTGTGGCTCAGCCACGAATGCATCATCAGTGGCTGCCGGATCAGGCGCGGTTTGAACGATCAGCGCAAGAGAAGTTTCCCGAGCTGTTCACCCAGCTGAAGCAGATGGGCCACCGAGTCAAGTTCGTCGGCAATCAGGGAGACGTTCATTCCGTGGGACGCCATCCGCAGACCGGTGAACTTCAGGGAGTCTCCGACACCCGACTGAGTGGAGCCGCCGCCGGTTACTGAGATTCAGGGAGAAAAAAAGACCTCTCAGAATCAGACGGCCCGCTTAGCGTCCGACTTCTTCGGCTTGGCAGATCGTTCTGCCTGGCCTTCGGCGGAAATCAGCTGCACGACGCGCTGCCCCAATGAATCCATCTCCATGACGAGGTAGTCGATCTTCGCAGCGAGATACATATACGCGGTCAAACAGGGAATCGCGATCAGCAGTCCGACCGTGGTCGTGACCAGTGCGAGTGCGATCCCGCCAGCCAGTTCCTGGGTATTACCCATCGCTCCGGCGCTGGCAATTTTGTCGAAGGATTCGAGCATCCCCCAGACGGTTCCGAGCAATCCGAGCAACGGGCTGATCGTCGCGATCCCATTGATCAAACGAAGGTGAGTCCGCAGGACGTTCACTTCCCGTTCACCGCCATCGATGATGGCCTGCTCGACTTCGACGCTCGATTTCCCCCACTTCCGGACCCCGCTGGCGAAGACCATTGCGACTGGACTTCCATTCTCTTCGCAGACCTGAAGTGCTTCGTCCCGGCTCAGTTCGCCATCTTCCAGCAGCTTGAGGAAACGTCCCACGAACGGTTTAGGGATAACGCGCCCTTTCCGCAGAACCACGATTCGCTCGGTAATAAACCAGATGGCCAGCAGCGTGGCGATCGCGAATGGAATGCTGAAATAGCTCAGCGAGCGAACCATCTGCAGCAGAACGGTTGCAAACGAGGGACGGGCGATGGGCCGGGCGGGATCCACCGGCGCTCCAGTTGCAGCTGGGGCAGGAGTTGGCTGGATCTCCGTTGCCGGCGGTGCCACCTGAGGAGCAAGGGGATCCGTCATCGGACCTGGCTGAGCCCATGCCGGAGCTGGGAGGACCAGCGTGAACAGAGCGATGATTGCACCCAGACAGCCCAGAGCGAAACACCGCTGCATCGCCATAAGAAACGTGACGGACGATGGCTTCGCAATGCTCGACAAATGACAGTCCTGCATATTCCAACAGTTGCAGCAGACAATCCCGTCTGCTGTCCTCGAAAACGTGAATCGACGTCGTAATCAATCAGAATGAATCAGATGCAGTCGATGATCCCCCGACACAGGCACCAGCGATTCAATTCGCCGGGAAACCATCCGACAATGGGAAACCGGTTGGCTGAAGGTCGGGCAACAGGCCCATGAAATCGTCTGAAGCGAAATCAGCGCCGGTCAAACTCTTCTCGGGAACGGCGGGCAGGCTTCGCAGAGCGAAAATCCCCCTCTCAAGCCCGTTCCCCTGTCATGGCCTGATGTTCAGCAGCAACTGCACTTTCGTGTCATCTCAAAAATACATTCCTGCCGCAAGAGCGCCCCTGACTAGAAACCCCGCTATTTCTGTTGCGGAATGAGTGGCTCCAGTTCCTTCAGCCTGGTCTTCGCCTGTTCCGCAAATTCGCTCTGAGGAAACTCGGCCAGCAATTTCCGATAGGTCGTTGCCGCTTCTGCATAGTGTTTCATTGAAACGTCGCACCCGGCTGCCTGAAAGAGCGCGGCCGATGACAATTTCGGAATCGCGTAACCTGCGTAGACTTTGTAGTACTCCCGTAATGCCACCGGAAGGTTGTTTTCCTTCAGGTACGACTCCGCAATGCGGAACTGGCAATCAGCAGCGGTTTCGGTTCCATGACCGGCAGGCGAGTCGATTGCTCTCCGGTAGGCAGCGCGGGCTTCCTCAAAGCGAGCTCGATTCTCCAGACTCCGCCCCTGCAGCGCATCAAGGCGATAGAGCACCGATTCCTGCGGATTCTTCGTTCGCAGGTCGGCCAGAGTTTTGTCGAGCTGGGTGTAATCCTTCTGCCAATAGTGACATTCAGCCAGCATCAACCAGATCTCGGGCCACCAGACTGGCGCCTGCTTCAAATCTTCTGGCAGTGTCGACTTCGCCTGCTCCAGTACAGTCACTGCCTTGCTGTATTCCTTGAGTTTCAGCAGCGCTTCACCCTCCCGGTACGCCGCATAGAAGCTGTGCGGTCCACCGGGGAAAGTTGACTGGAGTTTTTGAGAGAGCGGCAGGGCTTCATTCCATTTTGCCGCTTCTGCAGCCATATCCAGCATGTGAACCATGGAGCGTTGCCGGACGAAGGCGTCCGCGCTCGTCTGGTCTGCAAGCTTTTGGAAGATCTTCAGCGCCTGGTCACGCTGCCCCCCGAACCGGGCGCTTTCTCCCAGAATCAGTTGAGCTTCGCTCGCCAGCGGGCTCTCCGGGCACTCCTTCACCAGCAGGGAGTACAGTTCATCCGCACGCGCATAGTCTTCTGCTGCATAAGCCAGATTCGCCCATTCATTAAGAAGCTGATCGAGCCCAGCGACCCCAGTAGCATGCTGACTTTTCAACTCCTGATAGGCGGCCTTGTAGAGTGAATCCGACAGCTCGCGCTGGCCGAGATCCCGGGCAACGCGGGCACCTGCCTGCTGACTGCGAAAAGCATTCATTCCGACTGTCGCCGCTTCGTCATCCAGGGGGGCTTTCGCATTTGCCTGCGAGAACTTTTCGCCTGCCGCCTGAAAGAGGGCCAGCGCTGCGGGCTTGTTGCCAGCCTGCTGCTGTGCAAGCCCCTGCATGTAAGAGGCGTGAGAACTTAACACCGCATCCATCCCCGCCACCTGGGCCAGTTGCTCAAAACTCTGGGCACTGCTTTCGAACTCTTTGTTTTCATAGGCCGCGTGCGAAAGCCCGGAGAGTGCGGGGCGATAGAACGGATTGTCGGGCCCCAGAGCGACGAGCATCCTGAAGAAGCCGAGGGCTTCGCTCCAGTTCTTGTTGTCGAAAGCCGCATCCCCTGCCGCGAGCGTCACGCGACTGAACTGCACGTCACCCGGGTCAGTCTCCTGCAGCTGTTTGAGAACGGGGGGCAGTTTCGCCCATTCTTTTTGAGCAATGAATGCGCGGGCGAGACCGGCGTACCCGAGCATTTTCTCCTCAGGAGACTGCGCACTGTTGAGATACTGCTGATAATCCTCAGCCGCTGCTTCCGGCTGGTTTAATCTCAGATGAGCGTTCGCAGCGAGCAATCGCGATTCCAGATATTCCGGCGAATCACTCTTTTCGAGGAGCGGTTTCAGGGTTGCCAGCACCTGTTCGTTCTGGTCACGGCGTTCAAAAACGCGGGCCAGCTGAAAAGTGGCATAGGCCAGAGTCCGACCACTTGGCTTGCCTTTGAGCAACTGCTGCAGAACTGCTTCGGCGCGATCGTAGTCGGCCTTGGCTTCTTCTGGAGTTCCTGCTTTTTCACCCTTGGCAATGAAGACGCGAGCAGACAGCAAATCCTCAATCGGTCGCAGCGGACTTTGGGGATACTCTTTGACAAACTTCTCATGCAGCTCGACTGCCTTGTCGAGTTCTCCGGCTTGCAGAGCGGCTTCAGTCCCGGCGTGAAGACCGTCATCGGCAAACTCACTCTTCGGCCACTTCTGCGAAATACTGGCGAACAGATCGATGGCTTCAGTGAAGTGACCCTGTCGGAACTCGGCGTCTCCTTGATGGAAAGTCACCTTATCTGCTTCCGCGAAATCAGGGTACTTCTCACGGACTGTCCCAAAGATCTTCACGGCCTCGGGATAGTTCTTAAGTGACTTCTCGCTCAGCCCGCGCCAGAAAGTCGCAAGAGGAGCCAGTTGAGGTTCGGCAGCAGCTTTTGCAAACGCTGCGGACGCTTTCTGAAACTGGTCCTGCGAATAGGCCGCGTAGCCTGCATTCAACCAGGAATTTCCCGCCAGTCGATGCTGTGGATAAAGAGTCGCCAACTCAGTGAAGGTCTGAGCCGCAGCGGCAAAGTTCTTTTTGTCGAACTCGCGGGCTGCCAGCTGAAACATGGCCTCCGGTGCGCGAGTGCTTGAGGATCGCTCCGCGATTTTCGCCAACAGAGCATCTGCCTGTTCGCGTTTGCCGAGCGCCTCGTATGCCCCGGCGAGATTGAACTCAACGTCGTCTCTCATCCTTCCTTCCGGGAAGGCCTTGAGTGACTCTTCGAAGGTCTTCACCGCGAAGTCATACCGCTTCAATCGAACCTGCGCTTCCCCGAGGTAGAGCATTGCCCATTCAGCGAGTTCATGTTTCGGGTATGCCTTCAAAAATGCGCCGAACTGAGTCTCAACCGCTGTGTCGTCTCCGAGAAAAGAACTGCATTCACCGACCCGGTACATCGCCAATGGACGATCCACATGCTCTGGAGCCGAAGTCAGAAACTGTTCGAACTGGGCCCGGGCTTCGGCGTACTTCTTCAGATGCAGCAGGGTCTGTGCATAATACAGCCGGGCGGAAGCAGCCCGTTCGTGCGAAGGATACTTCTTCAGAAACTCTTCACAGGCATCGGCAGCCAGTTGCCAGCGCTGTTGCCGGTAGAACTCGACGGCGACGTTATAATCGGTGACGGGATCCGCAGCCGCCGAACTGACCAGAAACGTCAGGATCAACAGACAGCACGCCACCAGTCGGCCGACGAATTGCACACTCATCGTGGACGATACCCCGTTGAAGGAAAACACATCGTCTGCACCGGCCAGCGAGCAATTTCGTCCTGGCCCTTTGAACAGACATAATCCGCGACTTCACCTTGCGAGATCGGATCGCAACTTCAGAGAAATTGTACAAAAATCGAGAGCAGAACCAACATACTCTCTCTGGAGAAGCAGAGAACGTCACGAGTCGTCTGTCCGCTATAATAGGAGTAACTCATCCACTCCGGAGACCTCTCACCGCGAAGGATCCCGTTTAGGTTCCTCTGGTGTTCTGGATGGGCGGTCGGGAACGAATGTCACGACTGCTGCAAATTCCGTTGCCGAAAAGCAACGCCTGCCCCCCACTCAAGGGCTATGGTTAGCGGAAGCGACTCAACCGCCATGGGAGATGCGAAGCATTCGCGCTGCGAATTCCCTGAGAAAATGGTTGGGCCGGAAGAAGTCACGTCAGTTTCTTCCTGTACGCATCTGTGTGACATCTCCGGATGGAGTGCGACCCCGTCCTGTATGACGGCCTGTGAATGACTTCGACATCAATGTTGACGGATTGAACTGAGCGTAATGCTGGGTAACTATCAATTCTGGTTAAAATGGGGAACCTGGCTGACCCGGTACCGCTGGGTTCTGGCGATTGTCGCGGTTGGCATTACGCTGGCGCTCTGGGCACCCGCAAGCCGCCTGAAGCTCGATGAGTCCATTGAGTCGCTGTACGATGAAAATGACCCCCTGCTTCGCGCCTTTCTGCGGAGTAAAGCTGACTTCGGGGGAGATGAATTTGTTCTCGTCGCCTACGAAACTCCCAATGCAACCCGGCCGGAAGAACTCAACCGCGTTCATGAACTTTCAGAAAAGCTGAGTGCCGTTCCCGGTGTTCGGCCGGGGAGTACGCAAGACCTCTGGCAGGTGCTACGTAATCCTCGAGCGACGGGCATTATTCGAGTCGCGCTGCGGCTGCCTGCGACGGAAAACGCGCTGCTCGATCTGAGCAAACACGTCCTTGTCGGTGAAGATGGCAAGACGCTCTGCATTGTGCTCCGACTGCAGGATGAAGCAGATTCCCCTGTCAGTCGTGCAGAAACCATCCGTCAGATCCGGGAGATCGCCGCTGGACACATGCCCCCTGCGGCCGTGGCCGGTGAGCCCGTTCAGATCCATGACATGTTTCGCTATGTCGATGAAGACAGCTGGCGACTCGGTTTTGCCTCATCCGTTCTGATGATGGGGGTCATTCTCTTTTTCTTCCGAAACATTCGCTGGGTCATTCTCCCGGTACTGATCATTCAGGGGACCCTGCTCTGGACATGCGGCCTGCTGCAGCTCAGCGGGATCCGGCTCAGTATGGTCAGCTCCATGCTGACCTCTCTGATTACGGTCATTGCAATTGCCACGACAATGCACGTCATGGTGATCTTCCGTGAACGTCGCCTGCATGAAGACCGGTTCAAGGCGTTTCAGACGACATTTGCCCTCCTCGCAGTTCCGATGATCTGGGTGGCTGTGACTACGGCGATCGGATTCGGATCTCTGCTGACAAGTGGAGCAACCCCGGTTCGCAGTTTCTCCATCATGATGGCACTCGGATCAATGCTGGTCCCCGTCCTCTGCGTTCTGATCCTCCCCGGCGGAATGCTGATTGGAAGGCTGCAGTCAGAACTGCGGGCTCCACTCGGGGAAAAACTGCTGGCGGGTCAGTTGGATCGCATGTCGACATGGGCCATTGATCATCCATGGCGGGTCATTTCTGCCACGGTCGCGCTCACGATCTTCGGAACTCTCGGCATGACGATGCTGAGAGTGGAAACCGATTTCAGCAAGAACTTCAGGAACTCCAGTCCCATCGTGAAGGCGATCGAATTCTTCGAATCGCGTTTGGGCGGCGCTGGGACCTGGGATGTTGCTTTCGACGTTCCCCGGGAATTCGATGAACTCCCTTTCCAGAAGATCCGTGATCTGACAGACGAGCTCCGCGAGCTGAAACTGCCTGACGGCACTCATCTGACAAAAGTCATCTCGCTCGTCGATGGCATCGACCTGGTACCACGAATTCCGCTGAGCGAATCGGAAAAACGGGGGCTGTTCCGCGCCATTCCCCGATTCCGTGACGCTCTGCTCGATGAACGTCGGGACATGATGCAGCATCTGCAACCGGAGATGGAACCATCTCTGTACAACGCGGAGCGTGGACGAATGAGAATCGTTCTTCGGGCTCACGAACAGCAGCCTGCGGAAGTGAAGCTGCAACTCATCGAAAAAGTGGAAACCACAGCTCGCAAATACTTCCCTGATGCAAAGGCGAGCGGACTCTATGTTCTGCTCACCTACATCATTTCAAGCCTGCTGGGGGATCAGCTTTCCAGCTTCCTTTATTCGTCGCTGGGAATTTTCATCTGTATGGCGATTGCCTTCAGAAGTCTGACGATCTCGCTGGTCTCACTTGTTCCGAATATTCTTCCGCTGATTCTCGTTGTCGGAGGAATGGGTTGGCTCGGAATCCCGGTTAACATCGGCACGGCGATGATCGCGAGTGTGTCGATCGGGCTCACAGTTGATACAACGATTCTCTACCTCACGGAGTATCTGGCCGCGCGGAACACCGGGCTGACGCACTTGCAGGCGGTTCAAAAGGCCCATGGCGGAGCCGGTCTGGCCCTGCTGCTGGCGAACATCGCCCTGATCATCGGCTTCAGCATTCTGGCGATGTCGCACTTCGTTCCGATGGTCTACTTCGGCATTCTGGTCAGTATGGCCATGCTCGGAGGACTGCTGGGGAATCTGGTGCTGCTGCCGGGTCTGTTACGCTGGGTGAAGATCAAACCCGCTCCACAGCCACCCGCTGATGAACCAGTGTCACTTCCTCCACAAGAGCCATCGCCTGACGGCCTTCATGCCTGTGTCGCTCACTGAAATGAGCAATCTGCTCTACAATCGTGATTGAGGATTCGCGACCGAGACACTTCGTTCCGCCTCCTGAAGAAACTGCTGGCGGATCTTAAGGACTTCCCCGAATCGCTGGAGGAAGTTCCGGAGTGTCCCCATGCGAGGAGACCGTACCTGATCCGGATTCACCGACCACGGCTCAAGTGCCTCTTCGACGCAGACAAGATTCAATCCGACAGCCGCTGGAAGCAGTGTCTCACACCACCTGAGAACGGTGTGATCCGCAGCAGCCTGCAGGAACTGGCGTGTCACTCGTAGATAGAGTTTTGACAGCTCCGGTGACCATGTCGCGTTCAAACTCGTGAACAGCTCGACGAACGGCATGCGCGTCTGTGGTGAGACGCTTCTCAGCAGATCTCGCAGAGCCTGATCGATCTCCGCATCCGACATGACAGAGAACAAAACCGTCACCTGAGAATCAAGTTCGGTCGAGTATTGATGACGCCATCGCTCCAGACAGCGTCGCCAGAGCGGGAGCCTGAACGCTTCTGACTGGGAATCGACCCCCGCGAACCGCGGCACTCCGATCAGCCAGCCATCCAGTAGCAATTCGCCTCCCCGCATCTCCGCTGCGGCAGCAAGAAGTTCGTCAGGCGAACAACCGAATTCCTGCAACCACTCCCCAGGTGGAATCGCCGCGAAGAGCAGACGCGTGGACTGCAAGACCCGCTCGGCCGACGAAAGATGCACCGGTAACGGACCGACGATATCCCACTCAGAATCGACTCCCCGGGGAAGATTCAACTGCAGCTGGAGTTCTCCCTTCGAAGAACGGGACGCCGACAGAACTGCCCGTGCTAACGCCATTAAACGCTGAGCAATTTCTGATTCCGGAATGAGGATCAGAAGCCTTCTCGCAACTTCTTTCACCCCTTCTGATCGATCGTTCTTCAATCGTTCCAAGAAGGGAAGATCCGAGAGTGACAGATTAATCTGGAGGACCTCGACGAGCTTCTTCCGCTGATCCGCCTTCTCTTTACTGGCGACCTGTTCCAGCCACTGGCGGCCGGTGTCAGGAAAATTCTCCCGCAACTGCTCGAGCGCGCGCACTCTGACCGGGAAGGTTCCCTCATTCCAGTCCCGTTCCCAACGGGGCAGCGCGCTCTCGTCTGCGGCTCCGCTTTCCAGAATCCAGTTCCAGTCGTCATGAAACGGAGCCAGCCAGCGTGCCCGATCTCCGAGAACAGGTCTCAGCAGATCACGGCGTGCTGGATGCTGGAGATCCAGTGCCTTCGGCAACAGTCCGTGAGGAAAGTGAATTCCTCGAGCCTGCATGATCCGGACAAACTCCGGGAGAAGATTGATCGTCTCTGGGGCAAGAGCGTGTGCCAGCAGAGTTGCCAGCTGGGGTGACGGAGCCGTTCCTGATTCTTGAGGTGCCGGGGCCAGTGCTTCCACCGGAGTCGACTTGAAGCCAGCTTTCTCCAGAATCGCTCCCATCCCGGTACGGATCAGGAGCAACTGCTCGGCGCTTATCTCCCCCAGTTGGACGGCGAGTCGATCGGCCGGATCATTGTCATCCAGCACCGGCGGCATCTGTCGCTGCGTTCCGAGCAATCCTGATTTCAGGAGTCCGTTCATGTCAGATCCATCAGCTGGCCGTCCGTCATCAGAGTCAGTGGGCGAAAGGCTTCGCCATCCCATTCGCCAAACAGGTGGACAGCCTGTCCCCCGCTGGAAGCAAGTAACTTCCACGGCTGTGCGGTTCGACAAGGAATCCCCTGCCCTTGACGATCCCGCACCCACCATTGCCCACTCTGCGGGGTGATTGTCACGTTCTTCAAAACCGCCAGTGTCGTCGGTATCCATGGAGATCGGGCCAGTGCCTCCGCATGTGACTGCAACAACGCCTCGACTGTCTCCAGCCCGATGAGCTGTGACGGGAGACGCGATGCGTTTGCCCCTGAAATGGCAGATTGTTCCACCAGTCGCGCCCGCTCCCGTCGTGTGCCGGGATAGAACAACATGGTCGCGGTAAATCGGGTTCCCACAGGCCAGTTCAGAGCGAAGGGCTGCGTCCCCGGTGCGAACTGCAGAATCAATGCGAATGTCCCGGTGGTCAGCGATTGCAGCCAGATCCATTTGCTGCGGAGCCTGTCGTCGTCTTCCTCTCGTTGCCCGACGACGATCCATTGATCGTTGACTCGATCGCCATGATCTTCGAGATCCGATTGAGACAGCGTCCATCCGAGAAACTGCCGCACATCGGCCTGCAGGTCAGGCGAGAGTTCGGACAGCCGTTGCGCTGCAATCAACAGCAGTTCGAGACGGCCAAGTTCTTTGAGAAGTCGTTCAGGCCAGTCGACCGACTCCCCTGGCATTTCTCCGAGACGTCGCAGACGTTGAGCCAGCCCCGGAGCCTGAGCATCGACCATACGCCGGGCTTGCGTTTCCCAGAATTCAGGACCATGAACTTCGATTCCGGCAACGCCTGTCCGCACGAGATCACAGATCCACCGCTGCAGACTTTCAATCCCCTCTGTCACGCGCCCTTCGCGACGTTCGACCCGCTTCCCGCGAGCGACGTCATCAACGGGTTTCTTCTCTATTTTCCGGGATGCACTCTTGGCGTCTCGCTGTTTCCGTTTCTCAAGCCACTCAGCAACATCAGGCGGAGGCTCAGCCACTTCAATTGCGTCAGGTTTGGTGACCAGCAGCATCAGCAGGCCCAGCGAATGCCGACAAGGGCGTTTCCGGCTCGGGCAATTACAGCTCTGGCCGAGATTCGAGAGGTCGATGCGGACCCGATAGATTCCTGCCCCTCGACAGTCTCCCCAAAGGGCCGATTCATTCATCCCCAGATCACTCCAGAAGTGGAGTGAGAGCAATTGACGCGCAGAGGCCACCGCTTTCTCATCGGGGGCAAGCTGAGTTACGTGATCAAGCGTCAACTGCACAAGAGAACCTTATTTCTTCCGCGAGCGAACTGCTGCGGACCATACTCATTCCGCCCTCTATTCCCCGGAGCGGTTCCTTGTCCGGGAAATTCCATCACAATCCCGGCGGAAATTCAGGCAACTCTCAGTGATGGCAGACCGTATTACCGGGTCCAATTGTCCCCGTCGTTGCAAGAACTACAAGGCAGCAGGAATCGATCGGTAAATCCTGCCGATTGCCCTTGGAAGAAATTTTAGACGATCCATATACTCGCCTCACTGCTGACGGAAATGTCAGCCAGAAACACATCAGGCCGTGGAACGGAATCCTGACTGTATCGCAACACGCCAGGCATGGAGGCATCGCGTGAATCAATTTCTAGTCGTCGGTGTGGACACGATTGTTGGCGCGAACGTAGCTGCCTCATTCGCAGGCAAATACGGTGTGACCACCTGGGCATCACAGGCCGGGTACGAAATCGCAAACAGCGATGCCATTGATGCCCGCCTTTCCCCCTCGGACGTGATTGCCAAGAGCCAGCCGGATTGCCTGATCTATTGTGGACCGGCTGCACGCTCCAGCTGGGAACCGCAGACCAAGGCCGAAATTAACGACAGCCTGCTGATCGATCTGCAGTGCTGGGCAAATGCCGCCAAGGCCGCCGACGTGCAGTTCGTGATGATCTCATCCGATGCTGTCTTCACCGGTCCCTGGCTGTTCCATGATGAAGAATCACGCGGAGAATGCGGCAGCTATCAGGCTCAGATCATTCGTGCTGCCGAAGATCAGCTATTTGAAATCTGCCCTGAAGCACTGGTCGTCCGGACCAACGTCTTCGGCTGGTCTCCAGAAAGCGATGGCTCAGGCTGGATTGAAAGTCTGCTGCGAAGCGTCGAGACCAAACGGGTTGTCCAGCAGGATCACATCCGTCACGCCTCACCGATTCTGGCGACTGACTTCGCAGAGATCCTTGATCGCGCCTGTCAGGAAGGTCTCACCGGGGTTTATCACATCGCCGGTGCAGAGCGAATCAGCCCGCTGCAGTTTACCCAGCGTCTTGCCGATCGCTTCGCTCTCCCTTGGCTCGCGATGCGTCGCGAGTCCTCGCTGACCGAACTGCCTCAGGGCTTCGCGGAAGGTGAATGCAGCCTCCAGACCAAGAAGATCCGGAAAGATCTGTGCGTCGCCATGCCGCTGCTGTCAGAAGGCCTGCAGCGTCTCAGCGAACAGCTCGACGAACGGTTCCACGAAAAGTTGCGACCAGCTGTGAAAGCTCCGATCCGACTTCGCGCTGCATAAACAAATGAAGGGCGCTCTCTGCTGGTGAGAACGCCCTCAGTGATAGATCCGATCAGGATCAATCTGAAGATGCAGGAAGATGTGCTGCATCTTCCATCAAATTGGGGTCAGGCGAAAACCCGTCACTTAAGTGACGGGTTTTTTATTTATTGACCGGCCCTGGAACTCTTACGTTACTTGCCGCATTTGCGGTCGTGCGAACAGGTTTCTTTCTGGCCGAAGAGGCCTGACAGTTTCCGTCGAACCCGACTGCTCAGATACAGGAAATTGTCCCGCAGGCGACTCTCGCCGACCGGACGTGGCTCACTGCCGCCGGCGCGAATGCGGGCGTTCGCCTGATACAGAGCCCGGCGCCGATCAAGATCCGGTGTTCGGAAGGTAATGCTGAAGGAAATCGAGACCTCATCCCCGTTCTTCACCCAATGCGGGAACGTCACCGGAAAGTGCAATCCCTGCCCCGGCTGAAGTTGGAAGGTCCAGCCAATCTGTTCGTGATCCTGCTTCATCTTCAGATTGCGTCCGCGATCCGAATAGAAGGATTCGAGATCCTGTTCGGAAACGATGGAACGGTCATCACCGTTCAACATCCGCACTTCTTTCGAACCGCGAATCTGCAGCAGGAAGTTGTGCTCAGGATCAATGTGATAGGGAGTCACTGAACCCGGCGATGTGACAAAGATGAACGCCTGCGGCTGTGTCATCCCCGGTGCGATGGGTTCGGAGTACGGACGAATCTCGGCGAGACAGTCTTCCAGGAGCTTGCGATATGCCGGATCCTGTTCGACATACTTCATCACCAGCCAGGACTTGCACTCAGCAATCCGCCGGATCGTTTCTTCAGGACTCAATCCATTCCGGGGTGTCAGGTCGGCATCGATACTGACTGGGATGTTGCCGGCGTTGTATTCAATACATGACTCCGGCAGTCGCTTCGACAGCTCAAGCAGCCGATCGATCTGGAACAGGGGGTGTGATTCCAGCTGATGTCCGATCAGGAATGGCTCCCGTGCGAAGTGCTGTTCAAACTCCAACGGATGAAGCTGTAGCAGTGAACGCGACCCCGCAGCAGGAACAACCTTCGGAAGGACGGCCGTTTTAATTTCCGCCATGTGGTAAGCCTTTGATCTCGGTCAGTAAATTTCAATGCGTGATAACATTTTTCAGTTTTGCTTCCGAAAGCCGCGCTGCGCGGGCACTCGCGAGAGCAAACTGGTCTCAGGCCGGAAGGTCAGTCGCCGACGGCTGGACATCCGGGCGGGACTTGCTTTTCTCAGCCTGTCGCAAGCGTTGTATGACACGTTTCTGTACGCGATAAACTGCCCGGAGAAACGGCTTGAATCCCAGAACCAGATCTCCGCGAACGTGACCGGTTGAGACAAGCAGATGTTCAATAACACGT
The DNA here is from genome assembly GCA_023417655.1 of Planctomycetota bacterium. Classification (GTDB taxonomy): domain Bacteria; phylum Planctomycetota; class Planctomycetia; order Planctomycetales; family Planctomycetaceae; genus Planctomicrobium. The sequence continues at coordinate 4,274 of JAEZFD010000072.1, read as the reverse complement.
CGTCCGGCCCAGACTCGGTCAATCATCGGATGACCAGGCGCGGCACAGGAATCAGACCACTGGAGTCGGCCGCACTGCCCGAATCGCTCCATGCTTGAAAGTTCGAGCTGAAGTCCCGGTGAATATTTTCTCAACGTCTCGTCGTAAGCGATTTTGAAGGCAAACGACACAGGCGGGCTGAAGAGATTGACTCGCAGTGCAATCGGGTTTCCGTCGAGGAACAGTCCCTCCATCTGCACGCGGTTCTGCTGCAGGCCTGAGTAAACGATCTGACGAAAGAAATCGACGTCCGCTTCTCGCTGCTGGATCGCGGTCCCCTCTTCTGCCTTCCAGCCGGATGTTTCCAACTGCAAAAACCAGTCGAGCCAGAGTTCACTTCCTCGAGTCTCATCCAGAGACCGGTACTCTAACTGTCCGAGCCCTTCGAGCTTTCTCCGCAACCGTCGCAATTCACGAAGATGGTGCCCGGCAAGTCCTCCTGAGGATCTGTTCTCACCGTTGTCACTCGGAATCAGTGCCGCTCGCAAATAGCGATCCTGCGTATACTGCACCGCAAGTCGTTCTCGCAGGACAGCGGTCATGGCCTGCTGCCAGCGACCATCCCCTGTCAAAAGGGGAAACTCCAGCGCCGAGACCTTCGGAGTCTGCGAACTCACATACTCAAATACGCCAGCCAGAACTTCCCGCTGCGATCCGTCTTCGACCAGCGGAGTCGTCAAATAGCAATATGGGTGTTCCCAGAGCGCCCAGACACGCCCCAGAACTAAGCTGTGTCGCTCGACGAACGGGAAAAAACCGACAAGAACCGGTGGTTTCCCCGGCGTCTTCTCTTTTCTCCACACCAGGAGAATTTTCCAGCTTCCCCGTGACGGGAGACGCTTGGCGGCCGGTTGAAAAAACCAGGGTGTATAAAACACATTCGCATCAAGCGATCTGTCAGCGAGATCGCTCCACTCTTGCACAAACTCCTCAATCTCTTGAGGAGAAGAGAGTTGCATAACGAAACACCCTGGCGCACCGGGCAGCGGTGATTCTTGCCGCCCCGATGGCAGAACGTGACTCTCGACAGCGGCGCGAGTCGCTCGAGTCACACTGGGAATGATCATTTGCGGGGGCCTGAGTACGAAGAATTCATTTCTCAACATTAGGCCATAAGTCCGTTTGAGCGTGTATTGCTCGGGGAATTTGCACATCTCTCGCAGGATCCCGTCGCATTTGCGGAATTGTCCGCAGAACCGGAAATTCCGGGGCCTTCGTCTCATGCGGCAGAATAAATGGTGTCGATAAAATCGAATGAGATAGGTTCTGTCATCACTTAGGGGGGTTCTTGTGATGCGCCCACAACCATCGACGATGCGGAAAAACGCGCTGAAAGTTGCGTTTGCCGTAAGTTGGGCATCGACGCTTCCATTGTCCGGCTGTCTGAACAGCCCGTTCCGCTCCGACATCGCTTCGGAGGAGCATCGTGCTGCAGCTTCCGCAGAAGCGTCGGACCGCATGGATTCCCATGACTCGCAAATCGAGCTGGCCGGCCATACCGGCGACCAGTCACGACGCGTTCAATGGGCAGGCGGAGAGATGCCTGAGGATTCAGGTGACGTCGTTCAGGTGAATGACGAGAAGAAAACCACCAGCCGACCTCCACTCTGGATGTTCTGGAAGAAGGCCTCTTCTGAGTCTGGCAAATCCGAAGCGAAAGCGGACGAGAAGGCGACAGCAAAAGCTGAAACTCGCTCGACCGTGACGCCGGGTGCGAAAGCGAAACCAGAGGTCGCCAAATCCAAAACGGTCGCACCTCCGCAGTCGCTGAAACCAGAAAACTGGTTCGAAGAGAACATCAAACCGACCAAACCAGCGTCGGTCGCTGGCTCTCCGAAGGCCACGGCCGCACCGCAGGCTCCTCAGACAGCTGCGGCACCCGGCAAGCCGAAGTCTCAACCCTTCCCTGGCGACGCGCAAAAGCCTGCCAAGCCGGAAAGCGGTTCAGGCATTCAGACCGCCTCCGCCGCTGCGACGGATGAGAAAGGCCAAGCATCGCTGACCAAGCCTGCGGCAATGGAAGTCGCTGCAGGCGACGAGTCGGCCGCCATTTCCAAACTTCCGGACTGGGCCGTGAGTCCCACGAAAGAAGTGAAGATCGAAACTCCACTGTCGACAATGTCTGGGAAATCGCGATTCGACTTCGCTCAGACCGAATCGACGCCTGCCGAGTCTCCCGCTGAGACTCCTTCTGCAGCTTCTGCCGAGCCCGCCGCGGAGCAGCCTGTTGCCCGCAGCAGCGCAAATCAGAATCTCCTGACTGAGTCAGCGGCCCAGCGGCAGCAACGGCTCCGCATCAAAGCATTGATGTCGGACGCACATTCCAATCTGATTCGGGGACAGCTGCACGCTGCCTATCGCAGTGCTCTGTTGGCCGTGAAGATTGCTGATGAGCATCAGCTCGCCTTCAATGCCGGTGATGAGAACCCGAAAGAACTGTCACAGACGATCGCGACCCGAATCTGGGGCGACCGTCCTCATGGGAATTCGTCGCTCGCAGCCGAGAGCCACAGCCCGACTGGCGGGATGAAGCTCGAAGAGACCGCGAAAGAGTGGAATTCCACTCAAGTTGATGCAACTCCGCTGGCAGCAACACCTGCCCCGCGCGAGAACCTGAGCGAGGACGTCTTCGGCGAATCATTCGCCACCTGGACACCGGTTCCTGGACCGTCGACGGCAATTGCAAACCGTGACCCGATGGGGACACGAACTCCATTCGAGGCAAGTCGAACACCTATGCAACCGGCTCCTGCTCATCAGGAACCAGTGATAGAAGGCAAGTGGATCAGCCAGCCAGGTGCGGAGGTCGCCCTGCCGGAAATCCGCCCGACCGTCCCGGCACGATCGACTCTGAGTTCAGGCGGAACTGCTCCGAATCTGATTCGACCATTACCGAGCACGGAAAAGGGTGAAGCTCAGGCTCCGTCCCCGCTATCAGCACTGTCCTTCTCCAGCGAAACCTTGCCGCATTCTCCTTCGACGAGCCCATTCGGCGAGATGAAAGAAGGGAGCGGCGTGCAGTTTGCCATTGCTGAAAGTGTCAGTGGCGAACGCAAACCGAAGTTGCTGGAACCACCGACGACGGACTCCATGTCCGCGAATTCCGCCCGACCGATGGCAATGGCGACTCTCGACCGACAGCGTCCCCACTTGGCCGCTCCCTCGTTTCCAGACGCTGAACCACGTCGCGTGCCGACCGATCACCTGACGGCTTCTGCCGATCAGACGACCTCAACCGACAGTGCCGCACCTCAGAAGAACTCCGCCAGCCGAGCGATCTGGGTGGTGCTGGGACTACTGGGAAGTGGAGTTGCACTCGTCGCAGGGATCAAGTTCGCCCGTCGGGACGAGGATGATGTCGAACAGGACATCCGCAGCCGCGAACCTGAATCGACGGCAACGGAATCCCCGTCTGCCGCCGAACAGCCTGCGGAAAATCCACCGCTGAAGATAAAGCGGGCAGCTTAATCCAGTTCTAGCGAATCTGCGGATCTCGGGGATCATGAGTGCTGGAATTCCCTATAAATTCCAGCACTCCAACTCCGCTGTGACCTAGTGTTGCGTGAGTTTTATACGCCATTCGGCGAATCTGGGCTCATTGACTGCTTTCATCTGTCCTCGCACTGACGATCGGACAGAGTGATGAAGTCGACCTGATTGCCGGTTGGATTCAATAACACACCGACGACACAAGCAGGACGCTCAACCGGTTCTGTCTCGACAGGCGATTTTCCTTCGTTGGAAAAGACAGCCCCTATCGAGCGGCACACCGTGTAGAGCTGAGCCCCGGCGGTCCTGGTCGTTTGCGAGCCGACGCCAAGAGGTCAACATGTCCGCGGATCCCTGGAGCAGACCAACCCTTGCTGACCTGCGAGAAGTCCTCGGGAATATCGACAAGTCGCAAGTTAACCACAACCGCGTCTCTGAGCGGATGGAACTCGCCGTCCCGGCCGAAATCATTACGAGCCGCGGCAGTACGATCGCCGCGGTCACTCGTGAGATCAGTCGCTTCGGTCTCGGACTCTTCCACAAAGGGTCGATCAGCCCGGAGGAAGTCACCGTCAGAATGGCGAGCGATAACCGCGAGTTTCAGTATCGCGTGAAAATCGAATGGTGCCATCCCTGCGACAACGGCATGTTCATGTCCGGCGGCCGCTTTCTGGCAGCGAAATAACGCAGATTCCGAACTGGAATCCCCGTCCTGAATCAACAAGAGAGCCGGACCAGTCTGACTG
>JAEZFD010000023.1 GCA_023417655.1 Planctomycetota bacterium | reverse complement strand
GCATGACCGCGATTTCCTTCTTCCGATCCGCCATCGAATTGTAGATGCTAACGAAGATGCCGATCCCTGAGACCGCGACAATCAGCCCGGTCAGCACCAGAAACGCATCGCGGATGTTTCCAACGAGATTGGTCAGCAATCGGGCCATGACGCCGACGACATTCACCGCCTGTGCCTGAAATCCCTTCTTCAGATTCGACTGCATGGCCAGAGCGGCACTACTGCGTCGCAGGGAGTCGTCTCCCCCTTTCATGACCAGCAGAATACTGGTGACTTCTTTCTGCAGATTGCTCATTGGCCCATGAGCATGGTGGTGGCCGTGGGAGTGATCATGTCCTTCGTGTTTGGCAATCTCCGCAAGATCCGCGGCATAACGCTGTCGAATCTGGTCTTCGGTTTCGCCATAGAACTTGGCTTCACGTTCAATGGCTTCCTTGACTGGCTTTTCATGTCCTGCGAGCTGGAAGAAGCCGTCGATATGCACGAAGACCGCTTTGTCGTTAGGGGTTCCAGTCGGAGCCAGAACTCCCTTCACGGTGAATTCTTCATCATGCACGTGGTCATCCTGACCGGCATGGATCATCTTGAATTTGCTGCCAATATCCCAAGCGTTTTTCTTCGCAACCTGCGATCCGATCACGGCGTCCCAGGTTCCCTGCAGACCGTCCCCCTTGATAAGGAATTTCTTCTCTGGAACGTAGTCGACGAGAAAATACTGAGGCGTCGTGCCGACAATCGGGAAGTTCCCGACCTCGGTCGTATCCCCCAGATTCACTGGAATCGCACGCTCCACGGTCTTGTGTTCCGACAATTCTTTGAAGAACCGCCAGGGAAGGTTTTCAATGGGACGATCCATGTAATAGATCGAGCTGAGGACCAGCTGCGTATCACTTCCCTTCGGACCGACGACCAGGTCATAACCGGTGCCGGTCTGGCTGAATTGTCGGCTCACCACGCCATTGAGCACCATCACGGTCACAATGAGTGCCACGCCGAGTGCAACGCTCAGGCCGGTGAGGAAAGAGGCAAGCCACCGCTGACGGAGGCTTTTCAGAGCGATCGTCAACAGGTTCATTGAATCTCTCCCGGATGATTGAAGTTGCTGAGATGTTCGACTCGATCAAACCGGGAACTCACATCGGCAGAGTGCGTCACCAGCAGCAGGCTGACATTGTGTTCGCGGCAGGCGTCTCGCAACAGCTCGAGGATCTTGTCTTGATTCGCGACATCGACGCTCGCCGTCGGTTCATCTGCCAGCATCAGTCTAGGACGGTTGGCTAATGCCCGGGCCACTGAGACCCGTTGCTGTTCACCGACCGAGAGCTGTGAGGGTCGGTGGTGCATGCGTTTGCCGAGACCGACCTGTTCGAGCAGCTTCCGGGCAAAATTCCGGTCAGCACGGCCGGAGAAGGTCATTCCCAGCAGCACGTTCTCCAGAGCCGAGAACGCCGGGAGTAAGTGAAATGTCTGAAAGACGATGCCAATCCGCTCAGCACGAAAGCGGTCCCGGGCCGGTTCAAACAGACGCGTGATGTCGGTGTTATCGACGACCACCTGTCCTGAGTCAGGAAGCATGATCCCGGAGATCACGTTGAGCAGCGTCGTCTTCCCGCCGCCACTCTGTCCGACGAGAGCGGCCTGAGTTCCCTGAGGAAGCTCAAAGGAATCGATATTCAGCACCGGGAGAACGCCACCTCCGGGCTCAGAATAACTTTTGCGAATCTGGCGCAGAACAAGAGACATGCTACCGCCGATGATCGTCGCTGAAGGTCACAGGGAATGAACTGCAGGCGACGTGCGACGGGAATGTCCAATTACGCAACGGATCGCAGTTGCAATTCTTCTGCTTTTACAGAGACGATAGCAATTCCGAGCTTATCCGCAAGTCGGACGACTTCTTCCTCATCGAGAAGGATTGTCATTCCGCTTTCAATTGCCAGAACGCGAGCTCCAGCTTCCCGCATGGTCTGAATGGTCTGAACACCGACGGTCGGGACATCAAAACGCATGTCCTGAGACGGCTTTGCGGTTTTCACAACCGTCATTCCGCCGCGACGGCAGAGCTGTCCGGCGCGACGAATGCACTCGTCGGTCCCTTCGATCGCTTCAATCGCAATCACGGCCGTGTCGTTGACGACGACGGTCTGGCCGACATCGAGACGGCCCATTTCCTTGGCGAGATCCCAGCCGAACCGGATGTCTTTCCACTGAGACGGAGTCGGATGACGACGGGTCAGAAAACCATGTTTCACGAGAATCTCCGGGCAGAAGTCCAATGCCGAACGAAACTGAACTCCATCACGTTCGAACTCACGAATGACCGCCAATAAGAGAGTGTCATCTTTCTTATCGTTCACCAGATACCGGAACCACATATTCAGGGTTCGCAGATCCGGCAGCAGCCTGATGATTGCCAGTGGGTCAAACAGCACTCGCTTTTCGACCTTGCCGGCCATCACTGCTTCGCGGACTTGTCGTCGCTTGAAGTGGCGGATCGCTTTTCCGATCCGTCCCAGTGGGACAGTCGAATAGTGATCGCAGATGTCGGCCAGTTCTGGAGAGGCAAAGCCTTCCAGCCCCAGGCACTGGACGGAAAGTCCCATCTGCTGGGCCGTGCGGGCAAAGACAACAGGGAAACGTCCCCATCCTGCCAACAGACCAATGCGCTCTCCGGGCGGAGTCACAAGCGGAAGCAAGCGTTCTCGGTAGGAGTCTGACATGGTTACGTAACGTGTCGGCAGCCAATCAGGCCGCGAATTGGGAAGGAGGTTTTGGACACTGTGCCTGCAGATCAGCCTGAAGCGCTGCGACCTGAAGGGTGAGTTGTTTCAGCTGTTCACGCATCTCCGGCAGACGACGGATATTGACGTGATTTCGCAAGGCGTCCTTTTCAGGAACCGCAGGGGAATCGTAGTAGGCACCAGGCGTCAGAATGTCGCCCAGAACGCCTGCATTCCCGCCCAGCTTGACTTGAGTTCCAATGGTGATGTGGTCTGCGATGCCGACCTTACCGCCCATCTGCACATAGTCACCGGTCGTCACTGACCCAGCGAGGCCAACCTGCGACGCAAAGGCGTTATGACGTCCGATGCGACAGTTGTGAGCGATCATGACTTGGTTGTCGATTTTGGTCCCCTGCCCGATGACCGTGGCATCAATCATCCCGCGGTCAATGGTGGTGCAGGCTCCGATTTCGACGTCATCTTCAAGAATGACTCGGCCGGTGTGCGGAATCTTGACGAAGGCCCCGCTGACAAAGCGATATCCGAATCCGTCGCCACCGATCACGGCGTTCGAGTGAATAATCACTCGCTGCCCGAGAACACAATCGGCATACAGGACGGCATTACTATAGATCGTGCAGTTGTTGCCAAGCTGACATCCGTCGCCGATCACGACTCCGGGACCAATCTCGCAATGATCGCCGATGACAACGTCGTCTCCGATCACGGCTCCGGCGGCGATGTGACAATCGCTGCCTATCACGGCCGATTCGGCGATGACCGCCTGAGGAGAAATCCCGCTCCATTTCCGCGTGCGGAGCGGACGGAACAGCAGCATCGCTTCAATAAATGTTTTCTGTGGCTGTGCAGAAATCAGCAAAGGGATGCCCGTCGCCGTGAGCGAGGCTGCCAACTCTTCCGTCGTGATCAAAGCACCGGGGTTGACCTTACCGACCTGAGGGAGTTGCTTCTTCGACTCCACATAGGACAGCTGCCCGGCCTGAACGGAATTGAGTGAACTGACATCAGACAACAAAACGGAAGCATCTCCCTGAAGAGAGACACCGAGTGCCTGAGCCAACTCCGCGAGCGAAAACGGCATTCAACGCATCCTTGCGTATTCAGTATTGCACGGTCATCGGAATCTCTCAGCGAGATCCTCGACGCAAGATCTGATCTTTCCGGCTAATTTTGCTTACCCGTCCTGGGCAGCTCGGGGATCGAACACCCCCGGGAAAATGCCAAATATCCCGGCTCTTCTATCCAAACCGAACAGATCCTGCAACGGGGATCTCGGTCGGAGTGCCGCAATCCCGTCCCAACCCGCAGGAACTGCCAGTCTGCCCGAGTCCAGACGTTACCCTTCACATAAAAGCGAGTTAGATTGAATTTGACTTCTTCAAGTTACAGGCGCGACACAGCAGTTGGATGTTATTTTCGTGATTGCTGCCGCCTCGGGACACCGGAATGATGTGGTCATACTCCAAGTAGTCGGACGCCCCGCAATCGACACATCGCCCACCATAGATCTGCCAAACCCGCTGACGAACAACACGGGGTATGTGCCGGTTCGGGGCTTCTGAATGACGCGAAACAATTGTCTGATTTGCTTTCCCGACGGCGCACACAAGAATACGGGTTCCGAGTACACCGTTCTTCAGAAAGATGTACTTCCCTGTCCCTTTGCCCGAAGCCTGAACCATCGCCTGACTCGAATTGCATTCAACGGAGATGATGCTTCGCAGCCCGAAGAAGAAGGGACGTTCTTCAGATCCGAAGATGAACCGATCATCAGTAATCGTACCCCACCCTTTGTACGTCCGAATCTCAGGACCATTCTTCAGAAAGCGAGTTTGTTCGTACTGAACTGGTCCATGAAAGTGGGCAATCTCACCCGCCCGCAAGCCGATGTTCGGCGGGGCGGCTATGGAGGGGAGGTGGCCCTCAGCGATCCGAGTCAAACTCCGAACGAATCCGACTTCGTCCCGGACATACTTCATAAAAGCGGGCCTCGGACTGAACCTTTCCAGCATGTCGAGCAGCAGCCGCTCTTCACTTTCGGAGATGCGTTCGTCTGATTTCGCGTCGAGCAGAATGTGCTCAACGAAGCGTTCGCTGTGTCGCGAAATGAGAGCCAATGCCTCCGTATCCGAGAATCCTAGGCGCCGCGCGCTGTTCTGAAAGTTGATCCATTCGACCTCGGACAACCTCCCGTCTTCAATGGCTCTAATGAAAACCCCTTGAAGAAATGCTTCCCCGTTCTCGCCGAAATACTTCTGAACTAAAGACCTGACATCTGTCTTCAGCCACCGGGCGACAGATTTCAATCTCTCGCTCTCGCTTTCATCAATTCTCCCATCCGCCATCGCGTCCGCCAGCAGTGACTCAAAGGCGAACATGCCGAATTCCTGGTGATTCCGCTCGATTTCCCGAGCATCAATGTGCAGTACCCCTCCCAACCATGTCAGCGTGCGGCTTTCCTTCTCGGCAAGCTCCCGATCCTCCCAGAACCGATGAAGGTAACTCCGGTACAGTTCGATACTTGCTGTTCTCACATCCGCTGCCTCAAATCCCTTGCCAGCGATGGCAGCCTCGAGGTTGAATTCCGTCTTCCTTTGAGCTATCTCCCGGCGCAAGGTCTTCAGAACGGTGGCAACTCGTTGCTCCTTTTCAGGATCGATCAACTTCTCGACGCTCGACTTGATCCACTTCAGAATGCTTTTTCCACTCATTACTGGCCCTTAGACAAATGAGGATCGCGACCTGAGAAGAATTCTACCGGAAGGGAATAAGATTTGAGCAGGCCCTCAAAATTGCTCCCTGTCCGAAAACGCTCCGCTCGATGACCTTGCTCGCCGACGATTCAAAGCCGTCTCAAACCGCCCAGTTTGTATCAATTTTTTTCTGACATCGATACGATCCAATCCTTCGTCGCCGTTGACCGCCAACGGGGACAAAACAGACTGAACGCAGCCGCACGGGTGACACCGAGGTATGGCATTATCCGAGGTCAAAATAGGGCTCATCGGGACCGGCAAGGGTCGGGAGATTGCTGCTGCACTACAGCGACAGGGAAAACTGCGGCTCACTGACGTTTTTGACCCATGTCTGAACTCTGCGCAAACCGAATCCCAGCAAATTGATGCGGAGTATTCACCCAGCCTCGACAGCTTGCTGCGCCGTACTGAGGGAGTCTTTGTCACGGATCTCCGGTGGATGGGCTCGGAACCCCTAATCCGGGCCGCAGGACTGCAGCGGTCCGCTTTTCTCTTTCCACCGGTCTTCTCTCAGTTCACTTACTCAGAACTCTTACGGCTGCAGCACTTCGTCGAGTTGACCAGCACATTGATGATGCCAGCGCTCTTCGCCCGCTGGATGCCGTCGACACTCCGGCTGCGGGAACTGACGGCCAGCAAAGTTCAGTCGATCGAATCCCTCACGCTGATGGGTCACTTTATCCCGGGGCAATGCGAGGAACTCCAGATTATCGACTGGTGCCTGAATGTGATCCAGTCCGAGTGCGTTTCGGTCAGGTCTTCGCCCGACGCAAAGATGCTAGAACTGAGCTTTCGCCGACAGCAGCGGAACGGAACTCCCGTCACTGCAACGATCACAGCTGCTCCTCCCACGGTTCCCTACCTCCCGGCAGAAGGCCTGATCTCGCGGTGCGAAATTCAGTGCCGGGCCGGAAATCTGCTTCTTACGGGCCCACACGATATTCAGTGGCAACTCTCGGACGGACCTGTCGAAACAGAATCCCTTCACTCGGATCGAACCGCTGAGGAACGGATGTTTGATCTGTTCGGGCGGCGGGTTGTTGGAGGTGTGGTGCCGGTTCCCGATGTCGCTGACCTGATTCGGGTCAGCGCCATTCGAATCGCCGCTCGCCAGAGCGCCGAGGAGGATCGAACTGTCCCCGTCGGCCACCCATCCACAGATAAGCCGATTTGACAGAGACTTGCGACAGGAAACCACCGCTGGACACGGCGGCGGCCATGGCATCTGTCCGTGATGCAGATTGATCCGGAGAGGCCTGTCCGGTATGGTTTTCTGCGAGCGATCATCTATCCGAAATCCTCCCGCAGGGAGCCCCTGTCGCGAGTCCGGACGTTCCCTCGCCCGCAAGACTCATTCGGTCTATGATGTGCCGTGAGTGGGCGAGTCAGCCCCGTAGACCTGACCCGAGCAGATTGAAGGCTCGAGGTCGGCACGGAAGACGATTCGCTCTACCACTTCTGGATCAAGGATTATTAAGGACCGAACATGGGGTTGTTTACCGGTAAAAAAGGAATCGTGTTCGGGATCGCCAATGAGCGGTCGATCGCCTGGGCGATCACGCAGGCCGTTCATGCAGAAGGAGCCGAGATCGGGTTTACTCACCTGCCCGACAAAGATCCCGCCCGGCCAAAGAACGAAAACAAAGTCCGCAAACTGGTCGAGCCGCTCGGTGCGAAGTTTGTTGTCCCCTGCGATGTGCAGAAGGACGAAGATCTCGATTCGGTTTACAAAACTGTTGCTGAACAGTTCGGCAAAATCGATTTCGTGCTGCACAGCGTCGCTTTTGCTCCGCCAGCAGACCTGACCGGGCCGGTTTACGCTTCAAGCCGAGAAGGCTTCAAAACCGCCATGGACATCAGCGTTTACAGCCTCATTGCAATGGCTGGCCGTGCAAAGCCACTGCTGAATGATGGCGGTTCCATTCTTGCCCTGACCTATCTGGGCGGCGAACGCGTGATCCCAGGTTACAACCTGATGGGTCTGTGCAAGTCAGCCCTGGAATCTGCTGTCGAGTACATCGCCAGCGAAATGGGTCCATCCAACATCCGCTGCAACGCCGTCAGTGCCGGTCCGATCAAGACCATCAGCGCAAGCGGTGTCGGCGATTTCAAGAAGATGATGACCCTGTACGAAAAGTTCTCTCCTCTGCGTCGTAACGTCGGCGAAGAAGAAGTGGGCAAGGCCGCGATGTTCCTCCTGAGTGATCTGGCCTCGGCGATCACCGGGGAAACCCTGCACGTTGACAGCGGTTACCACATCATGGGCGGTCCTCCACTGGACGCGTTCGACGGCCAGCCAGAAGCGTAAGCTGCTTCGGTTGAATTTGAAGAATTACAACGCCCCGGCCCATTTTCGCCGGGGCGTTGTCGTAGAATTCAGAAGTTTGCTCGCCGATCCGCTTGAGAAGAATCAGAGTCCATCCTTGCCGGAACCGACCTGGAGGCTGCCACGATGTCCGAAAAGCCTGAATTTCGAAGCCCCGATCTGCTCTCTGCCGTCGCCAGTCGACTCGTCATCATCGATGTGCAGCAGAAGTTTGTGCCGGTCATTCCCGGGATCAGCAAGGTCATCGGCAGCTGCGTCAAACTATTGAAAGCTGCGCAGATCCTGAACATCCCGTGCTCCGGGGCAGAACAGTATCCGCAGGGTCTGGGAGCGTCAGTTCCGGAGATTGCAGAACTTCTCACGGAGCGAAATGCGAAGATGCGATTCAGTGCCGCTCAGACGTTCGACTGGGCTTCGCAGCAGAGAAGCCACGAACAGCAGCGTCATCAGGTTGTCGTCGCCGGCATCGAAACTCACGTCTGCGTGCTGCAGACGGCATTCGATCTGATGTCACAGGGTTTCGACGTCTTTATCGTGGTCGATGCGGTCGATAGCCGCTTCCCGGTCGATCACGACATTGCATTGAAGCGACTCGCCGCCGCAGGGGCTCGCCTCGTCACGACAGAAATGGTTCTGTTTGAATGGTGCGAGATTGCCGGCACCGACGATTTCCGTCAGTTGAGCCGCATCATTACCGGTCGCCAGTAACGAACACTCTTTCGCCGAACACTCTTCCACCCGGCATCCACTTTCGGACTGCAGCGTGAAGGTTCCTACTGACGGGCTTCCGGGAACTGATACTGGGGAGCCCCGGCCGAGGTCTTCACACCGTCAGTTGTCGGAGAGAGCCGGGCTGTCGGGCGAGGAAGTCCAGAGGAGCTCACAGACTGATCCCCGATTGGCTGCTCACTGACATCATCTTCTGACAACGAGGCGGTTTTGACTCTCAGACGACGAGGAATGGACGGCAAGGCTTCGCTGACCCGGCTTGTCGCGAACTCAGGAGCATTCTCCTGCTGTGGGCTCTGGGACCGAACGACCAGTTCCGGCTCGGTCGCCGCGACCTGAACAACGTTGTTCTGAGTCATCGCTGCAGCCGGGGCTGCCTGCGTTGACGTGGCTGCGAGCTGTGTTCCATTTCCGTTCAGCGGTGGAGACCCTGCGAGAATCCACTGCGTCCAGTTCTTCTCCAGATGATCAATGCTCTGGAACTGGTAATGCTTGGCGATCGCTTTTTCCCAGCCTTCGTGATGAGCGTCATCGAGGAACTGCAGGTAGATCTTCCTTCCGGCGTCCCCTTTCATTCCAACCAGAAATCCGGCGAGAGAGTATCCTTCAGCATAGAGCGTCAGCACGTCCCGCATGTCGCTGGGGTACTCACGAATCGCCAGCAGGTTCTTCAATGGGATTCGGCGTGTCGTGTGAAAGACTTCCTGCAGCAGTTCCATCTGTCGATACTGCTCGGATTCATGCTCGAAGAGGGTCGCGGCGCCTTCATCTGCCCAGCGGGGCAACGGGCGACGGAAGTGTGACGCGAAGATCGTGTGATTCACTTCGTGGGGAATCACTGAATCCAGGACACGCTCCAGCGTCCCCTGGACATGCATCTTCCAGCCGTGAACTTCGCCGTTCTCGAAGGTAAAAGTCGTCTGCCCACTGGCACTGATCTGACCGACCTTCACAGTGATCGGACAGGGGCGATACCAGTTGGGAAGCGGCTGATCGAGCCACTGGATCGCGAGCTCCCGGCGCCAGTATTCGGCGCAGTTCGCCACCCGACGGGCGACGTCATCCGTCGGTGCGGTGACCGTGAAGTTCTTAGTTGAAAATGTGGCCGCAACGACTTCGCTCTGCGTTCCCGTAAGAACCAGTGAGAGTACGGCCGTGACGAAAAGCGCGCGTGCGCTCCAGATTTTTCCTGGCATTGCGTCCATGCACTCGGTGGTGATTTGGGAGAAAAAAAGATGGGAAAGGGAGAGCGGATTCCACTCGGCATTCCATGCCAGAAAGAGTCCAACGGCGGGAAAATGCAAGTCGCGGACCAATTGGTGTCCGGACAGAAAGTCTGCTCATCTTCGCAGACATTAAACCTCAGCAAATTCGGCAGTTATTGCCGGACCGAAAAATTATTACGCCCCGACCCCGGTTTGCAAGCCAGTGTAAATAATGCAACGAAAATCCTCAGAATCTGAGGCATTTGCACAAATTACAAGCGACGCTGAAAACGCCCCGAGGAGAGGTGTGAGCCCGGAGATTGCGAGTAAGTGGGCCTCAATGGGGCCTCAGCTACGGGGGCGGAATGCTTGTATCCGCTCTGGCCGGGTCTCCAATCGGGGACCACCGATGAGATCGATACAGTAGGGGATTGCCGGCATGACTGCCTCGAGACATTCCCCAATCGCTCGTGGACGGCCGGGCAGGTTCACAATGAGTGACTGTCCGCGAATCCCCGCTGTCTGCCGGGAGAGAATCGCGGTGGGGACTTTCTGCAGTGAAACGGCCCGCATCAGTTCCCCGAAGCCGGGCATCATTTTCTCGCAAACTGCTTCGGTAGCCTCGGGAGTGACATCGCGAACAGCAGGACCTGTTCCGCCTGTCGTGACGACGAGAGCGCACTTCTGTTCATCACACAGTTCGATCAATGCCGCTTCCAGCACCGGGCGTTCGTCTGGAATCAACCGAATCACTGGCTCCCATGGAGAGGACAGCATTTCATTCAACGTTTGAACGATGGCCGGTCCCCCTTCATCGACATACTCTCCCCGACTTGCACGATCCGAGACGGTCACGACGCCGATGCGAACAGGGGAACTCATCACGATCACGCCACAGGAGGATTCGGTTCAGGAGGCTCAGGAGGATTCAACGACATCATCAATGAGCGGAGAAACGGAGCGACATGCGGGGCAGCAAGAAAGACCCGCGATGACACAGCCGACCGCGGATAGATGTTCGTGATGAAGTCGAAACAGAACTCCGTGGCCGAATGGCGGATCAACACTGCGTTCGCATACCGCCCACTGAGCATCGACTCTGGAATCCGCAGTTCCCGGTAGATCTCTTCGATCTCCGGGGGAGCTGACATGTCCGATTCTTCTCTGGATCCCCGCTGAGGAGCTTCCGATCCCTCGGTTAACCGCGGAGGGGAAGGAAGTTCCGTCGGAATACTCGCGTCTTCCGGTTCCGGAATTGGGCGAGGGAGCTCAGGGAGCGCTCCAAACCGTCGCTCGTAACTGACGATGTTATCGTGAAGCGCGGCAACGAACTGGCGTCCCACCATTGGCGGCAGAATCACGCGAGCGGCAATCCGCTGTTGTTCGCCTAGACGCATTACGAAATCGAGGACGATCTCGAACGGCCCGGTCAGAATCAACACGCCGTTGCTCAGAACACCGGAGCCGACACCTGCCGGAACACGAGCGCTAATCTGATGATGCCGAATTTCCCCCTGTACCAGACGCTCTTCCTCAGGAGGCTCGTTCTCAGGGTGATCGGAATTCGGTTCGTCTGGTTCGTCCGACATGATTCCACTGACGGTTAATTCATTTCAATCAGAACGAGGTCCGCATCAGTCGCACAGAGCTCATCCCACTCCAGATCTCTCCGGAGTGAAAGACGACCTGATCGCAATGACGACAGCGATCAGGTTACTTGCGACAGGCGGCGTGCTTCAGCGGCAGCCAGGCGGAATTTTCCTTGCTGCTCGCGACGGCCTGCTGGATGAAGTTCATCCCGTCGATGCCGTCGTAAACGTTCGGATAAATTGTCTCCCGCATTTCGAACGGCTGTCCGAGAGCACGCTTGATCATGTCGTCGTAGGCAAAGCGATAAATATTCGCGAAGGCCTCAAAGAATGCTTCCGGGTGTCCGCCGGGAATGCGTCCAGAGGCAGTCGCCAGCGGAGTCGAGTACGGAGCGCCGGGGTTTCGGGTGTAAACCTGCCAGGGCTCACCATTTCGACGGACGAGCATCGAGTTTGGTTCTTCCTGCCGCCAGACGATTGAGGCCTTGGTCCCGTCGATTTCGATGGAGAGATCATTCTCGCGACCATGTGTGATCTGGCTGGCAGTGACGCTTGCGAAACCACCGTTATCGAACCGGATGAGAGCCGTGCCGTAATCATCGAGCTTCCGGCCGGGCTCAAATGTTTTGAGAGTGCAGGAGATTTCTTCTGGAATCAGCCCCGTTGTGTACCGCAACAGGTTGTAGGCGTGAGTCGCGATGTCGCCGAATGCCCCGGCGATGCCGGATTTGGCGGGATCCGTTCGCCAGGCAGCCTGCTTCTGGTCCGAGTCCTCCAGCTTCGTACGGAGCCAACCCTGAATGTACTGAGTCCGGACGGCCTGAACTTCGCCCAGTTCCCCGGACTGCACCATTTCACGGATCTGACGAACCAGTGGATAACCGGTGTAGTTGTGCGTGACGGCGAAGACCACCTTCTTTTCTTCGACAACTCGGGCGAGTTCTTCCGCTTCGGCCAGATCGAAAGTGAGCGGTTTGTCGCAGATCACGTTCAATCCGGCTTCGGCTGCAGCCTTGGCAACCGGGAAGTGCATGTGGTTTGGCGTGGCGACCGTGACGAAGTCGATGCGGTCCCCTTCAGGTCGCTTCAACTCGGCGTCGATCATTTCCTGATAGGAACCATAGGCCCGTTCTTCAGGAATGTCGTAAGAAGGAGCGGATGCCTTGCAACGTTCGGCGTTGGAAGAAAGGGCTCCGGCAACGAGCGCCGCTCGGTTATCGAGAACTGCGGCCGTGCTATGAACGCGGCCGATGAATGATCCCTGGCCTCCGCCGACCAGACCCATCTTCAATTTTCGCTGCAAGCCGCCGTTCAAGTGATCCATGAGTCGATATTCCTCTGCGAGGCCAGCGAAAGAAACCCGATCCGACAAGTCTGACGCCAGCGACAGACAGGATCGAAACGGGAGATTGTGCAGTTCAGGCAACGATCTGCCGTGGCTGAATCTGACCTGACTTTGAACGGGGAAAACTGTTCCGGATCCCCCGAAAATCGACAGGCAATCACAGCAGCGGCCGTTGATCAGTCAGTGATCGCGTTCGAGAATAGCTGCCACACGTCAGCCCCGCAACCGGCCCCAGTTTGACAGCAATTTTGCTGATTCTAGAATGGGATTTTTCGCAGCCGGATGGAACACTCCCTTGAATGACGCCCTGAGCAAAGTCAATGTCCTGGTCGAGGCCCTGGAGTGGATTCGGCGGTTCCGCGACCGCTATGTCGTGATCAAGCTCGGCGGCAGTGCCCTCGACGATCCAGAGTCCGTTTCTCGCTGTCTGGCCGACGTCGTCTTTATGGAAGCGGTCGGCATGCGGCCCATTCTTGTCCATGGTGGCGGAAAGGCCATCAGTCGGGCGATGGCGGATTCAAACATCGAACCCCGATTCGTTCAGGGACGTCGTTATACCGATCCTGAAACCCTGAAGATCGCCACTCGGGTGCTGACCGAGGAGATCTGCGAATCACTCGCGGATGAAATCAATACGAGCGGCGGACGGGCTGTCGGCCTCCATGTCGGCACGGAAAACGTACTTGTCGGCGAGCAGCTGACACTCAAGGGGCCAGAGGGCGAACCAGTAGATCTCGGCCGGGTCGGTTACGTCACCCAAATCCGCCGTGACGTCCTGCAGGCGGTTTGTCGGGGAGGGACGATTCCCGTCATTCCGTCGATTGCACTGGATGCCAACGGCGAAGCACTGAACGTCAACGCGGACACCGCAGCGGCGGCGATTGCGAAGCTGATGGGAGCAGAAAAACTTGTCTTCCTCAGTGACGTGCCGGGGATCTTCCTCGACAAGAACGATCCTTCCACCCTGGTGCCACACCTGACCGTTCAGCGTTGCCGCGAACTCATAGCAGACGGAACCATCGCAACCGGGATGGTCCCCAAGGTGGAGGCAGCGCTGGAAGCACTGGAAGTTGGTGTTGAAAAGATCCACATCATCGACGCCAAGATCCCGCATTCCCTGTTGATGGAGATTTACTCGGACCAGGGCGTCGGCACCGAGATTGTCAGCTAGACCAGTTTGGTCTATCAGGTGCAGGCGAATCAGGATTCTTCCCACATGAAAATCCATGTTATCGCCTGCGGAACGTCACACTTCGCTTGTAGAACCGCTCTCAACCAGTTCGTTCGACCGAGAGTCGGGTTCCCTTTCGCATCTAATCACGGGTCAACGTTCGGAAATCAGGTTCGCTGACCCGACATTCTTGTATTACCTCTTTCCGCAGATTCGAGATCAGCATGTCTCACCGCAGCAGCGCCGAAACCATCGCCCTGTTCGAAAAGTACGTCATCCCCAACTACCGGCGCTATCCGATCAGTCTGGTGAAGGGAGAGGGCTCGCACGTCTGGGACGCCGAAGGCAAACGCTACCTCGACCTGTTCCCCGGTTGGGGCTGCAACATTCTCGGGTACTCTCCTGCCAAGGTGATCAAGGCGATTCAGGAACAGGTCGCCAGCCTGATCCATGTTCCCAACACCTGGCACACGGAGCCACAGGGAGCCTTTGCGGAAGCGATCTGCACACGCGGCTTCGGCAAGGCGTTCTTCTGCAACAGCGGCGCAGAAGCAATCGAAGGGGCCATCAAGCTCGCTCGGCTGCATACGCCGCCAGAAAAGTACAAGATCATTTCATTCACCAACGGCTTCCATGGCCGGACGTTCGCCGCAGTGACTGCGACCGCTCAGCCCAAATATCACGCCGGATTCGGTCCGCTGGTGCCGGGGTTCGAATACGCTCCGCACAACGACATTGAGGCCGTCCGCAAGCTGATCGACCATGAGACCGCTGCCATTCTGATTGAGCCAGTTCAAGGGGAAGGGGGCGTCAACATCCCGGTGCCGGGGTTCCTCGAAGCTCTGCGCGAACTGTGCGATGAAAACGGCATGCTGCTGATCTTCGACGAAGTTCAGACCTGCATGGGGCGAACCGGAAAATGGTTCGGCTACCAGACATTCGGTGTCCAGCCGGACATCATGACGATGGCGAAGGGGATTGCCTCAGGAGTCGCTTGCGGTGCGTTCATCTGCAAAGAGGAAATCGCTCCAAGCCTGAAACCGGGGCTGCACGCCAGCACGTTTGGCGGCAATCCTCTTGCGATGTCCGCCGGTCTGGCCACCGTCGCGACAATCGAAGAAGAAGGGATTCTGCAGAACGTTCATACGCAGTCATCGAAGTTCCATGCATTCTTCGAAGCCTTGCGAGCTGAACTCCCGATCATCGAAAGCGTTCGCGTCTGCGGCATGATGATCGGACTGGAACTCTCGATCGACGCCGCACCGGCAGTGAAGAAGTGTCTTGATCGCGGCCTGCTGATCAACGCGACTCATGACACGGTAGTGCGTCTGCTGCCTGCGTTGAACGTGACCGACGCCGACGTGGAAGAAGGATGCACCATTCTCGCCGAAGTCCTGCGAGAAATGGCGACCTGATTTCAGATAGAAGTTGCAAGGGGGCGGACAGGCACGAATGTTTGCCACTTCACGCCCCCCGGCAGAACAGGAAGCCCACTGAATTCCAGATGGAGCACCCGGCGGTGATCCAGACAGTCCGCGTGTGAGCGACCGCTGCAATGCACGAGCAGCGGTCGCATCGCAAAGACGTCGCCCGCCGCTGAGGTGATTGTCACACGGTTAAAGCCGGTGATGACCAGTTCTTTCCCGGTGGCGTGAGAGCCAGTAAGGACTTCAAGCGGACCATTCTCGGGGGTCATGGCATCCAGATGGACGCGCAGCGTCACCATGTTCTGAAGCACCTGAACCGGTGGTTCTGAATGCAGCACACCTGCACGCGGGCGAGGACGGGAATAGCCATTGCATAGCGTGTCATCCGCGACAGCGATCAGCAGATCTTTGTGCCACGGAAGCGCCCAGGTCTGTTCCGGGGGCTTGTCAAAATAGAGCGATCTCACCAGACCTGCATCCGGTCCGAGAACCGACAGTACGAACTCTTCGAGTGCCGGCGCTTTCCACTCTGTCAAAATCTCCGGGCAAAGATCGAGGACATTCCGCGCGGCATAGACGGCTCCAGCTCGATGCCGGACGGATTCATCGCGGCTCTCAATTAGCCGCGAAAGACATGACTGCAGACCGGAGACCTTATCGGCAGAGTAGGCACACTCAATGAGCTGCCAGCCCTGTCGCTCCAGAGCGATTGCCGGCCCTGTTTGATTCTCGTTATCACGATTCAGCGTCATCGACTGCCCTGGGAGGTGATGCAGAAGCACTGCTCAGCTTTCAGTCTGCGGCAGCCGTTTTCTTTCAAGCATGGCTGGGGTCGGGAGCTTCACATCCCACGCGAGGCCGCAGAGTTCCATCGTTCGAATCACCCACCACGTTAGATCGAACTGCCACCATTCCAGACCATGTCGGGCGGAAGTCGGAAACGCATGATGGTTGTTATGGAAACCTTCTCCGCCGCAGAAGATTCCGCAGATCAGGTTATTCCGTGATTCGTCACTGGACTGATAATCTTTGCGGCCAAACATGTGACAGATGGAGTTGATTGAGAAAGTCATGTGCTGCAGCAGAAAGACCCGTGCGCAGCCTCCCCAGAGAAAGCCGAGAAGTGCTCCTTCAGCCGTTCCTGTGATCAACCATGCGGCCACTGTCGGAATCGCGAATGACAGTGGATACCAGAAGACTTCCCAGTAATTATGGATCCAGACAGCCATCGGATCCTGCAAAAGATCCGGGACATAACGCTGTTGTTCTTTCGAGATGATGTGCCCGGTCAGAATCCAGCCCATATGAGCATGGAGAAATCCTTTAATCGAATTGAAGAAGCCGGGCTCGAAATCATAAGGGGTATGCGGATCGCCTGGCTGATCGCTGAGCGCGTGATGTTTACGATGAGTGGCACACCATTCAATGGGTGACTTCTGCAGCGCCAGCGAGCCCATCATCATCCAGAACACACGTACCCAGTAGTACGTCGCGAACGACCGATGTGTCAGCATCCGGTGATAACCCAACGTGACGCCGAGGCCGGTGAGAAACAACCCCGTGAACATGATGGCCAGATGAATCCAGTCCAGCCACCCCTGCCGCCAGCTGTAGCTCATCGCAGCAATCAACCCGATGAACGGCAACGTGAGACCGACCACGGCCCCAATTGTGTGAATTAATGGGGCTTCAGGCGGACGACGACTCTGGGCATAACTCTCAGGTGATACGATGGTAACATCAAGATTTTCTGCCGGACTGATTTCCATCTATTTAATTTCCGTAGGCTATTCCGCGTTACGCCTGCGTCACATGAACACAGACACTCGCATCCGATCAGAGCGCCGATCGGTTTTCCTCACTGCCCGCAAATCACTGCAGATTCAAGTCAAGTGACGGCTCTTGAAGGATTCATCAGCTCAATATGGCCGAAGTTGCGAACGATGGCGAACTCTGCCAGATGCAAAGTCCGCCCCTGGTGCGAAACAACGCTGACTCCACGAGAGCGGCGGTTTTACTTCCACCTGACCTCGCCTCATACAGCGATCCGCGTCAAGCCCTTTGAAAACGCACCAAAGAGCATTTCCTGCCGCAACGTGTTAAGGTTTTCGTCCAGCACACACAGGTTTAGTACAGTCGACAAGACCAATTCTGGAATTTGGAGCGAAACTGGTGTCGAAAAAACGCGACAGTACGCGTTGATGATGATCGGGAGCGGGTCCTCTTCCGGTAGCAGTTTGATCACCTTTGCTTGATTGAATCAGTAAGTGCGAATCGCCGCCCCAGCCGCATGAATGCTGAGCCTCTCTTTGACTTACGTCTCGGCAGAGGACTTGTCCTCCCTGATGAATCCACTGTCTCTCCAGCCTCCTCAGGAAGCAGGTGATGAATGAGCACGACGAGAACTAATCGGCTGTTACTGATGGCACTTGTCGTCACTTCAGTGCTGATTCTGCTGGCTCTGGGTTTCGGAGTGATCAATTATCTCGCCACCGCCACGCACCGGGCGATTCCGCCAAAGCAACAGGCATTAACTGAACTGGTCGGCAGTGAGGTGACTGTCCAATTCCGCCGAGATGCCGCAGGTGTCGGAACCCTTTCCCCCGGCGTGGACACCGACTCAATCAACGGAGCACGCGTCTCACTGAGATCAAAGCTCCTGTCAGTTGAACCTCATGGACTGGTCGTGGAAAGTTATTCTTTCCGCAGCTCAGGGGATCCTCGCCAGTTGAGATCCTGGATCCCCTGGGAAGTAATCTTGATGGTTTCGCAGGAGATCCCGGCCCCTGAGACGATCCAGCCGCAGGAAAAGCCTGCCGACCGAAATTGATAATGGCACCAGACGAATCCCCCCTCACAATCGGCAACAGAACATTTGCCTCGCGTTATTTTCTCGCTCCTCTCGCCGGATATACGCATCTGGCGTTCCGTCGTGCGCTGCGGGGTCTTGGGGGACTCGGGCTCGCCACCACGGATCTGGTTCAGGCCACGCTTCTCCTCTCAGGTCACCCCAAATCTCGGGAGCTGATCGAGACCTCGCCGGACGACCAGCCGCTCTCTGTTCAGATTTTCTCAGGAAAGACAGACGATCTCATCGGGGCGGCCCGCTGGCTGCAGGACAACGGGTACAAGGGAGTCGATCTGAACATGGGTTGCCCCATGGCCAAGGTGAACGGTTCCGGCGGCGGAGCCCGACTGCTGCGGGATTCCACAGGCGCCTGCGGAATGGTCAGTCAGGTCGTGGAGGCCGTGCAAATCCCAGTCACCGTGAAGATGCGGCTCGGCTGGGATCGCGAGAACATCACCGCTCCGGCACTCGCCCGGGAGTTCGAAAATCTGGGAATTGCTGCTGTCACGATTCACGGACGGACGCGGCAACAGGGCTTTCAGGGACACGCTGACCTCGACGGGATTCAACAGGTTGTCGACGCGGTCCAGCAAATTCCGATCATCGGTAATGGCGACGTGCGCACCGTGGAGGACGCCATTCGGATGCGAACCCTGACAGGGTGCCCGGCGGTCGCCATCGGCCGCGGCGCCCTGCTCGATCCGTGGATTTTCTCAAAGCTACTGGACCATTCACAAGGCCGCACTGTCGCGGACCCGACTCCTGACGAACAAGTCCAGTTCCTGAAAAGCCATTTCCTGTGGATGACCGAACAGCACGCTGAACGTAGCTGCCAACTCTTCCGGAAGTTCGCCGCCTGGTACGGGCAGAAACTCGGAGTTCCTGACGATCTCGAAGACCGGCTTCGCCGATTTGAATCGGTTGACGAGTTTCTGGAGATCGCCGAACAAATTCGCCTGCGACACGGAGAACGGGCTGCAACGATTCCAACGGCCCTGCTGAAAGTCCCGAATGGACCAGTCGAGAAGTGGTAGGCCAGGGGCTTCTCGCCGCTGCAAAACTCCTTCCAATTCCCCCCGGATGCGTTAGTCTATCTCTCTCTGGAATACAGTGTTTTTCAGCATTGGCCGACTGACGAAATTCGAGTGTCTGGTATGTACGACAAGCAATTGCTTTGTGACCTGTTTCGTGAACGCGCCCTGAAGTTTGGCGACTTCACTCTCGCTTCAGGCAAGAAGGCGAAATACTACCTCGATGGCAAGCAGATCACGCTGCACTCCAAAGGATTACAGCAGGTCAGCGAAGGTCTGCTCGACCTGATCGATCTGGAGAACGTTGAAGCCGTCGGCGGAATGTCGATTGGTGCCGATCCAATCGTCGCCGGAGTCCTCTCCGCAGCTGCCGCCCGGGGCAAGGAACTCATCGGATTTCTCGTCCGTAAGGAATCAAAAGGGCATGGCACAAACAAGTATGTTGAAGGCCCGCTGAAGCCCGGCATGAAGGTCGCAATTGTCGAAGACGTCGTGACCACCGGGGGAAGTTCACTGCTGGCCGTCGATCGGGTCGAAGAATTTGGAGCCAAGGTCGTTCAGGTACTCTCGATCATCGATCGCATGGAGGGAGGAGCGAAAAACTTCGCAGCCCGCAATCTTCCGCTCCAGTCACTGCTCACCATTGAGGACTTCGGAATCACTCCTCCAGAAGCTCAGGCATAGTCAAATCAGGTCGTTTGATTCGTCAGCCGCGAGCGATTCGAAACGCTCACATTATTCAGACATCCAGTTGAACCACTGCACATACCTCGCGATCGCTGAAACACGCGCTGAAACGCGACTCCGATACAAGGAACATTCATGTCGGCCCACTCGACTTTCACTTACGACCCTGCAGCCTGTGAATTCCTGATCAAGGACGCTCGCGCCGCCCTGAATCCAGCGCTGGAAGCCGCCCGCAAAGAAGCACTGGCTGACGTAGAACTGCTCCACTCAAAGGGAGCCGTTCCTGCCGAGAAACAGCCTCTCGACAGCGGATTCATTGACCTGCCGAAACGATTGCTGGCGGGTGAAGATGGCCTGCTCGACCGGATCGAAAAGAGTGCGACCGACCTGCGATCCAAGATTGACCGCCTCGTCGTGCTGGGAATCGGTGGCTCCTACATGGGCCTACGGGCTCTGTTCGAAGCCCTGTGCGATCCATATCACAACGAACGCTGCCGCAAGGGTCGCGGGGAAACTCCCAAGCTGTACTACGAAGGAAATAACCTCGATAACGACAGCCTGTACTCACTGCTCGATCTGCTGAAGCAGCAGTGCAAAGATCCTAAGGACCTGGCGCAGCGCTGGGGCATCAACGTCATCAGCAAGTCAGGTGGAACACTCGAAACCGCTGCCGCCTTCCGAATCTTCCGTGAAGCACTCGACGCTTACTACGGTGAAGATTCCGAAGAAGCCAAGGATCTTGTGATCCCGATCACTGGGGAGACCGGCAAGCTCCGCAACTATTCCAATGCCAAAGGCTACAAGACAACCTTCCCGATTCCAGACGGAGTCGGTGGACGGTTCTCTGTCTTCACCGCAGTCGGTCTCTATCCGGCAGCTGTGCTCGGCATCGACATTCGGGCGCTGCTGCAGGGTGCCGCTGACATGACCGAACAGTTCGCCACTGCCCCAATCGGGCAGAACCCTGTTCTCGACTATGTCGCGACTTGCCACCTCCTCGAACGCGATCACGGAATGGACCTGCGAGTCCTTTCCACCTGGGGCAAGAAGCTCGAAGCCGTCGGCCTGTGGTACGACCAGCTGCTGGCAGAGAGCCTCGGCAAGCATGAGAAAGGAGCGACTCCGCTGACCGTCGTGAACACCCGCGACCTGCACAGCCGGGGACAGCAGCATCAGGAAGGGAAACGGGATCGAGTCATCACAAACGTGATCGTCGACAACCCGAACCTGCCGCTGGTCAACCTGCCGAAGAACGCCGACAACTTCGATCAGGATCAGCTGAATCGCATCGCCGGCAAGTCGACTCCAGAACTGCTGGCTGCCGCGATTCAGGGCACGAACAAGGCCTATGCCGACGTGCAGCGTCCGACCGCTGACATTCGCTTGTCGACCTTGAACGCCTATACCGTGGGCCAGCTGCTGCAGATGTTCATGCTGGCCACCGTCGTCGAAGGCCGGTTGATTGGCATCAATCCTTACGGGCAGCCCGGCGTCGAGGATTACAAGAACAACATGGGCGACATCCTTTACGGCAAAAAGTCCTGATCCGAAAGCAGCTTGCTTTACGGATGCCGTACGTTTCTCAGTGAAATTCAGTGGATTGCGTTGAATGTCCTCTTCTGCGAAGGATGCCAAGCTCACCCCCATGATGCAGCGGTACATGGAGGTGAAAGCCGAAACACCCGGCACCATCCTGCTCTTTCGCATGGGGGACTTCTACGAACTGTTCCACGAAGACGCCCAGATCGCCGCGAAGATTCTGGGACTGACACTGACCAGTCGGGACAAGAATTCCGAGAACCCGGTGCCCATGGCCGGGTTCCCGTTTCATGCTCTTGAAGGCTACCTCCGCAAGCTGATCGCCGCCGGTCACCGCGCCGCGATCTGTGAGCAAGTGGAAGATCCTAAGACCGCGAAAGGAATGGTTCGTCGCGAGGTCACCCGCATCGTGACTCCGGGAACCCTGACCGATGAAGCCCTGCTCGATCCCCGAGAAAGCAATTACCTCGCTGCTGTCTGTCCGGTGAAGAACCGGATCGGCATCGCCTGGCTCGAACTCTCCACTGGACGCTTTCAGTGCGTCGAAGTCGAACAGAAAGAAGATGCAGGCACGCTCGGCTCCCGATTGACATTTCTTGATGAACTGGCCCGCATCGAGCCCGCGGAAATTCTGGTCCCTGAACAGATCAAGTCACATCCGGTCTTCAGTTCTTTGATGGAGTTGAAGGGGCCGGTTCTCACGGAGAGACCGGCATGGTCTTTCGCCGCGACGCATTGCCGCGACTTACTCCTGAAGCACTTCCAGACCGCGACGCTGGAAGGCTTCGACCTGCAGGATGACGACTCGGTTGCGATCACCGCCGCAGGAGCCCTGCTCGACTATGTGCAGGAAACCCAGAAGACCTCACTGGGCCATATCGTTCTACTGGAGCCCTATGAACGGGGCACAAATCTTCTCATCGACGAAACGACGCGACGCAGCCTTGAGCTGACACGGACTCAACGGGAAGCGGGGCGAGAAGGCTCTCTCGTCAGCGTGCTGGATGAAACCTGCACGCCGATGGGAGCCCGACTGCTGATGGACTGGCTCTCCAATCCGCTCACTGACCGAATCGCCATCAATCGCCGCCTCGACGCCGTCGAGGAACTGGTTCGCGACAGTCGCCTGTGCCGCGATCTGCGAGAGCAACTTGAAGAGGCCTACGATCTTCAACGACTCGCCGCTCGCGTCGCCACTTATCGGGCGTCCCCCCGCGATTTGGGGGCACTGGCCAAGACACTCGCGCTGCTACCAAAACTGAAGGCGAAGCTCGCCGGCCGAAATTCTGACCTGCTGAAGATGCTGGAAGTCCGGCTCGATCTGTGCGAAGACGTCCGGGCGGAAGTCGAGTCGACTCTCGTCGAAGAACCCCCTCTGCTCACGAGCGAAGGGGGCATGATCCGCGCCGGTCGCCACACCGGACTGGATGAACTCCGCGACCTGGCCAGCGGCGGCAAAAAGTGGATCGCCGAGTATCAGGCGAAGGAGATCGACCGAACCGGGATCTCGACCATGAAGGTCGGGTTCAACAAAGTCTTCGGGTATTACCTCGAAGTGACCGCCGCCCAGATGAGCAAGGTCCCTGCGGAATACATTCGCAAGCAGACGCTCAAAAACCTGGAACGCTTCATCACGCCAGAACTCAAAGAGTACGAAGATCGTGTTCTCAAGGCCGAAGGTCAGTCACACGCACTGGAAATCGAGCTCTTTCAGAATCTCCGCAATCAAGTCGCGACCGCCTGCACCCGACTGCAGCAAACCGCCGAGGTTCTGTCGATTCTTGACGTGTTGTGCGGATTGGCGACTCTTGCCCTGCGACAAAACTACTGCCGACCAGAAGTCGTTGACGAACCCGTTCTGCAGATCGTGAACGGACGCCACCCTGTTCTCGACCGGATCATGTCGACAGGAAAGTTCGTCCCGAATGACGTGCTTCTTGGCGTGACGGCTGAAGGTTCTGACCGGCCTGGCCCTGTGATGGCGCTGATCACCGGTCCGAACATGGCCGGGAAAAGCACATACATTCGCCAGGCCGCTCTGCTGACCATCATGGCGCAGATGGGATCCTTCCTGCCGGCCACTTCCGCCAAGATCGGGATCGCTGATCGCGTCTTCGCCCGAGTCGGTGCCAGTGATGAACTGGGACGCGGGCAGTCGACGTTCATGGTCGAAATGACCGAGACGGCACGAATCCTCAATCGGGCGTCCCCGCGAAGTCTTGTCATCCTTGATGAAATCGGCCGCGGAACCAGCACGTATGACGGAATCTCGCTCGCCTGGGCGATCACGGAATATCTTCACGATCACGTGAACTGCCGCACCCTGTTCGCCACTCACTACCACGAGCTGACTGAACTGCCCAAAACGATGCCACGCGTCTGCAACTGGAACGTGGCCGTTCATGAAGAGAACGGAGACGTCGTCTTCCTGCACAAGATCATCCCCGGTGCTGCAGATCGCAGCTATGGAATCCACGTTGCTCGCCTGGCCGGTGTTCCGAAAACCGTGATCGAACGAGCTGGAGTGATCCTCTCAACACTTGAGAACGATCACCAGGACGCCAGCGGAAAGACCAAAATACCGCCACGAAAACGCCAGAACACCCGGCAGCTCCAACTCTTTGTCGAACCGGAAGACCATCCGTTGCTGGATGAGATTCGCGGGTTGAAACTCGAAGAATTGACACCGCTTGCCGCACTGCAGGCTCTCCAGACCCTTCAGGGAAAACTGAAGTAACCGCCGCAGCCCTCATTCGTTGACCGTATCCGAGTCAACTCTGAAATAATCGCTCCCCCCGTCGCGAACTGCGTTTTTGCAGCTCCTATCGCATGTCGTACGGGTACTCGTTCAAGCGAACGGTTCGATTCAGAACGGAGTCCGTTCGAATCTCAATGGGGATCTTTCTGTTTTTTTAATTCTGCCGCGGTCCAAAAATTTGCCGCCCCCCGCCTGATTCCGCTCCTTTATGATCGGGAAATGGGAGTTGAGTCCTGTGCTCGGCTGCTCAACAGGGGGCTTCGCGGAGGTCGGTTCTCAGTCACCGGACAAGCAGCTCAATTCGGAGACGTGCTGCTTGTTTGATGATTCTTCGATCACGGAGAGGACTCCTTTTAGTAATCCTGCTCGACAGGCAGGGATGAGAAAAGTCCGAAACTGGAGTCGGAGACGTTGTCATGCTTGTGCGCATCGGTCTCACACTGATCAGCCTTCTGTGTGAGTTGTCACTGCTGATGGTGGATGGAATCCTGACTCCACTTCTCTTCACCGCAGGTCTCGCGGTCTCAACTTACCACTGGATCTCACATTCGCCTTCGATGAGTGTGATCGTTAACCGAATTACAGGATGCGACCTGCCAGATAGCACACTGCTTCCTGAACCGGAACCAGTCCGCCACTCGAATGACAACAAAGCCGAAGTCCCCCATCCGCTGATGTTCCTGAATCGTCAATTCACGCAGCATTCGGCCCGCTGAAGCACCGACTTCGCCGCTCAATCAAGCCGATTTTACACTCAACTGCCTGCGTAAAAGCCTCCCTCCGGCCCTCCGCCAACAGCCGTAATCTTGGAATCAGGAATTCTGAGGAGACTTCTCTCTCTCCTCTCCACTGGTCCGCTGCATTGATCGCTGACGAAACTCAGGGAAAAACTGCACGAACTTAGGGTCCGCGCTCTGTAACTCCGCGGACTGCAGCTTCTTTCTTGCGTTCTCAGATTCAGCAATTCCGGTCCCAGAACTCAAAAACTCAGCGGGCTCACTTCCGCTGAACGATCGATTTCGTATTCTCTCGTCTCGAAATCGACGAATTCTCCCCGATTCCTTTCCCCTGTCAGCAAGTCGACGGTATGCCACAAATTTTTCACCCGAGCATGAATGTCATCGCTCGTGTGGGCATTTTCGGCGCAATCTTCCTTGTCGCATCCGTATTGGGCGGATTGTGGGGGTGGGTGCGATCGCCGTACATGACGGAAGTGGGCGTCCCAAAGCCCCAACCGATTCCGTTCAGCCATGCCCACCACGTCGGTGACTTGGGAATTGATTGCCGCTATTGCCACACTTCCGTGGAAAACGAAGCCTTCGCCGGCATTCCCGCCACGGAAGTCTGTATGAACTGCCATTCGCAGTTGTGGCGAGATCAGGAAATGTTGAAACCACTGCTCGCCAGCCTCAGGACCGATGAGCCGATCCAGTGGAATCGCGTTCACGACGCCCCGGACTATGTGTACTTCCATCACGGAATTCACGTTGCAAAGGGAATCGCATGCGAAACCTGCCACGGTCGGGTCGACAAAATGCCGCTGATGTGGCGTCAGAACACACTGCACATGCAGTGGTGCATGGAATGCCACCGCGATCCGGAAAAGAACGTACGTCCTCCTGAGGATGTGTTCGTGATGGGCTGGAAGCCGAACGAAAATACTCCTTCCAGTACGCAATTGGTGGCTGACAGCCATATCCAGAGTCAAACCAACTGTTCTGTTTGCCATCGTTGACGGACGCCGATGCTTCACGACCATTCACATCACTCGAATAGCTCAGGATTCGGTTCAGCCGGACAACCGGAGCACCATGTCTCGACTGCAGCCAGTGCCGCAGGGCGAGTATCAACGGGAGGCGGCGTGACAACCCCACGAGGACTTTTGCCGGTGCTGAACCAGCCCGGTGGAACCGTTCAGAACACGAGCGCTCCACGTCACTGGCAATCGATCGAAGACTACGAAAACGACCCCCAGTTCCTGGCCCGAGCCCAGAAAGAGTTCGCGCCCGGTGCAGAATGGTGGATCGATCAACCATCTCGGCGTGAATTCCTCAAGACAATGGGAGCCTCGCTGGCTCTCGCAGGCTTGACGGGCTGTACGATTCGGCAGCCTGAAGAAAAGATCATTCCCTACGCAACAACCCCGGAGAACATGGTTCCCGGTAAGCCGCAGCATTACGCAACGGCGATGCCGCAGCCGGGTGGAGCAATTGGGCTGTTCGCAGTCGCAATCGATGGCCGTCCGATTCGTGTTGAAGGAAATCCCCAACACCCGAGCAGTGGTGGCGCCGCCGACTCGTTCGCCGTCGCCAGCATCCTCGGACTCTATGATCCCCTGCGGACCAAGACACCAACGCGAAAAGGCCAGATCTCCAACTGGCTCGCCTTCGAGCGTGAGATCGGGGCTCGCCTCGAAGTCCACCGCGCTGATCGCGGTGCCGGGCTCGCGTTCCTGACCGAAGAGATTCTCTCCCCCACGTTGCAGCAGCAGCTCAAGGATTTATTGACCGCTCTGCCCGAGGCGAAGTGGTATCAGTACAACTCTTGGGATTCCGGATACGCAACCGCCGCTGCAAACATCGCCTTCGGTCAGAATGTCGTCACTCAGTTTAATCTGACCAACGCCGACATCATCTTCGCCGTTGATGCCGACTTCCTGTCCGATGGTCCTTCGGCCCTGCGGAATACCAAAGAGTTTGCTGCCCGTCGCGTCATCGCTGCAGATGGCTCGGCAAACATGAACCGTCTTTACGTCGCGGAATCCTGCCCGACGCAGACTGGCTCCAAAGCCGATCATTGGCTCCGAGTCACGCCAACCGACCTGACCGGAATTCTGATCGCTGTCGCACGGGAACTCGGGCTGGACGTTGGCGGCGATGCCCGCACCAACCCAGTGCTCGATCATCACCGTGAATGGGTGAAAGCTCTTGCTGCTGACCTGAAAGGTGCTTCCGGACGATCTGCCGTCATCGTTGGATCGACGCTGCCTGCCGAAGCACAGGTCATCGGACACCTGATCAACCAGTCACTGGGGAATCTCGGCCAGACAGTCACCTTCGTCCCCCCAGCTGGAGCGATTGAAGGTCTCGAGGCGGGAACGATTCAACAGCTGGCCGAAGCGATTGACGCCAAGTCAGTTGACACGCTGTTCATCCTCGGAGCCGATCCTGTCTTCACCGCTCCTCGTCAGCTGAAACTGGCCGAGAAGCTGAAGACTGTTCCCTGCTCGATTTACCACGGCTTGAATGACGATTCAACCGCCAAGTCATGCACTTGGGTCACTCCAGCGACACACTACCTCGAAGAGTGGAGTGATGCCCGCAGTGTCGACGGCACCATCGCCCTGATTCAACCGTTGATCCGTCCGCTGTATGAAGGTCGCTCCGCCCACGAGTTGCTGAGCTTCGTCGCAGGGAAGTACGAAACCGGGCACACGTTGCTTCAGTCCTACTGGGCAGACAAGCTCGATAGCAGCGATCCGCTGAGCTGGGAAAAAACTCTTCACGATGGAATCGTGAAGGGAAGCGGATTCTCACCAGTGTCCGTCACGGTTGCTGGTTCAGCACTGGAGTCAGCTCGCACTTGGGCCAATAGCCCGGCCAGCAACTCCGGTGATTTCACGGTCGTCTTCAAAACCGACCCAAGCATCTTTGATGGTCGTTACGCCACCAACGGCTGGCTGCAAGAAGTTCCGCAGCCAATGACCAAGCTCACTTGGGGGAATGCCGCCCTGATCGGCGTCAACACCGCCAAGGAACTGAACCTGAAATCCCGCGATCAGGTCGACATCAAGTCCGGCGACGTCACCGTGACGATCCCCGTCTATGTCCTTCCTGGTGTGCCTTCCAAGACGATCATTCTCCACCTTGGAAACGGTCGTCCCGTCGAAGGTCAGAAGACCGTCGGCGTCGATGTCTACGAACTCCGTGATCCATCGAACCCTTGGCTCACAACAGCAACGGTTTCTGCGAACGGTCAGAAGACTGTTCTTGCTTCAACTCAAGAGCACTTCCGCATGGGCGGACGAGATCTCGTCCGTCACGGAACGATTTCGCAAGTTAAAGAGAACCCGAAGAAGCCGTCCTTCATGGACGTCGGTCACCACCACCACGGTGGCGACCATGGTGACGACAGTCACGGGCACGATGATCATGCTCATGAGGAGCCGCACGAAAAGGATCCTAACGCTCCTCTCGGAGCCGGACCGGGAGCGACCTTCTATCCTGAGTGGCCTAAAGACGGTTACCAGTGGGGAATGACGATCAACATGAGTGCTTGCACCGGGTGCAACGCTTGTGTCATCGCCTGCCAGTCCGAGAACAATATTCCAGTTGTCGGTGCCGATCAGGTCAGCCGCGGCCGTGAAATGCACTGGTTGCGAGTCGATACCTACTTCACAGGTGACGCCGACCAGCCTGATGGTGCTTATCACCAGCCAGTCGCCTGTATGCAGTGTGAACACGCTCCATGTGAGCCGGTTTGCCCTGTCGGAGCGACGACCCACAGCAATGAAGGTCTCAATGAGATGACCTACAACCGCTGTATTGGTACACGCTATTGCTCCAACAACTGTCCTTATAAGGTTCGCCGGTTTAACTTCCTCGCGTACAACGAACCGACTTGGCAGTTGCCGGTGCTGCAAATGGCTCAGAATCCGAACGTCACCGTTCGGAGCCGCGGCGTGATGGAAAAGTGCACGTACTGTGTGCAGAACATCAGTGCCGCACGTATTCGAGCCAAGATGGAAAACCGGGAAATCCTGGATGGCGAAGTCACAACAGCCTGTCAGTCGGTCTGTGCTGCCAACGCGATTTCCTTCGGCAATCTCAAAGATGTCAGCAGTGACGTTCACAAGATGAAGCAACATCCATTGAATTATGGGCTGTTGACGGATTTGAACACCCGTCCGCGGACCACTTACCTGGCCTCGGTTTCGAACCCGAATCCGGCACTGGTCGCGCCTGCAGCGGAGGGGCATCACTAATGACCCATGAAAAAGGTTCGTCTGCAGTCCTTGAGCGTCCGGTCTCGAAAGACCCGGCGGTGACAGGACAATTCGAAGCCGATACCCAACAGGTTTCGGAAATCGTCCTTACGTCGGGTGTGAAGCCCGGTTGGGTCGTCGCTTTCGCGCTGGCATTCATCGTTTTGCAGGTATTGCTGGTCAGCATCGTGTGGCTGATCGTGAAAGGAACCGGGATCTGGGGTCTGAACGTCCCCGTGGCCTGGGGTTTCGCGATTGTTAACTTCGTTTGGTGGATCGGGATCGGCCACGCCGGGACTCTGATTTCCGCAATTCTGCTGCTGTTCCGTCAAACCTGGCGAACCTCGATCAGTCGTTTCTCCGAAGCGATGACGCTGTTCGCGGTTGCTTGTGCAGGGATCTTTCCGGCGTTGCACGTTGGTCGTCCCTGGTTCGCGTACTGGCTCCTTCCTTATCCGAACACGATGGCCGTTTGGCCGCAGTTCCGCAGCCCGCTGCTCTGGGACGTCTTCGCGGTCAGTACTTACGCCAGCGTTTCACTCGCCTTCTGGTACGTCGGTCTGATTCCCGACATGGCGACCCTCCGCGATCGTGCGAAGAGCCGCATTGGACAGGTATCCTATGGGGTTCTGTCACTGGGATGGATCGGTTCCGCACGCCACTGGAAGCGATACACGGACATTTACCTGCTGCTCGCCGGTCTGGCGACGCCGCTGGTGCTCTCGGTGCACACAATCGTGAGTTTCGACTTCGCTGTGTCACAGGTGCCAGGCTGGCACGCAACCATCTTCCCGCCATACTTCGTGGCTGGTGCGATTTTCTCCGGGTTCGCCATGGTGCTGACTCTGGTGATCCCGATCCGTGCGATCTACGGCCTGAAGAACTTCTTCACTGACTGGCACTTGGACTGCATGGCGAAGGTGATGCTGGCGTCTGGGCTGGTTGTGGCCTACGGGTATGTGCTGGAACACTTTGCCGCCTGGTATAGCGATCACCCAGCCGAAGTCTTCATGCTGCTGAACCGTATGTTTGGACCATATTGGTGGTCATACTGGTCACTGATGCTCTGTAACATTGCAATCCCGCAGCTGCTGTGGATCCCCTGGGTCCGACGCAATGTCTATATGCTGTTCTTCATTTCGATCGTCATCAACATCGGAATGTGGCTTGAGCGGTTCGTGATCGTGATTACCAGTCTCCATGCGGATTACATCCCCGGCTCATGGGGCATGTACTATCCGACCTTCTGGGACTGGAGCATGTACATCGGAACGATGGGGCTGTTCTGCACACTGCTGTTCATCTTCCTCCGTGTCCTGCCAATGATCGCGATCTTCGAAATGCGTGAACTGGCACATCACCAAGCACAGCATGAGGAGGGTCACGAATGAGTACCCCTCACAACACTTACGGATTAGTCGCCGAGTTTCAGGACAGCGATGCCCTGATTCACGCCGCCCAGGTCGTGACCGAGAAGGGATATCGCAAAGTCGATGCCTACTCTTCGATTCCGGTCGAAGGACTCGCAGACGCCTTGAACTATCGATGGTCCTGGGTCCCTTATGTCGTGTTCTGCGGCGGGGTCACAGGGGCGACTCTCGGGTTCCTGATGCAGTATTTCATCTCCACTGGATTTGCGATCGAGTTCCCAACTTCGATCTTTTCAGTGCCGTTGAACATCGGTGGACGTCCGACGAACAGCTGGCCACTGTTTATTCCAGTGACATTTGAATGCACCATTCTTTTCGCCGCATTTTCCGGTGTCATTGGAATGCTGGCGATGAATGGCCTTCCACGACTCCATCACCCGCTGTTCTCCGTGCCAGAGTTTGCTCGGGCAAGCACAGATGGTTATTTCCTGGGGATTGAATCCGTTGACCCCTTGTTCGACCCGGAGGCAACCCGCAAGTTGCTCCAAGATCTTCATGCGAAGGAGGTGCTGGATGTCCCAGCGGCGTAACGCGTGGAGTCTGGTGATCACGGCTGCTTCGCTCGCTCTCTGGGTTCAGGGATGTGCGCAGCAGATGGCCAATCAGCCTCGTGTCGACACAATGGAACCCTCCCAATTCGAGTTCAACACGATCGCTAACCGAACTCCGGTTCCCGGTACGGTTTCTCGAGGTCGAAACTTCGAGCAGACACCGAAGCAGATCGGGCTGGAGAACGGCGAGATTGTCGCCAAGATTCCGGTCCCAGTAACGGCAGAACTGGTCGCCCGTGGCGAGAACCGATTTAATGTGTTTTGCCAGCACTGCCACGGCATGACTGGATCAGGCGACGGGATGGTCGTTCAGCGAGGTTTCCCTGCACCGCCAAGTTACCACATTGATCGCTTGATCAACGCACCGGATGGTCAGATGTTCCTGACAATCACGAACGGTGTCAGCCGGATGCCCGCGTTTCGGGCACGGATTCCCGTTGAAGACCGCTGGGCCATCGTTGCCTACATTCGTGCACTGCAGTTGAGTCAAAATGTTCCTGTCGACTCACTCCCAGAGGCCGAACGACAGAATCTCCAGTAAGTTTTTTGAGAGTTACCCGTCATAATTCCGGTGATCTGATCAGCTTCTGCAGAGGAATTTCTTCTGCCTTCCGCTGAACTCTGTGTCACCTCAACGATGCCGCGTTAATGCAGATCGTGTTTCAGGTATGAACCAACCTCACCATCACGAAACAAAACCAGAGCCTTCTCGCAGAGCGCTCTACCTCGGTGCTTCCGGGGTGGCTGCCGTGATCTGTGTCATTCTGGCAATCGTGGCCCCGAAGCAGTTTTGGCCTGGCTACCTGGTCGCTGTCAACTTCTGGGTGAGCATTGCCCTGGGATGTCTGGGGATTTCCCTGATCCACGCGATCGCCGGTGGACGTTGGGGATATGCCCTCGGTCGCGGCCTGCAGGCGGGTGCCGCAACCCTGCCCCTCGTTCTTGCGAGTGGTCTCCTACTTTGCATCGGTGCGACTTATGTCTTTCCTTGGGCCCGTCACGAGTTCGCGAACCCGAATCAGGCTGTCTTCCTGGCACCTTGGACCGTACTGATTCGCTACATCGTCTTGTCGCTGACTTGGATCGGAACAGCTGTTTGGTTGCGGCGGATCTACATTCGTGAAGCTGCCGATCGCCGTAAGGTTCCGCCACAAGGATTGGCCGGGGCTGCCATGCTGCTGTTCTTTCTGACAGTCAGTTGTGCGTCGGTCGACTTCATCATGGCTCTTTCACCCGGTTGGGCCTCGTCCATCTTTCCGTTGATTCGGTTGCTGAACTGTGCCGTCTCAGCGATGGCGATCATCATCCTGTCTCGACTCGTCCATAAGAACGAACCAACCCATCACCGGACTGACCTGACTCATGATGCGGGTAACTGGTTGCAGGCGTTCAACCTGCTCTGGACCTACCTGACTTTCGACCAGTTCATCCTCATCTGGGGTGCAGACATTCCGTTTGAAGTTCAATACTACGTGGATCGCCACACGTTCTTCGGTCGTCTGGGTTCAGTCGCACTGTTCCTGTTCCACTGGCTGATCCCATTCCTGCTGCTGCTCTATCGGCCATTGAAGAAGAGCTACAGGGCTCTGCCAATCGTTGCCAGCCTCCTGCTGTTCATGTGCTTCATTGACATCTGCTGGGTCACCTTGCCCTCGATTCACGGCACCAATGCTGTCGCATTCCTATCTGGCCTGGTCAGCGTCGTGCTAATCGGTGGGATCTGGCTGGTCGAGTACTCACGTCAATACGCCAAACTGCCTGACATGACTGTTGCCGAACTCCACGGAGCTCACAACCACGCCCACGATGTCCATCATGCTGGAGAGACCGTATGAGCAACCATGATGAACACACCCAGTTCGCACCGGGCTATCAGCACCAGTCGATCGAAGAACGAGTGGTGATCAAGTGGGCCCCAATCTGGGCGAGCGTCATCGGACTCGTCACATTGATTGTGGTTGCACTCGGACTGGTGCGGGCGTTTGAGCTGGCTCTGGCTGGCGACGACAATCGCTCAATCACCGCCGCCTGGATGCCTGCCGATTTTCAACAGGCCCCGGGAACAGCACCGCTG
This sequence comes from Planctomycetota bacterium, assembly GCA_023417655.1. Taxonomy (GTDB): domain Bacteria; phylum Planctomycetota; class Planctomycetia; order Planctomycetales; family Planctomycetaceae; genus Planctomicrobium. The sequence continues at coordinate 62,507 of JAEZFD010000023.1, read as the reverse complement.
AATCCGGCACAGGTGGCTCAGAAAGAAATCTACGAAGAACATCAGCAGCATTTGCTCACCACTTACGGGTGGGCAAATCAAGAAAAGAAACTGGCACGGATTCCTCTCGATCGAGCGAAAGCCCTGATCGTTGAGAAATACGGACAAACACAATGATTTCTGTTCATAGGTATTCGCGAGCGCTCGCCTTGGCAGGCTTGGTGATCACACTCACCGGCGGCCTTACTGCGGAACGTGCGCTCGCTCAGGCTGAGTCCCCCCAGAAAGAGATCGGCTTCGATCAGAATCTGGGAGATCAAGTCCCTCTCGACCTGACTTTTCGCGACGAGAACGGCAACAACATTCAGCTGAAGGATTATTTCGGCGATAAGCCTGTGATCCTGATGCCGGTGTACTACAAGTGTCCAATGTTGTGTGGTCTGGAGTTGAACGGATTGGTTCGATGCCTCCGCGGACTTCAGATGAGCACAGGAATGAAGGCCCATCAGGATTTCACCATCCTGACTTACAGCATCGATCCCCGGGAAACACCTGGACTCGCTGCCAACAAACGTAAACAGTATCTGGCTCAGTACAATTGCCCCGAAGCCAATGATGGCTGGCACTTTCTGACCGGCGACGAAGAGAGTATTCAGAAGCTCAATCAGGTGATTGGATTCCGAACCAAATTTGACCCTGTCACTGGACAGTACGCCCATGCGGCAGGGTTCGTGGTCTGCACTCCGGATGGAATGCTGTCACGTTACCTGTATGGCGTTGACTTTGCCCCGAAAGATTTGCGACTCGCTGTCGTCGAATCTTCCCTCGGCAGAGTTGGCTCCGTTACAGAACACGTTTTGCTTTATTGTTTTCGCTACGACCCGACCACCGGTAAGTACGGGCTGGCGATCATGAATCTTTTGCGAGCCGGAGGCGTGTTGACGGTGCTGATATTGGGAACCGCAATCACATTGATGCTGCGGCGGGATAAAGCCGTGTCGAACTCTCATCGGCTGTTGGAAGGAACATCACATGCCTGAGAAATCCTTCCAGTTCTGGCCTGACCTCGCGTCAAGCTTCGCGCTCGATGTCGATTTACTGTACGGCTTCTTGATCGCCGTGACGGTCTTCTTTTCGACACTCATTTGCGTGATGGTGATCGGCTTTGCCGTCTATTACCGTCGCGGAAATAAGGTCAATCGAAAGCTGGGGCACCACAGTAACTTCACTGAAGTGATCTGGGCATCGGTCCCGTTCGTGCTGGTCATGATTATGTTTGTGTGGGGTGCGGCTCTCTTCTACAAGATGCAGACGCCGCCTGAAAACACCCTGGACATTCAGGTTGTCGGCAAGCAGTGGATGTGGAAAGCCCAGCATCCAAGCGGACGCCAGGAAATCAACTCCCTGCACGTTCCGCTGGGGCAACCAGTTCGCCTCCGGATGATCAGCGAAGACGTCATTCACAGTTTCTATGTCCCTGCATTCCGTGTGAAGCAGGACGTACTCCCGGCGTTCTTCACACAGGTCTGGTTCCAGCCAACGAAAGTTGGCAAGTACCACCTGTTCTGTGCTGAATACTGCGGAACCGAGCATTCGAAGATGATCGGTTCAGTCACTGTGATGGACCCGGAAGAATATTCGCGTTGGGTCGAAGAAGGACCAAACGAGGCCCCTGCGGTCATCGGAGAGCGACTGTTCAGCCAGTTCCAGTGCTCTAGCTGCCATCGAACCGATGGAACCGGAAACGGACCATCGCTCGCCGGAATCGTGGGTAAAGTTCGTCCACTAAAAGGTGGCGGAGCAGTCGAAGCGAACGATCAGTATCTGCGAGATGCGATCATGAACCCGCATAAGCAGGTTCTCGCCGGCTTCGACGCCTTAATGCCAAGCTTCCAGGGACAACTCACGGAAAGTGACTCTCTGGCTCTCATTGCGTATTTGAAATCCTTGTCGCCGTCCCCGGTGCCGCAGAATGCGGTTTCCCAGAACAGCCATCAATAATCTCGGAACCGCAGGGGACACCCTGATCCACTGTGCGAGATCGGATCTGACTCAAGTGAAACCAAATTATCTCAACAATGGTCATAGCGTGGCTTCCTGGTTGCTGACCGGGGACCATAAGCGAATCGCCATCCTGTATCTGATCAGCATTACGCTGTTCTTCTTCATCGGTGGCTTCGCGGCACTGCTGTTTCGACTGGAACTTCTCACTCCCAAGGGAGACCTGTTCCTTCCGGAGCAGTACAACCGTCTGTTCACGCTGCACGGCGTGATCATGGTGTTCTTCTTCATGGTGCCGTCAGTCCCGGCAGTGCTCGGGAACTTCCTGCTACCGATCATGATCGGTGCACGGGATCTGGCGTTTCCGAAGCTGAACCTGGCAAGCTGGTACATCTACATCATCGCCGGGATTTTCGCCCTTGTGGCCATTATCCAGGGGGGTGTGGATACGGGGTGGACTTTCTATACACCATATTCCAGCACCTACAGCAATACGGCCGTGATGGCTGCGGCGATGTCGGTCTTTATTGCGGGGTTCTCCTCAATTCTGACCGCTCTGAACTTCATCGTCACGACTCATACCATGCGAGCACCTGGGATGACCTGGTTCCGCCTGCCGTTGTTCGTCTGGGCTCAGTATGCAACCAGTCTGATCATCATCCTCGGAACCCCAGTTCTCGCGATCACGATTCTTCTTGCCGGAATCGAACGATTCTGCGGTGTCGGAATCTTTGATCCTCGACTGGGTGGCGATCCAATTCTCTTCCAGCACCTGTTCTGGTTCTATTCGCACCCTGCTGTATACATCATGTTGCTCCCTTCGATGGGAGTCATCAGCGAGCTGGTTGCCTGCTGCTCACAGAAAAAGGTGTTCGGATACGAGTTCATTGCCTTCTCGAGCCTTGCAATCGCGGTTCTGGGCTTCCTCGTCTGGGGTCACCACATGTTTGTGACCGGGCAGTCAATGTATGCCGGATTCGTCTTCTCCTTCATCAGTATGCTGGTTGCGATTCCATCGGCCATTAAGGTGTTTAACTGGACTGCAACGATCTATAAGGGATCGATCGTCTGGAACACCCCGATGATGTACGTTCTCGGCTTCCTCGGCCTGTTCACCATCGGTGGTCTGACCGGGCTGTTCCTTGCCACGATTGCCGTCGACGTGCACTTGCACGACACCTACTTCGTGGTCGCACACTTCCACTACATCATGGTGGGTGGTGCAGTGATGGGTTACCTGGGTGGAATTCACTTCTGGTGGCCGAAGATGACCGGCCGGATGTATCCCGAATTCCCTGGCAAGCTGTCGGCTCTGCTGGTGTTCGTCGGGTTCAATCTGACCTTCTTCCCGCAGTTCGTGCTTGGATATCTGGGGATGCCACGTCGGTACCACGAGTATCCAGAAGAGTTCCAGATTCTGAACGTGATGTCGACCGCTGGTGCATCGATTCTCGGACTGGGATACCTGTTGCCCTTGGCTTATCTGCTCTGGTCACTGAAATACGGTGAGAAGGCCCCTAACAATCCATGGCACGCCTATGGACTGGAATGGGACACATCTTCACCTCCGCCGACATTCAACTTCGATGTCATGCCGATCGTGACCCGACCTGCATACGACTATGATACTGAAGCTTCAGAACGCCTCGCCGAAGAGGAGAAGCTTCAGATCGACGAAATGAATCGAGAACACGAGCTGGTGGTTCCAGCCAAGAGTGAGTAGGTCCCTGATCTCAGGGACGTAAATTCCAAAGAGATCAGACGTGTGTCGGGCCATGATCGCCATGGTCGGCGAGCAATTGCGAGTGACATGACCTCCGCGATTTTTCAGCTGGCCGTATCGGGCCCGACAAGTTGAGCTGACCGAGCGATCAAAGTGAAGAGACCGTAGCCAATGAGCTCACACGCCGTTCATTCGCCACATTTGAGGCACCAGTTCGACGACCTGCGCCAGCAGCGGGTTTCGGCGGCGCTCGGAATGTGGTCGTTCCTCGTGACTGAAATCATGTTTTTCGGGGGGCTCTTCGGGGCCTACACCGTTTACCGATACTGGTACTTCCCGGAATGGGATGCTGCCAGTCGCCAGCTTGATCACTGGCTCGGAGCGTTCAACACGTTCGTACTGCTGACCAGCAGTCTGACGATGGCCTTCGCGGTTGATGCCGCTGCGAACGGCAATAACAAAGCACTCAAACGAAACATCCTGCTGACGCTGGCTCTCGGACTCGCGTTCGTCGGGATCAAGATGTACGAATACTACACGAAGTGGGAGCACGGGCTTGTCCCAGGCAGTCACTTCCACTGGCATCCGATCGCAGGGACACCTGAAATCACGAATGTCAGAGCAGCAGAGCTGTTCTACGTGTTTTACTTCATCATGACCGGCATCCACGCCTTTCACATGCTGATTGGCTTCGGACTGCTGATTACCCTTTATATTCAGGCGAGGCTGAACAAGTTCAGTGCCGAGTATTACACGCCGGTGGAAATGATCGGTCTGTATTGGCACCTCGTGGACATTCTCTGGGTGTTCCTGTTCCCCTTGCTGTACCTGATCGATCGAAACCCGGTGTTATGAGCCACACAACGCACGTTTCACACGTTAAATCATATGTGGCAGTCTACCTCGCGTTGCTGGTCCTCGTGATCGCGACGGTGTTCGTGGCGACTGTCCCCTTGGGAGTTCTGGCGTTCCCGATTGCCATCGGTATTGCGCTGACCAAGATGTTCCTGATCATGTGGATCTTTATGCACGTGAAAGACGAGACCGGACTGGTCAAGGTCTTTGCGTTCATCGGGATCGGCTGGATGGGAATTCTCTTCGTCTTCCTGCTGGGGGATTACCTCACCCGGCACAATACCGTGGCAGACTATCCTGGTGCTTGGCAGCGTCGCGGCGAACATGTTCTCCATGGCAAGGCAGGTGAGTCGGGTCACGCACACCATCCGGCAACCAAGGCCGAAGGCCACAACCACTAGAGTTGATTGCCAGCCAATCTGCTGACGGGATACTTCCCTGAAGCGATGATTCGAAACTGAAAAGGTCACCGGCTTCTGCGGAATGCCGGTGACCTTTTTTTACTTCAGAGATCGCAGGTGGCGATGCCGCAGTGAGCTTCGGTGAGCGACGGAACTCGATCCTGCTTACGGGCGACTGAGGGAAGCGCGACGTTCTTCGAGCAGCCTGAACTGAGCATCACTCATGGGGAATGCCTGGTCCTGCGGAAGTGGCGAGGGAATCAGGTCTTCACAGATTTGGTTAATGAGTTCCGGAAGTCCTTCCCCTGTCACAGCAGAGACGGGAAGGCCGTCGTCGGGACTTTGTGCTTTCACAAGATCGGCCTTGTTCAGGATCCGTCGCTTCTGCACGGCGATCCCTGAAAGAGTCTCCGACGGGATTGTGGCAGAGCCCGTTGCCTCGCCAACAACCAGAATGAGGTCTGCGGTTTCGAGTTGAGACTTCGCCCGAGCGATTCCGGCCGCTTCGAGGTCCGATGCTGCTTCTCGAATTCCGGCGGTATCAGAAAGGGTGACCGGCCATCCCTGGAACGCGGTTTCGACTTCGATCACGTCGCGTGTTGTCCCCGGCTGATTGAAAACGACCGTCCGCTCATACCCGACCAATGCATTGATCAAGCTCGACTTCCCGACGTTCGGAGGTCCACAAAGGACGACTTTCCATGGGGTCAGCAGATGCCGGGCCAGCGATCCCCATTGAAGCATGGTCTCAATGGATTCCAGAGCCTCTGTCGGGGGAAGATTTTCGAGGTCGCGAATTGCCTGAACAAACAACGTCTGTTGACGGACGGCATGATGCATCGCCAGCCTTGTCGTCGCTCGGGCAACATTGTGGATGCATTCGGCAGTCATCTCGTCAGATGTCAGTCGTTGCCATTCCGGCTGGCTGATGATCTCACAGCCTGATCCTTGCATGTCCTGCAGAATGCGGTCGACCGCCGCGAGTCCTCCGTGGCAGTGAACCTCGACTGTGTCAGGGGCCGTTTTCAGGCAGACGACTTCTTCCCTAGCTTCGTCTCCCCAGCGGCCGAAGCAGATTCTTCTCACCGGCTGGTTTGCGATGAGCTGTGAGTTCGCTGCTCGAAAATGGCTGTCGACGACATTTACGTTGCCAATGACGCCAATGGTCGCAACGGCTCCGCGGCCTGCTGGAGTCAGTCGACAAACTCGGGTCAATGGGCTCATTGGTCGGCCACCTGTTCAATCACGGCGGCGAGTGCCCGCAAAGGGAGATCCATCAGCAGGCGGCCAGAGGGAAGATAGGGAGCAACGATCCCACTCGCCCCACCTGTCAGCAGGAGAAGCGGTTCTTCTTCAGAGGTCAGTTTAAGCTGTTCGGTGTAGCGAGAAACCAGTTCCCGAATTCCGCCGAGATGGCCCCAATACAGACCGCTCGCGACTGCCTGTTCGGTGTTTTTCCCAATGACTGCGGGTTCTGTTTTCAGGAGTTCCCAAACATTCACATGCGGGAGCGTTGTCGTCTCCTCATGCAGCGATTTGGCTCCGAGGAGAATTCCAGGAAGAATCGCTCCCCCCTGAAAAGTGCCGTCGGCCGTGATCAGATCGACGGTCACGGCCGTTCCGGTTCCGACGGTGATCGCTGGCTGTTGAGGTGCTCGAAGAATGTTTGCGGCGACGGCATTCAGCAGGCGATCGATGCCGACCTTCTCCGGGAAGTCGACATTCACCTTCAACGGCAGTCGGTTCTTCTCAGCAAACAGGCACGGCGGTGGCAACGTGGCGGGCCATTGCGACGTCACTTGGCGAGCTCGATCAAGATTTGTCCCGATGACAACAACATGAGCCGGCGGCACCGGAAACCAAGAGGCAATTTCTTCCCACGCAATCGGGTCGCCATAGAGGATAGCCAGCGACGCTGTGATCTCAGGGAGACCTGCGTTCTCTGCAGGAGCACAGGCGGCGAACTTCACGCGTGTGTGTCCGGCATCAATCACCAGACGATCAGCAATCACCTTCAATACCTTCTTATTTCAGTGGGAACACCGGATTCCAACAGGTTTCTGATTCCGATGCCCACGCGGCATGCGTGTCGATGAGGAATGGGTCAGGTGAGCGAGGAACGATCAAGCGGCTGACGCATCAATGTGTTCTAGTCACGTACCCGGCCGATGAGCCGAGTCACATCTGCCAGAATTCGCGGCAGGATGAGTCCGCCTGGGGCCGCCAGATAACGCGGTGACCAGACCGGGTCGAACTTGTCCTTGTACGCTCTTAATCCTTCAAAGCTATAGAAGCGGTCCCCGTGCTTGAACAGCAATGCCGCCATTTTGTTCCAAGTGGGCGAAAGCTCATGTGATTCGATACCGGCGAGCGGAGCCATTCCCATGTTGAACCAGCGGTAGCCCTGTGACTGCCCCCACAGGATCAATTCAACGAACAGATAGTCCATCATCCGCTTCGGAGTATCAAGATGCCGCATCAGGTCGATGGAAAATTCATCGTGATCCGGGCCGAGCCAGAGATTTGCGAAGCCGACGATCTCACCTTGGTATCTCATGATCGCACATGGGAACCGAGTGAGATAGTCTTCATCGAAATACCCGAGCGAGAACCCCTTCTCTGCCCCCTGCTTGTCGGCGAGCCAGGCGTCAGAGACTTTTCTGAGCTGCGGCAACAGTTCGCGAACCTGCTCCGGGGGGACAACGCTGAACTCGCTCCCCTCTTTGCGGAACTTGTTGAAGTTCGACCGCATGCTCTGACGGCGATTGCCGGCGAGAGAAAACTTGGCCGTTTCCACCCGGGCTTCTTCCCCGAGTTTCAGCAGCACAAAGCCCTGATCGATGTAGAGCGGAATGTTCTCCGGAGCGATGTGATAGAAGACGGGCCACGCGTCGTATTTGTCACAGTGCTCCCGGAATTCCCAGAGGAGTTCCGGCCAGGCTTCGCGTTCCCCCACCGGGTCGCCCATCACTGTCCATGAGCGGTTCTGCACGGCGTACATCAGGAAGGCCGTTTTGGCCTCATTGAAGAGAAAGGCCTTGTCTCCCAGCAGAGCCAGATTCGCAGAGGTGCGTGACGAAGTCTGGATGATCTTCTGGGCCAGCTCAAGCTCTTCCTGTGTGGCGTCGTGATCCTGCGTGACTGATGCAGCTCCGAAGAGTTTGATTCCCGCAAATCCAAGCAGCATCGCCATCACTGCGACTTGAGCCCGGAGCGATCGGGGAGCGTCCTCGTCGAATGCAAACTTCCACCAGAGTTCATGCGAGTACTCGACGTGCTGGTGAACGAAAATCGCGAGTCCGAAGGTACAGACGACGACGATGGTTACTGCAGAAATCCAGCCTGCCGTCCAGCTGGGATGGAGAATCGATCCTCGCCGGTAGAACTCTTTTCGGGAGATCAACAGCAGCACAAGCAGAAAGAATGACCCGGCTGCCTCTTCATAATCGAGTCCCTTAGACAACGAGAAAATGAAGCCGGCTGCCAGCAGCAGAATGGCTCCCCACCAAGCTCCGTCGAGCCGGCGGAGGAGCCCTCGCCCAAGTAAGAGCAGACCTCCTCCCGCGAGACTGGAGAGAAAGTGAGAAAGCTCCACTGCTTCGATCGGCAGAAACATTCTCAACACGTGCAGGCGATCTGAAATGGGTGGTGTCGCGCCTGAGAACAGAAGGACCGCACCGATCACCATGACTCCAAAGGCGAGAAATCGAGGCACGATTCCGCCGAGCGCATCGGTTGCAGACTGCGAGAACTTCTGAATCTTCGGCAGATGAGGGCGAAGTTCATGGCCCATGATCATGAGCAGCGCGACTGCCAATGGACAGAGGAAATAAATCACGCGAAAGACCAGCAATGCGGCTGCCACCCCCTGATGTGCGTCAGTCCCGCAAAAGGTCAGAATGACGGCTTCAAAGACGCCAACTCCCCCGGGAACGTTCGTAATGACAATTGAGACCATTCCCAGCAGGAAGACTCCGAGAAACTGGGGATAGCTCATCGTCAGATTGGACGGCATCAGCACATACAGACAACCCGCCGCCACGAGGAAATCGCAGGTCGCCACCAGCAGTTGAAGGCAGAGAATCCGTGGGGCAGGCAGAGTGAATTCATATCCACCTAATTGAATCGGTCGGCGGCGGATACCTGAAACGACGATGACGGCCACTGCCACCAGGGCCAGAATCAGGCCCAGTGGGCGAACGGACTCGAACGGCAGGTTGAGCGATGGGGGGATCGGAAACGGAAAGAGAAGGAAGACGACTCCGCTCAGAGCAAATAGCCCGAGCCAGAACGTCGCCCCAACGAGCACGATTAAATGTGCCATCTCGGCCGCTGTGAACCCCCAGGCGGAATACAGCCGCGCCCGTACGGGAGTGCCCCCGAACAGGGCTCCGAAATTGTTTGAGGCAACGAAGCCTGTGAATGATGCGATCGCAATTCGCCGGAGTGCCAGCTTGTGCCCGAGAATGCGAACCGCGAGAAGGTCATATCCAATCAGGATGACGTAATTCAGTGCGGCGAGAAGTCCGCAGGCAATCAGTGCCGTTGAGGGAATTGCCCGAAGACTCGTGCGGATATCTGCCCAGTGCAGCGTCTCCAATTCCCGATAGATCAGCATAATCGCGATCACGCACACCGTGATGGCGACGACCGCTTTCAATGTAGCGAAGAGATTAAACGGGATTCGAAGTCGGGTGGAGGACAAGGGAGTCTCAAAAAGACCATAGGAAGGCGGGGCGGCGAGCGACTGATTCCGAGGCTGGTCAGTCTGGCGGTTTTCTGTCTGGCTGGTTTATCGGCTGTTCAGGCAACGCCCAGTGAAAGATCGAGCAGCGAACCTCTGCTTTAGAATTCAACTGCGATCGCTGCAGTGAACCCGTTGCAACCACGCGCTCACCTGGACACTGCCTGCGGTGAGCTGAAGGACGCATTTACCTGATGTCAGTCATTCGCTCCGGTTTCTGCCGAATCCCGGCTAAGGGGTGCCGGAGATGCGGATCGACGTCAGCCCGATGCTGACCCGCTTACTATAACGCGTCTTTGCCACTCGCTGCCAATTCAATAGAGGGTTGAATCCATCGGATCAATACTCCTGAGAGAATGATAGCGGTCAGTCCGGTGAGCCCCCACCAGCGAATGGCACCCTGTCCGAAGGTGACTGTCGCATGAAAAACAATAAATAAAAGAAACAGCTGGACGCTGTTGCTGATCAATCTCGGACGCCGCTGGTAGCTCCGGGGGGATCCCCACATCCACCCGACATCGGCACCCCAGATCAACAGGAACAGATGGTTGACATAAATCCCTTGCCCGAAAGCAACTCCTACCGTTTCCAGAGTTCTTCGGGCGGTGACCTCAAGAGCGTGCTGATGGCTCCAGTGGTGAGCGAAGTGGAAGGCAGAAACGAAGTGAACCAGAAATGCAATAAAGCCCGCCGTCCAGAACCAGCGAGCCCATCGCCACCAGCGATGATCACGATTAGAAAGCATCAGCAGAATGATGCCGACAAAATAGCACAAGAGAGAGAGTCGGACGGCTCCATAGACGAGTCCGGCGCCGGGGGACGCTTGTGTGAAGAGAGCAGTCCCGTCAGCAATCGGATCAACAGACATGCCTCATCCGACTCCCGTCAGGTGAAAGATCAAGGTCCCAGATCCAGCGGAACACGATGAAGATGCAGGTTCCGCAGCAAAACGCATCAGTCGAGATGTCCCAGACTGTCACCTTTCAGCGGTGCGTCCCGGGAAATAATGTCAGGACCTTTTCCTGCCCGCTTCTCATAAATTCCGTCACCGGATTTCACGTACTTTGTGAATCCCATCCGGTCGAGCTTTTTGTCGTCAGAGACACTCTTCTGCATGGCAGACTCTGACCACGAGCCCCCGATGAACGGAGCCTGAATAACCCGACGGACAGGTTTTCCTGTGTCAGGATGAGTTGTTAACGGCTCAGCGGAGATCGGTTGAATCCACTCAAAGGTTTCCCCTCCAGTTCCGTCTTCGCGAACCACTTCATAAACGTACGTGGGCATCGAAACATCACCTTCAACGTCAACACACAACGGGATGATGGAAGCAGCCGTCTCCGATCTGCGTCCACTTTATTTTATGGACTTCCATCCAGAAGCAAAGTCGAATCAAACCGCGATCCCGGTCGCGGTTCTGAATTGGGAGATCCACGGCTGATCAAATCAACGCTCTCGCAATTGGCCGGGAAATCCTGATAAACTTGGACCGGGAAACATGTTCGCCTCAAGGGCCAGTTATGCCGTCAGCAGCGCGACTTCCGGAAATCCTCGAACAGCAGCTCCGCCGCGTCCAGTCTCAGCTGATCGGCGTCTCACTGGCGGAAGCTTGCGGTCTGACCCTGCTTGCGACGGCGGGAGCACTCGCCTGCGGGCTCGTCCTTGATTACCTGTTCGAGTTTCCGCTGGCAGTCCGATTGTGCTGGTTAATCGGCGTCCCGTTCGTCGGGCTCGCCGTCTTTTGCTGGAAGGGTCTGATTCCCGCCCTGCGGCGATATCGCCAGACCGAACTGGCGACCATTGTTGAGGTCGCTCACCCTGAACTGCGAGAGCGATTGCTCTCGACGGTCGAACTCGCCCGGAGTGATGCGGAGGGTGAAGAGACAGGGTCCCCATTGATGCGGGGACTTCTGGCCGAAGAGACGGTGCAGTTCGCCCGACAGCATGACTTCGCTGATGTCGTTGATTCCCGGTCCGCTATTCAACGCTGCTGGATGGGCGCGATTGCGACACTGGTCATGCTGCTGCCGCTCTTCTTCGCGACCGAGTCGTATGGAATGATGCTGGCACGTTTCTTCAATCCCTGGGGAAACTATGAGCGAGTCCAGAACCTGATGCTGATCATTGAGTCACCTGATCGTGTCATTGGACGCGGGGATGATCTCGAAATTCGCGTGCGGCCAGAGTGGCGATTTCAGCAGGGCATCATCCCGGAATCAGCAAACTTTCATTGGATGTCGACTCCCGGAGAGTCGCAATCCCGCGGAATGGACTGGCACGCCGACCAAGAGTGTTATCTGCTCCGGCTTCCCCGAGTGATGGAGAGCTTTCACTACCACGTCACTGCTTCATCCTCACGGTCGCGGGAGCACCGCATTGACGTGGTCGACCGCCCTGCCCTGCAATCCGTGACCGCCGACGTCAAACCACCGGCGTATTCTGATTTACCAGACCAGCATCACAATCCGCTACTGGGGGAACTTCTGGTTCTCGAACAGAGCCAGATCGAGATGAAACTCGCATTCAGCAAGCCGGTAGTGACCTCAGAAATTCTTTGGCTCGACAGTTCCTCCCCTGATCCACGGCATGCCACGGCGCTGGACGAATCCGTCCAAGGATTGCCGATTCGGCATCGAACCTCGCTTCCTGTCAGTGAAGATGGGCTCTCCGTTCACTGGAAGATGACGGCGGCTCTCGACCAGCCCGTCGGTCGCTTTGTGATTCGCATTCAGGATGAACACCAGCTGACATCACGGGACGAAACAATCCATCGTCTGACCGTTCAACAGGATGCCCCTCCGCAACTCGCATTCGCAGATCGGGAACAGGTGCTCGAAGCCCGGCCGCAGGATCTGATTCGAATTCCTGTCGCCGCCAGTGACGACTTCGGGCTCGGTAGTCTGGAACTTCATCTGGAATGGCCGTCGAATGGCACAACAAAGAATCAGGTCATCCCAGTCTCCAGCCAAATCGTTCGGCAGCGGGAATGGACCGAAGAATTCGTCATTGATCTGGCTCCCCTTTCGCTTTCTCCCGGAACCCCCGTGACCTTGCGTGCCCGAGCCACTGATCAGCGCCCCGTGCCGGGCCCTAACGAAACATGGACGAACCTCCGGACGCTGCAGATCCGAATCGATGCCAAAGCCGCTGGAACGCAGGCGCTCACCGAGTTCCAGCATCGAGCCAGTCAGGCAATGGCCCAGCTGCGTTCTGAACTGGAGAAGCAGGAACAACTCGCCCGCAAGTTGCAGTCACAGGCCCGAGCCGAGAATGCGAAGGAGACCGCCGAACAACGCTCAGCAGATGCGGCGAAACTCGAAGAGAAGATTGAACAACTCGCCGATCAGGTGAATCAGCTCGGGGCGGTTATGAAACAGCAGCCTGCTACCGAACATCTCGCCAAACGGGCTCAACAGATCGCAGATCAGCAACTGTCGACAGCGGCGGCAAAGGCACAGGCGGCCCAGAGAGCAGAAGGAGCTCAACAGGCTTCACTGCTGTCGGAAGCAACAAACCAGCTGCAGAAAGCTGAAAAGGAACTCAGCAACCTGCAGAAAGATTTTGAGCAGATCTCGGAGATGCAGCGTGATCTGCTGGAACTGAATCGCATTGCCGATCAGGTAGAAAAACTTGCGGACGACGTCGACGGACTGGTCAAACGCCAGGTCCTGAATCCCACGAATGTCGCCGCACGCCAGCAGTGGCAGCAGGATCACCGACAACTGGTTTCACAGCACGCCTCTCTCAATTCTGATCTTGCGACGGTGCTTGATAAACACCCCGGTTTAATGGATCGGGCTCGCGAGACACTGCAACTGCGGATGGCCGCACTGGCTGATCAGGCAGAAGCGATTGCCCGAAAGGAACAGTCACTGGCAAATTTCACAAAAACCGAGATCGCCAGTCGGCGACAGGCGTGGCAATCGATTCGCAATCAGCAGGAGAAGTCGCTGCAACAGTCACGGCAGCTCCTCGAAGACCTGAAAGCCTTTGGACTGGATAGCCCACCTGCCGCTGTCGGTGATCAACTCATAGAAGCCACCAAGTCTCTGGAATCGGGAGATTACTCCGCCTCGGAACAACGAATCCGCGACACACAGAAACTCTGGGAAGAGGCCGCGACGAAACTGAGCGAAGGAGACGAGCAATCCCCTGAGCGTGAACAATTCGCCCAGCGTGCCCGGCAGCTGGCTGAGACCCAGCAGCAACTGGCCGGTGAGATGAAGAAGCAGCGCACTTCTTCAGCACCGATGACTTCCGATCCCCCGGCGTCGCCTCGAGCAGCGGAATCGATCGAAATGCAGCAGGCGCTGCTGCAGTCCTCCAGACAACTGGCCTCCGGAATCCGTCAGCTGGGACTGAAGGATTCTCCTGTCAATAAGCAGTCGACCGAGGTTCCAGATGCGGCACGACAAGCCAGTGAAGCTTTGCAACAGCTGAACTTCAAAAGGGCAGCCGAGATGGCCAACAAAGCTGCTGAAAAATCGAAGAAGCTGGCTGAGACATTGAATTCTCCCGATAGCCCCAGCGTGCCTGAACAGATCCCGCAAAGAGCAACTGAGATCGCGCAGGTACAGGAGCAGATGGCCGCAGCGCTGCAGCAACTCGCGGAATCCCCCGCCGATCAGCAGGCTTTCCGCGAGTCTCTGGAGAAGAAGACCTCGCAACGTACTCGCGATCTTTCTGACGAACTCAAACAGCGGGAAGCAGACTTCAAGCTGCCACTGATCGATCGCCAGACACAGGGAGAAATGGCGAAAAACGGGAACGACAAAACGACTCAGGCACAACAAGCTCTTAAGGACGCTCAGACTCAGCAAGCCGAGATGAATTCAGGGCAGTCGGTCCGATCTCGTGAACAGGCCGTCGAAGCCTTGCGACAATCCGCGCACCTCTCCCGACAGGCCTCAGAAGGAATCAACCCCAACCGTCCTCCCGAAACTCAGGTGCCAGGTGAAGTCGGTCGACAGGTTGCCGAGTCTTCTCATCGACTGGATGAAGCTGGAGTTCTCTTGTCTCAATTGCAGGAGATCGCCGCTCAGCGTCCCGGGACGGATGAATCCAATATGCGGCCGCAAATCGAACAGGTCCCCTCAGAGAACAAGCCCGGCGACGAGAACTCAACTCCCCAAAAATCTGACAAGCAGGAAAGCTCTGCCCAGCAGCAAAGTGAAAAGTCGAATGACACCGCAAAGCCGATGTCTCCTTCTGAAGAAGGTTCCGCCAGCCAGGAGTCTCGGAAAGGGAACGAACAGACTGCACGAGGCGAGGGCGAAGAAGTGACCTCGACGACCTTACGTGAGGCAGCAGAAGGCCTGCGGCAGGCTGCGCATCTGATGGGTCTCTCCCGTAAGGGGGACCAGGAACAAACCGGCCAGCAGCAGGCGGGTCGGGAGTCGGAGCAATCGACCAGCAATGAAGTTGGGAACCGTGCCTTTCAGGCCGAAACGCATCTCCAGAATCTGGAGAGCTCCCTCGGAACCCGTCGCGGCCGAGAATGGGGCAAGCTGCCGGGACAGTTGAAAACCGAAATGATTGAGTCGTCTCAGCGACCGCGCGATCCGATGTATCGAAGCCTCATTCAACGGTACTTCGACGAGATCTCACGCACCCGTACACCGGAGATTCAACCGACTCCTTGAGCCGGGATCAGAAGAGTCATGAGCTGCGTCCCTTCACCGAATCGCCGACCTCTCTCCCAGTGGTGTGAGTCGCGACACCATGGGGAGAGAAGCGGCAGATCGGACGAGCCTCATGTGCCATAGAATTCTGATTCCTTTTAGACCATTTTGCTTTTTGATCTGCTCGTTCTCGCCACGCGGAATTGCGTCTTTCATCAATCGAAACGCGGGCTGCGCAGGCAGATGGGAGAGCAAACGTCTCCAGGCACGATTTCCACTAAGCGTGTTCTCGGCACATCGCAGCCAATGCTTCCAACCGGGACGGGTAGAGATGCACCACGGAAGTCATGTTGGTGATGTCCAGGACATCCCGACAATATGGATGGACGCAGCACAGGGACATCTCGCTATCAGGACGACTCTTCAGGCGGTTCCAGATGCGAATCAGCAACTCGATAAACGCTGACGTAAAAAAGTCGACGTTAGTCAGATCGAAAAGAATTCGAGGAGCCGGCTCGCCTGACAACTCCAGCAGAGGTTCAGTCATCTCCTGAACGATCTCCCCGTGGATACTCAGGCGGGGCTGGGTAAATGAGAAAACCGTCACCCCATCGATCTCATCGATGTGAACCGAACCGGATTTCAAAGTCAGCATGACAATCATTCCATCGGAGTTCGGAAACCGTTTGCGTTTTCCTTCGCACTCGAGAAGTGAGACGGACGCATCACGGCGGTCAGGCAACGGTGGAGAAGCAACCCGAACCAATAGACGAACTTCGATGGATTCTCGCATCAATACGTGAACATGTCAATTTCTCTTCCGAGGCACGCGGGAATTCGGGCACCTTTTCCCGATGTCCCGAAACGTTATTTCCCGGAAGGGGCTGTTTTCAAAATTGGGGAACGACCCGAAGTCGAGTATCAGGGCCGATGAAGGTGGCGGAGTTCCCGTCGGGAAATTCGACTTCCACATGAAAGGCATATTGTCCGGCCTTCCATAGTGCAGACTCGGCAGACGTCACTTCGAATCGGACGACTTTGATCCCGGTCGTGACAGAGACATCCCCCTCAAGTTCAATCCGCGAAAGAGGGTCATCCAACTGGCGTGCGAGGAGTCTCACATGGCTGCCGGACGGGATCTCCGGAAAGTCGGCCCGCGAGAATGTGATCGCCCGCCCGTGATCCGCCAAATACGAATCCCCCTGAATCAGCGGCGGAGTCAGCAAATCGCCGGAAATTGCAGGAACGGCCACCCCAATGGAGCGATAAGGCAGCAACTGAGAGAGTGCCGTCGTTGAGAAAGCGGAGACGATCGAAGGCGGAGGAACGGGCACCGTTATACCAATGACAGTGACGGTTTCCAGATCGGATATGGCCAGGGCGCCGTCAAACACCAGCACTGCCTCGCGAAAAACCCGGGCTCGATAATTTCCGATCGGAAGGTCATCCACGCTGGCCTCGTAATAGCCTGGCGTCGATTCAGCATTCACCTCCTCGGCCTCCACCCCTTCTTCGGGTGTCACCGGACTTCCCCCCGACCAGAGGAAGAGATGAATGGTCAGAGCGTCACCTGATTGAAGGTGCCAGAATCCGATGCGGCGAGACATAATGACATCCTGAATGTTGCCGAAGCCGAAGAGATGACGACGAGTCGGGAAGCTGTTGGAATCCGCTCCAGAAAATGCAAACTTTTCGCGACACGAGCCGATCGCTCTCCCGTCTGCCCGCGAAGCGCGCGATTCGGTTGATGAAAGACTCAGCTCCGCCAGGCAAGAACCGGCGGATCACAAGATGGACCCTGTCGATCACGAAGCGGGAGTATCGTGGTCAAATTGCCAACGATCCTATGTCGCAGAAATTGCAGAGCCGAGTGCGATCCGTTTCCAGCTTCCCGCGCTACTGACAGCCAGACACGGACTCCCCGAGTCACCATCGCTGCAGTAGATCAGGGCTCCGTCTCCTGCGGTTGAAGCGGAAGGACTGTTGGCCACGGTGTGCGACGGCAATGCAACCGGAACGGAAAAGACCGCCCTGCCGAACTGAAATTCAACAACCGTCGCCCCGGTCGTGGTCGTGGTGTTTGCCGCACAAATGAAACGATGGATCGTTGCGGCATAGGCGTCGGAAACACCCCCTCCGAAGACCGCGATATTCTGACTCGATTGAGCGAGTCCTACCAACAGGCAGAACGGGTTAGATGCGACAGAAAAAGAGGGCATCATGACCCGGGCCGTTTTTGCGGTAGCATCGACCGTCGAATTCCCGATGTTAATGCCGGACGCGCCTCTGACTCGCAAGTTCAAGCACTGGATGTCAGTGGAGAACGTCGAAACAGTACTCGCAACCGATGCTCGAGCACTCCCCCCTGCTCTCATCTGAAGGGTGTCATTGCTGTTGTCATAGATGAAACCTCCAGCACTCGGGTTGTCGGTATCTCCCAGGTAAAGGTAACACTGAGACGCATTGCCCGAGACCATCGCGGCAGCAACTCCCGCCACAGACGACACCGTCGAAGAAACGGACAGTGACGTGCCGCCGGGCATCGTGAAGTTTGAAAGTGCCCCGGTTCGTACAATGTGCATCGCCGCCGTTCCTGGAGCAGTGACGTTCACCGTTCCGGTCAGATTCGGCGCAGCGAGCGGGGCCTTCGCATCCAGTGACGACTGCAGATTCGTAATATTACTGATCGTGTGTGTGTGGCTGGCAGCGGCAGCCCCGACATCCGCATGGCCCAGAACGATATCCCCTGTCTGCGAATTGACACTCAGGACGGGAGAACCTGGAGTCGTGATCTGTTGCCACGACTCCAGAGCGGACGCGTCATCGGCAATGAGAAAGAATGCCAGCTGCAAATCTGTCCGGATGCACCAGTCCCCCTGCTGTCCGGTCAGGCCCAGCATCTCTTCTTCGCTGTCGACGGAGCCCAGGAATTCCACAATCGCGAGAGCAGGCAATTGAGACGTGGGGAGAACGCCGTCGACAAGGTCGGCTTTCAGATCAAGAGTCGCCTGAGCATCCGTGATATCTGACAGCACGTGTTCATGAGTGATCGAAGCAAACCCCGAAAGATCCTGATCACCGGTATTGATTCCGGAAGTGCTCTCCAGCACCTCCCGCTGGGCATCAGTGACGTAGCGGCGACCAGAGGAGTCATCGATATCAGCTGTCGTTAGATCTGCCAGGGCATACTGAGGGTGAGGATTCTCCGCTTCGAGATGATCTTCCATCACCTCTTCCGCTGCCTCAGGCGAAATCGAAGCAAACTTCAGATTCCCGTTTCCGTCAGTGACGAGCGACTGACCATGAGTTCCATCGGTCTGCGGACCACTCAGTACGACGCCGCCATTAATGACTCCCGGAACCCAGCCTGCCATAGCGCGTCCTTCATTCAGGATTGGAATACTGCTGTAAACTCAGCAGGATCCGTTGCGCGCGGTGGCATTACATCATCGAGAAATAAGTGGCGACGGCGAAATCGAGGGAGGCCTTCGTCACGACTTTGGGCTGCTTTTTGTAAGTGCAGAAGTTACGAACCTGTAACAGCAGATCGCGCGGCTGACACGCCCGGAAAGGTCGCTTTCCTCCGGCATAATGTGTCTCGATCAGGTGATCGAGAGCATCGTGTTCAAAGGTCAGACCGAACTTGGGTCCCATGATTTCGAATAGCTTGCGGAAGTGTTCTTCGCTGGGATCTGGAACTTCGATCTTGTACGGAATGCGGCGCAGAAATGCCCCGTCGACAAGATCACGGGGTTCAAGATTCGTCGAAAAGATAATCAGCTGATCGAACGGAACCTGTACCTTCTTCCCGCTCGGGAGATTCAGAAAGTCATAGCGTTTTTCCAGCGGCACAATCCAGCGATTTAACAGAACATCAACTGGCATCGTCTGCCGTCCGAAGTCGTCGATCACCAGCGTGCCGCAGTTACTCTTCAATTGCAGAGGAGCCTCGCAGACTTTGGTAATCGGATTCTGAGTGACCTCCAGTTCACTCATCGTCAGTTCGCCCCCGGCAATGATCGTCGGTCGGGCGATCCGCACCCAACGATGGTCGAGTCCGGAAAGATCGAGCAGGCCTCCGCTGGAATCTGGCGGAACTTCGTCATGCACCCCGGGATCAAACAGGCGAATGATATCGCCATCAATTCCGAGCGTCCGCGGGATCCAGACCGCGTCGCCGAAGCAGCGTGTGATCCGTTCCGCGATGCTTGTCTTGCCATTCCCTGGCTCGCCGAACAAAAACATTCCGCGACCTGAATTGATCGCCGGACCAAGACGATCGAACATCTCTTCGGAAATCAGGAGATCCGAGAAGGCCTCCTGCAGGTCCTCCTGAGAGGCTTCCTTCCCTGCAATCGTCTGGCGTTCCATCGCGAGAAGATAATCCCGGAGCTGAACCGGAGCGGATCCGAAGTAGGTACATTCGGCATTGAACTTTCGCGCCAGCTCGCGTCCCTGTTCGACAATCGCGAACAGATAATCCCCCATCTCCCCGGCGGCGCGATAGGTCACCAGCTGCTGGAGTTTCCAGTCCGTCAGCAGAGGAAACAGTATGCCGAACGGGATTTTGACCTGCTGAGAAATTTCACGCCCGAGCGCCGATCCGCGCTGAGCGAGAAACTTCAGAACCAGTTTCTGTACGTCATCTTCGGTCAGCCCCATTTCCGCCAGCGTTTCCGGGCAACGGGGGACAAAAGGAGCAGAGCTCTCCGTCTGATCTCCGAGGAGCTGATGAACCCGGTCGAACAACTCCTGAAGGTGAGCGTTGTCGCGAATCAGGTCCGACGAAACCTGCTTACGCACCACGCCTCCGCGTCCGGACGGGACGTAGACCGAGTGCATAGAGTCATCATCGAAATCAGGGTTGTCAGCCGGAAGATCCATAGTGGAACCAGAGTCCGTTCGAAAACGATCGATAACTTGCCAGCCGACAGCGGCCGCTGCTACACCTTTTCAGAGCAGCCTGCAGGCAAACACGCTGAGTGCGGTTGATGAACTCTACGTCATAAACCCCTGGTCTGAGTTGACGGAATCACATTCGCAACGGGCGCAGGCGGCCGCACATTCCAAAAAATCAGGACAACCGAATCATGCGATTCCGCGATCGAACAGTCGTCATCACAGGTGGCAGCCGCGGAATCGGAGCCGGGTGCGTCAACGTCTTCGCCCGGGAGGGGGCGAAAGTCGCCCTGCTCGACATTTGTCTCGAAGAAGGCCAGCGGCTGGCCGATCAATGGAATTCGACGGGTCCTGGACAGGTTCATGTCTTTCACTGCGATGCCCGTGATACGCAGCGAATTCCAGCCGTCATTGATGAGGTCGCTGCACACTTTGGTCAGATCGACTGCCTCATCAATAACGTTGGGGTTCACCCTCCGGCGACGATGATCGACGACACCCGATTGGAAGATGTGGAAGCATTGCTGCGGGTGAATTTCCTCAGCACCTTCGCGGCGTCAAAAGCGGCGATTCCCTATCTGCGGAAGACACGCGGGACGATCGTCATCATGAGTTCAATGACGGCCGTTCTCGGGCAGCACCAGTCCTCGGCCTATGCCGCGACGAAGGGGGCACAACTCAGTCTGACGAAAGCACTCGCGGTTGAACTCGGTCCTCAAGGAATCAGAGTAAACGCGATTCTCCCCAGTAATGTCGACACGCCGCTCATGCGAGACTGGGCGGCGACACTCCCGGACCCGGAGTCGGCATTACGCCGGGTGTCCGAACTTCAGGTCCTCGGCCGGATGGCAGATCCCGAGGAAATTGGACGCGTCAGCCTGTTTCTGGCGACGGAGGACTCCAGCTTTGTGACCGGTCAGGGAATCGAAGTCGAAGGCGGGGCGAGCCTCGATTATTAAACCGTGATGGACGGGAAATTCCGGTCGGTTCCCTGCTTTCTCCCGGCCTGAAAAAACTGCTACAGTGAATGCCCGCTGCGGCAAGTCAGGTCGATCGGCAACTGAGTGCTGGTCGCCTCCGCAGAATGGACTTCGATTGTGATTGATGACCTGAGTGAGGCGATGAGCGAAATTCACACACTGACCCGAGAGCTGCAGAAAAAGAATGACTCCAAAATCGTCCTGCTGGTCGCAGACGGACTGGGGGGCCTGCCGCTGCAGCCAGGCGGAAAGACGGAACTGGAAACCGCAAAGACCCCGAATCTCGACGCACTCGCCAAACGGGGCACACTCGGGTTGAGCACACCTGTTCTGCCGGGCATTACGCCGGGAAGCGGTCCCGGGCACCTCGGACTGTTCGGATATGACCCACTGGAATTCCAGATCGGCCGTGGAGTTCTCGAAGCCCTCGGAATCGACTTCGACCTCGGCCCAAACGACGTCGCGATCCGCGGGAACTTCTGTACGCTCGATGAAAAGGGGAACATTTCTGATCGTCGCGCCGGACGAATCTCTTCTGAGAAAGCGGCCCCCCTCTGTGAGAAACTCAACCAGATCAAGATTCCCGGCGTCGAAGTCTTCGTTCAGCATGTGAAGGAATACCGACTCGTCGTCGTCTTCCGCGCAGCTGGCTTGGGCGGAAACGTCAATGACACCGATCCTCAGGCAACAGGCGTTGCTCCACTGGATCCCGCCGCTCGTGATGCGGAGTCGGCCAAGACCGTCGAAGTGGCGAAAGAGTTCCTGCGTCAGGCTCGCGAAATTCTGAAGAACGACCAGCCGGCCAACTTCCTGATGCTCCGCGGAATTGCCAAGCGTCCACCGATTCCGACATTTGAAGAAGTTTACGGAACCAAAGCCGGGGCAATTGCCGTCTATCCAATGTACCGCGGACTTGCTCGCCTCGTGAGCATGGACGTCCTGGAGGCCGGACAGACACTGGAAGATCAGTGTGCCCGACTGAAAGCCGCCTGGAATGATTACGACTTCTTCTTCATGCACTTCAAGTACACCGATTCGACAGGCGAAGATGGGAACTTTGATGCGAAGGTGAAGCGGATCGAAGAACTCGATGCTGCCATTCCGGCTATCACAGCACTGAACCCCACCGTGCTGATTGTGACCGGCGATCACAGTACACCGAGCAAGATGAAGTCACACAGCTGGCACCCGGTCCCGACAATGATCGCCGCTGATCATTGTCGCTTCGACGGCAGCAGCGAGTTCAATGAATCCGCCTGTCGACTGGGTGGACTCGGACAGTTCCAAGCCAAGCATCTGATGCTGATGGCTCTGGCACATGCCGATCGCCTCGAGAAGTTCGGTGCATAAAGCACCCCATGGAATGATTGAAGCCGCCCCTTCTGTTGCAGGAACCTGATCCACAGAAGGGGCGATTTTCCCCAAAGCCGCTCACGTTTGCCTCACTGTCGGTCTGTCTGTTCAGTCTGTCTGTAAGACGAAAAGGATCTGACGTGCTCTCTCAGAATCGACGCTTCGTTCTGTGTTGCTGGCTGTGTGCGGCCCTCTCAGGGTTGCTGGCTGTCCTGTTGATGGCCTCCGAAAGTCGAGCCGATGACTGGCCTGAATTTCGGGGTCCTCAAGGACAAGGACACGCCGGCGGGGCAAACTTCCCTTTGAAATGGGATGAGTCGACGAACATCACCTGGAAACGTCCCGTCAAAGGGATCGCGTGGTCTTCCCCCGTCATCGTAAAAGATCGCATTTACCTCACTACCTCGACGGTCACTAAGGGAGAGGGCGAGAACGATAAAGGCGAGGTCATTCTGGGAGCGGTCTGCCTGAATGCGAAGACCGGCGAACAGATCTGGGAAAAGACCGTTCTGCAGCACCCGACGAATGTGCAGATCCATAAGAAAAACAGCCATGCGAGCCCGACTCCGATTGTCGAAGGCGACGGACTCTACCTTCACTTCGGTTCCAACGGCACTGCCCGGCTGACACTGGATGGCAATGTCGTCTGGAAGCGAGTCCTCGACTATGAGCCGCAGCATGGCAATGGGGGATCTCCTGCTCTGGCTGGGGACGTTCTGATCATCTGCTGTGACGGCACTGATCAGCAGTATGTCATCGGTCTCGACAAGAAAACCGGAGAAACACGCTGGAAAGAAAATCGATCGTTCACCGCCAGCAAAGGCTTCTCGTTCTCAACGCCGTTGCTGATCACCGTGAACGGACAGCAACAGGCGATCTGTCCTGGTAGCGGCGGAGTCATTGCCTATGAGCCCCAGACGGGAAAAGAGATCTGGAAGGCGAGTTACGGTGAAGGCTACTCCGTGATTCCTCGGCCGGTGTACGGCAACGGTCTGGTCTATGTTTGCAGCGGATATAATAAGCCTAAGCTGTTCGCAATTGATCCGACCGGAACCGGCGACGTTACCGCGACCCATATTCGCTGGGAAACCGACAAACAGGTTCCTCACTCCCCTTCACTGTTGCTCGTCGACAAGCTTCTCTTCTTTGTCTCCGACAAGGGAATCGCCCGTTGCGTTGATGCCGTGACCGGCGAAGAACACTGGCAACAGCGCCTCGGTGGAAACTTCTCGGCTTCCCCATTGCTCCTTGAAAACCGTGTCTACTTTCAGGATGAGCAAGGCCACACGACGGTGATCGCAGCATCGCCGAAGTTTGAAGTTCTGGCAGAAAGCCAGCTCGATAAGGACGAACGCACCTTCGCCTCATATGCCATCGCCGATAATGCCATCTTCTTGCGAAGTGAGAATCATCTCTATCGCATCGAGAACAAAGGCCGGTAAATCTGCCATGCCGTATGCCTCGGCGTCACTCGCGGACAGGGAAATCAGCTGAGCTGGACAAGCGGCAACAGGTGCGGCACTGGACTCTCACATCAGTGAGCGTCAAAATATCAGTGTGGTCATTTTCCTGATCACCTCCGTTGCGAACTCCGGCTGAAGCACGCCTGATCAGCCGACCGCGACGTGGAGGACTTCGACGGATCAGCAGAACGGATGTCCTGTTCGACCGTCCTGACCGGATTGCTTCATCTCCAGGAGTTACAGATGTCAACTGCCGTCGCTGCGCCGCCGAAGGTTCATACCCCCCCCAAGATCCGCCGCACCCAACTCCTGATCGACGGGAAGTGGTGTGACTCCGTGAGCGGCGAGACCTTCCCGACATTTCACCCTGCGACCGAGGAGAAAATCGCCGATGTCGCCAAAGCGAACGCCGCTGACGTCGACCTCGCAGTGAAAGCCGCTCGCCGTGCCTTCGAGTCAGGCCCCTGGGCAACGATGGATGCCCGCGATCGGGGAACCTTGATCTTCCGACTGGCCGACCTGATCGAATCTCACATCGATGAACTGGCGGCCCTCGAAACACTCGACAACGGCAAGCCAATTGTCGACGCCCGCAACGCCGACCTGCCGCTCGTCGTCGATACTCTGCGATATTACGCTGGCTGGGCTGACAAGATTCATGGTCTGACGATTCCTGTTCGCGGCAATTACTTCAGCTACAGCCGGAAAGAACCGGTTGGAGTTGTTGGCCAGATCATTCCCTGGAACTTCCCGGCACTGATGGTTGCCTGGAAATGGGGCCCGGCCCTGGCAACCGGTTGCACCATCGTCATGAAGCCAGCGGAACAGACGCCGCTCTCCTGCCTGCGGCTCGCGGAACTTGCTCAGGAAGCCGGAATTCCTGATGGCGTCATTAACATCGTCACCGGATTCGGAGACACAGGCGCTGCCATCGTCCGGCATCCTGACGTCGACAAGATCGCCTTCACAGGCTCGACCGAGACCGGCCAGATCATCATGCGTGAAGCAGCCGGAACGATGAAGCGGACGACATTCGAGCTCGGGGGAAAGAGCCCGAACATCATTTTCGCCGACGCCGACATCGACGCAGCGGTTCATGGGGCCGAGTTCGGATTGTTTTTCAATCAAGGTCAGTGCTGCTGTGCCGGGAGCCGCCTGTTTGTGGAAAAGTCCATTCACAAAGACTTCGTGAAAGAAGTTGTTGCCAAGGCGAAGGAACGTAAGACCGGCAACCCGTTCGACACAAGTACGACCCATGGTCCGCAGATCGACAAGGATCAGTTCAACAAGATCATGGGCTACATCGAACAGGGGAAGAAAGAAGGCGCCGATTGCGTCATCGGTGGAAACCGACATGGTGACAAAGGTTTCTTTGTCGAGCCCACTGTCTTCGATAACGTCAAAGACGAGATGGCCATTGCGACCGACGAAATCTTCGGCCCCGTGCTGAGCATCCTGCCGTTCAGCAGCGTCGACGAAGTGATTCAGCGAGGGAACAAGACGACCTTCGGTCTGGCTGCGGCCGTCTGGACCCGAGATGTCGCAAAAGCTCACAAGGTCGCCGCCGCTCTTCGCGCCGGCACCGTCTGGGTGAACTGCTACGACGTCTTCGACGCCGGTGCTCCGTTCGGTGGCTACAAGCAATCCGGAATCGGACGCGAACTGGGTGAATCGGCTCTGTCCAATTACCTCGAGCACAAAACGGTCACCGTCAGCCTCGATTGACGTCCGTCATGAGGGAATGCTTTTAAAGACGCTGCCCAGTCGGAGGCAGCGTCTTTCTTTTTTTGGACACCCCCCGGGCGACGTCACCTACTCGGTTCCGGTGAACGATCTTGACCCATTCCGCCCCGATGACAGATAGTCGCGGGGTGTTGTCTGGACATGCGACCATGTCCGCAGACGACCGTTCGAATGGAATCGGAAAGGACGCCGATGCGTATTCTGCACGCGGCCAACTACAGCTTCGACAAAGACGGCGCCCGGTATTTCGGCTGGGATCACAAGATTCATCAGGGACTGGTTCAGGCCGGTCACTATGTCTATCCGTTCAGTATCAGCGACCGGGCGAGAATGCTCTCGCCACTCTGCAGCCGGACAGGGGGACTCTGGGCCACGAACCGCAAGTTCCTGAAGTGCATCGAGACCCTTCGTCCCGAACTGCTCGTGCTGGGGCATTCCGCACTTCTGACGCCTGCCACCATTCAGACAGCTCGGTCACGCTTCCCTGAGATGAAGATCTGCCTGTACTACGGCGATGCGATCTGGCCAGGGGCCAAAGTGGATCACGTTCAGGCGAAGCTCCCCTACGTCGATGCAGTCTTCATCTCAACTGGCGGGGAACTACTCCGTCCCTACGCAGGCCCCGGCCGCCCAGCCGCATTCATCCCGAACTCCGTTGAACCATCGATCGAATGCAAAAAGGCCTTCGAGTGCCCGAAACCTGATTACGATTTGGTCTTCTTCGGCACGGACAAAGGACTGCCAGAGCGACGGCAGTTCCTCGAACAGCTCAAAGCTGGCCTGCCGGAGTTCCGTTTTGGATTCTTTGGCTGCATGGATCAGCCATTTGTCTTCGGCTTCGAACGGGACGACATCATGTCCCGCAGCCGGATGGCCTTGAACCTCACTCGCCGCCGCGATGTGGCCATGTGCTCATCAGACCGCATCGCCCACACGACCGGAAACGGTCTGCTGACGCTCAACTACCACGACGGCGGGTTGGAAGAACTCTACGGCCCTGAAGAGATCATCTACTTCGAGGACATTCAGGATCTCATCTCGAAGTGTCGGCAGTTCAGTCAGAACGATGACGATTGGCGACGCATCGCACAAAACGGCTGGAATCGGGCTCACCGGGACTATTCCGCTCGGGAAGTCGCCCGCTTCATGATCAACCTGACATTCCGCGACCCTGCCTGGCAGGAAGCGGCCTGGTCCCGACATATTTACTGGGACTTCGCCGACTCAGCCCGACGCGCCGCCTGAGCAGGACCCGATTGCCGTCGCTGCCAAGAGCGTCCGGAAAACATCCTCTGAGAGATGGAGAGCTGGCGAAGTTCGGAGGCGAGTCAATTCCAGACATCGGCAAAGATTGAAGTCAGATCTCTCAGAAATCTGACAAAGTCTGGCTGTCAGATGATTGACCTTGCTCGGATTTCGGACTTCTTCTAGAACGCTCAAAAATCGATCAATGATTGCCATTTGAGCAATTGTCACACCGCCCAGGATGGCGCGGAGCCAAGAGCAGGAAGCACCATGGCACAAGAACCAGTTCGACTTGGCGTTGTCGGCCTTGGAGGCTGGGGGCAAAATGTCCTCCGTAGCTTCTCGCGCACCCCCGGCTGCGATCTGACGATGATCTGTGACGCTGATGCCAATCGGCTTGCTCAGCATGCGAAACAGCACCCGGGAGCCCGCAGTACGTCCAACTATCAGGAGCTGCTCGATAACGAATCGCTGGACGCGATTGCTCTCGCGACGCCTGCTCCGATGCACTTCGCCATGGCCCGCGACGCTCTGCTGGCCGGCAAGCATGTCTATGTCGAAAAGCCCATGACGCTCCGCGCTGACCATGCGGAAGAACTCGTCCGGCTCGCAGAAGCATACGACCGGAAACTGATGGTCGGGCACCTGCTGATGTACCACCCAGCCGTTCAGTACCTGAAGAAAGAAATCGAGTCAGGCAACCTCGGCGAGATCTATTACATCTATTGCCAGCGGCTGAATCTGGGAGTCGTGCGTTCAGACGAAAACGCCTTCTGGTCACTCGCTCCGCATGACATCTCGATCATTCATTACCTGTTCGGTGCCGAGCAGGATCACATCGACGCCTCGGGCCAGAGCTATCTGCAGCCGGGTGTTGAAGACGTGGTTTTTGCAAACCTGCGATTCAACGATGGTCGCATCGCCAACATCCATGTTTCATGGCTCGACCCCCTGAAAACTCGACAGATCGTTGTCGTCGGATCCAAGAAAATGGTGGTCTTCGACGACATGCAGGTCTCAGAGAAGATCCGTGTCTACGACAAGGGAGCCGCTCGCGAGATGGCCGTCGCCGATGCAATGGGAGCTGTGAAGGTTCGCCACGGCGATATCGTGATTCCGCACATTGCTTCCAAAGAACCACTGCTGGAAGAGACCAGCCATTTCATCTCCAGCATCCAGAACGACACCCAGCCACTGAGCGATGGCCAGAACGGACTACAGGTCGTCAAGGTTCTGGAAGCGGTCGAGCAGTCACTGAAGTCACAGCGTCTTCGCCTGCAACGCGCCGCGTAGGCCGACAGTCGTTGTCCATTCAAGGATGAATTCGCTGATGTCAACTCCTCCGTTTATCCACGAGTCGTCGTACGTTGACGACGGCGTTGAAATCGGCCCCGGCACCCGAATCTGGCATTTCAGCCACATTCTCAAAGGGGTCCGGATCGGGGAACGTTGCAACATCGGCCAGAACGTCGTCATCGGTCCTGACGTCGAAGTCGGGTCGGGCGTCAAGATTCAAAACAATGTCTCGGTCTATCGTGGCGTGACGCTCGAAGACGAAGTCTTCTGCGGACCGTCGATGGTCTTCACCAACATTCTGACGCCGCGTGCTGGCTTCCCACGAAACCGTCCTGAAGATGACCTGCGGACGCTCGTAAAAAAAGGAGCCAGTCTGGGTGCGAACTGCACTATTGTCTGCGGAGTCACCATCGGCAGTTACGCCCTGATCGGTGCCGGAGCGGTGGTGACCAAAGACGTTCCTGACCACGCTCTTGTCTATGGAAATCCTGGTCGTCACCGTGGCTGGGCCTGCCACTGCGGTCTCGTCCTGAAACCCTCCCGCGGTCCCGATGGCTTCAGCTGCCCGGAATGTCACCGCGAATATCTTCTCGTCAACGGCCAGCATCTCCAGCTCCAGGCGGACAGCGCAGCCAGCGCGTGACGAACAACTCACACAGAAAGATTCATCATGGTTCCCATGTGCGATGTGACGCTGCAGTATCTGGAACTGAAGGCCGAAATTGACGCGGCCATGCAGAGCGTTGCTGCCGCTGGCCAGTACATTCTCGGGCCTCAGGTGAAGGCCTTGGAAACCGAACTGGCGAGCTACTGCGAAACAACACATGCCATCGGCGTCGCCAGTGGAACAGATGCCCTGCACCTTGTCTTGCGAGCAGCTGGGATCGGCCCCGGCGATGAAGTGATCACGACCGCCTTCACGTTCATTGCGACAACGGAAGCGATCGGAATGGTCGGAGCCACACCCGTCTTCGCCGACATCGATCCGCAGACGTTCAACATCTGCCCGGAAGACATCGAAGCCCGAATCACTTCCCGCACCAAGGCGATCATTCCGGTTCACCTGTTTGGGCAGCCATGCGACATGGACAAGATTATGGCGATCGCAACACGCCACAATCTGCTTGTCTTCGAAGACTGCTGCCAGGCACTCGGAGCCACTTGGAAAGGAAAGCCGGTTGGCTCCATTGGAGACGCCGGTTGCTATAGTTTCTTCCCAAGCAAGAACCTCGGTGGACTGGGTGACGGCGGTCTTGTGACCACTTCATCAAAGGAACTCTACACCCAAGTTGAGATGCTGCGTCGCCACGGCGGACGCGTGAAGTATCACCATGAAGTCCTTGGACTGAACAGCCGCCTCGACGAACTGCAAGCAGCCATCCTGCGAATCAAGTTGACTAAACTCGACGAGTGGAACGACGCCCGCCGTCGCCACGCCTCGACCTATAACCGGATGCTCGCAAACACTCCGTCTGTACAGCGCCCGATTGAACTGACCGAAAGCGGACGCGATTTCTGGATGGGCCTGTCCATCGCC
This sequence comes from Planctomycetota bacterium, assembly GCA_023417655.1. Taxonomy (GTDB): domain Bacteria; phylum Planctomycetota; class Planctomycetia; order Planctomycetales; family Planctomycetaceae; genus Planctomicrobium. The sequence goes on along the minus strand of JAEZFD010000023.1, from coordinate 32,667 downwards.
GATGAGAACTGCGAGACGAAGTCGGTCTACGGCCAGTACACCATTCTCGTCGATAACCGCGACGCGATCTGTGATGAACTTGCCGCAGCAAAAATCGGCCACGCCGTCTATTACCCTGTGCCACTCCATCTGCAGGAAGTCCACGCCGACTTGGGCTTCAAGCCGGGATCACTGCCACATACCGAAGCAGCCGCCGCAAATTGCCTGAGCCTGCCGATGTTCCCGCAGCTTGAGGTTTCACAGCAGAAACAGGCTGTTGAAGTTCTTCAGCGAGCCTGCGATCAGGCCCGAGCTCGGGCGGCGTAGAGCCGTACCTTTTCACAAGATTTTCACTGCCGGACTGCCCCTTCTGCTCACGCAGGCCAATTCATGCCAACACCGATTCCCATCGCTAAAGTCGACATCGGCTCCGCAGAACGCGAAGCCGTGCTTGCCGTGCTGGAATCTGGCTGGCTGGTGCAGGGACCGAAAGTCGCTGAGTTCGAAAAGAAGATCGCCGAGCTTTGCGGCGTGCCGCATGCAGTCGCAGTCACGTCGGGAACCACGGCCCTCTATTGTGCATTGAAGGCACTGGGAGTCGGCCCCGGTGATGAAGTCATCGTGCCGGCATTTACCTGGGTTGCAACGGCCAACGCTGTTGAAATCTGCGGTGCGAAAGCGGTCTTCTGTGACATCGATCTCGCGACGTTCAACGTCACGCCAGAGGTGGTTGCCAACTGCATCACCTCGCGGACGGTCGGAATTGTTCCGGTCCACAAGTTCGGGCTGCTGGCAGACATGACCGGCATCATGGCTGTCGCGGAACGGCATGGTCTTTGGGTCATGGAAGACGCCGCCTGTGCGTTGGGTGGCGAACGGGATGGGATCCGCCCGGGTCAGCTGAGTCAGGCCGCTTGCTTCAGTTTCCATCCTCGCAAGTCGATCACGACCGGCGAAGGAGGGATGATCGTCACGACGAATTCCGAACTCGCCGCACAATGTCAGGCACTAAGAAATCATGGTGCCAGCGTCACCTCGGCTCAGAGGCACGGTTCTAAGAACGCGTTTCTCGTCACCGAGTTCGATCAGGTCGCCCTGAACTTCCGACTGACTGATCTGCAGGCGGCATTGGGAATTGCCCAGCTCAGTCACTTCGATCAGATTCTGTCAGAACGCCGGCGCTGTGCGAACGCCTATGGTTCGCTCCTCGCGAAGTATGACTGGTTGCGGCTTCCACACATTCCGGGCGGCTGTGTTCACCCGTATCAGAGTTACGTCGCTCTTTACGCGCCGGAGACTCCGACACTAGAGAACCTTCCTCGACTCGAGGAAGAGCGAAACACTCTACTGGCGACACTCGAAACCATGGGCATCGCGACACGACAGGGAACCCATGCCCCGGTCCGATTGCCGGTTTATCAGGAAACACGAAACATCCGCCCCGAAGAATTCCCGAACGCCTGGATGGCACACGGCCTGAGCATCGCTCTGCCGTTGTATTCCGGTCTCGCGGAAGCCGATTTGCAACGTGTGGCCGACGCTTTGGGCACGGCTGGTCCGCACTCGGCCCAACATCACAGGAGAGCAAGTTGAAAAAGTACTTCGTCACCGGCGGCGCAGGATTCATCGCGAACACCATCCTCCGTCGACTCGTCGATGACAATCAGATTGTCGTCTACGACAACTTCTCGCGTGACACACTCTCACGCAGCCCCCTGCATGGTCATCCCAACATTACTGTGATTCGTGGTGATGTGCTCGACGCCGAGCACCTCTGCCAGTCAATGGCCGGAGCCGACGCGGTGATTCATACTGCCGGAATCGCCGGAATCGATACGGTTCTGAAAGACCCTGTCCGCACGATGCACGTCAACATGATGGGCACGGCGAACATGCTGCAGGCCGCTCAGCGAAACAACATTCCAGACCGGGTGATTGACTTCTCGACCTCAGAAGTCTTCGGACCAATGGCCTATAACTCGGCCGAAGATGATCAGACCATCGCCGGGTCAGCTGGCGAAGCACGCTGGACCTATGCCGTCAGCAAGCTGGCTGGTGAGCATCTCGCCAAGAGCTACTTCCGACAGTATCAGCTGCCAGTCGTCGTCGTTCGCCCATTCAACGTATACGGCCCCGGCCAGACAGGCGAAGGTGCCATGCAGATCTTCATCAAGAAGGCTCTGAAGAACGAAGAGATCCGAATTCATGGTGACGGCAGCCAGATTCGCGCCTGGTGCTATGTCGACGATTTCGTCGATGCCATCATGTGCTGCCTGACACGTCCGGAGGCCGTTGGCGAAACCTTCAACATCGGTAACGCCCGGGCGGTGATCACAATTCTGGGACTCGCTCAAACCATCTGTCGGGTTCTCGGTTCAACTTCGGAAATTCGTTACGTCGACGCCCTCTCAGCAGACGTCGCGATCCGGATCCCGAGCATTGTGAAATCCCAGCAATTGCTCGGATTCAAAGCTCAGGTCGACCTCGAACAGGGTATTCTCAAAACGGCAGAATGGATGCAGGCCGATGAAAAGTCACGGAACGGGTCTGCCGCCGTGGACTCTCGCAAAGCAGGGTAATGGCGTCGTTCTGGAGGAAGGGATTCTGATCTTCCATCCAGAGAACATCCTCCTCGGCGATGATGTCTACGTCGGTCACCAGACGATTCTGAAAGGCTATTACCGGAACCAGATGTCCATCGGCAATGGCGTCTGGATTGGGCAGCAATGCTTCCTGCATTCGGCAGGTGGAATCGAGATTGAGGACCACGTTGGGATCGGTCCCGGGGTGCGAATTCTGACCAGCCAGCATGAGCTGACGAATTCACGCGATCCGATCATGCATCAGCCGTTGAAGTTCGCTCCCGTGCGAATTGGCGCAGGGAGTGACATTGGGGTCAGTTCGGTGATCCTCCCCGGTGTCGAACTCGGCAAAGGAGTTCAGGTCGCTGCAGGAGCCGTCGTGAAAGACAGCTTCCCGGACTATGCCGTCATTGGGGGAGTTCCGGCGAAACTGATCCGTATTCGCGAAGTCGACTCCAACTGACTGACAGCGGCAAAGCAATCGGGTCCTGGAGCCAATAGGGTTCTGCAGCAGAGATGCGAACGGGCTCTATTCAGGCCGAACCGTTTTCTCTCGCGGAGCAGGCAGGGAGTCAATTTTGTCGACAACCGATCCTAATCCGCGGGAAGATCGACCGAACCGGACGACGATGCCGACATTGTGGTACTCCCACCATTCGAGTACCCCTTGAGCTGTCGCAATTCGCGTCTGGGTGCTCGGAGCTCCTCCCAATGCCGAAAGAACCTGCTGGCGAGTCATTCCGGGTTCGACGCGTCCTTCGCGAATCGCCTTTTCCAGTTCCGGCACTGGCATCGCTGCGACTTCAGCCTGGGTCATCCATCGGCCATTAACGAGCTGCATGCCATGAGCCGTTAGCCATTCACGGGCGGGGAGATAGTCATTGTTCATCGCCCAAGCCTCCTGATAGAGCTCGGCAGCCGTCTTGGTGTCGTTAAGCAACATCATCCAGAGTTCCGCGAGATCAGACAGTCCGCGGGCTCCGTCCTGACGATAGCCGGGTGTGCGGGCCTGCAAAAACTTCTGCTTCACCTGCGTCACTTCCGCTTTGCGATCCACCTGTTCTAGTCGCCGACAGAGTTCGTCCAACTCAGACAGATTCAACTTTGCGAGACGGGTTTCCTGATAGGCGATTGCATCTTTGATGATCGATTCGGCCAGATCGCGGCGATCAGGCACTTCTTCAGTAAGACGATCAGCAATCTGAAATCCGTTACTCCCATCCGGCTTAAGGTCTCGCGTGATTCGGTCGCTGATGATCGTCGCGACAAAGATCCGGTGCAGGATGCGTCGATCGCTCTGTGACGAGGCGGCATAGGTTTCAACAGGGTGCTGGCGATATCGTCCCGCCAGATCCTCCGGCCAGTTCTTCAACTGGGTCTCCGCCCCTGATAGCGACTGGAGAGCGTCCTTCTGCAGCCCCAACCAGGACTGCCCATCGGCGTCGGTCTTCCGCAATGCGACAGCGCGGGCTTGAAACAGCTTGTGTTGAATCTGCTGTCGAAGATCCAGTTCGATCTTTCGCTCTTGCGCCACCTGAAGCAGAGCTTTCAACTCTGGTTCATTGTCGAGCGTCAGGCGTCGAAACTCAGTGAGAACGCCCTGATGGTCAAGTTCGGCCGCTTCCCTTTCGAGAGCAGCGTCATCATAGAATTTTGCTCGCTGATGCCCCCAATCGGCGATCCGGAACCATTCTTCTGTTTTCGTGGCATCGATCCCCAGCCGCATGTTCCGAAGGCGTTCAGTGTCCTTGGGACGACTCGCTATGCTTGCGACTTTGAAGACGACCTTCCCGTCTTCCTTCACCAGCCGCCCGGTGATTTCAACGACTCCTGTCGTCCCTCTGTTCCGGACCATTTCTTCGGTGAGGATGAACTGCACAGGGCAATGCGGAAAGGTCATCGTCGTTCCACTGATGATTGAGAAACGCCCTTCCAGCCGCCAGTCATAGTCAGTCAGCGTGAACTTCTCGAAGTTCTCCTGATGATTGAGAAATTCCTGAATTGATCGGACCTGTGCTTGCAGATTTCCAGTCAGCAGGAACAAGGTCGCCGCTGCCAGCAGCAGGGCTCTCAGTGGGAATGGAACTCGGCTCATTGAGTTTCTCCGACGAGCTTTGCCTGCAGGCTGAGTTGCTGTGCGACGCCCCTGTCCTGTTCAGGTGTTGCGGATTCAAAACCAGCCGCCCTGAGAGTGTTGAGGTGCGTCCAGAGAAAAACAGAATCCGGTTCCAACTGCAGGACCCATCGACCCTGCTCGACGTCCCGCTTTACCCCTGCGATCTGCCCTGCGAAGATAGACACCGCTTCGCCTCCTTTTGGAACCAGGCGATCAAACAGCGGAGATTCGAGAAGAATCACTGGCGATTTCTCGTCATTCGCCAGACCGGGAGGGAGCTCAAATTCAAATGTGCGACGGGACGCCTTTGCCGGGGTGACGTCACGGACCTTCCCCTCAAAGACGACCGACTGTCCCCGATAAACCTGACTGAAAAGACCGCGCTGCAGTGCCTTCAGTTTCAAGTCGACGGTTTCGGTCCCGGCCATGTCGAACACCTGCTGCAGGGGATCGAAGCAAAGCGTCGTCAGAGTCCGCACTTCAAAAGCATATTGCCGCAATGACTGAGCTTCAGCATCCGTTCTGTTTAACAGATTGAGAGCCCGATGAACGGGCTGCAGCATCTCGCTTGCCGCTGCCCACTCCCCTTGATCGATAAGAGCCAGCCCCTTCTCGCCGTTTATCTTGACAGTCTTGATTGCCGCTGAAATCTGACTCTGCCGAAACATCCAGTAGCCAGTGACCAGCACGAGCAGGCACGCCACAACGCCGATCCAGCGGATGGCGTTCCAGACGGCAGGGGTTCGTCGACTCTGCAGTGCGTCGCGGCGAAGCTTCCCGGGCTGCGATTGAGCCTTCCCGGCGTCGATCTCCTGTTTCAGGACGAACGACTTACCAACCGGCTCGAGTTCCGGCAGCACCTTGGGGGCCTGCTGGATTTCATCCGATGATCGCTTTCCATGACTCCGTTTCCGCAGTGCGGCGACCGACTGACTCTTTGGTTCCTGTGGATCGACCGATTTCGCTTTCGGTTTCGCAGGAGTTGTTCCGCGAGGTGGGGGATAGACGTCGATCGGGAGAATGAACAAAGCGCGCCCGCATGACTTGCACACGAGCCGCTGATGGCGCCGACGACGCAGTCCAGAATGCGACTGTCCGCATTCGCAGGAGACCTGAAACGGTTGTGGCGCCTCCGGGTTCGGGTGCGAGAGCCCCTGCTTCGCTTTGGAAAACCAACCGCTCATAACACCTGCATCAACAGTGCTTCAAAGAACGAGAGCTCACATCAGAGGCAAGACGATTCCCACTATACTCATCAGAAAGAGAACTGGCTTCTTTTCGATTCTGCGACCTCGCAGAGCTCACCCGGAATTATTTAAAACGCATCCCTCAGAACGAATTAACTCTATTCGGCCCGAAGCGGATCAAAACCTTTTGAATTTTGCCGACCTTGCGAGCAGACCGGATCACAGATCCCTGAGTATCAAAACATCGTCACAACAGAATACGCCTGAATTGAGTTTATCGCTGGAGCGAAATGGAGAACAGACCCGACCTGAGAAGCTGTCAGGCCGGATCCTGCAGGAGTCTGAGTTCTCTCCGTGTTTTCTTCGCTCGGAAAACAAAAATGGCAGGCAAACCTAACGGGTTTTGCCTGCCATTTTAACAAGACACTTTTCTTAAACCCTTGAGTGCACTCCAGAATCAACCAAGAGACGCACGCTCGCGGGGGAATTGCGGAGAGCTCAGTCGCTCTAAAACTGACAGGACTCGATTTTTCCCATCTTCCAGCCATCTGGCAGCACCGTGTGTTTCGGAATGATGATCACACCATCCCGAACAAAAATGGGACCGCAGCAGCCATCAATCGGATTCTTGTCTGCCAGTTTTACGACGACGTTCTTGCCGATCCGGCAGTTCTTATCGACGATCGCACCTTCAATGACTGAGCCCGCTCCAATTCCCAGTGGAGGATCGCCTTCATTGTTGCGGACAGCATGCGGATCTGCGTCGAAATAGTCGGCTCCCATCACGACGCATTTTCGCACCGTGACCTTATTACCGATCACACTTCGCAAACCGATTACTGATCCGTCGATTGTCACTCCGCTGCCGATCGAACAGCCGTCGGAAATCAGAGACGCCTGCATCGAGACGCCGCCGAACCGTGACGGTGGCAGGTAACGGGGGCGTGTAAAGATCGGGGCACCGGGGATGTTCATCTCGAATGGCGGGCTCTCAGAGGCCAGCTCGAGATTGCACTCATAGAACGCCTTGATCGTCCCGATATCTTCCCAATACCCATCGAACAGGTGCGTCTGCACGTGCTTGGCGCGGATCGATGTCGGGAAGACCTCTTTTCCGAAGTCGTGGTAAGTTGTCTTCTGCAGAAGATCAACCAGCACGTCCCGATTGAACAGGTAAATCCCCATACTGGCGAGATAGTTGCGTCCGTCACAGGGAATTCCCTGCGATTCAATCCATTCGCGGTCGGTATAGAACTGCTGGAGTTCCTTGGTCGTCTTCGGCTTTTCCAGAAAGCCTTCCACCCGTCCGGTTTCACTCAGCCGCATGATCCCGAAATCAGCGGCCTTCTCTGGCCCGATCGGCAATGCTGCAATGGTCACCTCAGCTTTGTGCTTCAGGTGAGTCTCCAGCATCTTCTGGTAGTCCATCCGATAGAGCTGATCGCCAGAAAGGATCAGAACATAATCGACGCCGGGCTGCTGCAGATATCGCAGTTGCTTTCGCACGGCATCGGCAGTCCCCTGGTACCAGTCCAGCGACTCATTGGTCTGTTCCGCGGCGAGGATCTCGACAAAGCCGCCATTGAACTGATCAAAAACGTAAGTCTGGCGAATATGTCGGTGCAAACTGACAGAGTTGAACTGCGTCAACAGATAGATGCGCCGCAGATCGCTGTTGATGCAATTCGAAATCGGGATGTCAATCAGCCGGTATTTGCCAGCGAGAGGCACTGCTGGCTTGGACCGTTCTGCCGTCAGCGGCATCAAGCGGGTCCCTTTGCCGCCTCCAAGAATAAAGCAGATAATATTGTTCATAACGGACGGCTTTTCATTCCATCAAAGGAAATCAGCAGATCACCAGTCCCGGGCAGAACCGAGCCAGAGATCCGGGGGAAAAGGGTCGAAATGCCGATGCGAACGCCCGGGGGCAGAGTGGGGCGAGGAAACTCTCCCGATCCCGTAACGTCTCAGCATCAGCTCAAAAATTCTCGCAGGGAGTGAAACTTCATTCTGTCGAAGGAGATTTCGAAACGCGAGTCCTGATACCGGGAGATTTTGTCAATCGACGTGGAAATGGGAAGTCAGAACCTCTGCAAGTTTTTGGCAGCCTGTTCCTCCCAGGCAGGGTCATTCTATTTCCGCAATTTCTCCTGTCCCGTCACAAACCTCATCTGGACGGCTTATCAGGAATGTGAGAAATTGGATTGGCGCGTCCCTTCTCTGTGAGGTTGACGCACAACGGGAAGCGCTGCCATGCCTCAAGCGGCCGACACCCCCGAATTTCCCGCAGGTCTGGTGACGCTCAACCTGTTCCCGCGGAAATTGTTTCTGGACGTCTTCCGGGAAGCCAGGCGGCACTCTCGAGCTCCCCCGGGCCACACTCGCTCAATCTGCTCACGCATTCGATTCTGCACGGGCTTCCACCATTCAAGTCAGGGGGAAAAGCATGACCACACATCAAGTAGACAGTCTGCGCAACATTGTGTTTGTGGGGCACGGTGCCACCGGGAAGACTTCACTCGCCGATCTGATGCTCTACAAGGCCGGAGTCACCCGTCGTATCGGATCGCCCGACGAAGGGACAAGCCTGCTGGACATCGACGAAGACGAGAAACAACGGCACCACTCGATCACATCCCATCTTTGCCACCTTGAACATCAGGGAGCCCGACTCAATCTGATTGATGCCCCTGGCATGCCGGACTTCGCGGGGCAGTTGGCTGGTGCATTCCGGGCGGCAGAAACAGTCGTCATTACTGTCAATGCGGCACAAGGAATCGAAAACGACGCACGCCGGGCATTCCGTGAGGCGACCGAACAGCAGCTCGCCCGTTGGATCGTTCTGAATAAATGTGATTCAGAGCACGTGGAACTCTCCGGGGTCATGATGGACCTCCGTGAGCAATTCGGTACAGGCTGTGCATTCATGACGATTCCACTGGGCACGGGTGCCCAACTCCATGGAGTCATTGAAACACTCACGCCCCCCAGTCCGATCCCGACCGACGCCGCAGTCGACGTCTCCCTCGCACGTCAGCAGTTACTGGACGCCATCGCTGAGGCTGACGATGAATGGATGATCCGCTATCTGGAGGGCGAATGGTTCACTCAAGAGGAACTGGATGCGGCAATTGTGACCGCCATCGTACGAGGGACGCTGATTCCGGTCTTCTGCACCGCCGTCAAGTCGGATGTCGGAGTTGCAGAACTGATGGACGCTCTCGCGCGATATGCGCCCAATCCCCATCAGCTACGGCATCACGTCCTCCAGAATGGGGAGGATGTTGAATACGATGCCGACCCGAACGCTCCACTTGTCGCTCAGGTGATTAAAACCCGGAACGATCCTTTCCTGTCGAAAGTGAGCTATGTGCGGATCTACTCCGGCGTGCTGAAGAAGGAATCGCAGGTCCATCTCGTGGGGACCGACCGTAGTATCCGCATCCACCATCTGGCCGACGTTCAGGGGGGACATTACCAACCGATTGACGAAGCGATCGCCGGAGACCTCGTCGCAATCACACGACTCGAAGACTTGCATACCGGCGATGTCCTCTCTGACGGTTCAGACGAAATCACTCTTCCACCACTGCGGTTCCCACGTCCGATGATCGGCGTCGCAGTCGAACCCAAAAGCCGATCAGATCAGGCACGCATTTCGACGGCGCTCAATCGCATTCAGGATGAAGATCCGACATTCCGAGTGCATCGCGAGGAGCAGACCCATGAAATCGTGATGGAAGGAATGAGCGAACTGCACCTGCAACTCATTCAGAACCGTCTGCATCAGCGAGACAAAGTCGACATCATCACGCATCGCCCAAAAGTTCCCTATCGTGAAACAGTTCAGGGAACGGCTGAAGGAAGCTATCGCCACAAGAAACAGTCAGGCGGATCCGGTCAGTTCGCTGAAGTTCACCTGCGTCTGTCTCCTTGTCCACAGGGCGTCGATCCACAGAGCTATTTCACAAAGGAGAACTTCCCGAACCTGCGATCCTACCACTACGACCCGGTGCTCAACTCATGTTTCGTAGACCGCGTCAGCGGCGGCTCTGTTCCTAACCAGTTTATCCCTGCAGTGGAGAAAGGGGTTGTGGAACGCATGACTCATGGCGTCGTCGCAGGCTGCCAGATTCAAGACATTGTGGTCGAACTGTTCTTCGGCAAAGACCATCCCGTCGACAGCAACGAAATGGCTTTCAAACTCGCAGCGAGCCACTGCCTGAAAGAGATCTTTGTACAGGCCCGCCCTGCCCTGCTGGAACCGATTGCTCAGGTGGAAATCACTGTTCCGACATCCCGGATCGGTGAGATCACTGGCGATCTGAATTCCCGCCGCGGACGCATGGAGGGCATGTCCGAGCAAGCCGGTGGGTTCACCATCATTTCAGCTCGAGTCCCGCTCTCGGAAATGATGACGTATGCTCGATCGCTTTCGAGTATGACCGCTGGACAGGGCTCATTCTCAATGGAACCGGCGGGGTACGAACCGGTCCCTCCGCAGGAGCAATCGAAGATCATTGCCGCTCATCAGCAGGATTCCAACGGGAATGGCAAATCATCCGGGAATGGCCATGCCACCTGAGCATTGAATCCTTCAATTCGCCACTTAGAGCTTATAACGTCGGCCGCCGTTCCCGGTGCGTCAGTCCCTGACTGCCGCTCACCGACTCAACGGAACACTGACGCTGACTCACTCTGACAGAGAGTCGCATTCCGATCGAGATTGTGGAGACTCCGCTCGCCCCCCTGAGCGTGGCGTTGAGTTCCCGTCTTTGCCGCAGATTTCTCCAATCCTCTCTGCCTTTTCACTTCTCCTTCATTTCCGCTTCACAGAGACCTGACAAGATCGCGTCACGTTGAAGCCAGGGACTTGAGCAATGCTGCCCGTCACGGCTTCACATCATTCAAACATCATCGCCGCCCGATCTGGATTCACACCATCGAGCGCGACGTCTCTGTCATTCCGATTCTCCCGAATCATTACGAGGAAAAGCGATCATGCGGAAAAGACATGGATTTACGTTGATCGAATTGCTGGTCGTCATCGCGATCATCGCAGTTCTGATTGCGCTGCTGTTGCCGGCGGTACAACAGGCCCGTGAGGCCGCACGACGTTCTCAGTGCAAGAACAGCATGAAGCAGATCGGCCTCGCGCTGCACAACTATCACGACACATTTTCAGCCCTGCCGGCAGGCAGCATTGTTTGGCTCAATGCCGCTGGGACGACCTACAACGGCCATGGCTGGACCTGGCATGCCAGCATCCTCCCGTATCTGGATCAGGCTCCGCTGTATCAGCAGATTCAGGGGCCCAACGGCATGGGACATGAAGGCGGCGGAGTGAACGACGCCAAACAGGCGCTGGCAGGGAAATCTCCGCTCAGTGTGTTCTGGTGCCCATCTCAGCCGGACGTCACGGAAGGTCCCCAGAAGAATGGATACGCTCCTTCAAACTACAACGGCAACATGGGGACGCTGATCGGCTATTCAGGCGATGACTGTTACGGAGGATCAGTGACCACGGCCGCAGGCATGACAGCACCTGGGGGCTGCATGAACGCCGACGGAATCTTCTATATCAGTAGCAGCACTCGCTTTCGTGATGTCACAGATGGAACTTCAAACACCATCTTTGTCAGCGAAGTCATCGATTCCGGCGGAGATGCAGCCAACCTGGGCGGCGCCGGCAGCGACCGCAAGCACAGTTTTTCGAACGGAGCAGACAGCAACCCGCCAACGGAAATGACGGAGTACCTGATCGCCGCAGAAGGGAACGACCCGATCAACTCCTACGGCGAAGAAGCGGCGGGCAGCCATCACGTCGGCGGAGCTCACTTCCTCTTCGGTGACGGCTCGGTGCGATTTCTGTCTGAGAACTTCGACATGAAGACCTATCAGGCCGTCAGCACACGGGGAAAGAACGAAGTGGTCGGAGACTTCTAGAGCAGCTTGCACAGTTGAGTGTCTGACACAGTTCTTTCTCTTTGGAACACAAAAGCCCCTGCCCCGCACTGGGGCCATCAATTCGATTTCAATTCACTGTCATGATGAATCCCAATTCAAAAGTCTGCTGCATTTTCCTCTGCCTGGCAATCTCAGGCTGCTTCGGCGGTTCAAGCGATCGGCCACAGCTCGGACTGGTCTCCGGCAAGATCCTCTTCGAGGGACAGCCGCTGGCTGACGCTACGGTAACATTCATGCCAGACATCGGCCGCCCAGCTGTCGGTAAGACGGACCAGAACGGTGTCTATCAGCTGACCTACATTCGTAACGAACCCGGCTGCAAAACCGGGCGAAACTCGGTTTCAATCACGAGCCTGAGCGAGAGCGAAGAGAGCCTTGAAAACGAAGGCGATGACTTTGACCAGTCAAAACGGAAGCCGGTGAAAGAAATCGTGCCTGCGAAGTACAACACGGCAACGACGCTTCAGGTCGAAGTGATGCCGGGGCAGAACACTTTTGATTTCGAACTGCAGAAGAAATAGCCGTTCGCGGCCAAGGTCTACCAGTTGGCGGGATTAAGCCTGTAGTAATCAGTAAAGACCTCATAGAGTTCCGGGTGATGCATCCGGAACTCGAAGGCGTCTTCGAAGAACGCTTCGGTCGCGACGGCGAAGAACTCCGCACGATTCGTGGCACCGTAGGTATCAAGAAACGTCGGCTCGCCCGCCCGACTGGCTGACAGAAGTTCCTCATACCCTTCCTGAACGACACCGGACCATCGGTTCCAGAGTTCCTGCGAATGCAACGGCGGTGTGCCGTCGACACTCCGACCGTTCAGCATGTCGAGCTGGTGAGCGAACTCATGTAGAACGACATTCCTGCCGGGATCGTCACGGTATCTGAGTTCAGAAATATCTGACCACGACAGTACGACCGGCCCTCGATACCACGCTTCCCCGATTCGGGCCTGCTGACTCTCTAACACAACACCTGAGCCGAGAACCTGTGTCTCCTTCCCCACGAAGCTCTTGGGGTAGATCAGGATGGACAGGACGTTGTTGAAATATTCGTCTTCAGGCAGTCCAACGACCAGCAGACAGGCATAAGCCGCGACGATCACTTTCATCTTCTCTGACAGCTTCAGTCCGTTGCAGCCTTCAAAATTCTTCTCGGCAACGAAGACCTGAATCAGCTTCCGCCAGCGCTCGTCGAACTCCTCCGGAATCTGGCCTGTCTGCCAGATTTCCTGTTTCAGAATCGCTTCCCACTTCTCAGGGAACGGCTGTTCACGAATGCGCTTCCTGCGGCGATCTTTGAACCAACCAAACATCAATCGTTCCCGTCATTCCGTGAGTCGAAAAGTGAGTTCTGGGTGACGCCATTCTTCGCCTCCAGTTCCCAAACGACCAGATCCGATTTCGAAAGATGATGCCGAGCCAAATCGACCAGATGCTGATGATGCGTGAAATAAATGACCTGCGTGCGAGCGGCCAGACGAGTCAGCACCTGTAACGCCGCAACCGATCGAGCGTCATCAAATGTCATCAGCACATCATCAACAATAAACGGGACGGGATCATGGCGGTCGAGCCAGTGTTCCACACTCGCGAGTCGCAGAGCCAGGAACAGCTGATCCTGAGTCCCCTCACTCATGGCGGTCACTTCGACCCGTTCCTGAGACTCTGCACGAATGCCATACAGAACCGGCTTTCGATCCTCCAGATCTGCGACGAGATCCACGAATCGCCCAGCGGTCAGGTCGCGAAACAGCTCACGTCCTCGAGTGAGAATCGGCCCCTGATTCTGTTCCCGATGCCGTTCCATGCCATTGCGGAGAATCAATTCACTCACCCTGAGCACGGCAACCTGTCGAATCTGGTCTCCGATTTCAGCGACGAGACACTCGGCCTCCTGATTCAGTTGAGCAGCGCGATCGCCTCCGGCCATCTCCTGCAGCTTGAGTTCCTCCACCCGCATCGTCTGCACGACTTCATCACGCGCGTGACGGAGTTCCCTCAGTTCGGCTTCATCAGCCTGGACCCCGGAATTAAGGAGATCCACGTTCTCGGTCTTCAGATTTGAAACGAACTCACCAATCGATTTGCCGCCGCTGTATTGGGAGAGCGATTCTTCCAAGGTATCACGGACCTGCTCGAGAGACTTTCGCTCATCGGCCGCCTGTTCAATTGCAGGAAGTTCTCCGGGCTGCGAACAGCCTGCCTCCCGGCAAAGCGCATCGAGCATCTCTTTCGCTCGCTGGCAGTCTCGTTCGCTTTCGGAGAGTTTGTCTTTCAGTTTCTGCAACTGGCGACGCTGTTCCTTCTGCTGATCATCCACCAGCGCGGCATCACGAACCTGCTTCTGTAAATTGAGGACGATTCCATCGACGGGCTCGTCTCCGATCTCAACACCGAGAGCCTGCGTCACCCTCTGAAGATCCCCTTCAAATTGACTGATGAAGGCGGTCATGTCTGCAACGCGAGTCTGCAGCGAGGCCGCTTCCTTCTTGTGATCGAAGAAAACTTTCAACTGATCCAGTTCTTCGACCGCGGCGTTCGGAGTCGTGTTTTCAGGCAGGTGCAGACGCTGCATCTGCTCCGTCCATTCCTGACGCCAGGCATTCAATTCCTGGCGAGCCTGTGTCTCATCCTGCCGGGCGACATTTTCAGCCTTGCGAAGTGTCTCAGCCTGATCCCGAAGTGTCCGCACAGCTGACGCCTGTGACTGCAATTCTTCCAGTCGAGACTGCGCAAGAGCCCGCGCCTGCTCGATGGTCTTTGCTGAAGACAGCTCATCGACGCCGGTCGCTTCAAGAGCCTGCAGCAACTGCCGCACAGCCAGACTCTGTGACCGCTCCTGAAGCTGCAGCTCGCTCTGCGCCTGCCGCAAGGTTTCACTTCTGGCCAGCAGATCCGCCTGCTTGCGCAACCATTCCCGCATGGCAGCCGGAGAGCCCGGCGTGACTCCCACAGCAGACCAGGCGAGGATCCATTTCTCCTGAAGGGCCTGCTGTTGCGTCATCAGATCCGTGCGACGCTGCTCATCCAGTTCCTGCTGTCGGCGACGGCGTTCCAGTTCATCCTGTAGCAGCATCTTCTGCGCGACAAGATCGGCATCGCGCCGCATCCGGTCAACGAGTTGATCGGCGGCTGTAATGGAAACGATCAATTGGCGGACCTCATCCGCATCCGGCTGAATGCTTCCCGAGCTCATCAGCTGCAACATTGCCTGCAACGCTTGGTTACGAGCGGAGCGGACTTCATTCAGGGATGATTCCGTCGGAATCTCGCCGCCACGGTCCAGAGCCGTCAGCTTCCCTTCGAATTCAAGGATCTCCTGCGAGAGCTTGCGGAGAGATTTCTCGACCTCCGAAAGCTGATTACGGCAGTCACGTTCCTCCTGCTCCTGCTGCTCAACGACAGCCAATGCCGGCACCGCGAGTCGTTCCAGCGTTTGCAAACTCCCTGACCAGCCAGACAGCTGAGCGAGGGCAATTTCGATTCCCTCTGCCTGCTGGTGGAGTTCGCTCTTTCGTCGGGTCAGTTCTCCCGTGGAGACCACCGACTCACACTGAGCAAGTACCCGGCGCAGGGCTTCGCCGTCAGTTCCATGCGGAAGATTCGCCAGTTCCTGTTCAAGTGATGCTCGCTCCGCCTCGGCCGATTTCACACGACGGACGGCGTTGCGCTCCGCTTCCACGAGCCCGGTATACTGCGAGGCCAATTCCTGAATCCGCCTCCGGACAGTCAACGGTACCCGCAAGTCTTCGGACACGGCTCCCTGCACCCCTCCCAGTCCAGATCGACCGAGATTCTTGAGAATCTCTTCGGCCTCTGCGTCGGCCCGTTGCAGCTCCGCCATCCGGATCGGGCGATCCCGCAATGCAGACCGGAACTGCTCAATTCGCTGCACCAGACTTTCGATCTGAGTCGAGACACCCAGCAGCAAGTCCGGTGCTTCGAGCTTGCTGAGCCTGAATTCAATGGCCCCAATCGCACTGCGAGCATCCTCCCGCTGGCGTGTCGCTACAGACAGCTGCTTCTCGGCCTGCTGGCGACGTGCGGAGAAGTCGGCAGAGAGTCGGGGAGCCGTCTCAACCGCTTTCAGTCGTTCAATTGTCTGCTCCCAGCGCGGCAGCAGAGCCAAAGCCGACTTGAAACGTTGACGCTGCGAAATCGACAGTTCCAGTTGTTCAATGCGCTGCCGCAGATCCTGTTCTTTAGTTCGTGCCTGCTCCAGCAATGCTTCCTGCTGTTTCCACTCCTGAGCGGAAGTGCTGACCCGACGAATTTCCTTTCGGGCATCCTGCAAAAGTTTCAGCTGATCACGGATCTTGCCTTTACGGGGGCTCCAGTACTCTTTGAGTTCATCATTCAGACGTTGCTGGACCTGACGAAAATCTGCCGCCCCTCCCGCGGCGAACAGCAATTCACCCACATCTCCCTGCCCCGCTGCGATCTCGCGACCACCCCTCCGCAGGGTCTCGTGACTGATGCCGAACATCGTTCTGAACAGCTCGGACGTACAGCCGTTCATCAGCTTCTCGAACTCTGCATCCGCGATCACCGTCTTGTCGTCGCCCCGGCGCACCGTGTCCGAGTTCCCTTTCCGTCGGAGGAATTCGAGTGACGTCCCATCGTTCCGCTGCAGACTGCCGCCAACCCGCATGTTCTTGTGGGGATGACGAAAGTTGTCTGTGGATCTCGTCGGAATGCCGAACAGCATGTCATGAACAGCACGCAGCGAGGAACTCTTCCCCGACTCGTTCTGACCATACACAAGCGTCAGACCGGGGGAGAATTCGAGCGTCTGGTCCGTGAAAGGCCCGTAAGCTTTCAGGTTCAGTGAGAGGATCTTCACTCAGTCGGCTCCGCAAACAGTTCCTGATTCAAACGCGATTCCACTTCTGTCAGCACGTCCCGCCACCACAGCTCCTTGTCGCAGCCCGCCGCCTGCAGCAGTTCCGCAGGAAACTTGTCGAGAAAGGTCTGCAATTCATTTTGGAGTCGATTCAGTTCTTCAGGCTGTTCCCGGAAGGATTGCAGCTGTTCTGATAGCTGGCCCCATGCGCCGGATGACTCCGATGTACGGCTCGACTGTTGCGGTTGGGTGTGGAACTGGATCTTCTCCAGCCAGAATTCGTTGGCAGCGACCTGATAAGCCTCCACCCGAATGGACTCGCGATAGCGATCCTGCTTTGCCGTCAATTGGCGATGGACGGCACTTCTTCCGACGAGTTCAACTCGAACAGCGGCTGGAAGACCATCAGTTCGTGAGGAGGCGGTCGTCAGTGCTTCGTTCACCGCCTGCAGTGCGTCCTCTGCCGTCGAGGCTTTGCTGACGTCGACCTGAACATGTTCCCAGCGAAAGACATCAAGAGGGCGGAATTCCAGATCGGTGCTGTGATCATCCTGCACAGTGACAAGATAGGCCCCTTTCGGACCGGTTTCCCGGGCATGGCGTCCCTGCAGATTCCCCGGGAACACAATTTGGGGACTCGCATGGAGTACTTGCCGGTTGTGAACGTGCCCGAGAGCCCAATAGTCGTATCCCCGGTTCCTCAGACCTTCGAGGGAACAAGGCGCATAGTTCGGGTGTTCGCTCACCACGGATGCACACGTGTGGAGCATCCCGACATTGAAGTTCCCCTTCACCGCCGCAGGGTACGAGAGTGACAGGTCGTCGCTCACATCCTGTCTCGCGTAGCTCTGTCCATGGATCGTGACGTTCCAGTGATCCAGGTGACACGTCTGCGGACGACGATGATCGAGCATTGTCGCAATTCCGCGCAAGTCGAGTGTCTTCGTCATCTTATTTGCCGCGTCGTGATTCCCGGCGATAACGAACAGTGGAATCCCGGCATCACGCAGCAAAGATGCCCGTTTGAGAAAGAATGAGCCGGTGGCGTGGTCATTCCAGTCGCCGTCGTACAAGTCTCCGGCAATCAGCACAAAGGCGACCTGCTCATCGATCGCCGTGCGGACCAGGTTCTCGAAGGCACCCCGCGTCGCCTGACGCATGGTCTCCAAGGGCGCATCTTCGTAGCGGCTGAGCCCTTTTAAAGGACTATCGAGATGGAGATCAGCGGCATGCAGAAATTTGAACATCGGACTCTCACCATTACTGCGAAACCAACCAACCTGAACAAATGT
This sequence comes from Planctomycetota bacterium, assembly GCA_023417655.1. Taxonomy (GTDB): domain Bacteria; phylum Planctomycetota; class Planctomycetia; order Planctomycetales; family Planctomycetaceae; genus Planctomicrobium. Next base: position 14,705 of record JAEZFD010000023.1, on the reverse strand, counting down.
ATTGTGCAAAGATGACTCTTTTCCGCAATTGATCCGGCGAAAAAAGTCAGGTCTTCCATTCGAAAAACCTGTCGAAGCCGGGCACGGATCGAAGACATCCCCCACAGATTCCTTTAGAATCCGATTTCGCGATGCACCGCAGCGGTGCAAATTCTGTGATTGTTGTATGAGGGCGATGGGACGTCGATGGCCAAGGACTTTCTCAAGGGCGTAAAAGATCACTATGACGTCATTGTCATTGGTTCCGGACTCGCTGGCCTGACCGGGGCCAATGTACTCGCCAAGCAGGGACATTCCGTCCTGCTGCTCGAACATCACTATCAGCTCGGGGGAATGGCGACCTGGTTCAAGCGAAAAGGGGGCCACATCTTCGATATCTCGCTACACGGCTTCCCCGTCGGCATGATCAAGAGCTGTCGAAAGTACTGGACCCCGGAGATCGCTGAAAGCATCGTCCAGCTGAAAGGGGTTCGCTTTGAGAATCCCCAATTCTCCCTGCAGACATCCTTCACGCGCGAAGACTTCACGAAGATCATCACTGAGAAGTTCAACGTCCCCTATGAGACGGTCGACGCATTCTTCGCGTATGCCCGGAGCATGAACTTCTACGACGATCAGTCGATGACGACCCGGGAACTTTTTGAGAAGTTCTTCCCCGGCCGTAGCGACATCGTCCGCCTGCTGATGGAACCGATCACCTACGCCAACGGTTCGACACTGGAAGACCCGGCGATCACCTACGGTATCGTCTTCAGCAACTTCATGAGCAAAGGGGTCTACACCTTCCAGGGGGGAACTGATGCCCTCGTGCTCAAGATGAAGGCGGAACTTGAACGCAACGGCGTCGATCTCCGCATCCGCAGTCTCGTCGAAAAGATCGAAGTCGACGCCCAGCGCCGCGTTCAGGCCGTTCACGTCAACGGCCGCCGGATCACCTGCCGGGCAGTCCTGTCGAATTCCAATGTGAAATCGACAATTCTGAACCTGGTCGGAGAAGAACACTTTGACCCCGCCTATGTTGAAGAAGCCAAAGCAGTCCGCCTGAACAACTCCAGCTGTCAGGTGTATCTGGGACTGAAACCCGGCGAAGGCTTCCCGAACTGCGGAGACCTGCTGTTCCATTCCGAACACGACGGTTTCGACATCAATTCCATGTTGTCGATGAACGTCAGCAGCCGGACGTTCTCGTTCTATTACCCGGAAACTCGACCAGGTTCCGATCGCTGGCTCGTCGTCTCCTCGACAAATGCCAACTACAAAGACTGGGCCGATCTGACTCCAGAGCAGTACGAAATCGAGAAGCAGAAGCTTTGCGAAAGCACGATTACCTGTCTGGAAAAATACGTGCCTGATATCCGCTCGAAACTCGACTGGATCGAAGCATCCACTCCAAAGACGTTCCAGCATTACACACGTCACCTGCAAGGGGCGAGCTTCGGCACCAAGTTTGAAGGCCTGAAAGTCTCCCAGGCACTGCCTGAGCAAATTTACGGGCTCTATCATGCGGGTTCTGTCGGGATCATTATGTCCGGCTGGCTCGGGGCCGTGAACTATGGTGTGATCGTTGCTAACGAAATCGACAAAACCCTCACACCTGCTTCAGCCAGTCTTTAATTCCTGCCTCCAAGCGGACAGATCGGCAATTGCGTCTGCTGACCGACTGCGGCATGATGATATGATGGATGAACTGGAGTCAGAATGACTTCAAGTAATCTGCATTCCGACGGGCAGCAGCTTGAGAAGCACAGACGGACGACAACATGATGGGGCGAGCCGGATCGATCCACTGGGGTGCCCTCAGCATCACAGGCAATTTTCGCGAGAACAATGAAGACCGGTTCTTCGTTGATCCCGCGGGCCGCTTCTTTCTGGTTGCTGACGGAATGGGGGGCCAATGTGCTGGCGAGCGTGCGAGCGGCATGGCCGTGGAAATTGTCTCCAAAACGCTGCTCTCCCAGATCGACTTTCAGAACGGAAATCCTACTTCCGTCAGTGAGGGAATTAACAAGTCGATTGCCGCAGCGAATAGCGAGATCATGGCGCTGGGCGAGCTTGAGTCCTCCTGCAAAAACATGGGGACGACCGTTGTCTATCTCGTAGCCGCTAATCAGATTTTCTACGTCGGCGGAGTCGGTGACAGTCGGGTTTATCTCTTCCGCGACCGCACACTCACCCAGCTGACTGAAGACCACTCCCTGACGCAAGCACTGGTGAAAGCAGGAACCATCTCGAAGGAAGACGCCCGAACTCACCGCTATCGAAACGTCCTCTATCGCTATCTCGGCACAAAAGAGGGGAGCGCTGTCAGTGAACCAGTCAGCGTCATCCCACAGCCTGGGGATAAATTCGTTCTCTGCTCGGACGGAGTGAGTGATGGAACGAGTCAGGACGTGATACAGAAGCTCCTGTCATCTGAGACTTCTCCACAAATTACGGCCGAAAAACTCGTCGAAGCCGCTCAAGCCGGGGGCTCTCGCGACAATATCACCTGCGTCGTCGTTGCAGTCGACTAGCAGCGCTGGACTCACACTGATGACCGCCCCCTCACAGGTCGCCGGTAAATGATCATTCTGGGATCACGTTCTCCCCGACGTCGCGAACTGCTTTCGCTGTTGCTGCCTCAACAGGAAATCATCGTCTTTCCGCCGCCTGACGAGAAGGAGGCCGGTTTTCTTGATGTCCGCACACCAGCTCAGATTAGAGCTCGTGTCACGGAAATTGCTCACGCAAAACTGCTCCAGGCCGCGGCCGCTGTTCCCAACAGGGACTGGGATCTCATCGTCACAGCCGACACAGTCGTCGTGGCTACCGAACCCGACGGTCAATCGACCGTCCTGGGACAGCCACCCCGAGAGAACTGGCAGACGACTGTCCGGAACTGGTTCCTGCGTTATTACTCAGATCGAGCTCATGAGGTTGTGACCGCGGTCTGCTTGCGAACTCGCGACGGCAAGGAGCGCCGACTGATCGAACAGACGACTATCCGGTTTCACCCGATCAGCGAACCACTGCTCAACTGGTACCTCTCCACTGGTGAACCTGTCGGAAAGGCTGGAGGCTATGGGCTTCAGGGAGCCGGATCTGTCTTCGTGCAAACGGTGATCGGCAGCTCCAGCAATGTGATCGGGCTTCCATTGGAGCCCCTCTGGAAAACGCTGAATGACTGGGGATTCACTCAGACCAATTCAGCATCTTCTGCTAATTGATTATTCCCCATGTAGCGTCAGTACCAGCCGTCGGGAACCACCATGATTGCGGTGCTCACAGAGAAAAATCCCCTGCCAGGTCCCAAGCAGCGGACGCCCATTGGCGATCGGGATCGACACCGAACTTCCGAGCATCGAGGCCTTCACATGGGCAGGCATGTCATCAGGGCCTTCACATGTGTGGATGTAAGGAAAGTTCTCTGGAGCAATCGCATTGAACGATGACTCGAGATCTCGTGGCACGTCGGGGTCTGCGTTCTCGTTAATCGTCAAAGACGCAGACGTGTGCTGAATGAACACGTGCAGCAATCCCGTCTTGATCGACTCGAGTTCTGGCAACGCCTTGACAACGTCTGATGTGATCAGGTGGAATCCGCGACGTTTGGCGGGCAATGAAATTTGACGCTGAACCCAACTCATGAAAAAGCCCTGCAGGTAACTCGATTTCACCTGTCGCATCTTGAGAAAGCGTCAGGCATTTTTGATGCAGCCAACAAAGATGTCGTGTAACCGTTCAACAGACTATACTCTGCCGGGGACCGGGTGTTGAGCAAGGACGCCTCTCGACAGAATCCCCGGCTCTCGTTCCATCGAGGATGCCCTGATTCGCTGCGTCCAGATTCTCGAAGAGACGAAAGATTCTGAACATGACAACTCAACCGCAGGGGGATCACGAACTGGAAGAGCAGTTCTTCGTCCCCAACCCTGTCCGGTGGCAATACTGGGTTCCAGCTCTGCGGCTGTTTCGCGCATTTCGGATGGCGATTGATTATCGCCGGATGATCCTCGCGGTACTCGGGGTCATCCTCTGGGCGGCCGGCCTGATTTTCCTTTATCAGCTCGTTCCCCAGTCGCTGCAGGAAGTCCATCGCCCGATGGGATCGCTTTCGCCCGCGATGTATCCCACGCACTGGCCATGGCAGGAAGACAAGATTCTGCAAAGCCCTGCATTTGAACCAGAAGTCTTTCTGCATGCCCCGATCCGTTCTCTGCAAACAGCGTTCTCCAATGGGAACCTGTTACTGTGGCCACTGCAGAAGACATTCATTTCCGCGCGGGAAGTTGCATTCCCCAGCGACAACTTCACTCACTGGCTAAGAAGCGTCGCGGCGACACTGTGGAGCCTGCTCGTCTGCGGCATCTTCGGTGGCGCGATTGCGCGAATGGCAGCTGTCGACTTCGCCGGGCATGGCGAACTCTCTTGCCGCCGGGCCATGGGATTCTCACTTCGGCACAGCGTGTCCTATCTCGGTGCTCCTCTCATCCCTTTGTTCGGTTTACTGGCCTGCTGGATTCCAAATTTCATTGCCGGAGTGATCGCCCGAATTCCTTATCTGGGAGACACCGCCGTCGGAGTGTTCTGGTTTCTGCCCCTCATTTTCGGGACGCTCATCACCTTGATCATCGTGGGAGTCGGTGCGGGTTGGCCGCTCATGATCGCCGCGATCAGTTCCGAAGCCAGTGATGCCTTTGACGGGTTAAGTCGAGCTTACAGCTACCTGTTCAACCAGCTGTGGTACTTCCTGCTGTTGCTGGTGGTGATGCTCGTCACCGGCTCGGCCTCGCTCTATCTCGTAAATGGATTCCTGGGGTTAACTTGGCAGTTCACAACCATGTCGACGCAGCTCACAGGTCTGCAGGAATCGGAAGGGCCGTACGCTGGTTCGGGCAAGTTCGAGTCCGATGTCGCTCTCCTCGATGGAAGGCCTCCTCAGGATGCGCCTACGGTGATCGAACCAATTCAGAGCCAACAGCTCGCGAATCAGTCATCAACGCTCCAAATGGAAGAGCCCCCTGCCCCGGCACCGATTCCGTCTGAGGCCACGTTGAAGGTGAGTCCGCCCGCTGCTCATGCAATGACGTTCTGGACGAACATTTTCATGACGATTCCCGTCGCGTTTGTGTTCAGCTATTTCTGGACGACAGTCACCCTGATCTACTTCATGCTGCGTCTCCGCGATGACGCGACACCGCTGACGGAAGTCGGTGGACTGCAGCCGCTCAAGAATGGAGCCAGTCTCCCGCTTGCCGGAATTCCCGCCGCCGAACTCCGGGAAAAGCAACGAAACGCCGACCTTGGCGAATCGATCTGATTTTCGCAGGAACGATCCGTTCAGATTCAGATCGCCGTACGGATACAAACCAATCGCGTTAGCGGGCGGAATCGCTTGCGCCCTGCTCCTCAGGAATCCAGCTGATGGCATTCTTGAGGAGCGTGACAAATTCTGGCTGAGCGAAGTCGTCAGGATGGCCCAGCGATGTGTAGAAGGAATGACCTCCGTCTGCGCGTTGAAAAGTCCATGCGACCGGCTCGGACGAATCACTCCCTTCGACCCGACCTTTGAGCAGCTCGACCGCCCCGGGCTGCAATGGAGCGTTCTTGTAAAGGCCTCCATTGGCGGTGAACTCAGCGGGATTGATGCCTTGCAGCAACGGATGATTCTTCGCCGACTCGATCGGCCTGATTGTCGGCTTCAGCTTGTGGCTGAGATGCCCGGTGTAGTTCCCGCCAAAGACTGCTGCATCCAGTTCCGGCCAGTCGGCGAGTCCTGATTTCGGCGACTGCTTTGACAGCACGAACGCATGACTCGCCGTGCGGATTCCGACGACAGGCTTACCGGCGGCGACATACCGTTTAAGAACAGCGAGTTCCGCCTGCGGCATGACACGACGACGCACACTGATCAGCAGAACATCGGCCTCGTTGACGACGTCGATTCCCGGGAAGTTGGATTCGGTCTGCTCATCGAGCCAGACGAAGGAGACCCGGTGATCCTTCCCCAACTGTTCGAGTGCGAACTTCGGCAGGGTCTCTGAAGTCCGATACTCTTTCTCTCCCTGCAGAATCACGACGTGACGCCTTTTGTCATCCGGGAATCGAAACGCCTGACCTCCGATGAAATCCGTGCTGAGCAGGGTCGGGCACCAGTATTTCTCGATGTGCTCGACCACCAGATCAGTCCCAGTGAAATGACTGACGTAAGGGGCCTTCTCAGGGTTGTACATCGTGTCGGTCAGATCACGCATCAGCGCGACATTCAGTCCCTGCGAGACCATCTGCCGAATGGAGAACGGACGGCCGAGCACGCACATGTTCGTGTGAACCCCCATCACGATCAGGTTCTTGATTCCCCGTTGTCGCAACAGGTAATAGGCCTCGACCGAATCAGTGATCGCGTCCCCATCTTTAATCTCCAGCGTCGCGATCTGTCGGGTCCATGGGTAAGGATCGCCCGGTTTCCATGTCCGCTCACAGTCACAACCACCATCACTGTCGTCGATCGGTAACGGGGCCTCACGCTGCGGATCAAGTTTGCACCAGCGCTGCAGCGGAACGATCGGTTCAACCGCTGGAGCCACTTGCGCCAGCTTTCGCCCAGCATGCCCTTCATAGAACTTCATCGTGTCACTCGGGGCATGAATGATGAAGACGCCTTGTGCCCGGGCGGCGTTCAAAACCTCATTCATTCGGGGAGCCATCTGCGCGACTCGTTTTGCGGAATTCGGGCAGGTGTGCGAATCCCACATATCACAGACGACGATTGCCGTTTCTTTCGGAGTCCACGTCACCGGCTTCGTCACGGCGTGATATCGACCTGACTGCGGTGCCACTTCCTGACGGCTCCGCAGATTCAACGTCAATCCGTCGGCATGGGCACCGGAAGAAAGACACAACAGGATTGACCAGACTCCGCAGGCGAACATCCAGCGCATGACATCTCTTTCTTCTGCAACCGACGAACACCAAACGAAGACACTTCAAATCATCGAAGTGCGCGGAACACCGTCAGTTCACGATGTTCCGAATTCGCTCGCCGAGCAACGCGCGACGACAAGCCTGACTTCCCTTCACCCGCATGTCTTCCAGTCCCTGCTCTGAGTAAAACGCTGAATGGGGATTGATAATCAGTCGACTGAAAGCGGGATGATTGGGGTCTCGCCAGGCGAGGATGACGGGATCATCGGCTGGAGGTGGCTCCACTTCGAGCACATCGAGTCCGGCCCCACGGAGATGATTGGCTTCAATCGCCCTCAGGACGGCAAGGGAATCGACGACCCCACCCCGTGCGGTGTTCACGACATAGGAACCCGGTTTCATTTTGGAAATTGCGGCATCGTTGATCAGATGCTGCGTCTCCAGAGTCCGAGGACAGTGAAGGCTCAGCACATCTGACAACGCCAGCAGTTCATCGAGTGTTTCAACTCGTTCTACGCCAATGGCCTTATCACGCCCGTCAGGCAGATACGGATCATAGAAGACCACTCGCATTCCGAGAGCTTTCGCACGTAACGCCGTCGCCGTGCCGATGCGTCCCAGACCAACGATTCCGAAGACCTGTCCCCTTAACCGGGTCAGCGGAATGACCTGCTGATAGCTCCAGTCTCCAAGCCCGAGTTGCAGTCGGCTGTTCGTATAATGAATTCCACGAGTGAGGGTCAGCATCATGCCGATCGCACTGTCAGCCACTTCTTCCGCGCCATAGTCAGGCACATTCGCGACGGGAATTCCCATCGCCCGGGCCGCCTCAATATCAACGTTGTCATAGCCGACGCCACAGCGAACGATCAGCTTGCAATTCTTCAGAGATCGAATGGTCTCCGCCGAGAGAGAAATGAAATGATAGAGCATGATGGCATCGGCCTCTTCGACCCGGCCAATGACTTCCTGCTCGCCCATCGCATTTAATGCGGTGACATCTGCAATATCACCCAGCACCTGAAGTTCTTTATCCAGCGGGGGATGGATGAAATCCGTGACCACAACCTGAAACTTTGACATCGGAATTCCTTCAGTTGAGCCACTTGGTTCCGAAAGAGTACGAGTTGAACGGACTGCGCTGTGGTTATCGAACCGCACCGCCGTTCGCATTAATCACTTGTCCCGTGATATAGCTGGCTTCGTCGCTGACCAGAAATCGTGCAAGGCGGGCGAGGTCTTCCGGCTTTCCCCAGCGTTTGAGCGGGGTTTCACGAATCACCCGTTCCTGCCATTCGGTGCGAACCTGTTCTCCCCAGGCGGTCTGAATCCAACCCGGCGAAATGCAATTCACGCGAACTTCAGGGGCAGCGTTGACCGCAAGTGACCGGCTGAATCCCATGATGGCATTCTTGGCTGTTGAGAAGAGTTCGGCACTGTCTCCGTCCATCCCCCGATCTGCTTGATCCCAACCGATCGTGAGTATGGCCCCGCTTCCCTGCCGTTTCATTTTCTCAAGGATCGCTCGGGAAAAAAACACGGTCCCTTCCACATCGACCTGCCAGAGACGGTTCAGTTTCTCGGCGTAGTTCAGGCGGGCTCCCGGTCCAGTCAGCAGATCCGCACCGGCATTGTTCACCCAGATGTCGAGTCCTTGCCATTCGTTCCAGGCGGACTCTACGAAGGCAGCCATATCGTTGGACGGGAGAGCGCACTGCAGGCTTCGGCTGCGGCGACCATAACTCTGAATTTCAGTAACGACTGCCGCTGCGGCCTGTTCAGACCGGGCATAATGGACGAGCACGTCGGCCCCCGCCCCGGCCAGTTCCAGTGCGATCGCCCGGCCGATTCCGGAAGAGGCGCCGGTGACTAATGCCCGTTTTCCCGTCAGATCCGCAAACACCGTGGCCCGAGGCTCGTTCAAAAATCGCTCCTGATCGTGTGTTAACGCAGAAAACCGGGGCGTTCGCCGATTCAGATGAAGAAATCGGCCGAGTGCTACCGGGTCCTCTTCTGCATGACTATACTTGACGGATTCCGCAGAAAAACAGTCTTCCGGCTTTTCCGCCGCGTCAGACTGAGGGAGCCCTCCTGCATCTCGACAGGAATAAAGGGGGCGAGAATCGAAGTTCAGCGTCCGTCAGGCCGCGATGAGGAATGAATTGCGATGAAAGTGCTGGTGGTCGGATCAGGCGGACGGGAACACGTTCTGGCCTGGAAATTGAAGCAGTCTCCCAAAGTGACGCACGTTTTCTGTGCTCCTGGTAACGCAGGCACCGGCGCCGATGTCGTTAACATCGACATCCCTGCCACTGACGGGGAACGACTCGTCCAGTTCGCAAAAAATGAAAAGATCGACCTGACCGTCATTGGCCCTGAAGCCCCGCTGGTCGCAGGTGTCGCCGATCAATTCAAGAAAGCAGGCCTCCGGGTCTTCGGACCAAGCAAAGCGGCCGCCAATCTCGAAGGAAGCAAGGCGTTCTGCAAAGACATCATGCGACAGGCGAGCGTACCGACCGCCGACTACCGGGTCTTCCGTGAAGCCGAATCCGCGATTCACTTCATTCAGGAACGTGAAGAAACTCCTCTCGTCGTGAAAGCCGATGGGCTGGCGGCCGGGAAAGGGGTCACCGTCTGCGAAACCAAACTCGAAGCAATCGCTGCCGTCAATCAGATGATGAAGCAGCAGATCTTCGGGGAGGCGGGTCGCACGATCGTCATCGAAGAGAAACTGGTCGGTCAGGAAGTCAGTATTCTGGCGCTGGTCGACGGCAAAACGATCATCACGCTCGAAGCGGCGCAGGATCACAAAGCCGCTCACGATGGCGACACCGGACCAAATACCGGAGGAATGGGAGCCTATAGCCCCGCCCCGTTCGCCACGCCGGAACTGATGGACAGCGTCATCGAGAAGATCCTGATTCCGACTGTCCACACCATGCGAAAGGCCGGAGTCGAATTCAAGGGGGTCCTGTATGCCGGCCTCATGCTGACGGCACACGGGCCGAAGGTTTTGGAATATAACGTCCGCCTCGGCGACCCAGAGGCTCAGGCCATCCTGATGCGGTTGAAGACGGATCTGTTTGACGTCCTCTGTGCTGCTGCTGACGGAAAGCTCAAAGATCTGCCGCAGCTGGAATGGGATGAACGTCCTGCCGTTTGCGTCGTCATGGCCTCGGAAGGCTATCCGGGGAACATCTCGACCGGACATCCAATTCGCGGGATCAGCGATGCCGATGCCCTGCCAGACGTCAAAGTGTTCCATGCCGGAACGGCCCTGCAGAAGGGTGCCGTCGTGAACACCGGCGGTCGCGTGCTGGGAGTCACTGCTCTCGGCAACGATCTCTCAGACGCAAAGCGGAAAGCCTATGAAGCCGTCCGCTGTATCCGCTGGAAGGGTGCCTGGTGCCGGAAGGATATCTCCGACAAGGCCCGCTCGAGTTAGAGCGTGGAAAATTCAAAGCACGAAATCTCAAATTCGAAACTCTTGGACCGTCGACCGGTCCTGGTTCTTGAGATTTCAAATTCGTTTCGAATTTTGTGCTTCGAATTTGAAATTTGATCAACGAGCCGCTGCGGTGATTTTTAAACCGCTTGATATCCCTTCGTGAACCCCCTGCAGTCCTTGAAGAAGGTCACTGCACGGGTGTTCCGGGATTCGGTTCACGCACTCCGACGCAATGGCCGGGGAGACACTTCTCCCTTCGCTTCGCTCTTCTTCGCAATGACCTGAATTTCAATACAGAGGTCAGGCAACAGAGCCCCCAGCTGCCGATTGAACTTCCACCACCAGCGGAAGTTCTCCAGCGGCCGCAACAGTCCGCCTGAAACGATGCGATAGCCTCGGGATTCCATGATTTGAATCCCGGTATTGCGTCTGAGCAGTCGACAGAAACTGATTCTGGAAAATGCCTGCACGTGCCCTCGATCCCGCTTCCCCCAAGGATTCACTGAATCCATTAAAGGGACGAGGTATTTCCGGATGAGATGAAACCCATGCGGGAAGGTCGGAACCCCGACGATCAGTGTTCCGCCCGGCTTCAGAGCTCGTACAAGCGTCTGCATCGCGAGCTTCTGTTCAGTGAGATGCTCGAGTACCTGCTCGCAGACCACGACGTCATAGGTCTCACTTGGGATCTGCGGATAGCCCTGCATGAGATCACCGGTGAACAGATCCTTCCAGCTCTCGCGGCGATAGATGAAGTCGCGGAGCGTGAGATCGGCGCCGGAGTATTCAATGTTCTCGGCACCCGGCTGGACTTCGAGATAACGTCGCGACACGCCGTCCTGAACGCCCACATCGAGAACCCGTAACGGCTGCCCCGCCTGTTGAGCTTTGAGCGCCAACTGCGAGACCACTTCCGACAGCCCGTGATAGCGTGATTGACGCAGGCTGAATTTTTCTGCGCGAATGGGGTCGACGCCAAAGGCGAGTCTGCGAGGAACTGACACGAATTTCACTCCTTCCTGGAGAGCCCTGCGGGCGTCCTGCCCCCGATGAATCATCACACAAATCGTGGCACGGTCATTGAGTTCTTTGCATCTGGCACAGCCAAAGTGTGCGACTCATTGACGTGACCGACTTGTCGCTGACCCAGCGAGAGCCCCGCGACTCGACGGCGACTGATGACACACCCTCCCCGTCGAGATTTGCGCAACTCTAGAAGTAGACTGGAATTGATGTCAAGAGCGAGCTTTGATGGGAAATCCAAACGGATACCAAAGATCACAGGAATTCAGCCTGCGCAGCCAATTCACTCTCGTCCCATCGAAGGAGAACGGGGTAGAATTGGCTTCTGCTTGCGCAAGACTTCTGCAGTCACCGCCATTCTCCGGAGTGACCGGTGCTGCTTTCGCGAAAGGTGTTTCATGTTTCTCCCGTCAGACCGATCTCCACAAGTTATCCGAAAGGCGATTCTCGGAGTCGCACTCGGATTGATCGGAAGTCTTCTGCTGTCGATGGGCTCCGCTTTGGCCGCCGACCTTCCAGATTCAAAGTTCGACGCGAAGACAAAGCAGTCGATTGATCGCGGTTTGCAGTTTCTGATCACGACCATTCGGCGAGACGGCACTGTCGGCACTGACATGCATCAGCCTCCCGACCTTGGCTGCACCGCAATGGTCGGGTTAACTCTGCTTTCGGAAGGGAGCACGCCTCGCGGTGGGAAATACACGCGGGAAAGCTCACAAGTGCTTTATGGCGTCCTCGACCTGATTGAACAGCGTCCTCTGCGGACGGTCGGCCTGACCGAAGTCACACTGGTGCAGCGGAAGATCGGCATGAACGCCGACCTGTTTCTCGCCACCCTCTATTTAAGTGAAGTCTACTACGAGGCACCTGGCGCGGAAGCCGAGATCCGCAAAGCACTCACCAAACTGATTGATCATATCTGTCAGACTCAGGGAAAAGACGGCACCTGGGGGAACGAAAGCTGGGCTCCGATTCTCGGAACCGTAATGGGCTGGGAGAGCCTGCGCTCAGCGAGTTCAGCAGGATTTCAGATTGATGCTTCTGCCAGACTCGTCGGTGAAGCCTTGCTTGCGAATCTGAAGAAGCGTTCAACCGACGAACAGAACTGGATGCATGAGTTCTATAAAGACGCCTCAAGCCTCCGCGTGCTTTATTCACTGAACTACCGGGATGAACCGGTCTTCAAGGAATGTCTGGAGCGCCTGCTGACACGAGTGAAGACCGACCCTCGACCGTTTCAGCTCGCCGGGGGTGAGGAGTATCTTTCCTTCTTCCTCGTTACTGAGTGCCTGCTGAAAGAACAGAAGCCGGAATGGGCGGCGTGGTATCCGCGCGTCCGTGACGAATTGATGCTGACGCAGAACCGTGACGGGAGCTGGACCGGGCACCACTGCATTACGAACCGAACCTTCTGCACTTCGGCCGCGTTACTGACCTTGCTGGCTCCAAACTTGACGCTGACAATGTCAGAACTATGAACCAGCCCTGCAGACTTCACCCTCATCTTCCGTCTCTCATATTGAGAAGCAAGGTCCCAGCGGCCCTGCTTCTCTTCACACTCTTACTGACTGGTTCCGCACGAGCGGATGCCCCAGACACTTCTTCCACTCTTTCCTCAAAAGTCGACTCTGCAGTCACCGCTGCCGTGCAGTGGCTGGAAAAGCAGCAGGCGAATGATGGCCGCTGGCCCTCTGAAACCTATGGGTCACTCAAGAGCGGAATCGGAACGACAGCCCTTATCCTCGAGGCCTTGTCTGAGGTCCGCCCGGCCAAGTCCTCTTCTGCAGAAGCGGCCTTTCTCCGAGGACAGAAAGTCCTGACTTCGAACATGAAATTGTCGGGAGTCATGCACAGCCCGGACGGTCGTTCAGATTCGCCGGTCTACGCCTCCGCGCTACTGCTGACAGCCAGTACCCGCTTCCGGCCACTCCCAGAGAAAGAGCACGGATTGCTGCAGCGAGTCCTCCACCAGGCACAGCAGATTCCCCGACAAAGCTGGCCGGAGAATGCAGTCGGTCGCGGAGGCTGGGGTATCGAAACCGACCCGGCGACGGCTGAATCGAATCCTGCCAACATGTCCGTCACAGCTCATGCGCTAACCGCCCTGAATCTGACAGACGGACTCAGCGCCGAGCCAAGGAAGGAAGCGATGGCATTCCTGAATCGCTGTCGAAACCCTGACTTCCAGCCTAATGGAGGGTTCTGGTTTCTGCCCCGTCGTGATGATCAATTAAACAAGTTGGGCTTCTCCGTGGACGCACAGGGAGAGCCACAGCCTCGCGCTTATTCCACCGCTACCTGTGACGGAATCATTGCGTTACTTCAGCTGGGAAAATCGGTTTCTGATCCAGACGTCGTGCAGGCTCTCGAGTTTCTCCTCAGACAGGATCCAGTGGCGGTTCCCCGAATGCCGGAGAATCCTGACGACCCGGTTCCTCCCCTCGCAGGACTCTATTTTTATCACGCCGCGGCTCTCGGGTCAGTTTGGGAGCAGACCGGTGACCTTCGACTCCAACCACGGATTAAACAGATTCACAATGAACTCCTTGCCCTGCAGAAGGAGGATGGTCGCTGGGAAAGCCCGATCGCGATCATGCGCGAAGATGACCCGTTAATTGCGACAGGCCTGGCGATTATTGCTCTGAAGCGGTTCCAGTCTGAGCCAAAGACTGCCGATTCCCGGTGATGAATCGAAGCGAGTGAATTGACGACAGTGATTCACTCGAGTCCAATGTCATGCCGTCGGGCAAATCTCATTTCTGACCGTAACTCAATTCTGTCAATCGTCTTTGAAACGGCATCTTCAGTTCTGCGACACGTCAGCTGTGAACTCCGCAATTAGCCCCGCTCATCGCGACTCAATTTCCTCATCGCATTAAAAGGATCACCCCATGTTTGGGCTTTTCGGAAAAGACTGGAATGTGGTGGCGATCGTTTTTGAACGTCGCGATGTCTATCAGGTGAGCGGGCAGCGAGTGAAAGGGAGCACTGCGGAGAAAGCCCGTGATGGGGCGAAAGCACATCCCCGGTGTATTTACTGGGCAGTCTTCAATCAGAAGGGATCTTTCGTTGAAGGCGGCGAAGGAGCCGGCTCGCTGCAGGTGCCGGGGGACGTTATCAAACGCCTCGCCAAAGACGTCCCCACGAATCGGACAGTGCTCGATGTCCTGAAAGCACTCGAAACGAAACAGTCCGACAAAGTCGGGAAGCCGCTCGTGTGGAATGGCTATCCCCCGCGCCAGATGCACGGTTCTGAAACTCGCGAACACGGTTAAACATGCCACACCGGAGACATGCAGTTGGCAGCATGTCAGCCCCGACAATTGCCGTG